>CAZULM010000019.1:0-90585 GCA_964621185.1 uncultured Saprospiraceae bacterium | reverse complement strand
CCCCTTCTTCTTTAACCATCAAAACTAAAAAAATCAAGGCAAGTCAAACGTACGAGTTACGCAGAGGTTCCACAGAGGAGATATACTCAATAGGCTCCTAAAAAACCTCTGTGCAACCTCTGCGTAACTCTGTGCAACCTCTGTGCAACTCTGTGGTGAAAAAACCTCTGTGCAACCTCTGCGTAACTCTGTGCAACTCTGTGGTGAAAAAACCTCTGTGGTGAAAACTACTTTCCCAAAAAGTCCTCATACACCGCTTGCAGGTACGCCTTGGCATCCTCCTGGCTCCTTGCATCCAGCGCACCTTCCCAAAATTTCCATTTTTTATCGCCAAAATAATAAAACCCTTTGCCCTGGCCATTCGCCCAACCGATGCCATTTTCATTCGTGAAATACGCAAAACCGTTGTGGAATTGATCAATCTCAGGCGTTTTATTGGCGTTCAACACCGTATTCCAAAACCAAAGATCCCTGCTCCAGGGGAAATCATCGCGTATGTTCTCTATGCCCACCATCGCCAAAACGGTAGCTGGAATATCGTGGTGGTTACAAAACTGCCCGATTTTCGCGCCCTTCCATTTTTCGGCCAGCGGCTGCCCAAAAATGATCAGCGGTGTGTGGCGCGACACAGGGTTGTCGAGTCCTGCCCCACTGGGCAAGGAGGCGCCGTGATCGGCGACGAGCAAGAACAGGGTGTTTTTGTACCAGGGCTGCTGCGCTGCTGACCTGAAAAACTCGCCGATGGCATGGTCGGCAAACGCGGCGCTGTTCAGGAATTTCTCCCGGTCGCTGCTGCCCTGCCAACGGCTTTGGTATGGCACGTCGTAGGGCGGATGCAGGCTGAGGGTCATGGCGGCAGCAAAGAAGGGCTGTGGCAATAGGTTGATCTCTGTGATGGCCCGTTGGAGCAGGATTTTGTCGTCCACGCCCCAGCGCTGGGTTTTTTCGGCACGGGAAAAGTCTTTTTCGGAGAAAATTTTGTCGAAGCGCTGGTTGGCGAGCCAGGTGCCGAGGTTGGCAAAAGTGAGCTCGCCGCCGTACAAAAATGCAGTAGAATAGCCCTTCACCTTCAAGGTTTTAGGCACGGAATTGAGCTTGACGGCCTTGTCTTCCAACAGCACAATGCTCTGGTCGGGCTGCGCCGGATAGCCTGCCAGCACGGAAACAATTCCCTGGTCGGTGCGGTAGCCGCTGCCGTAGCAGTTGCTGAACAAGATTCCTTGGGCAGAAAGCCGTTCCAAGGCAGGGCAAACCCCCTTTTCACCGCCCAAAGACTCCAGCACCTGGGCAGTGTGGCTTTCCATGATGACAAAAACCAGGTTAAGCCTGGCGCTGTCGGGAGTGCTGAAAAACTGGTAGTTGGTTTCTGCCTGGGCAACGCTTTTCCCCATCAAACGGCTTATACAAGCCTCTGCCGCATCGCCGCCCATAAAACGGTAGTGGTTTTGGGCAGATCGGGTCTCCATCATGCTGTGGGCCAGGTGCCAGGCGGTGTTGGTAGCGGCGTGGTTGTCGAAAATATGGGGGGAATAATAAACGGCGCTCTCATTGATGGGCATCACCCCCAGCCCGCCGCGGATGGCCAGTGCCAACAGAGCCAGCCAAACGGGCAACCCTAACAATGCCCAACGACTGGTATTTGGCGTATAAACTTTGGCGCCAACGACTAACTTGTATCCCCGGTAAACAACCCAAACGCCGCCTACATACAACAGTATGCAAACCACAACAAACGGCAGCGACATCGAATCCAATAAAGCCGCCGGCGTTTTGAAATACTCCAGCGCCCGGTTGTTCAGCAAGGTATGCCACTCTTCGTAAATAAAGATGTTGGCGCCGAATAAAAACACCAAGCCACTGGCGATCAATACGTTAAAATACAAAATCGCTTTTTCAATAAAACCGTACGACCTGCTTCCAATACCCAAACCTGCAAACCACAACAGCACCGGAACCGCCACCAGATAGCCTGCCATGCTCAAGTCGAGCGGCAAAGCGTGCCAAAACGAAGCCCAGGCCGACATCGGCGATTCAGCCGACCATTCCCGGAAAAACCACAAGACAAACCAAAGCCTGAACAGCGCAAAGTAGAGGAGCCAATATGCGAAAAGCCGCAAAGGGAAAGCTAACAGAAACTTCATGGGGCGAAGGTAGGGGAAGCCATTCACAGCGGTACTTGCTCACACGAACAAATCATCCAATAACAAGGTCTTTCCAATCAAGCCTATAGAATTTTTGTTTTCCACCAGCCCAAAAGTGGTGATGAAAACCCAACTCACTTGCTTTGTAGTTTTTGTCGCGCGTTGAAAAGCCCAAAGGTTTTGCTGCAATTTCTCTGAATATGCTTTGTCGATGCTGAATGGCTGGTTGTAAAACTTGGTTTCTATCAGATTTATGGTGTGGTCGTTTCGATCAAGCACCAGATCAATTTGAAGGCCGGCCTCCTGGTGGCTTCCCTTTTTGTAAAATGACGAGGCTCTGGTATAAACGCCGGAAATGCCCAGAGCATTTTTTATTTCTGTTAAGTGTTCCAGGCAAATCCCTTCAAAAGCCAGGCCGACCCATGATTTGTAAGCAGCAGTTTGGCTGAGGTGCTGCCAGGGGTTGTTGCCCTGAAAGCGGTTTTGTTCGATAAATTGCAAGAAAAATAGCGAATACGGGTCTGTCAGCCGATATATTTTGTCCTGCTTTTTTTTCCCGAATGGAAAACTCTCCGAAATAAACCCCGATTGGGTCAGTTCTGTCAGGACTTTTGTGAATCCGCCCCCATTGGAAATTTTGGCTGCGCTGGCCAGGTCGTTGCGCGTCATACCTTGCATTTTTTCAGCCAAGGCCCTGACGACGGCAATGTGGTTTTCGGCTTTGGCAAAGAGCGATGGGTAAAGTCGCTCAAATTCGTCGCTCAAAAGGCCATTCCTTGAAAAACAAATAGCATCAATATTTTGGACTGCGCTTTTTCCATGCTCAACCTCTTTGAGGTAGTGCGGGATGCCGCCCATTGCCATATAAATGTGCGCCAACTGATAGCGGTCGAGCATTACGCCCCTGCTCTGGAGGTATTGTTCCGTTTCGCCGAGCTTGAAAGGTTGCAAGAAAATCCGCCTTGTGATGCGGTTGTGCAGTCCCCCGCGGTCATTTACCACTCGCTGTATCATCCATGATGCTGCCGAGCCACAAATGACCACTACGAATGGATGTTGCGAAGCCCAACTGTTCCAGAAATAGCCAAAAGCCTCCAAAAATCCGGAGCGGTGCCCGGCAAGCCAAGGAAGCTCGTCAAAAAACAGTACCATTTTCTCTTTTGACCCGGCAAGGCGCTCTTGTAAGTGGAGCCGCAACATCTTGAATGCTTCCTGCCAGTTGCCCGGCAAAGGCATGGGGGTATATGGCTTGGTCACCGCTTCAAGTTGATCCCTAAAGTTTTGCAACTGCCGTGCCGTGGAGCCGTTTTGAGTACCTGTGATCCCAAATGCGATCTGGCCCTTATAAACCTCATTCACCAAGAAGGTTTTCCCGACACGCCGGCGCCCAATAACGGCTACCATCTCCGCTTCGGGTGTCAACAATGCCTTCTGCAAAGTAGCTTGCTCTTCTTTTCTCCCGATGAGTATTTTTTCCATGTCTAAGGCATATTTTAAACAGCGAATTCTTAGCGCACCATGATGTTATTACTCGCTAAAACCTTGTAAAAATACCATGTTTTAGCGAGTAATAATGCTAATATACGCTAAATTTTTTTGAAATCCAGTGTGAAATTCCCATTTCCAGAGCCTGAAACGAGCCCCGGTTTGGCATTTTTGTCATCCGCCCGCACTGTAGGAGGGTTTCTCACGACGACACGACGGCACCACGACCACACTACTGGACATTTTTCGCGCAGATTTCACACAGATTTGTTTGCACAGATTTTACGCGGAAAAAATCTGTGTAAAATCTGTATCCTTTTCTGTGTAAAATCTGCGCGAAATAAAATGTCCAGTAGTGTGGTCGTGGCGCCGTCGTGTCGTCGTGAGAAACAAAAAGTCGAACGAGATGTACCACACAGTTGACAGTACCCTATTATAAAAAACTGATCTTTAATCCTTTAGCCGTATTCTCCCCCACCCGGAACCGCTCATCCAGCCGATGCCCGATCACCCAAATAACCGCCCCGTCCCCGTTCAAAAGCAGCCGCACTTTTTCCTTTTCAAATCGCGACAGCTTCAAATTGGTAAAAAAGTCTTGCAACTTCTGGCTATTCCCGCCCATACCGAAAGGGTGAAAGGCATCGCCTTCCCGCCAGTGGCGAACGCTGAGCGGGAACTGTACTTTCGCCGCATCGACCAGTATGGATTCCCTGCCATCGGGGAAGGAGCCACCCAATGCTGCAGGCATAAAAAAAAGCGTGCCGCCGCCATCGAGGCGGAGCATCAAATCGTTTTCCTGAATTGTCTGTGCAACGATTTGCTGCTTGTCGGAAGTCGGCGACTGTACCAGAACGGCGGCCCGCTCGCACAGGGCTGCCCATCCCGATGCGCTGTGCAACAGGAAGCCGACCTCATCCAGCTTTTCGGCCATTTGGCGGGCTTGATCTTCCGTGAACCCGTGCGGTTTCAACAGGTCGTACAGGGCCTGCCTCGGCGAAGGCAGTTGCACAAGTTTTTGTTTGTCAATGGAATAGGAACCAGACACCTCCTCCAAAACTTCGTTTGGCAAACCTAAAAACTGCCGAAGGAGGAACTCAAAGTTCTCTCTTGTGTCCCGCAGGCGCACGAGGTTCCGCTCGGCGGTATGCAAGAAATTCGGGTTCAATTCCTGCATTTTTGGCATGACATGGCGCCGCAGGAAATTGCGCCCGTAGGCATCGGAAGCATTGCTGCTGTCTTCCCGCCAGGAGATATCATTGGCTTGGGCAAAAGCGATAATTTCATCGCGAGTCGCAAACAACAAAGGCCGAAGGATTGCGGAGTGCGGAATGCGGAGTGCGGAATGCGTCTCGCTTGGCTGTTCAAATGGCCATGGGCGATTGTGCTGCTCCACGCCAGTATTCCGCACTCCGCACTCCGCATTCCGCATTCCAACTAGTCCTTGCAGTCCTGTCCCCCGGATGAAATTCAGCAGGGCGGTTTCAATGGAATCGTTCAAGTTATGGGCAGTGGCCACCTGTTGACAGGTGTTTTTGGCTGCGACCTCTTCAAACCAGGCATAGCGCAGCTCTCGGGCAGCCATCTGGGTAGAGATGCCGTTTTCCGACGCATAAGTTTTGGTATCGAAGCGCTTTGTGAAAAAAGGCACATCCAATTCGGCGGCTTTTTCCCGTACGAATTTTTCATCGCCGTCTGATTCTTGCCCGCGCAACTGGAAATTGCAGTGGGCAACAGCATATTTTATGCCGATTGCCTGAAAACAGTGCAGCATGACCATAGAATCGACTCCCCCGCTGACGGCCAACAAGACGCGCCTTGCTTCTCCCTGGCCGTCTTGAACCATTAAATATTGCCGGAAGCGTTCGAGGAAATCCATTTTGTCGGTTAAATTTTGTTAAGAGCGACGAAGTTCGGGTTTACCGCTTCATTTTTGCCAAAAATATTCCAAATGCGCAAAACCTACACTGCCCTCGATTCAATCCTCGTCCTCCTGCTGTTGCCCTGCTTTTCAATAGCCCAAGTCAGCGGCAAAGTCACCGATGAAAATGGCGAGCCCCTCCCTTATGCCACCGTCTATGTGCGCAACACCAGCAACGGCACTGCCACCAACGCTGCCGGGGCATATAAGCTGAACGTCGCTGCCGGCCCGCAAGAGATTGTGTTCCAATACATTGGCTACAAGACAAAGATCGAAAAAATAACGGTGGCCAACAAGCCCCTCACCCTCAATGCCAAGCTGGACCCCTCCGACCTGGAGCTGCGCGAAGTGGTCATCTCCTCCAAAGACCCCGCCGTGGCCATCATGCGCGAGGTGATCGCCAAGCGGAAGTATTACAAAAACAAGGTGAACGAATACGCCTGCGATGTCTATATCAAGGGCTTTTACAAACTTGTGGACGCGCCCAAAAAAATATTCGGCAAAGAAATCGGAGAGGATGTGTTTGAGGATTCAACCGGCAGCGTCATTTACCTTTCGGAGTCGGTGTCCAAGCTGTACTACCAAACGCCGCCAGCCCGCGCCAAAGAGATCATGGTCTCCAGCAAAATCAGCGGCAACGACCGCGGCTTCAGCATGAATCGCGCTACCTACACCGACTTCGACCTGTACAACGAGACCATCAATGTTGACCGCGAAATACTGTCGCCCCTGGCCGACAACGCCTTCAGCTACTACGATTTCAAATGGGCGGGCAGCTTCAAGGACATGAACGGCTACACCATCGAAAAGATAAAAGTGATCCCCAAGCGCGCCGAAGACCCCACCTTCAGCGGGTTCCTCTACGTGGTGGATTCCTGGTGGAACATCGAGAGTGCCGACCTGGTGCTGACCGGCGTTTCCATCAAGCAGCCGATCATCGACACCCTGCGCATCAAGCAGCAATATGTATTGGTGGAAAAGCCCGATACCTGGCGGGTGCTGAACCAGGTGGCAAGCTTCAAGGTGGGCGTTTTAGGGTTCAAGATCAACGGTTTTTTCAACAGCGTTTTTTCCAACTACGACCTCAAACCTGTTTTTGACGACAAGTTTTTTAACCGCGAGACCTTCAAGGTCGAAGACAGCGCCTTGAAACGCGACACCGGTTACTGGGCATCCATCCGCCCCATCCCGCTCACGGAAGAAGAGCAGCGGGATTACATCAAAAAGGACAGCATCCAACAGATACGGACTTCCAAATCCTACCTCGACAGCATGGACAGGCGAGACAACCGCTTTGAGCCCATGAACTTGTTGACGGGCTATACCTGGAAAAATACCTACAAACACCGCGCATTTTCCTATCCGGCAGCCGCGCAATGGGTACAGTTCAACACCGTCCAGGGCATGGTTTTCGACGTCCAGCCCGAATTGCAGCTCGATGCCGATGCCCGTGGCACCAAATATTGGCGGGCTTTGGGCAACCTGAACTACGGCCTGAAGGAAACCAAGTTGCGCGGTTGGTTGGGGGTAAAGCGCCGCTTTGAAAGCATCCGGTACAGCACGCTGGAAGTGATCGGCGGCAGCATGGTGGAGCAGTTCAACGAACTACGGCCCATCGCGCCCATCACCAACACCCAGTATTCGCTCATCGCCGAGCGCAACTACATGAAACTGTACGACAAAACGTACGCAAAAGTGGAATGGAGCCAGATACTGGCGCCAGGGCTCGCTTTTACCGGCTTCACGGAATGGGGGCGCCGCAAGCCCCTTGTCAACCATACCAATTATAGTTGGCGCAGGGGCGACGAATCGCGCTACGCCCCCAACGCGCCCATCCCCGCCCTCGAAGGCCAACAAGACTTTGCCGCGCCCGACATATTCCTGATCGGCGCCGATTTCCGCTACCGCATCGGGCAGCGATATGAAAGCTATCCCGGCATCCGGTATTACAGCGATTCCAAATGGCCCGATTTCACCCTGCGGTACCGCAAGGCCATCCCAAAGCTCCTCGGCGGCGATGCCGATTTCGACTTCGTGCACCTGCTCATACGCCAGAACAACCTTTTATGGGGGCTGGGGGGCTATACCGACTGGAGCGCGGGGGCGGGCGTGTTCCTGCGCAACAAGTCCCTGTCGTTCATGGACTTTTACCACCCCTCCGGCAACCAGACCATTTTTGGCATCCCCGACCGCTACAGCCGCAGCTTTCTGCTGTTGCCCTACTTCGCCTACGCCACCGACCAGCCTTTTGCGGAGGCGCACGTGCAGCACCACCTCGAAGGCTACCTGCTCGACAAGATTCCCCTGCTGCGCAAGCTCAACTTCAAGGAAGTGCTCGGCGCGGGCATTTTTTACGCCGATCAGCCTTCCGCCGACCCGGAATTTACCGGGAAACTGCCCTACTGGGAACTGAACGCAGGTTTTGAAAACATCGGCCTGAAAGCCCTGCGGCCATTCCGGGTGGATGTGGTGTGGGGCTTTTTTGGGAAAAATCACTACAGAACGGGCGTGGTTATCGGTGTTAGCCTCTGAAATCTGTACGTTTGCAACATGATACTCAACCAGCGTACCCTTGCGCTTCGGGCGCAATGCGAAGACCTCGTGAAAGACCTCCAGCAGCTGAGCCAGGAGATCGGGCACCGGGAACTGGCCGCCACGGTCGGCGAACTGCGCAACCGCATGACCGAGCCTTTCATGTTCGTGATCGTCGGCGAGGTGAAAGCGGGCAAAAGCAGCTTCGTGAACGCCCTGCTGGCCGTCGGCCGCGAAGTGTGCGCGGTGGCGCCCCAGCCCATGACGGATACCATCCAGCAGATACTTTACGGGGAAAAAGAAGAGGCCATCACCGTGAACCCCTACCTGAAAAAGATATTCCTGCCGGTAGAGATACTCAAGGAAGTGGCCATCGTGGACACACCCGGCACCAACAGCATCGTGGAGCGCCACCAAGAGATCACGGAGAACTTTATCCCCGCCAGCGACCTCGTCATTTTTGTGTTCGAATCGAAAAACCCGTACCGGCAGTCATCGTGGGATTTTTACGACTTCATCCACAAAGACTGGCACAAGAAGATCATCTTCGTGCTGCAGCAAAAAGACCTGATGAGTGCCGAAGACCTGGCTGTGAACGAGCGCGGGCTGTACGACCATGCGGTGAAAAAAGGCATCAGCGAGCCCACCATTTTTTCGGTCAGCGCCAAAGACGAGCTGGAAGGCAGGTTCGACAAAAGCAATTTCTCCGCCGTGCGCGACTACATCCGCACCCACGTCACGGGTGGGCGCGGGGCGGCCATGAAGCTGAAGAACAACGTGGCCACTTCCCGCAACATCCTCGACCGGGTACGCGCCGACTTAGACACGCGCAGCGAGCAGCTCAAGCAGGACACCCATTTCCGCAACGACATTGAACAGACGCTCGACAACCAGGAAAAAAAATCGAACCACCACGTCAGCCTGCTCATCGAAAACCTGCTGAACGGCTACGACCGCATCACCAAGGCCATCGGACAGGAATTAGCCGACGGGCTTTCGTTCCCTTCTATGCTCAAGCGCTCTTTTATGGGCTTTTTCAGCAAGCAGGTAAGCATCGGCGATTGGCTCGACGGGCTGGCCAAAAAACTGGAGCTCCAACTCAACGCCGAGCTGCGCAACAAGCTCAACGAAGGCGTGGTTGACCTCGCCGATTCCGTGCAGCAAATGGCCAAGATGATCGACCTGAAGATCAAGGCCAGCAACACCGTGGTGAAGGGCGATGCCTATATTTTTGAAACGATATCCGAGCGCAGGGCCGCCACATTGAAAGAGCTGCAGGAGGCTTTTTCCCGCTTCATGTCGCGCTCCGAGAATTTCACCGATGCCAAATTGTTCCCCGAAAACGCTTCCGTTTCCCCCAACATCGCTGCCGGCAGCGGCGCGGCCTTGATTGGCCTGATACTCGCTGCAGCCACCAACGTGGCGGTGCTCGACATCACGGGGGGGGTGCTCACAGGCGTTGGGATCTTGTTCGCGGGCATCACCGCCGGGGTGCAGCGCCGCAAGATCGTGCAAGGCTATAAAGATGAAATCGCACAGGGCCGCGCGCAAATGCAAGAGGCGCTGGAAGAAAAACTGCGGGGATATGTGCGCACCATCAAGGGCCGCATCGGCGAGAACTTCGGCGAATTAGATGCGCTGCTGGCTAACGAAGCCGTGCAGATAGAGCACTTTAACGAGCGCTGGGAGGCGATTTCCGGGAGATTGGACGGGATCGATGGCGAGTTAGGGTGAATTTGTGGGGAGCCTTGACTTTTTAACACATAGGCACATAAGGTCATAGAACACATAGGTTTTACACATTGCGATATTAAGTCTATGTGTTCTATGTCCCTATGTTCCTATGTGTTAAAAATTCACCCCCCCAGCCAAGCCTTGAACTCCCCTACCCTTTCCCGGCTCACTACCACATCTTCTGGCGCAACAGGTTCAATATCAAGCTTTAAGCGCCCGTTCAGGTACGGATGTATCTTTTGAATGGCATCGATTTGCAGGGTCATGCTGCGGCTCACCCGGAAAAAGGCGCGGGGGTCGAGCAGGCGCTCCAGTTCCTCCAGCGTATGGTCGATAAAGTACTTTTTCCCGTTGCGGCAAAATGCCTGGGTCAGCCCGTCAGATGAGCGGAGGAAAGCGATATCCGCTGCTTGCACAAAAGAGAAATGCTGCCCGTTTTTCACCAAAAATCGATCTTTGTATTTGTCCTGTTGAAAATACCGGGCGATAGCCCCATAATCAAACACAGGCGCGATGCGCTGGCTTTCAAAACGCTCCAGGGCGCGTGCAAGCTCGTCCGGGTCAACGGGCTTCAACAGGTAATCGACAGCATTTACCTTGAAAGCCTGCACGGCATATTGATCGAAGGCCGTGGTAAAAACGACCGGGCTTTTCACTTCTGTCTGCCTAAAAATATCGAAGCTCAGGCCATCGGCGATCTGGATGTCCATGAAGATGAGGTCGGGCGCGGGGAAGTTGCGCAGCCAGCGCACGGCGCTGTCCACTGCATCCAACACATCCAGGATTTGGAAGTTTGGCCGCGCGGTGTTGAGCAATTTGCTGAGTTGGCGGGCGGCGGGCAACTCGTCTTCGATCAACAGGATTTTCATGCTTTTTCTGTTGGGTTGGTTTCCGTCATTTCTACTACGGGCAGCAAAACAGTGTAATACTGTTGCGAAACGATCACTTCGACTGCCTGATCAGTCAACATCCTGTATCTATCTTTGATGTTCTGCATGCCCACCCCGGTGGAGTCCATCACCTGGTTTTTGCGCTGGAGGTTGTTGCGCACCACTAAGCGCTTGTTCTCGAAAAACACCTCTATCGAGAGCGGCTTTTCTGTAGAGATCACGTTGTGCTTGATGGCATTTTCAAACAACATCTGCAAGCTGAGCGGCACGATGCCGGCGCGATCGTTGTGATCCAGGTCAATAAGGTGCACTTGCAAGTTTTCTCCGAAACGCTCCTTCAACAAGAAAATGTATGCCTGCAAAAACTCCAGCTCATCGCGCACCGGAATCAACTGTGCCTCCCGGCTTTCCAGCACGTAGCGGTAAACCTTGCTCATTTTCTGCACAAAATTCACTGCCTTGTCGGCATTTTCAGGGATCAGGTAAATCAGGGTGTTCAAGCTGTTGAACAGAAAATGCGGGTTCACCTGGTTGCGCAAGCCCTCTAATTGGCTGCTCACATAGTTGCGCTCGAGCTCGGCTTTTTCCCGAACAGCCATGCCGAGTTGCAGGTAAAATGCAGCCGCCTCGTAAATGGCGATGACCAAGGCGCAAAGTATCAGCGACACCGTGAAGACCACCGCAAAGCCCGGATCATCGTGCAACGGGTGGAATTGGGCTATAACGAAGTCCAATGAAAAGTCCACCAGGATAAACACGATCAAAAACGCCACAGATGCCCAGAAAATCCGCATCCCGATGTCTTCCAGGTTGGGGTAACGCAAGCGCACCAGGTGGTACGTCTTGCGCATGCCAAACCAAAAAGCGCTGGTATAAACAAAGGACATGGGCACACAAAAAGCCAGCGTCGGCCAGTCGCAGGCTTCGAACTGCGGGCTGAACAACAAGACCGACACGATCAGGCTCGCCACCGGGATACCGATGATCATCATCCAGCGGTCGCTGAACCCGATCACGTCTTGAAAGCATTTTTGCTGGCCCACTTTGAAGGAATTTGACAATGTGATAATTCGAAAATGTGATAATGGTGGCGCGGCTTGGGCTTGTTTATTCCAGCCTAAAGCGGACGCGAATAAACACTTTTTGCGGCACTCCCAGCCCATTTTTAACGGCGGGCCGCCAATTGGGCATGTTGGAAACCAGCTCCATAACCGTTTCGTCGCAGCCAAAGCCGATGCCCTGGTGGAGCTTGAGGGCTGTTATTTCACCCTTATCCCCAATTGTTGCCAAAACCGTTACCGCGCCTTCCACCCCGTTTCTTTTGGCCAATTCTGGGTATTCGAGGTTTTTGTCGAGGTATTCGCCCAGGTTTGGGAAGCTGGCTGGCTGGTTGGCCGACAATACTGCTGCCTGTTGTTGTGGCGATGAAGCAAGGAGCTGTTGGTTTTGGCCGAGTGTTGGCAGAGCCAAGAACAATGGGGCTAAGATGCTGAGGAGGGAGATGGTGATTTTCATAAAAAAGTGGTTGGATGTGCGAATTATACTATGATTCGCCTGATTTTTGTGATTGAGTATGATTGATTTAACTGATCTTCAATTGATTAGAAAGATCGACATGCACAAAACCAAGCGGCGTGAGGTATAATTACGCCGTGTCGTCGTGAGAAACTAACTACGCCGTGTCGCTGCGTCGTGAACAGTTCCATCAGAACTCGATCCGGTACAGCACATCCGGGAAAAAGCCGATCTGGTAGGTAGTGCCGACGTTTCCATACACCTGGTTGTACTTCATGGAGAACACGTTCTTATTGTTGGTGACATTTTGGAAATCGAGGAAGAACGTTTGCGAGAGCTTGCGTTTGTTGCTGTTCAGGCGGAAGCCCAATTTCACGTCCCAGCGGAAATAATCGTCTATGCGCTCGCTGAACGCCAGATTGTTGTACAACACTTCCTGGCCGGCGGCACGGCTGGCTTCCAGGTTCACGGGCGTGTAGGGCCGCCCCCCTGCTGCCGTCATTTTGGTGTCAATGGTCAGGTATCGGCGGCCGCTGTTGCCCAGCTTGATTTCCCTGCCGCCCAGCACGTTGAACACATAGCCGCCATCGAATGCCGTGGAGCGCTCTACGCCGTCGGAGCCCTTGTATTTTGAATCGAAGACGCTTAGGGTAACAAGGCTGTACCAGCCTTTGCTGAAGAACTTTTCAGCGGTTAGTTCAAGGCCCATGTTTTGGCCGGTACCGCTGTTGACTAAGTTGTTTTTCTCCGGGAAAACGAAATCCGCGCCCGTGTTCAACATGGAAAAGCTGCTCGGAAAGGCATCCACCGGCACGTCGGAAAGCCATTGATAGTAGGTTTCTGCCTTGATGCGCCAGTTGGCCCCTGGCTTATAATCGTAGCCCAACACCAAGTGCTGGCTGCGCGTGAAGCCAAGGTCTTTGTTCGTTTCGAGGAAACTGCCGTTGGCCTGCCACTCGCGGAAGAGGAACACCGGCAGTGGCTGTGTCTGGTTGTGCATACCGTAGCCGAGGTTGAAGCGGTGCTTGGGCGCCGGCTGCCAGTTGATGGCGGCTCGGGGCTCTACGGCAAAGTCTTCAGTTTCATGGAAGTACAAGGCGTGCAGCCCTGTATTGAGGGTAAGCCGTTCAGCGACGCGGTACTGGGTTTGCACATACGCCTCCCCCTGCGCAAAACCCCCATCGAAATCGCGCTGGGTGAACCAGTCGGGCTTGCCGTCACCGTCCAGGTCGGGGGTAAATTCCCGTGTGAGCACATAGGTGTCGAGCTGCTGGTTCTGGAGCAAAAAGCCCGTACGCAGGGTGAGGCGGTTGCTGAACTTGTGGTTATAGTACGAAGAAAGCCTGTAAGTGGTGGCGGCATCTTCCACGTCGAGCAGCTGGAACAACTTGCCGTCGTCATCTGTCCTGTTCAGGTCTTCCGTTTGATAGGAATTGGCAGCAAAAGAGGTACTGAATACGGTGCGGATGTATGAACGGTCGCTCAACAGCAGGTTGTGCTTCAGGCCCGCCACACCGAACTTCGACACGTTGTAGGCGTTTTGGTTGGGGTTGGCAAAAAGATCGGTCGTGTCGATCTCGTTCCCCAGGAACTCGATGGTGCTCCAGCCTCCGATGCCGAACACGGAGAACTTGCCCCATTTTGAATTGCCCAAATCGACGTTGAACGACAGGTCTTTGTACTTAGGTGTAGCCGTGGTGCCCACATTCAGCCCGGCAGCCTGCGCCACTTCGGCAAACGAATGCCGGTACGCTACCACGAATGAGCCGTTGTTTTTCTTGTTCAAGGGGCCTTCTATCAAGCCTTCTATGCCCGAGAAAGCGCCTACCTGGGCGGTGTATTCCAGCCTTTCCTTGTTGCCCGTGCGCATGTTGATGTCGAAAACGCCCGCCGTGGCATTGCCATATTCCGCCGGGAAGGCACTTGTGAGGAAGTCGGAATTTCCGATCATGTTTGGGTTGAGGGCCGACACGGGGCCGCCAGTGGTGCCAAGGGTAGAATAGTGGTTGGGGTTGGGGATCGGGATGCCTTCCAGCCGCCACAGCACCCCGGTGGGCGAGTTGCCGCGGATGATGATGTCGTTGCGGGCATCGTTATTGGCCGCCACCCCGGCGAAATTGGCTACCAGCTTGGCAACGTCATTCCTGCCGCCAGAATAGCGCATCACTTCTTCGGTGTTGAACTGTCGAGCAGAGATCGTGGCCATCTCGTTCATCGGCTTGTCCTTGTCCGACTTGGCCGTCACCACCACTTCGTTTATCTTGTTGAAAGATTCTTCCAGCCGAACCTCCAGTAAAACTTCTTTGCCCGCCGTCACCAGGATGTTCGACATGGTTTGCGGCTCGTAGCCCAAATAGGTGATGCGCAGCGCCTGCCGCCCTACCGGCACGTTTTTGAGGGTAAATATGCCGTTGACATCGGAAACCGCGCCGATACCGGAAGGCTGTTCGCCGGCATCAGCCGAACTGTGCAAAAGTTGGATGGTGGCCCCGACCAGCGGCGTCTCGGACTGCTTGTCGAGCACCGTGCCGCGCAAAGTTTGGGACTGTGAAAAAAGCAATAAAGGGAAAATCAGCAGCGGAAGGATGATCCAGCGGGCTTTTGCTTGCATTGTGCTTCGTTTTTTTGTGAATAATGGGACAAATTTCCCCTCACGCGAAGGTGTAACAAAGCAAAAACCGGTGAGTTGTCGGATGACGGGGTTGAACGGTGGACGGTGGACGGTGGACGGTTTACCCGCCTTCGCTAAAGCTTAGGCGGGTAAACCGTCAACTGTCCAGTGCCGCGTCCGGCAATAGCTACCGCAGCACTACCAATTTCCGCGCTTCCTTGAAGCTTTCACCTTCCACCAAAACCACATAAGTGCCATTGGGCAGGTTGTTGCCGCTGTTTATCCGCCATTGTTCCTGCATTTGGGCAAATACCTCACGGGTGCCAAAGTCCAGCACCTGCCGGCCAGAGAGGTCGGTGACAGAAACATGCACCTGTTGGTTTTCTTTCAGCAATACGGAAAGGTTGGTTTGGTCAATGGCCGGGTTGGGGAAGATGGCGATGGACTCCACCACATCGCTCGGTGCCGTAGCTGCCACGGAAGCGTTTCCAAACACGTACTTGACCGGGATGAAATACTCGGCCAGTTGTGTGGATTGGTCGGCGCTGGTAATGCGGAACCGCAATTGGTCAACCACCTGGTCGCCGGAGCTGATGGTGAAGTTGGCCTTGGCCGCACCGCTGCCGACAGCGTACAAGCCCGACCCAGAGGCAGCATAGCCCGGTGTCAGGTTGCCATTGGTCATCGGGCGCACAAAGATGCGCGTTTCCGCCCCTTCATCGTTGTAATAGCCAAAATTGATGTTCACGTTAGAGCCGTTTTCTAAGCGTGCAGGAGAAGCAGGGCACAGCTGTATGTTGTCCACCAGGAAGTTGCCAAAAGTGTATTCCACTGGGGAGAGCATCTGCAAAAGCACTTCGGACTGGTCGGCATTGGTGACCTGGAAGCGGGTGTGATCGACCCGCTGGTTGCCGGTGCCAATGGTATAGGTGCCGCTGGCAGCGCCCGAGCCCATGTACAGGCCAGAGCCGGAAGCGCTGTAACCCGGTGTCAGCGCGCCGTTGGTCCAAGGTCGCGGGAATATGCGCACGCCCCCTGCTTCCGTGGTGGAATAGTTGTAGTTGACCATCCTGTTTTCGCCGTTGTAAGGGAAATTGCCTGTTTGCGGCACTATGTCCGTGATCTTAACCGTACTGAAATACAGGTTCACCGGGATAAAAAACTCGTCGAGCAGCACCGATTGGTCGGGGTTGAGCACCTGAACCCTGAGCGCATCGACATGCACGTTTTTCCCGCTTGAAATGGTAAAATTTGAACTGGTGCTGCCAGTCCCGGTGTAAATCCCCGAGCCGCTGGCGCTGTAGCCGGGCGTCAAGCTTCCATTGGTGAAGGGACGGACAAACACGCGCACACCACCGGGGTAGGTCACATTGTATTGGAAAGACGTGGTAAAATCTTCACCCAACAGCAGTGACGTGACCGGTGTATTGCTGGAAAAAGTAAAATTGTGAACGCCGGCACTGCCAAAACGGAAGCGCACCGGCACCCAGAGCCGACGCAGCAAGGTCGTGTTGTCGGAGGCATATACCTCGATTCGGATTTCGTTGACCAGCACGTTGCCGGAAGAAATGGTAAAAGTGCCGATAGCCGTGCCAGAACCCATGTACAAGCCAGAGCCGCTTGCAGCATAACCGGGCGAGAGGCTCCCATTGGTGTAGGGCCGCGCAAAGATGCGCACGCCCGCTGCCTCGTCGGTCGTGTATCCCATCGTAACGGTCACGTTCTCTCCATTGGCAAAGGCAGCAACCTTGCTGTCGGGGCCGATGGTGATGTCGCAAATATCGGTAAGGGCAAAAACTGGAGCCAGGAGGCCACAAAAGAACAGGAGAGAGAACAACGTTTTTTTCATCGTAAATCAGGTTTTTGAAAAATGAATGGATGACGCCCGAAACCCGGGCTGATATTGAATGTCGGTTATGGAAATCGCGTAAACAGCATATTTCTGGAAAGCGCTTTTTGGGCGCTTGCCACAAAATGCGCCAACGGACAACATTTTACAAAAAATTAAAAAAACCGTACAAATTTACATTGTTATCCTGAAAACATATTGTTAGTTCCGAAAAATAACATATTTACAAAACTAAAAATATCGACATAGTTTAAGCCCATGGCCTACCGGAATCAAAAACCACCACCAGTAACCGCGAGTCCACTACTTTTGCCGCTTCAAACGAGCACCCAAAGTGGCGCACTGCAAAAGCAAGGCTTTTTACCCATTCCCAAGCAGCAAGCACTATTATCACATTGCCAAATAATCACATTATCAAATTCAATGAATAGCAAAGTCCCATCCCCCTGTTTCGTCCTCGAAGAGACGCGCCTGCGCCAGAACCTTGAACTCATCAGCCGGGTGCAGCGCGAAAGTGGCGCACAGATAATCCTTGCCTTCAAAGGTTTTGCCATGTGGAGCGCCTTCCCGATCGTCCGTGAATACGTGAGCGGCGCCACGGCATCTTCCCTGCACGAAGTGATGCTCTGCAACGAGGAAATGGGGGCGAAAGCCCACACTTATGCGGTTGCCTATTCGCCTAAGGAGTTCAACAAAATATTGAAGCTGTCGAGCCATATTACCTTCAACTCGCTGTCGCAATGGAAGCGCTTCGGCAAAAAACTGCTGAACCATCCCGAGAAAGTAAGCCCGGGCATCCGGGTAAACCCAGGCTGGTCGCCCGTGGGCACGGCGCTGTACAACCCCGCCGCGCCCGGCTCCCGGCTCGGCGAAGCTGTGGAGAACTTCAAGGCAAAATTCCCGGAAGGCATCGAAGGGCTGCATTTCCACACCCTGTGCGAAAGCAGCAGCTTCGACTTAGAGACAACCCTTGTGCATTTTGAGCGGCAGTTTGCCGGCTTCCTGCCCAGGCTCAAATGGGTGAATTTCGGCGGTGGCCACCTGATGACCCGCAAGGGCTACGACCTGGGGCACCTGATCCAGGTGCTGAAAGCTTTCAAGTCACGGCACCCACACCTGCACGTCATCCTGGAGCCAGGCAGCGCCTTTGCCTGGGACACCGGCGTGCTCGTGTCCACCGTGCTCGACATCGTAAAAAACAAAGGCGTAAAAACAGCGATCTTAGACATCTCCTTTACCGCGCACATGCCCGACACCCTGGAAATGCCCTATCGGCCCGGCGTCCGCGGCGCTTATGCAGACCTTGAAGCTGCCCCCAAATCGGCAAAGCACCTGTACCGCCTGGGCGGGGTAAGCTGCCTCAGCGGCGACTTCCACGAAGTATATGCCTTTGAAAAAGCCCTGAAATCAGGCGACCAAATCATCTTTGAAGACATGATCCACTATACCATGGTCAAAACCAGCACCTTCAACGGGGTCACACACCCCAGCATCGCCATCCAGCGCCCCGACGGCGCCCTGAATATCGTGCGGAAGTTTGGGTATAAGGATTATAAGGGGCGGTTGTCTTGAAATTTGGTTTCGGGTTTCGGGAAACCAATTCTCAAAACCCCTGCCTGATCCCCTTTTCCATCGGCGGCACACCCCGCAGCATCCAGCTTGGCGCCGGCGCACCCATCAGGTAATGGTCGAAGAATTGCTGCATTCGGCGCTGAAAATCAATGCGGTTTTGGAGTTTTACCGGCCAATGCGGCTCGTCGTTGTAGTTGAGCATCCAGGTCGGCTTGCCCAGGCGGCGCAGGCCTGAATAAAGCTCGATGCCTTGGTACCAAGGCACGGCCCCATCTTTGTCATTGTGCAGGATGAGCAGGGGCGTATTCACTTTGTCCAGGGCAAAAAGGGGCGAGTTTTCCAGATAACGCATCGGGTATTCCCAAAGGGAGCCACCGATGCGGCTCTGTGTGTGCTCGTATTGGAACGCCCGGCTCATGCCCGATTCCCAGCGGATGCCGCCGTAGGCCGAAGTCATGTTGGCCACCGGGGCGCCAGCTTCGGCGCAGGCGAACAGGTTGGTGCGCGTCACAATGTAGGCAGCCTGGTAGCCGCCCCAGGAATGTCCTTGCAGCGCCACCCGCTTGGGATCGACGAAACCGCGGTCGATCAAGGACGTTACCCCGCTGACGATGGCATCGAAAGCACATTCGCCCGGGTAGCCGGTGCGATAAGGTATGTCGGGAGCAAACACGAGGTATCCCCGACTGGCATAAAAGGTATAGTTGATCTGCGAGCGGTGAAAATCGGGAGAGCGGTGGTCATGCAGGTTGTCGCTTACTTTTTCGTAAAAATTGACGAGCATCGGATACTGTTTTTTGGGGTCGAAGCCTTCGGGCCTGACGAGCATGCCGCTCAACTTTTCTCCCGACAGTGATGTCCATTGCACCAATTCAATGCTGCCCCATTGGTATTCGGTTTGCTGTGGGTTGGCAAGGCTGATTTGTAGTGGGTTGGCTGGGGCTTGATTTTTGCCGCCGATTTTGTCGAAGCCTTGAACGAATTGCAAGTCTGGGAAAGTCTGGTAATTTTCCATAGTAAAGATCATCGCCGCCTTGTCCCTGGCTTTTTGGGGGCTTTTGGAAAAGCTGTAAGCTCCGCTCATCCACGGATGCAGCTGCCCCGTTCTCAAATCGAGCCAAGCGTAACCTTCCCCCTTGTCCGATTCCTCAAAGCGGTGCAGCAGGATTTTTGCTTCCGGGTCGATGGCGCGCTCTTCCGGGTCGAGGCGGATGTACCGGTAGGTGGTTTCGGTTTCGCGGCCATTTGTCAAGCGTTCCGGACGGCGTTTCCCGACAGGATCCATTTTCCAAACATCATATTTGTCATAAACCAGCACCGCGGTATCATCGAGCAGCCAGCCTGCGATGCCGTGCTCGTTGGGATAGTCCGGCACATCGTTCTCTTCGTTGAAAAACGGCACTTTTCGGTTGTCCGTCAAGCGGGCAATCTGTGCCGTTGCCGCGTTCCAGGCAAACCAGGCTGTATCGGGTTCGCTCCACCAGGCGATGAACCGCCCTGCTGGCGACAGGCGTGGGTTGCAGCGCAAGTCTTTGACAATCATCTTCTTATCTCCTGTATTAATATCCACTGCAAACAAATCTTTGTGGGCTGCCCCTTCCCAGGAAATGGCGCTGGCGTAGGGCTCTTCCGTAAACCCGAGCGCCAGTTCGGCATTCCGCTCTTCCTGGAAACGCAGTTCGGGGATGGCCGTGGAGCCGAGCGGCACAAAACGGCTGTTGGAGGTGTGGTACACCACCGGAAAGCTGCGTTTTTTGTCAGCTTCCAAGCGCGACTCTTGTTGGGTGTATATCCTGTTCTCGTTCCAGGCCCACACTTCCACCTGCACGATTTCCTCGGGCAACAAAGTGGTGTCGTTCAGGATTGGCGGCGGGGCAATCCCGAAATACAACTTGGAGCCGTCGTCGGAAAAAACGGGCCGCGCATTTTCTGAAATGCCCCAATCGGGGAATTCGGGGCTTTGTCTGATGAACTTGCTCTGTGCATCGGCTATTACCCTGGCGGAATCTTGCCGTATGCCGCGGTAGCACAACTGCCAGGGGCGTAGCCGGGCTTTGGAGGTATCAGCATCGAGCAGGAAAGCTGCCTGTTGGCCGTTGTCGGCCAGGGAGAGCTGGGCAAATTTTGCTTTCCCGCGCCACCAGGGCTTGATCGTGTTGCGATCGAGGTCGAGCTGGTACACGCCGTTTTCCAAGGCCCTCGGGTTGGCTGAAAACACCATCGTATCGCCCTTTCCCGTGCTGTTGAGCAATACATGCCGCGCTTTTTTTGCCAGCACGTAGTCTTTCACGTAAGCGATCGTGTCTTGAAAACCGAATTCTGTGTTGCGTACAAAAAGCCGGTACCCGTTCTCCTTGTCCTCCTTTTTTGCTTTTTTGCCAGCCTTGGATTTTACAACTGGTTTAGCTGTTTTGGTGCTGTCTTGTTTTGTGCCGGCACTGTCTTTTGCAGCGGGCGCGGGCTTTTCCGGTTCCAGTTGGAAAAACAGCCATTTGGACCATTTATCCGGCACATTGAAGTTTTTCAAACGTGGGATTTTTTCCAGCTTGCCCGTACCGAGCTCGTAGATGCCCAGGGTGTCTTTTGGCAGCTCGTCGTCTTTTACCTTTTTCCGGCGCAGGGATTTCAGGGTATCGAGCGGCGGTTTTATCCTGAAAACCAGCCATTTGGAATCTTCGGTGAATTTGGCTTCCATCGCCCGGGGAAAAGATAGCGGAGCACTGCTGGCGCTGTTCCAAAGGATCAGGGTCGGGTCGCCTTCGGTTACGGGAACCTGCGCCCATGCTACCCAGGCGCCATCGTTGGAGATGCGCTGCTGTTCAATTTTTTCCCAGCGCTGCACATCGGCGTGGTCGAGCGTTTTTTTGTTTTGGGAAAACAATTGAAGGGGCGCCAGTATAACCAACAGGAAATAAAAGTAACGGTGTTGCATAACAGTAGTAGTTGTCGCTTTTGCGCAAATAAAAGGACTTTATAGCAGGTGTCTATTGATTTGTATTATTTTCAGGGTGAATCGTATAGGATTTATATCCTGATATTTTCGCAAACCGCTTTCCGTTGGGCGATAAAGACACAAGAGGCCTGGTGTGTTGGCTCAGCCTTCCGGCTTCATTTTCCAGCGCTTGTGGCTCCACAGCCAGTTGCCGGGGTTGGCGCGGATTTCGGATTCGAGGCGCTGGGTGTAGGCGCGGGTGATGTCGCCCTCCTTTGCCGCAGCGGGGTATAGCCAAAGCGGCTCATATTCTATTTCATAGTAACCACGGCGCACACGCCTGATCTCGTACCGAAAGACCGGAAACTCGAACAGGCGGGCCAGCACGTCTATGCCTGGAAGAGTGGCTGTTTCCTGGCCAAAGAACGATACCCAATGCGCCCGCTTCCGGCTGCTGGGCGATTGATCGGCGATTAGCATGTAGGCCCAGGCTTCCTGCTCTTTTTTCTTGCGCATAATGCCCACTACATCGTCCATAGGGATCGGGACAACGCCGCTGCGCGCGCGGCGCCGGGCAATGTAGGCATCTATTGCTTTGTTTGTCAATGGCTTGTACACCCCGAACAAGCGATTGCGCAAGCCTGGGGGCATGGTCAGGCCGCCATATTCCCAGTTGCAGTTGTGGCTGGCCGCCAATATGACCGACTGGCCTGTGTCCTGGTATTCCGACACGATTTCGGGGTTCAATACTATGCAGCGGCGACTGATTTCAGCCAGGGGAGTCGTGTGCGATTTAATGGTTTCCAGCGTAACATCGGTGAGGTTGCGGTAGGTGTCGCGCATGATTTGCCGGATTTCCACATCGGGTTTTTCAGGAAATGCGCGCCGCAAGTTGTCATAGATCACCTTTTTCCTGTAGCCGACGACCCGGTACAGCAAGAACGCCAACCCGTCAGAAAAAACGTACAACAGCGAAAAAGGCACCAGGCGGAAGGATTCGGCAATAAGGCGCAGGAATATGTAAGCGAGCATTTTTTTAATTTTTGGGCAACATCACCCACAACCTCCCGTGCCCGTTGATTTTATGGGCTTCCTGCAAGCCATATTGGCCGATACCGGAGTACAGGTCGAGGCGCTTGGTGGTCAGGATGGCGCCGCCCCGGTCCTGGGCGAAAATGATACGGTAGGTATAGCCTTTGAGCTTTCCGGCAGGGTCCAGGTCGGGGAGCTCTGCCAGGAGTGTCGCGCCCAAAGGTATGTAGCGCAAGTCAACTGCTACCGAGTACCCTGGCGTGAGCGGGAAATTGCCGGCGCCCAGCACCTGGTCGTCCACTTTGGTAAAAAAAACGTAAACGCCCCCGGCGCCCCTGACGGAGCCGCCGAAGCCAAAATGCTGCCGCTTGCCGTTCTGAAACTCCACCAGGCAATTGCCCTGCAACTGTGCGTTTTTCAAAGCTTTCCGGGAGGGAAGCCAGGCGAGCTCCAAGCCCTGGCCGTCAAGCGCCCCGGCCAATATGGCAGCGGGCGAGGGGATTCCCGATTCGGGCCGGCGCAGCATGGGCACGGGATATTCTGGTGTTTGGACGCTGCTGGCTTTGATCACCGGAGTGTAATAGCCCGTCATGCGCACCCGGTCGCTGCGCAGCTCGGTCTTGACCTTGTAAAAATCGAAGGTGGTCAGCAACACGCTGGGGTCGAGCAGGTTGACCCTTTGGAGCAACTCTACCGTCCTTAACATCTCGCGCTTGGTGATGCCGGAAGCGCCGCGCTTGGGCACATCCTTGCGCCGCAGGTAAGTGGCTTGCTCGACCATGGCAGCCAACATATCGGGTTCGAAGGCAAGGTAAGGCAGGGTGTCAGGGATGGTGTGCACCAGTATCTTAGAGGAGACCTTGCGTTTTTCAACGGGTTCTTCCGGCATTTCTGCAACGACTAGGGAGTCGCCCGGCGCTGGCTGGTGCGGCACGGTTACGATTGCCGCCCCGGCAGTCTTTACGGGCGCGTTGCCCGTCCAGATCATCGCAAAACAAGCGATAATGGCAAAAAAATCGAGGATGAAGATACTTTTTATTCGATTCATACTGACATGGGAGGGTCACGTCGGTGATGACCATTTTTACAAATGTAAAGCGCTTGGTGGATTCGGCGGTAGAATAATTAACGCTTTCGACGCAACAGCCATTGTTTGAACACCTGCTCCACGGCCGGACCATCCCAGGCCGACTCTATGCCGGGCAAACTGAGGATTTCGCTAAACAATTGGTTTTGAGCCTCATCTTCCTGGAGCGCAACGTGGTAATCGGTGTTGCTGAACGTCACCATAGAATAGACCGGCAGGAAATCGTCGGGAAATTTTTTGTGCAGGTCGGCGGCAATTTTTTTTCGGAGCAGGAATTTCGGGTCGGCCACCAGGTCGCGCATCTCGATAAAATTGCGTTGGGCCAGCTCGGCAATGGCATCGCCGTCTTTCACCCTGCGCTTGGAAAATTCCGGGATGATCGCCGACCAGTCTTCGCCCATCTCGTCGCACATTGCGTCTAAGATGGTACAGTCTTCAAACCCGGCGTTCATGCCCTGGCCATAGAACGGCACGATGGCATGGGCCGCGTCGCCCAGGAGCAGGATTCGCCCCTGCCATTGCCAGGGATCGCACTGCACCGTAACCAGGGAGGAAGTCGGGTTCTGCCGGAAATCCTCGATCAGGGTGGGGATCAAGGCCAGGGCATCGGGGAAGTATTGCTGGAAGAAACCCAGAATATCGTCGTCGGACTTCAATCGCTCAAATGAGACCACGCCTTCAAATGGCAGGAACAGGGTACAGGTGAAGCTCCCGTCGGCGTTGGGCAAGGCGATGAGCATGAAATTGCCCCGCGGCCAGATGTGGAGGGCGCCCGGGTCGATCAGGTGCTTGCCGCCCGGCCCAGGTGGAATGGAAAGTTCCTTGTAGCCATGCTCCAGATAAAATTGCCGGTAATTGAACCTGTCGGTCTTTTGCAAGGCATAACGCACCGCAGAAAAAGCGCCGTCTGCGGCGAAAACGAGCGGAGCGTCAACTGATTCGTGCTGCTCGGTCCTTTTGTTCTCAAAGGTGATGCGCGGGTTGTCCAAATCCAGCTCAACACATTGGCGATCAAACAAAAATTCGACGTTGGGGAACTGGTCGGCAATGTCGATCAGCTCCAGGTTCAAGCCGCCGCGCGACACCGAGTAAATGGCCTCGTTGGATTTGCCATAAGGTTGGAACGTGAGCTCGCCCTCCACACTGTGGATCATCCTGCCCGGCATCGGGATGGCTACTTTTTCGATCTTGTCGCGGATCCCGGCTTTTTCCACGGCTTTCCAGCCGCGCTCGCTCATGGCCAAGTTGATGCTGCGCCCGCCGATGTAGCCGGCCTGGCGCATGTCGGGCCGGCGCTCGAACACCTTCACCGAATAGCCGCGCCGCGCGAGGAAAACCGCCCACAGGGCGCCGACCAGGCCGGCGCCGACAACAATTGCTTCGCGGCTATCGGACGCTTGTTTCATAAAATCAGAGCAGGGCCTCGATGATGTTTTCTTCCGTCACGCCCTCTGCCTCGGCCTTGTAGTTGCGCACGATGCGGTGGCGCAGCACGAGGCTGGCAATGGCCTGCACGTCTTCGATATCGGGGGAATATTTGCCGCGCAAGGCTGCGTAACATTTTGCGCCCAAAGCCAGGTACTGGCTGGCGCGGGGGCCTGCGCCCCAACCGAGGTAGTTGTTGGCTTCTTTGGTGGCGCTGGGGGTGCCGGGGCGGGTTTTGGCTACCAAGCTCACGGCGTATTGCAGCACGTTGTCGCTGACGGGTATCTTACGGATAAGCTGTTGGTATTCGTGTATCTGTTGCACGTTCAGCACATGCTTCAGGTTGACATCGCGGGAAGTGGTGGTGTTTTTAACGATCTCCACTTCCTGTTCGTAAGTCGGGTAAGTGAGCGGGATGTTGAACATGAAGCGGTCGAGCTGGGCTTCCGGCAGCGGGTAGGTGCCTTCCTGCTCGATCGGGTTCTGGGTGGCCAGCACAAAAAACGGCGAAGGCAGCAGGTGGCGCTCGCCGCCCACAGTGACCACCCGCTCCTGCATCGCCTCCAGCAGGGCCGCTTGGGTCTTGGGCGGCGTGCGGTTGATCTCGTCGGCCAACACGATGTTGGCAAAGATGGGGCCTTTGATGAAACGGAAATTGCGCTTGTCGTCCAGGATTTCTGAGCCGGAAATGTCAGACGGCATCAAGTCGGGCGTGAACTGTATCCGTTTGAAATCGAGGTCCAAAACCTCGGCGATGGTGCTGACCAACAGTGTTTTAGCCAATCCAGGAACCCCTACCAGCAACGCGTGCCCATTGGAAAAAAGAGAGATTATCACTGCCCGTACTACCTCTTCCTGGCCTACAATCACTTTCCCGATTTCAGCAGAAAGGTCTTTGTAAGCCTGCGACAGCGCGTCAACTGTCTCCACGTCCGATTTTTTGTTTGCCATGATTATTGTGCGAGATATCTTTATGAGGATGAAAAAATTTGTGGCAGGTAAACGCCACATCCGCCGCATTGTTTTGGCGAAGGAAGGGCAAAAGTAGTGAAAGTTTGGTTTTAAGTGATTAGAGATTGGAGGATTGGTGATTGGTGCACATCTGCCAATAGCTTTAAGAAATGGGTTTCCAGCAACAAGGCCTATAAGCTCCATCGTACCCGCCCCTCCGCGTCGCGGGCTGCGGGCAAGCTTTCCGCAAATACAAAAAATGCGGTCACAACTGTTTGGATTGCGAACCAGGCAGCCATTGCCCAACTGGCTCCCGCAAAGTAAGCGCTCATCCCGAACCAGTCGCCCGATTGCCACACAAGAAACAGGCCAAAAGCGTTTTTTAAGGCTTCCCAGAACAGACTGAAAGGGTTTTTGTCCATAAACTCGGCATAAGCATACACCGAAAGGAACACGAAAGCGCCGTAATAAAAGATTCCCGGCGAGCCGATGCGGGCAATGTTGCCAAAAAAGTAAAAAACGAGCAGGAAGGTGCTCAGCATCTGTACCCAGGCCCAGGTTTTATAGGCTTGGGAGGCTTTGGTCTCGTATTTTTCAAAACTGTAAACATTGTCGATTTTGTCGATCGGGTGCCGCGCTTCCACATCGGCGGGCCTCCAGCCGGTGGGCATGAACCATATCCGCAGCTTGTCGCGCCAATGCCGGGCATGCCAGGCGTCCTTTATCAGCAGCCACAAGTGCTGGAAATTGATCTTGATCGGGTTCCAGGTACCGGCCGGCCTGGTGATGCCATATACCGGCGGCACATCGGGCAGCTCCCGCTGAAAAGTGCCGAACAGCTTGTCCCAGAAGATAAATATCTGCCCGTGGTTCCTGTCGATGTACTCCGGGTTGATAGCATGGTGCACCCGGTGGTGCGAAGGCGTGACGATGATATGCTCCAGCCAGCCCATTTTCCCGATATGCTGGGTGTGGTACCAGAACTGGGCGAACAAATGTATGGGCGCCACCACGGCGATCACCTGCGCCGGCACCCCGAACACGGCTGCTGGCAGGAGGAAAATGGTGAACAGGTTGACGAACGACGACACCGTTTGCCGCAAGGCGCAAGCTAAGTTGAAATCCTCGCTGCTGTGGTGGATGGCGTGCTTGTTCCAGAAAAAATTGACCTGGTGGGCAATGCGGTGCGTCCAGTAGCCCGAGAAATCGAGGGCCACGAAGGCGATGGCATAGACCCAAAAAGTTGACTCTACTTGAAAGGCCGCCACTTTCGACACCAACCAGCTGTAGGCAAGGATGGAGACGCTCAAGCCCAGCACGTCTTTCACCACATTGGTGATGCCGGAGCTGAGGCTCGATATCATGTCCATGTTGCGGTAGGTGTCGCGCCCGCGAAGGAGGCCGTAGGCTTTTTCGAGCAAGACCAGCCCGAAGAAGGCGGGCATGGCGTAGAGGAGGATTTTACCGTAGGTTTCCATACCTTATGTTTTATGGTAGCGCGGCCTTCAGGCCGCCCGAAAAAGGCCATTTATGGTCGTAATATTGACATAACGGCCATAAATGGCCTTTTTCGGGCGACATAAATGTCGCGCTACCAGTTAGCACTTTTGAGCCCGTCAGCATGCTCACTTGATCCGCGCCGCCATCATCAGCGACTTTACGCGGCGCTGGGCATCGGCTTTCATGTCGGGGTCGGCCAAGCGGCTCAGTCCGTTCCAGGAACTGAAACCGTACTCCTTGGCCACCATAGCTTTGAAGCCTTCTTCCACCGGGCTGCTTTGGGCGGTGGCAGCTACTTTTGGGGATGCCTGTTTAGCAGTTCCCGTCCCTTTTGCCGAGCTGTTGTAGGCCGACACCATGCGCTCCGACGATGCCGAGGCTGTTGGTATTTCGGCCGGGAAATAGCGGCTGAGGTTGTGCTGTTCTGCCACTTTTTGCACACTCCAGCCGTATTTGTAGCGCTTGGCAGCCGTGGCGGTGGGCAATACCCGGTCGCCGGCGTGCTGGGCCGCGTCGTCCTGGAGCTGGGCTTTGGAGTAGCCGCCGAGGTAGGATTGCAGCACGGCGTTGGCCAGCAGCAGTTGTGGCTTCACGTTGTACTCGTCGGCCACATCGGCTACAAGCGGCTTCCATTTTTTGGCAGTTCCTGCCACAAAGTCGGCATCGTTGTACAGTGCGCGGAGGCGCTCCTCGGGCGCTGCTTCTGGCATGGTGGGAGGCGCCTTTTCCTGACTGCCTTTTGCCCGGCGCGCGCTCCCGGAATCGCTGGCATAGCTGTCGCGCACGCCTTTGGTCACCGACCTGGGGGTATTGGGGGTTTCGGCGAGGGTGCCGTACTCGGCAGCTTTGGCGTTGTCTTTGGCCAGGTCGCCCAACGCGTCCTTTTTGCCCATGAGGATAAAGATGATAGCAGCAGAGATGCATGCCATGGAAAGAAAACCGAAGAGTTCAAAAATGCTTTTCATACTAAGTGAATTAAATGTGTGAATCAAAATTGTGTGTGTGGGAAGGGTTTCGGGTTTCGGGTCAGATGGGTGGTTGTTGTGCTTGGGGAGCATCATTGAATGCTTAGCTGGATACTGGATTTGCTGGAGGCTGTTTGAACTTGGATAATGTATGGTCCTTTGGGCACCGAAATTAAATGGAGGGAATGTACCTTACCATTGCCTGAAAACTGTTGATCCAAAACGGTCTGCCCGAGGGTATTTATCAAGCGAAAGGTTCCTGCTGTTTCAAAATTATTGGGCAACGTAACCTGCAAAACATCATGCGCCGGGTTTGGGGAAACCTGAATCTGACCCTCAACAATCGAACCAACTGCGGAATTGACGATGTGGATGACCTGCTCCGTTCCCTTGCTGCAACCATAAGGCGTGTTGACCTTCAGCTTAACGGTATAGGTGCCAGGGCCTGGGAACTGGTGCTGCGGCGCGGCATCGTTGGAAGTGCTTCCGTCGCCAAAATCCCAGGCGTAATGGTAGCCAGGTTTGGCCGTGAACTGCCAATTCAAGGCATTGATGGCGCTGGCAGTAAAGGTCGCGTCGAGCTGAGGCAGTTTTTGCAAAATGGCAAAATCCAGCCAATTCAAGCGGGAGCTCAGCCAGTTTTTCATCTTGGCGACCTCGCCCGGATAGGTGGTGGGCAAAGGCCCCGGGTTTGGCCAGACGTATTGCCCCAAAATGGGCCAGTACTTGAAATTGCGGCCTTGCGCCTCCTGCAGCACAGCGGCCATGGAATCGATCACGCCGAAGATATGGGCCTTGCTGAGAGTAGAACCGTTGCGCAGCGACTGCCATCGGCAGGCGAGGTTTTGCGCAAAAAGGGTGTCTGCTGCCAGTTTTTCCCACCAAAACGGCACCCCGGCATCGGCACAGATGTAGTTGATGTCGTAAGCCCAGCCGGAGGTCTGGAAATTTTCGCAGTAGTCGGCGTTGTACCATGCCAGGTCGTAATCCCAGGGCGGCCCCATCTGGATTTTCCCACCCTTGTCTTTGTAAAAATAGGTGCTGAGCCTGTAGCCGTCCACATTCTTGCTGATCTCGTTGAGGATGAGGTAATCGATGAAGGTTCTCTCGTCGGCGAAGCGGCGCCAGCCCATGCTGGTATCCTGGTATGCCGGGCCGCGCAGGGCTTGCTCGAAACTGTCCACATAAGCGCGGATATAATTGGTTTGAAGGGGGTGCATTTCGTCCCATTTCGGGTAAACATGCTGGAAATAGGTAAAAACCGTTGGGCTGTTGGGCTGGGAGAAAGGCGAATTCCAGCCCGGCGAGGTGTTCCAGTCGATGCGCAGCATGTATCCGCCGCTGAGGGCCGTGCCAGTGGTATCCTCGTATTTCAACCTGGCGATGTCCACCCGCTCTTTTCCGCGCTTTATTTTCTCCGTCAGGATGTAAACGCCCTGATACGTATTGTCCAAAACCAGCTCGCAGAAACGGGTGCGGGTGGCATAATGTCCCAGCTGTCGGAACATTTCATAGGCCAGGGCATTGCGCATCAGGGTTTTGTCGGAAAAATTGGCCAGCAGGGCGAAGTCGCTGGTTTTGGGCAGGCCCAGGAGCGAAACCTCCTGGTCTTCGCCCAAATCGTCGCGCACTTCGATGCCGTACGATTTTTTGGGGAAGCCCTGCGAGCTCACGCCGCGCAGTTCCACGCCGATTTTGCCCTCAAACGCGTAGTTTGTTTGGCTGAGGTAGTTACGAACGCCCGGCCCGTTGTCGATCAGCTGCAGCTGCGCGTCAATTTTGGGGTCGTTCAGGATGATATTTCCGCCCGTGTTGACCTTCATAATGGGCAGATCGCTCGATTGGAAGGGAAAAGGCTTGCACGGTTGGCTGCCAAAGCTGATGTTCCAGTCGAGCAGGTCGCCCTCGTCGGCAAAAGCGTAGGTGTCGAGGATGTGCAGTTTCCAAACGCCATTGGGGTTGATGCCTTTGATGTTCAGGTTGCCCATGTCGCCAAAAGGCCGGAAGGTGCCGGTGAAGGGATACCATTGTTGGAAAATAGAGCTGCCGGCGTTGCCGCTCAGGCAGGTGTTCACAAAGCCATCGGTGTCGCCGCCTAGGTTGGAAAAAAGCAGCAGCACCGTGCCATCGGGGGCTATCACGGAAACTGCCAGATCGGCTGACCAGGTATGGGTGATGTTGAGGCATACGCCCTGTAGCCCAAAAGCGAGCGTGTCCATGACATTGGGCAAGCCGCCCACAGCGATCTCAAAATCAACGGAGCTGCCGTCGTCTGGTATGTGGCCGCCGGTGCCGGAAAAGGTTTGGGATTGTAGGCTTAAGGTGGAAAGAAGCAAAAGCGTGGTAAGGAGGCGGAGCTGCATTTTTTGATATTTTTGACAAATGACGAGTAATTTTTACCTCACGCCGCCTGGTTTTGTGCATGCCGATCTTTGTAATCAATTGAAGATCAGTTGAATCAATCATACTCAATCACAAAAAAATCAGGCGAATCATAGTATAAGATACAAATGTATCCAATATTATATACTCAGCCTGCCGACAACTTGCAAGGCCATCATTGGGTCAAAAGGATTGGCTTCTAAAAATAAACATGGTGCCCAAGCGCTGAACAGTCCAGCAAATTCACCACTTGGAATGCCAAACAAATTCATCATTCATCATTCATCCTCCCCGAAAATGCTCTTGCCTGCCCCACCCAGTCCTCCTGGAACACCTTGCCCGGGCTGATGCCCAAGGCGCGGGCGAAGGCGATCACGGCGTCGTCGTCCCAGGAGCTGATCTGGGAGAAGGTGTGGATGCCGAGGGCGGTGAGCTTTTGCTCTGCGGCGGGCGTAATGCCTTTGATGGACTTGAGGTCGTCGGCGTGTTCGGGGGCTGCGGGGCCGCCCCGGCTGCTGCCGCGGGTGCCTGGGCGCTCGGCGTAGGTGGTGAGCTTGATGAGCTCGCGCTGGAGGGTCTCAATTTCCGCCCGGGCGCCGCCGAGCTGTTCGTAGAGCGTATCGCGTTCTTGTTGCAGGGTGTCGCGCTCTGCTTGGAGGGCTAACGACGACTGCTCGAAGGCGGCCAGCCGCTGCTGCATCTGTTTGAAGTCGCGGTAGATGGTTTCCCAGGCTGCCAGTTCCTGGCGGGCGCGTTCTACCTGGGCAGTAAGCTCGGTGTTTTTTTTGCGCAGGTTTTCGGCCAACAGTTCCAGCGCTGCTACTTTTTGGGCGTACTGGGCGGCGCTGGCTTCCGCTTTTTCGATGCGGGCGTTGGCCTCGTGGGTATCGGGAAGGAGCTTGGCGCGTTCGTTTTCGAGCCATTCTACCTGTCCCTGAAGGTGGCTCAGCTCCAGGGAAACGCGGCGGAAATCAGCTTCGCGCAGGTCGTGCTGGTGCTTGATGTGGGTGTAAAGCCGGGCCAGGGTATTTTTTTCCTGTTCGATGCGGGCGAGCACTTCGCGCACCTCCTTTTCCAGCGTGTTGGCACGCAGCGTCCAGCCGATGATGGTGCCGGAGAGGGTGAAGATGGCCCACATCAACCAGAAGAAAATCGGATCCTGCAGTAAATCGCCCACGTTTTAGTTGTTTGTTGTTCGTTGTGGTTGTTCGTTCACATTTGCTTGAGAGGTTAGATTCTAATAGGATAACCAACGAGAATTGAGTGAATGTGAACGAACAACGAACAACGAATTTCGTCAAAAGTAGCAGAAAATGTGCCGCAATTCAACGTTTTTTGCGCTGATTGTTCGTTGTTTTGATTTCAGGGCAACAGAAACAAACCCTTGCCGTTTTTTGTGCGTCATTTTATTATTACGGCACAAATTTCTAAACTTTTTGATAATCAGGCACTTAGATTTTCCTGACGAGGCTTTTATTGGCAAAAAAACAACATATAGTGGGGCGCTGTCCCCGAAGAGCGCCCTTGGAAGGGCTTGGAAAAAAAATGGGAGAACACCTCAAAATAATTGCGAAGCGTCTGATTTTCAGCGCTTTTTTCGTGGCCTTTTGTTTTCAGGTGTCGTGCTGCCAGGCGGATACTGCCCAGGCGGGCTGGCTGAAAATCGAGCGCATCCACATCACCGGCAACAAAAAAACGCGGGCAGCGACCATTCTCCGCGAACTGGAATTCGGCGTAGGCGATTCGCTCCGCCAAACAGAACTCTACCCTGCCCTGGAGCGCAACCGGCTTCGGGTGCTCAACCTCAGCATCTTCGCCCGGGCAGAAATTCTGGTTGCCGATACCAGTGCGGAAGGCGGCATCTCTTTGACCATCCACGTGACGGAAAGCTGGTACATAATACCGGTGCCGCTTTTCTCCCTCGCCGACCGCAACTTCAACGTGTGGTGGGACGAGTTCAACCGATCTTTCAAACGGGTGAACTATGGCATCGACTGGACGCAGCTCAACCTCACGGGCCGCGCAGATGCCTTGAAGGCCAAAGCCCAGTTCGGCTACACCAACCGCTACGAGCTGCAATACCGCTCACCCAGCCTCAACCGTGCCCGCACCCTAGGCTTCGAAACCAGCATCTCCTACAGCAGGGCCCACGAGGTTTCGTACAATACGGTTGGCAACAAGCTGCTTTTCCTGAAAATCCCGGAAAAATGGCTGATCGAACAAATCTTTGTTTCGGGAACCATCAGTTCCCGACCGAAATATTTCACCACGCAATCGCTCACCCTGGAATACCGCGACAACCGCATCGACGATACCGTCGCCCGCCATTTCAACCCCGACTACTACCTGGGCGGGGCCCTGCGGCAGCGACACACCAGCGCTATCTATGGCATCACCATCGACCACCGCGACGTGCGACCCTACCCCCTGCGCGGCTGGCGGGCCATTGCAGAATTGCGCTGGAACGGCCTAATCCCCAGCGACGACCTGCACCTCGGCCGCTTTTACGGGCAGTTCGACCAGTATTTCCCCGTGGCAAAATGGCTGAGCTTTGAAGCCATCGTGCGGGGGCGCTTCAGCTACCCGCGCCGGAAGATACCCTGGAGCAACAACCAGGGGCTGGGCTATGGCGGCAGCTTCGTGCGCGGCTTCGAATACTACGTGGTGGACGGGCTCGACTACGGCGTGCTGCGCACGGCGGCCCATGTCCAGGTTTTTTCCAAACAGTTCAACTTGGGCAAAAACATACCCTTCAAGGCATATCGGATCATCCCCCTCAAGATTTACCTTTCGCTGAACGCCGATGTGGGCTGGGCCAATGACCCGCATTACAGCGCAAACAACCCATTAGCCAACCGCGCCCTGTTCGGTTACGGCCCCGGCATCGATGTGGTGGCCTGGTTCGACAAAACCATCCGCGCTGAATGGAGCTGGAACGACCTGGGAGAAAGCGGCTTTTTCTTGCGCATCAACACCGGGTTTTAAGCCATGCAATGGATTTTTCGGAAAATATGGCTGCCCTTGTATGGGAAATGGGTGCTGCGGCATACCCAACAGGAACGCACCTTCGAATACGCCGGCTTGCGGGTGAAGGTGCCGCCCGGCGTGTTTCACCCTGGGGTGTTTTTTAGCACCACCATTTTTGTCGATTTTTTGAAAGACGTTGATTTTCAAGGAAAAAAAGTGCTTGATGTGGGCACAGGCAGCGGGCTGCTGGCGCTCTTTGCCGCAAAACAAGGGGCATTGGCCAGCGCCATCGACATCAACCCCTTGGCGGTGGAAACAGCGCGGGAAAATGCTGAGGCCAACAAGCTGACGCTTGCGGTTGTAGAAAGCGACCTGTTCGACCAAATTCCCGACAGCCAAACGTTCGACTACCTGCTCATCAACCCGCCCTACTTCGCAGCCGAGCCCAAGGACATCGCCGCACAGGCGTTTTTTGCCGGAGAAAACCTGGAGTATTTTGAAAAATTGTTTGCCCAAATGTCGGGGCATATTCACCCCGATTCAAAAATTTGGATGATACTTGCCGGCGATTGCGACCTGGACAAAATAGGGGCGATTGCTGAAAAGCATGATTTTTCATCGATCACCCGGTTAGAAAAATCCAAGTGGGCCAGGCGCTTGGTGATCCATGAATACAGCTAAAAGAAAACCGCATTCGCAAACACCAGCTTCCCCCCTTCCCAAAAAGAGCGGAACAGCGGGTTGTCCACAAAAAACACCGCGCTGCCCTTGCCCATCGGCTGGGCTACCAGCACCGGGGTGTTCTTGAGCTGCGGTTTCAGCCGGCTGCCGATAAAGCCGAAGCTCAGGTAATCGGCCTCGACGCTGATAGGCACATCCGCATTGCTGGGCATCTGGTAGATGTCGGCATTTGTTTTCAGGGAGAAATAGGTGCCCGGCAGCCCGAAGCCCAAGGGGTGGGTAACGTCCACTTTGGCCTGCACGATTGCGCCAGGGATGCCGTCGCTGAGCCCGTCACGCTGCCGAACGGTGTAGGGTTTGCGCAGGATGGTTGAGTCTTTTTTGGGCGCTTCCTTGGTTTTCAGCTCGAAGCCGTCCTTGTCGGCAAAGGTTTTGAGCGCGCCCTCTAAGGCTACCAGCCGGCCGCCGGCCCTTACCCATTTTTGAAGGTTTTCCAACTGCTTTTCCGACAAATCGTAACGCCCATCGGCGAAGATCAGGGTCGTAAATTGCCCCAGGTCGGCGTTGCCAAGGCGGCTAAACTGGATGGGCGTTACGGGGTATTTAGCCTCCCGTTCAAAGAAGAACCAGGTATGTCCATAAGCGTTGGCATCGGCCTCTTCGCCATAAACCAAGGCTATTTCCGGCTTTTTGAGCAGTTGGAAATTGTCGGAGCCAAGGTCGCTGCCCTTGCTCGAATAGCCCGAAAAAACGGGGTGGAGCGTGACGTTGGACTCCTTGGCTGCCCGCAGCACCAGGCCGTCGAGCTCGGGCTGTATGGTACGGTTGTCGCCCCGGTTTATGACAAAGGTGCCTCCCTGAAAATGTTGGTCGATCATATCGAAGGGCTGCATGGCCATGCGCACTTTCACGCCTTTTTGCAGCAATTGGCCGACAAACGTGGCCTCGGCCAGCGACTTGCGGTGAACGCACCAGGAATAGGGCGATGCGGCCAGCCGGATATCGGGCGCCGAATATTTTTCATAAGGCTTTTTCGCTTCCAGCCGGTCTTTGAGCGCGTAAGCAGCCAGGCCGTGGGCAAAGGGCAGCGCCCAGGCCGTGATATCGTAGGTCATGGAATCGGCCAGGCGCGGCTCTGGTTCAAACAGGGCCTGCACCAGCACCGAGTGCGGCTGGTAGGCGCTGATCACGATGTCGTTGGGGTTGATGGACACGCTGGCTTCTTTTCCGGTAGAATAGTCGAAAGCGCGCAGCCCGCTCAAACCCGCGCCCACGCGCCCGTAGCCGATGTGGTGCAGATCGAGCAGGGCGCAGAGCTTGTTGATCTTGTTGGGGTCGTTGGCCTCGCGGATCACAAAGGCCTTGTACTGCCCTTGCGGTTGCGTACTGGTTTTGTGGAAGTATTCCCTGAAGTTTTCCACCAAGGGTTTGGCGCTCTTGCTGCTCACCTCGATGGTAGAGAGGCTGGTGGTGTAATGGTGCAGGATCCGGTCGTGCAGGGTGAGCGTGTCGCCGTTCAGTATCTCGATCGCACGGCCGCCGCGGGGGCCGCCGGCTTGTTCGTAGGTCATGCCAATGGCGCCGTTGAAGGTGGGATAGGTGTCGCCATAGGAGGGGTAAAAGAGGTCAAAAACTTCCTTGGTGAAATACATCCAGCCGTTGTTGTCGAAATGCCGGGCATTGTTCTCGCCGATCTCGCCCTGGAAATCGCGCTGCCAGGGGGTGATGAGCTCGTGCATCGGCTCGGCGGCGGGCGCGAAGTAATAGGGGTCGTTAATGCCCTGTTCGTGGATGTCGGGGTGCACGTGCGGCAGCCAGCGGTGGTAAACGGCTAAGCGCTGCCGGGTTTCTGATTGCGTGGCCCAGGCCCAGTCGCGGTTGAGGTCGAAATAGTAGTGGTTGACGCGGCCACCCGGCCAGGGCTCGCGGTGCTCACGGGCTTCGGCATGGGTGTTCTTGACTAAGTTGCTCACGCTTCGGTTCCAATGGGTGTAGCGGTCGTAGCCATCGGGGTTGAGGGATGGGTCGAGGATGACGACCGTGTTCTGAAGGTATTGGCGGATTTTAGGGTCGGTTTGGGTGGCCAGGTCGTAGCCCAGCAACATGCTGGCCTCGGAGCCTGAGGCCTCGTTGCCATGCACGCTCATGCTGATCCAAACGATGGCCACGGGGTTGGCCATGTCTGGCTGACCCTCGGCCATGCCGGCCATGCGCAGGTTATTGAGCCGAATCTGTTCGAGGCGCGCCATGTTGGCCGGGCTGGAGAAGATGGCGATCTGGAGGGGGCGGTCTTCGTTCGTGAAGCCGTATTTTTCCAGGCGCATGGTGCTGGGGGCGCAGGCTGCCAGATGCTCAAAATAGCTGTTCAGCAAGTGGTGCGGCGTGAATTTGTCGCCGACCTTGTGGGGCAGGAACTCGTTGGCGGTTTTAATCGACTGGGCAACGAGGGCATGTGTGGCGAATACAAAGGCGAACAAGAACGCTGTGGTACGGGAATGCTTCATCCGAATGGAGGCTGTTGGGAAAAGATGCTGTTGGAACTTTATTGTTTGACAGCAAACATCCGTAGATTTTTTGGAAAAAAGAAACCGGGGGGAACGGTGGGTCATTTTTTCAACAAATCCAAATTTGGTCGATTTACACGTATAAGCATGTTGTTCAGGTTATTGCCACATCGTTCAACAGCCTCATGAATATGATCGGCCAACTTTTCAAACTCCAATTCCTCTTTACATGCAATCTTCTTCGTTTTCACGGATTTCGAGCTCAATTTCATCGCTAAAGGCCTGGTAATAAGCCCATGCGTTATTCAAATCCTGCTGCCGCAAGCTTGGATAGTTTGAAAGGAGCGCAGCGTCTGACAGCCCAAGTTTTTTGAATGTCACCAGGGTTCTGACAGGTATTCGAGTGCGAATGATGCATGCTACCCCACCGCAAACACCTTCAGTTTTTTCGATACCAGGAAACTCGCTGCTCGAATTGCCCGCCACTTTTTGATAAAGGAGGGCTTTTTCAGCAAGAGACATTTGAGGCAACAAAGCCTCAACTTTTTGAAGAGCTGTCATAGATGTATCCATTTGCTTACAAAGATATAATTCAATAGTCTATTTTCAAAATCGTGCGCGGCCAAGGCATAATTGACTTGTCCTTGTAGCATTTAACAATCTCCTTCTTAAAAAAGCCTTTCACATCGGTGCCCCGCACCGTCCGCGGCACCTTCCTGTCGTAAGGCTTGAAAAAATCCTCCCAATGGATCCAAACGATTTGTTTCGGCTTGATCCTCTTTGAGCAAATACAGGCCACCGCAACCGAGGTATTGGGCTGTGATGCTTTTCCCGGACCCGGATGGCAACTGCATGGTAGCATTCCCGGATGGGCGGTGGAAATCACCAGGAAGTTTGTGCAGTTTGCCCGAACAAGAGGCGCTGCAAAAAAAGGCCGCAACAGCAACAAGCAAAGGAATTGTTTTCATCGTGCGATGGTTAAGTTCAGGTTATCTCTCCAGAGAAGCCATCAAGCCTAAACGCTTATTTCCTTTCAAAGACAATGCTGATCTGGCGCCCCTTAAAACTACCAGCCATCCGTATAGCGCCATCTTGGCCTAAAACTGCCGAAATATCAGACCAGCCCCCACTGATGCCCTCAAAGGAGATGGAGCTGTCGGCTTCATGAGCCGTCCATTTTCCCAAAGCCTCATAAATCAAGAGGTAAGAAAACGTCCCTTCCTGGTACGGATAGTGGAACTGGCAATCACCGTTTTTTTCCAGGACAAGCTTGGCATGGTGGTCGCTCGACAAGTCGGTGGTGTCGGCCACATAAGATACAGATTCCCAGGTGCCGACAAGTTCCTGCTCAAAGTCAGAAAGTTTGTCGCAAGCTGTGAAGATGCACAAGGCCAAGAGGCCTAAAATGACAGGATATGTTCTCATTGGGCAAAGTTTTTTCAATACGACCCAAAATACCGCCTCAAAAACCACTCCGCTGTCAAAAGCAAGGCCAATATCGCAAATATCCACTTCAAATTGATCAGCGGGTTGGTCGTCGTGGTTTGGTAGATGACCGGCTTCACCGTCTGGTTGGCTTTGATCTTTTCGGCAATACTTGCTAATTGCGCCGGGAAGACGGTCTCGCCACCGAACTTGGCGCTGAGCGCCCGCAGCACGGCATGGTTGGCTGTCGTCTCGAACAGCTCGAGTTGGATGGGCTGTACGCTGAAACGGCCCTCGTAGCTCAATGCCTGGCCGTTGAAGTTGGTCGTTGCCTTGTAGGTATAAGAACCGATGGGCAATATACCGGCGTTGAGCGAATAGGCTTTGCCTAATTTGTTGAATGTGTAGGTGAACTCCTTGCCTTCCCGGTTGCGGATGCTCATGGCGACATCCGGCTCGTTGGTGAGGTTGTAGTTGTCGTTGTACAGCTCTGCCCCGAACGTCACAGGCTCGTTCTCGGTGAAGATGTTTTTGTCCTGGTTGACCCGGAACTTGCGCTTGTCTTCTTTCACGGAAAGGTACTGAACGGTTTTCCCGACCAGCTCGTCGAACACCTCGTGGTTTTGGTGTTGGAGGAAATCAAAGAGCCGCCATTTCCAAAGGCCCTCTCCCATAAATATGCCGGTTTTGGCGCCGTTGACCTCGCCGACCGCCAGCAGGGGCTGGTCGGTGTCCACCTTGCCGATGCGCTTGTTCAACAGCACCTGCGCCTGCGGGGTAGCCGAGAAATTGCCAAAGGCACAGGTCACGGGATTGAAGCGCGGCAGCACTTCGGCGATGGTGGGGCTGAGGGAAAAGGCCGCGAACTGTGCCGAGACAGTTCCCTGCACGTCGTCGCTCTGCCGCCCGTCCGACTGCATGGCCACCAAGCCCTGCGCTCTGCCAAGGGCAACATAATTGGTCTGCATCCCGGCCACAAAAAGCCTTGGGATGCCCCGTTCGTTCAGGGTTTTCAATATCCCGGAAATATCGTTGGTGTTGGAGGGCAGGTTGTGCAGCACCACGAAATCGTACTTGTTCACGTCGATGCCCGGGTCGGCGATGTAGGCGATGCTGACCTGGTAGTTCTTGTTGCCTTCTAAGGTAGTCCTCAGGGCAGAAATATCGGGGTGGGGGCTGTTGGCCAGCAGCAGCACTTTTTGCCGTGCGTCGAGCACGTCGATCAGTATTTCCTTGCGGTTGTTGGTGGTGGTGGCCTCCCCGGGCAGGTTGGCCACCGAGATGCGGTATTCAGCCACGCCCGGCTGGTCGGCTTCTAACTGTACTTCCCTGGTGCTGAAAAAGTCGTTTCCGGTGATGCTCACCGGGATGCTCTGCAATGTCTTGGCCTGGCCGTCCACGATTTTGCTGACGTTCAGCACAGTTTGCTGTCCGGCGCAATTGTTGGCCGCCAGGTCAATCTGAAGGGTGAATTTATCGCCGAAATAAGCGATCTTGTTGTGGAAAACCCTTTTCACCAACAGGTCTTTCTTTGGGGTGGTGTCGCCCAATGCTACTGTATAAACTGGCGCTGCAATGGCCACATCGCTGTAGGCGGGGTTGCTGCCCTGGTTATAAACACCGTCGGATGCAAGCACCACCGCCCCCAGGTTCTGGCCGCCGTAGAGGTCGTACACCCCGCGCAGCAAGGCAGAGAAATTGGTTATCTTGTCGCTGAAATTGAAATCGACCCTTTCGCGCACCTGGTCGCCAAAGCCGATCTCATGCACTTCGTAATCATCGGAAAGACCTTCTTTAAGGGCCTGCCATTGCTGCTTGTACTGCTCCAGGGCATCGCCGCTCAAATCCACCCCAACGCTTTCCGAATGGTCTTGGGCCAACACGACAACGGGCTTTTTGGTCTCCGTCAGCAAGCTTTTCAGCAATGGCGATAGCAGGAGCGCGCTCAACAGCGTCACCGAAAGCCAGCGCAGCAAGCCCAGCCACACGTGCAGGTTTTTGGATTGCTCGCGGAACGTCGTGTCGCGGTAATAGAGCAACAAGGCGTAGCCCAAGCCCAGCAGCATGCAAAAAATCAGGAACCAGGCGGGATATTGAAAAGTAAGATCAAGCATGTAGCGGTATGAAACGGTTGTTTGTTGTTCGTTGTTCGTTGCTTCAGGCCATTTTTTTGGCCAAAACCTAAAAAAAGTATTGGAGGGGCGGCAGGAAACATCGGGCGGCAAAATTGCGGAAAAATTGGGGAATACTTGTCATTATCATGCGTCATCCCGGATTTTTCCGAATTAGGCGCCGTTATTTGTGGTTTTTGCCCCAAAGGGGTCACATCTTGAGCGCCGGACAAAGCCCGGTGTGAAATTCGCCAAAGTATCCGCGCCCTGAAGGGGCATTCTATGGCCCGTCAAAAGCAGAGGCCTATTTTTCTGCGAAACGATACCTTTGCCTTTCAAAAACAAATGCCATGTCCATTGCTAGCAGCTCCATATTCAGTGTATTGTTTTCCATGCTTGCCGTCGCATCGCTCGCCCAAAAACCCTCCGAACTGAAAAGGAACGGCGAAAAAGCCTACAACAATGGCCGCTGGGCAGAAGCCAAGTCGATGCTCGGCCAGTACCAGGAAGCCCGGCCCGGCGACTTTTCGGTGCTCACCAAGCTGGGCATCGCCAACTACCACCTGGGCCTTGGCACCGATGCCCGCCGCTACCTGGAGTACGTGGCCGCCAAATCGCCCAACCGCCGCGACCCCGACCTGTTCTACTACCTGGCCCGCACCTTGCACGGCCTTTCCGACTGGGAAAAAGCTATCATTGCCTATAAATCTTTCCTGAACAAATGCGGCGAAAAGCACCCGCTCCGCGCCAATGCCGCCGACAATATCCGCCGCTGCGTGTCGGGCATGGGCATTTTGCCGAACGAGGCAATCGCACTGGTCGAAAACCTGGGCGCGCAGGTGAATTCTGCGGGCGACGAGTTTGCCCCCCTCCCATCGGTCAACTATGACGACAGGCTGTACTATGCCGCTGCCCGGAATGGCTGCAACGGCGGCCTGCGCAACGACGACGGCTTTGTAGATCTTGAAAAAGGACATTGGAGCAGCGACATGTTCACCGCCCGGCGCACCAACAGCGGCTGGCAGGCACTGGGCAGCCTCGGCGGCCTGCTCAACACCTCCCGGTTTGAAGTGCCCCTTGGCTTCAACGCAAACGGGCAGGTGCTGTATTTCTTCCGCGGGTTCAGCACGTACAGCGGCGAGATTTTGGCCGACACAGCCGCCAAAAAGGACGAGTATCTGTTGCAGGCCCCTACTTTCAAAAGCCCCATGAAGCCAGAGGAGGGCGACTGCGCACCGTTCTTTTTCAACGAAAAAACCATCATCTTTGCCAGCCGCCGCGCGGGCGGGCAAGGAGGGCTGGATTTATGGTACACCACCTTTGCAGATACGGCTTGGTCAGAACCCAGCAACCTGGGGCCGACCATCAATTCCCGCTACGATGAAACGACCCCTTTTTTGGCAAAGGATGGCCGAACCCTGTTTTTCAGCAGCAACAGGCCGGAAAGCATGGGCGGCGAAGATGTTTTTGTAGCCTTTTTTGACGACCAGAAAATAGATTGGCAAGCCCCGGCCAACATGGGCGCCCCCGTAAACTCACCCGGGAACGAGGCGTACTTCCGCCTTTCCGGCGACGGCAAAACCGCGTTCTTTTCTTCCGACCGCTTCGGTGGATATGGGGAGCGCGATATTTACACCGCCTATTATAAAGAAGACGTAGCGGCACAAACGACGGGCAGCAAACCCGCGCTCTTTTACGCCGTCGGGGCAGAAAATGCCGCAGCCAACACCGCTGTGAAGCCGGTGGCCATCCCTGCGATCATGTACGAAAGCGATCAGGCATTGCTGTCTGCCGACAACAAAAAAATCGCGGGCCAGGTGGCAGCGCTGGCCAGGCAGCACCCAGAGACGACGGTGCTGGTCACTGTTTTCACCGAGGATTCCGGCCAATCGAAATTCGACCTCTATTATGGCATCAAACGCGCCGAGATACTGGGCGAGCTGCTGACCGACCGGGGCGTTCCTGCCGGCAGGGTGCTGCTTCGGAGCGCCGGTTCGGCCTACCCGATCGCCCGGGCCGTTGTCAATGGTGTTGAAAACCCGACAGCGTCCAAGCTCAACAGCCGTGCAGAAATCAGCTTCACTTCGCTCGACCCGCTCAACTTTGAATATCAGCTCGAGCGGCCCAACGTATCCAAGATAATCGCTGCCAGTGGCCCAGAACAATGGGACAACAAAACAAAAGGGCTCTATTTTAAGGTGGAGGCAACTGTAGCCAGGCAAATACTGACCAGCGATGCCTTGGCGATGTTCAGCGACCTAATGATCGAATCGCAGCCTGGAACCGGCGCCTATCAATATTTGGCAGGTTATTTTGACAAATATGCCGGGGCTGCCCAATTGGGCGCTGAATTGCAGGGCCTGGGCTTCCCGGAAGCAAGGGTGATCGCCTATATCAACGGTATCCGAATTTCAAAAGCAGAAGCTGTGGGTCTTTTAAAAAAGTATCCTGACCTTGGAGCCTTTATCAAAGGGTAAGCTACTATGCAATTATAGCCAACACACTGCGGCTGTAAAAACAAAGTGTCTGCAACCCATTGAAAATCAACCTATCAGCATCCATCGATCTTTCATCTCCACCCAAATCAGGGTATATTTTGGTAAATCCGACATTCACCCGACGCATAGAGTTCCTCCGGGAAAGCCTGCGCAACATCCGGTCCACCGGGAGCGTCGCGCCCAGTTCGCGCTTCCTCTGTCGGGCAATCGTCGGGAACATTGACCCGGAGACTTCCAAAACCGTGGTAGAGCTTGGCCCGGGCGATGGGGTGATCACCCGGTACATACTCGACAGGCTAAAGCCCGATGCTCGCTTGGTGATTTTTGAGATCAACGATGTTTTTGTGGAAAAGATTCGGAGCAACTTTAAAGACCCGCGCTTGACGGTTATACACGACTCAGCCGAGAATATGGGCGCTCATTTCCAAAAAATGGGCATAGAATCGGTCGATTGTTTCATTTCCGGCATCCCGTTTGTCATGCTTCCCGAAGCTTTGGCAGAGAGCATCACCTCCGAATGCCTGCAATACCTTTGCCCGAGGGGGCGCTTTGTACAATTCCACTACTCCCCTTTCATGCTCGGCTTTTACCGAAGGGTCTTTGGAAAGGTCGATATCGAGGTGGTGCCGCTCAACATACCGCCCGCATTAGTCGTTTCTTGTAAAAAAAAGTCAATGAGCGACAAGGATATGGATAAGCGCCGGCACATCTGATCCAAAAATGCCAATCTTTGCCCTCCAATCAACAAAAACAGCGTGTTCGAAGAATATCAAAACCTGTCCGTTTTCCCAACCTCATCCGCCGATGTGATCGCCAACCTGTTGGTCGCCTTGGTGTGCGGGCTGCTGCTTTCCATCATTTACCGACTCACCTACCGGGGGCCATCCTATTCTGTCACGTTTGTCAACTCCCTCGTGTTGCTCACGATCATCGCCTCCATCGTCATCATGGTGATCGGCAACAACATTGCCCGCGCTTTTGGGTTGGTGGGCGCAATGTCCATCATCCGGTTCCGGACAGCCATCCGCGACACCATGGATTTGGTGTTCATTTTCCTCTCCCTGGCCATCGGCATGGCTTGTGGCGTGGGGCTAAGCGCGGTGGCACTGGCCGGCTCGCTCATTGCGGGCATGGTCGTGCTGGCCCTGACTTACACCCATTTCGGCGCGCCACGGAGCCGGCATTTTTTGCTGCAGATCGTGCGGCAATCTTCTGACCAAAGCGATCTGACAAAATTGCTGGGCAGGCACTGCAAGAGCCTTAAGTTAGTGAGCATAAAAAACGTTGGCCTCGAAGACCTTACAGAAAGCAATTACCACATCACCCTCAAAAACGTGGGCAAGTCGGAAGAAATCGTCAAGTCTATCCGAGCCTTGAACGGCGTGAGCCAGGTGAACCTGTATTTCGACGAGGATGATTACAACCCGCCGACGATGTAGTGTGAAAAAAACAAAAAAAATTCTCCCAACTTTCCCCCTCCATGCCCGACCTTTGCGCATGGAAACAAAGTTTGCAACATCCGCCCAGCCGAAGTTCCTCGGCGAATCGCTCACCTTCGACGACGTACTGCTCGTCCCCGCATACAGCGAAGTCCTTCCCAGAGAAGTTGACATCAGTGGCCAACTTACCCGCAGCATCAGGCTGAAAGTGCCGATCGTATCCGCCGCCATGGACACCGTGACGGACAAAAACCTCGCCATCGCCATCGCGCGGCAAGGCGGTATCGGCATGATCCACAAGAACATGAGCATTTCCGACCAGGCCGACCAGGTGCGCGCCGTGAAACGCTCGGAGGCCGGCATGATCATCGACCCAGTCACCCTGCACCCCGACGCCAGGATCGCCGAAGCCCTCGACCTCATGCGCAAACACAGCATCGGCGGCATACCGGTCACCGACCGAAAGGGAAAGCTCGTCGGCATCCTCACCAACCGCGACCTCCGCTTTGAAACCGACCGAAGCCGCCTGGTGCGGGAATTGATGACGAAGAAAAACCTCGTCACCGCGCCCCTGGGCACTACCCTCGAACAGGCGCGCGACATACTCCAGTTCCGCAAGATCGAAAAGCTGCCTGTTGTAGATGACATGTTCCACCTCGTTGGGCTTATTACCTACAAAGACATCATGAAAGGGGTCAATTTCCCCAATGCCTGCAAGGATTCATTCGGCAGGCTCGTGGTGGGCGCAGCAGTGGGTGTCACACACGACGTTGAAGAAAGGGTGAAGGCGCTGGTGCACGTCGGCGTGGACGTTATATGCGTCGATACTGCGCACGGCCATTCCCGCGGCGTACTGGATGCGGTTAAGGAATTGAAGCTCAAATTTCCCAAGCTCCAGATTATCGGCGGCAATGTGGCCACCGGCGAGGGGGCCAAAGCCCTGGTAGATGTCGGGGTGGATGGGGTAAAAGTGGGCGTTGGCCCTGGCAGCATCTGCACTACCCGCATCGTGGCGGGCGTGGGCGTGGCGCAGCTCTCCGCCATTTTTAATGCCAGCCAGGCCATACTCGGATCGGGCGTGCCGGTTATCGGCGATGGGGGCATCCGCTACACGGGCGATATTGTAAAGGCGCTTTCAGCCGGCGCAAGCACCATCATGGCTGGCTCTCTGTTCGCCGGTGTGGAAGAAGCGCCCGGCGAGACCATTATTTTCGATGGCCGCAAATTCAAATCGTACCGCGGCATGGGCAGCCTCGGCGCCATGCAGCTTGGCTCCAAAGACCGCTATTTTCAGGACGTGGAAGACGACATCAAAAAGCTGGTGCCGGAGGGCATCGAAGGCCGGATACCCTACAAAGGCACCCTGCATGAGGTCATGGTGCAGTATATCGGCGGCTTGCGGGCAGGCATGGGCTACTGCGGCGCCCGTTCTGTGGAAGAACTCCAAGAAAAGACACAGTTTGTAAAAATTACGAATGCCGGCATGACAGAAAGCCACCCGCACAACATCATCATAACGCGGGAATCGCCAAATTACAGCAGATCTTAGTTTTTTGGGCTTACAAACCTTCTACTCCTATTGGCATTAGGCGCCTTTGCGAAATTTTTTTTTGAGAAAATACTGCACAGCAACATAACTCTGCTACATTTGTCGCTGGAAACTTGGTGTTACTACATCAAAATGCCAACTATTTTTTCACATTTCACAAAACGAAGCACCTATTTATGAACGCATTTTTATCCCTTGGTCGCTGGCTTTTCGCCATTCCTTTCGCCATCTTCGGGCTTTTCCATTTCATGAATGCAGACGCTATGGCTGAATACGTCGTTCCCGCCTACATGCCTGCAAAAGTGGTCTGGGTGTACCTTGCTGGCGCCGGCCTCATTGCTGCCACTGTGAGCATGGCCATTGGTAAGTACGACAAACTGGCAACTACATTGCTGTCTGTTTTCCTGTTGCTGGTGGTGGTAATGGTTCACCTTCCCGGCGCCATGAGTGGCGGTGACGGCGCTCAAGCGGCCACTTCAATGGTATTGAAGGATTTGGGGCTTGCCGGCGCAGCGATGATGTACGCGCTCAACTATGCAAAAGACCGCTCTATCGTCGGATAGTTTTTTGGGGTTTCGGGTTTCAGGTTTACAATATCTGTGGTTGCTTTGAACAGGCATTTCAAGATTATACTATGATTCGCCTGATTTTTGTGATTGGATATGATTGGTTTAACTGATCTTCAATTGATTACAAATATCTGCATGCACAAAACCAAGCGGCGTGAGGTATAACAACAAATGATGTAAACCTGAAACCTGAAACCCTTAATTTCTATTCAAAATCTTCAACTCAATATTGGTGGTGGAGTACCCCTCCACAAAGGGCAGGCTGAGCACCTGGCCACCGCTTGCCAATACCAAATCCGAGCCCACGATCTGCTCCGGCTTCCAGTCGCCGCCTTTCACCAAAATATCGGGCTGTACCAGCTTGATTAGTTCCAAAGGGGTATCTTCTTCAAAAACCACTACAGCATCTACGACTTCCAACGCTGCCAGCAAATGGGTACGGGTCAGTTCGTCATTGATCGGACGGGTAGGCCCCTTCAGTCTCCGGACGGAGGCTTCGCTGTTCAGGCCAACCACCAGGCGCTCGCCGAGCGCGCGGGCATCGGCCAAATAATGCAGGTGTCCGAAATGCAAAATATCGAAACAGCCATTGGTGAACACGATCCTGTCGCCCGCGCTGCGCCACTGTGCCAGGGTTTTGACAAGTTGTTCATTTGAGTGTATTTTTGCTTCGATTGTTGCGAAATTCGACATATACCAGCTGGATTTTTTTATGAAAGACATGCCAAAAATAGAAGTTCCCGTCAGCTCAGCAGAAAGGATGTTCGATGCTGCGGCCTTGTTGCTATCGGGGGGCGCGCTGCTGCTGGCCATTTACCACTATCCCGGCCTGCCCGAGCAAGTGCCGTCCCATTTCAACTATAAAGGCGAAGTTGACGGTCGTGGTTCAAAAAACCTCGTCTTTTTATTGCCCGCGATTGCCATTGTCATGGCTTTGGGGATAATTTACCTTTCCCGATTTCCAGACAAATTCAACTATCCCAAAAAGATAACCCCGGAAAATGCCGCCTATGAGTACCGCCGGGCTCGTTTTATGATTCGGGTACTCAATGTGTTCACCAGCCTGCTGTTCTTCGTGCTTACCTGGGAAATCATTCAAACAGCGGGCAGCGAGGCTTCCACCATGAACGGGCTTACCTATATCGTATTGGCGGCGCTGTTGGTAGTGCCGTTGCTGGTGTATTTTGCTTGGCCGAAACAGGAGAAACAATCTTAATATCTCCTGCCTGAATCCAGTGCCGTCCCGAAAATTTTTGTATGACGCAACAGTGTTGTCATCCTGCCTTCCTGTTCAACAACGGCAGCAAGCCCAACGCCGACCCTCCCGCAACAATATTATAAAAGATCTGAATGGTAAAGAAGGCGATGTTCGCATAAGAAAACGCATCGCCGCCGTTGATGCCGTACAAGGCAAGCCCCGCGATGCACAAGGCGTGAAAAGTGCCCATACCCCCAGGCGAGGGTATGACAAAGCCCAAGGTGCCGAACACAAATACCATCAGCGCCGCGCTTGCCGTCAGGTGTTCTGTTGGCACAAATGCCTTGAGGTTCCACCAGCATTGCAGGTAAAACATCGCCCATATCCCTGCTGAGTAAAGCAGGAACAAGCCCGGGGTTTTCAATTTGAAAACAGATTTTAAGCCTTCCCAAAAGCCCTGCATCAGGTTCAAAACCTTTTGTACCAAGGCTAATTGCAAAAGCTTCTGGCGGAAAAGGTACAGGCCGCACAAAACCGCGATGCCCAAACCCAGCAAATAATACCAAAGCCCGCCCGGACCCGGTTGCGCTCCCCCACCCTGCTGTTGTTGCAGGAAATCCAGCAAGGTCTGCCCCTCCAGCACAAACGCCAAGCCCACGACCAAGCCGAGGCAAATAAAATCCATCAAGCGGTCGATGACCAGGGTGCCCATCACCTTTTGGAGGGGGATATTCTCGTAGCGCGCCAGCGAACCCGCACGCACTACCTCGCCCACCCGCGGGAACCCCAGGTTGGCGAAATAGCCCAGCAATATGGTCAAAAACGCATTGTAGAACCGCGGTTGGTAGCCCATGGGCTGCAACAACATCTGCCAACGCAAGGCCCGGAAAACATTGCTGACCGTGAACGCCAGTACCACGGCGCCCAACCAGCCCAAGTGCACGGTGGAAAAATCATGCAGCAGTTTGTCCATCAAACTGCATTTGTCCGCGGGCACCCCATCGAGGCGGCATTGCGCCTGAAATGCCGTGTTTTGGCTGTTGAACACCAGCGCCAGAATCGCGCTCCCAAGGCCGAGAAAAAAGAGGAACTGAAGTATTTTTTTTGTCATGCTGCGTATTGCCATTGCTGCAAGGGCAAATTGGAAGCGGCAAAGTTGCGGAATTTCGGTTGACAAGCGGCACAAAAACCAACTCAACTCAAATTCAATAAAAAATATTTTGCAACTGGAAACACTCAATCTATCTGCCCCTCCAAGATGTAATCAAATCCTCAACAACAAAAGCCGAATACAAATCCGTCCATGTGGCTGGCGCAAAACTTGGCGCTGGGTACCAAAAGACGATTGGCGGCCTCAATTTAGAGCTATCCGGCGGTTTTAATTTCAATACCTACAATTCAAAAAATCAGCGCCCCATCACTGCATTTAAAGCTGCTTCACCGTACGCACGGCTGGCAATGGGCATTGCTTTTTGAGCGGTTAGAGATGATAAAAAACGCGCCTCACGGGCAAACTGCCTGTGAAGCGCGTTGCTCCGTACAATAAGTTCAAATAGATTAGTTGCCACCTTTGCCGCCGCCATGACCGCCGCCATGACCGCCGCCATGACCACCGCCATGACCACCGTGGCCACCACCGCCGTGGCCGCCGTGGCCGCCGTGACCTGTCGAATCTACATGGGTTGAGTCGTGATGGTGAACATGCGTTGAATCGTGCACATGCAGGGAGTCGTGCACATGGAGAGAATCGCAGTGCACATGCAGGGAATCATGCACGTGGGTAGAATCGTGTACGTGTGTGGAATCATCATGGTGGTGACGCCCTTTTCCGCCGCGGTCAACCGCAGTGTCGTAGAAGCCCTCAGGGGCGTTGTTCAGCACGGAGAATGATTCTTTTTGGCAGGAGAATAGGACCGCCAGCATAGCGCAGGTGCCCAAAAACAAGAAGTTCTTCATTAAAATTTTAGATTTATCCGGGTGCGGAATTGCACCTTGACAACCTTACGGAAAGTCGAAACAAGGGGTTGCGTTGAAAATATAGAATAATATGAATGGGCTTCCAGCAATTGACAAAAACCAACACTTTTCCAGTGTTAATTAGCCTTCCCAGCCGGCGCTGCAGCGGAGAAATAATGTGCAGCACCAAGGAATGTTGCCACAAAAATTAGGCTGAGCCACCAGGTAGGCGAAGAAAACGCAAGCAGATGCCATGAAATTGGAATGGAGTGTCCCAATTGTTTTAGCACCAACCATTCCTTAAATGGGTATATAATTTTTGGCAATAGCAACAATCCAACCCCCAAAACTATCCAACGCGGTGCTTTGCGACGTTTTTTTGAAATAAAAACAAGGATGCTCAAGCAGTATGCGACAAGCGAAAACATCCAAAAAGCATGCCTGAAGGGAGCCGTCCAATCTATCCGAGCATAATTACTGGCTGGCTCGCCAAAAAATGAATTGATCTCATCACACAAAACCAAGATGCCTAATCCAAGACCTATCAAGTTCAAATTATTCCAAATTCCTTCTTTCCTATTGCCTAAAAGCGCAACGTACTGAGAAATTAGCCAGTATAGTAGTATCGATATGACATAGCTTTCAGCTATTAAATCAAGAAAAAATCTGAAGATATTAATAGGCATAAAATTGAGGGTTGAAGGTTCACTGAAGCTTTCTTTGAAATTATTTCTGCATCACCGCCAGCGCCGCCCCCAGCGCCACATTCCCCGCCTCAATAACCTCTTTGATATAGTCATGCCAGGCCTCTTCCGCAACCTTGCCCGCAAGCAGCGCCTGCGCCCGCGCATCCTGCGCAAGCAAAGCCGCCGCTTCTTCCACCGAGGGCAGGGCAGGCAGCGCTGCCAACTCCCCTAAGTTGTTGCCCGTCAGTATTTTGCTGTTCCGCAACGCGCTCGGCAGCCCGTCGAAGCCGATACCGATTACGTCCACCGGCTGCACGATCTCCTCGATGGCCGCACCGCTGGCGCGCGCGTAATAGAAACGCCCCATCCGGCCCATCAAGTCAATTTTGTGCGGGTCTATGCGCCCGCTTTGGGTGAGCACGTCTTCGGAAATGTGCATCAGCACGATGCGGCAAACGATCAGGTTGCCGGCCCCGCCGCTTTCGCCCAGGGGCAGTATCTGGTCCACCCTGCACTCCATCTGCACCGGGCTTTCGGCAACACGGAACGGGCGGATCAGCTCCGAAGCCAGGGGCGTAAGTCCAGCTTTGTCAAACTCGTTCACCCTCGTGTCGTACTCGATGCTGGCAATGGCCATTTGCCGAACAATTTTGTGGGATACAACGTTTATCACTACCTCCCCAGTGTCCTGCACGTTTTTCAAGGTGTCTTTTGTGGTGTTGTTCGCCACCCGGCGGTTCGACGAAAAGATCACGATCGGCGGGTTGCTGCTGAAAGCGTTGAAAAAGCTGTACGGTGCAAGGTTGGGGATACCATCTAAACTGATGGTGCTGGCGAATGCAATGGGGCGCGGTGCCACAGCGCCGAGCATAAACTGGTGCAAATCTTTGGTGGCAATTTCTTTCGGATCGACTTTGAGCATCGGGAGCGGTTTGTTTGAAAGGGGTAAAAGTAAGGCCTTGCTTGCAAACAAGCGCTGGCTCGGCCCCTTCCCGCTGATTTTCGCCAACAGGTTGAATAGCTGAACTCAATGAAAAGTGGTTTGCGAAAGCCACTCAAGGCAAATACAAAAATATGAATCAAAATTATCTTCGTTACGGACTGGTTGCAGTGGCTTGCTTTGTTATGGCCTTCGGCGTTTGGAAATATCGCCAACCCCGTTTCAGCGGGGGCGACAAGGTGCCAGAAATCGAGGTGACACTTGTTGACGGCCAGCGCGCCAAACTCTCCGACTTAAGGGGGAAATACGTGCTGCTACAATTCTGGGGCAGCTGGTGCGGCCCCTGCCGCCGCGAGAACCCGCATTTGATAAAACTGTACAACAAATACCACGACAAAGGATTCGAGATTTTCAGCATCGGCATCGAGCCGAGCCGGAACGCCTGGCTGAACGCCATCAATAACGACGGCATGGCATGGCGCTACCACACCATGGAATCCATCAATTTTGACGGGCCGCTCGCCAAACAGTTCAACATAAAATCAATACCCGCAACCTTCCTGCTAAACCCCGATGGCCTCATCATGGGGGTAAACCTCGCGCCGGAATACATAGAAAAGATGTTGTCGGAAAAACTGTGAGCCCGACTGACAATTTGACATCAATAGCCCCGGGGCATGAAAGTTGTGGTTAATGGCCTTTAACTTCCCCCAAACAAAAAAGCAGCAACACGAATGCCAACTGACAATTATAACCCAAGGAAAATGATTTGGGGAAATATCAGGAGGCAAATCCTTAATAATCAATATGATCCATCCATAAAACCTTGCAAATCAATAGAATCCTGGTATAAACTGTCCCCGATCTCCATGAAAAAAACGCTCAGAAAAATATTCGACATGAAAGAAAAAGAGCCTGAACAAAACGAGCAGGAGCAGCCCGAGAACGCGCCGGAACAAGCGGAAGCCATGCAGGACGCGCCGGAAGCGAGCCCCGAGGCCGACAAAACAGCCGAATTACAGCAGGAACTGGAGGAAACCAAGAAAAAACTCCTGTACCTGTTGTCCGACTTCGAAAACTTCAAGCGGAACGCGGCAAAGGAACGCATGGAGCTCATTTCCACAGCAGGACGTGAAATTTTGACAGCCCTGCTGCCAATTTTGGACGATTTCGACCGGGCCCAAAAAAATGGCGCCCTTTCCGAAGGCACCGCGCTGATCCACCAGAAACTGACCAATATTGTGCGCTCAAAAGGCATGGTAATGTTCGAAACCAAGGCTGGCGACGACTTTAATGCCGACCGCCACGAAGCCATCGCCGAAATACCCGCCCCTTCCGACGACCTGAAAGGCAAAATCGTAGATGTCACCGAACAAGGCTACTCCCTGGGCGATCGTATCATCCGCTATGCAAAAGTGGTTGTTGGGAAATAAGGCATACGGCCATCTTCACGCAGCCCTAACAACAGACAACTTTCACGAATGGCAAAAAGAGATTACTACGAGGTGCTCGGCGTCCCAAAAACAGCCAGTACCGATGAGATAAGGAAGGCATACCGCAACAAGGCCGTCCAATACCACCCCGACAAAAACCCGGGAGACAAATCAGCCGAGGAAAAATTCAAGGAAGCTGCGGAGGCTTACGACGTGTTGAGCGATGCCGACAAGAAGGCGCGCTACGACCGGCACGGCCACGCAGGCGTGGACGGCATGTCGGGCGGCGGCGCGGGCGGCTTCCAGGGCATGGACATGGACGACATCCTGCGGCATTTCGGGTTCGATTCCGACGATATCTTTGGCGAGTTTTTTGGCGGCGGCAGGAGTCGGGGGCGCAGCGGGGGTGGCCGGCGATCCCGTGGCGAGCGTGGCTCCAACCTGCGCATCAAGGTAAAGATGACCTTGGAAGAAATTGCCACAGGCGTCAACAAAAAAATAAAGGTGCGCAAGCAAGTTCCGTGCAACACTTGCGGCGGCAGCGGCGCGCGCGACCAAAGCTCCATAGAAACATGCAGCACCTGCCGGGGCGCCGGATCCGTCAACCGGGTGACCCAAACTCCCTTCGGCATGATGCAGACCGCCGTGCAGTGCCCTGCCTGCCACGGCGCCGGCCAGCAGATCAAATCGCCCTGCAATGTCTGCAAAGGCGACGGCCGCACCTTCGGCGAAGACACCATCGATGTGGACATCCCGGCAGGCGTGCACGAGGGCATCCAGCTTTCCATGGCGGGCCGCGGCAACGCCGGCGCCAAGGGTGGCCAGCCTGGCGACCTGCTCATCACAGTGGAAGAAGTGCCGCACGAGCATTTTGCCCGCGAAGGCAACAACATCATCCACGAGCTGTTCCTCAACTTTGCCGATGCCGCCTTGGGCAGCAAAATAGAAGTGCCCACCCTCGACGGCCAAGCGCGCATCACCATCCCACCCGGCACACAGTCGGGCAAGATATTCAGGCTCAAAGACAAAGGCTTGCCCGCCCTCCAAAGCTACCAACGCGGCGACCAGCTGATCCACATCAATGTCTGGACGCCCAAAAAGCTCAACGACGAGGAGCAAAGATTGCTGGAAAAACTGCGCAACATGCCCAATTTCAAGCCCAGCCCCGGAAAAGACGACAAAGGTTTTTTTGATCGGGTGAAGGATATGTTTACCTGAAACCTTTTCTCACCATCTCTTTTTTTATTCAACTCCTTTCCATTATCTTTGCGTCCGCTTTTTAAAAATGGCCACGTGGCGGAATTGGTAGACGCGCTACTTTGAGGGGGTAGTGTCCTTACGGATGTGCTGGTTCGACTCCAGTCGTGGTCACAGCGAGGAATCCTCCGGAGTTACTGGGTAACTTTCGGGGGATTTGTTTTTTTACCTGAATTTGGATGGATTTGAAGGATTGATGGATGCGTTATCCGCCTGAGCATTTGTGAAGGCGGGTGGATGATTGATTTTAAATGGATTGCAGACATTCGATTTTTACAACCATTTTGCGTTGACTATATTGCACCTTTAAACTTGATTGCCATGTTATACAAATGTCTGTTCGTTCTGGGAATGTTCTGTTTGGCAGGAGGGATTTGTGCCCAACAAACCGATTTTGACGCCGTAATCCAGCCCATCGACACCAAAGCCCGCGAGTTTTCGGAGTACCTGGTACAATTGGCCTGGCAGAACTACCCGGAAAGCGCCATTGCCCAAGGAGAGCTGTTGAACGCCCGCAGCGACAGCAAGAACATCAAAAAAGAGTGGATGCGCGACATGCAGGCCTCCTTCAACCTCAACGAATCGAACCTGCGCGGCGTGGATACCTTCGGGAACGTGTTCTTCCCCCGGTACAACGTTGGCGTGACCCTCAACCTTTACAACATCCTCACCCAAAAGGAAAAATCGAAGATCGGCCACCAAAGGGTCGATATCGCCGGCCATAAAGTAAACCAGCGCAAATTGGAAATAAGGGCCGAAACACTCCAGCGCTGGGCCAACTTCCGCCTCAGCCGCGAAATTTTGAAAGAACGCGCCCTTGTTGAACAGGAATTCAACAACACATTCATCATCGTGCAACAGCTCTACAAATCCGACGAAAAAACCCTGGAAGAATACACCACCGCCTCAGCTGCCTATTACCAAGCCCGCGAAGCCCGCATCCGCGCCGCTACCGACCTGGAACTGGCGAAATATCAGCTTGAAGAAATTATCGGGCTGCGCTGGGAACAAGTGCAACACCCGGCAAAGGAGGAGTAGGGAATGCGGAGTGCGGAATGCGGAGTGCGGAATGCGGAGTGCGGAATGCGGAGTGCGGAATGCGGAGTGCGGAAGGGCGATGCAAAGTATTGGTCCAGCCAGTTTGAATTTTCCAATTTCACCACGGTATCCTCCATCTCCCTTATTTTCGCCACAAAATACGCCCCAATGCTCCCATTAGCCACAGTTGCCTCTCTCTCCTTAAACCTTGCAACCATGAAACCCTGTAACCCTTTAACCCTGTAACCTTCCTTTCTAAACAAATTATTATGAAACACTTACCCATTATCCTCAACGTGATCCTGTTCCTGCTGGTCGGGCACCTGTACTATTTGAACTCAAAAAACGCCAAAGGCACGGAGCCCAAGGTGATCGCAGCACCCGCGAATACGGGCGGTGTGCGCATCGCTTATGTGAACGGCGACACCCTGGATGCCAAGTACGAATGGCTGAAACAGCAAAAGGAAGCCATCGAGCAGCGCATGATGAACGCCCAAAAAAGCTTAGCCAACAAAGAAGAGGCGCTGATGAAAGACGCGCAAGCCCTCCAGGAGAAATTCCAGGGCGGCAACATGACCCAGGCCGATGCAGAGAAAGCGGACATGGCCCTGCGCCAGCGCGCCCAAAAATTAGAGGAAGAAAAGGAACGCCTTAGCAAATCGCTCGCCGAAGACCAGAAGAAAGCGTTCAACGACCTGTACGCCAATGTGGAAAGCAACCTCAAAACACTTTCCAGCCAGATCGGCTACGACTACATCCTGTCCTATTCCCGCGGCGGGCAAATCCTGTTGGCCAACGACAGCCTCGACATCACCAAAGAAGTGCTGGAGCTGCTGAACGCCAAGACACCGAAGAAGTAATCCCAGGTGCCGCCGACCTTTGGCTGGCCTGCCGGGGCGGGGCCGTTCACGTACCGCCAACCTTCGGTTGGCGCGGGGATAATTGGCCAACCGAAGGTTGGCTTTACGTGAACGGCGCAGCGCCAAGCAAAGGTTGGCGGTACGTGAACGGCGCAGCGCCAACCGAAGGTTGGCGGTACGTGAACGGCGGCACATAATTATCAAATCTAAAGCAATGGTTATTTCCATCCGCAAGGCCAGCTCTGAAGACATCCCGCTGATCACCACCCTGGCACAGCGAATATGGCGGGAACACTATTACCCCATGATCGGGGAGCCGCAAGTGGAGTACATGCTCGACCGCTACTACACCGGCGAATCGCTTGCTGCCCAAATGGCAGACGGGCAGGTATTTTGGCTTCCGGAGCTCAACGGCGAGGTGATCGGTTACGTAGCCATCAGCCCAAAGGGGCCGGGCGAGTATTTTATGAACAAGTTCTACATCGACAACGATAAACGCGGCAAGGGCTTTGGAAAGGTCATTTTGGAGCGGGTGCTGGCACAATATCCCGACTTGCGCACGCTCCGGCTCACCGTCAACCGGCAGAACTACAAAACCATCAACTTCTATTTCCGCGTAGGCTTTACCATTGAAGGCTGCTACGATTTCGACATCGGCAACGGCTATGAGATGAATGATTTTATGATGGTGCTAAAACTCGGCGGCCCGGAAGATGTTGCCCCACTCAAGTGACCACAAGTTATGACGGACACAAAGCGCGCCTACCTTGCCCTCGGGGCGATATGCATAATTTGGGGCACTACCTACACCGCCATCAAGTACGCGGTTTTTGATTTCCCGCCTTTCTTGCTGGTGGGGATTCGGCAAACCGCTGCCGGCCTGCTGTTGCTGGCTATGGCCTTTTACCAAGGGAAAGGAGCAGCTCCAGACAGGCAATATGTTGTCCGCCAAGCCCTTACAGGTTTAGCGACCATAACCGGCGGCAACGGCTTCATCACCTGGGGCATGCAGTACATCAGCTCTGGCATCGCTGCCATCATCGGCTCGCTCACCCCGGTGATGGTGGTTATATTTACGGTAATGTGGAAAAGCCCCGACAAGGTGAACGCCCGGATGGTGGTGGGGGTACTGCTGGGCTTTGGCGGCTTGGGCGTCATTTTCAACCATGGCTGGGCCGATTTTGTCCGCCCGGAATACCGCTGGGGCGTCGCTGCCTGCTTAGCCTCTTGCTGCACTTGGTCGCTCGGCACAGTAATGGCCAAGCGCTGGAATTCGCCCGACGTGTCGCCCTTGCTCAACGCGGGCATCCAGATACTTGCAGGAGGCCTGGGCGGGTTTGTATTCAGTATTTTCTTCGACAAAACCTGGGCGATACACCACAGCGTTTTGGGCTGGACTTCTTTGATTTACCTAACCATCATCGGTTCAGCGCTGGCCTTTACCATGTACATGTTCGCACTGAAGCACTTGAGCGCCACCGTTACTTCGCTCTACACCTACATCAACCCCATCGTGGCGCTGCTCTTGGGCTGGTTGTTGCTGGGGGAAAGCCTTACGGTTTGGATCGCCATCGGCATGAGCATCACCATCACCGGGGTATGGCTTGTAAATTCGGGCGCTTTTGCGGCCATGCGCAAGGCACGTGCGCTGCGGAAATCCCAATAATATGCCAGGATTGCAGTGATATGTAAGATTTTACGGATGGGTTATATTGATTATCAAGGATTTACCTCCTGATATTTTCGCAAACCACTTTCCCTTGGGCATTCTTATTGCTTGAAGGCCATACTTGCCAGTTTGACCGGCGCTGGCTGCGGGTTGCCTTCCGTCAGCTTTACGGCTGAATCGAGCGCGATGCCGCTATAAACGCTGTTTGGGACGCCTTGTTTTGGCCACTGAACTTCCACAGATTCAATTTTTTCCGCCTGACCCAGCCCGATTTCCTGGCGCAGGCTTTGGGCGCCAAAGCTGCCGCCCGTGCCGACAGTGGCATAAATATGGCGCTTTGCCCCGCTTTTCTCCTGCACGGTCACTTTAATTTTAGCCCCTTGGGCATCGCGGTTGCACGTTTTGCCTTCCAGAAAGATCGTGACCCAATGATTGGCGGTACCGGGGTTCTCAAACAAAACACTGTGGGAAATATCGCCTTCGTAGGCGCCGCCCATAATGCCGAAAACATCCTGGTCGCCATCGTTGTCGAAATCGCAGAAAGCGATGCCGTGGCCTTTCTGGATATGGGCAAAACCGTTCATAGAAATGTCTTCAAACCGTTTGCCGCCAAGGTTGTGGAACATGCGGTTGGGCAGCAGGGTGCGCAGGTCGGGCTTTCCCGTTCCGAGGTAAACATCAAGCCAGCCGTCGTTGTCGAGGTCGCCAAAATTGTTGCCCATGGCGTAGGTGATGGTATGGAGGCCGTAAGCGCGGTGTACATCAGTAAATGTTTCGTCGCCATTGTTGCGGTAGAGGCGCAGCCAGTCGCCGGGGGGCTGTTTGCCCAAATATTCGCGGATTAGCGGGTCGGCTGTGGGCAGTTTTGGATCGAGGGTGAAATCGGTGACGAAGATATCCTCAAAACCGTCGTTGTCGAAGTCGAAGAAAAAAGCCGGGAAGCTGTGCTGGGGATTCGTAACCCCTGCTTTGTTAGAAATATCTTCAAACTTCCAGGAGTTAGGGGCTGTGCCGCCCCGGTTCACCAATAGTTTGTTGTCGCCATCGGCATTGCTCAAATAGAGGTCGGGGCGCTGGTCGTTGTTGATGTCGCCCCAGACTGCGGCTTTGAAATAGCCTGTTAAGTCAAGGCCCGTTTCTTTGGCCACGTTGCTGAAGGCGCCGTCCCCGTTGTTGTGGTACAGTTCGTTGGGGTGCGGACGCGCCGGGTCGGTTGTTTCGTTGCCGATGTAAAGGTCGAGCCAGCCGTCGCCGTCGTAATCTGCCCAGTCGGCTGTTTGGGTGGGGTGAAAAGAGAGCAGCCCGGCTTCGATGGTCACATCGGTAAAGGTGCCGTCGCCGTTGTTGCGCAGCAGGGAATTGGGATGGGTGCCGCCGGCAAGCCAGCCGCCGCGCAGGATCAGCACGTCCCGGTCGCCGTCGTTGTCGTAATCGGCGTGGATGGTGTTGAGGCCGCTGACGATGCCTGTCAGGTTTGCCTCGCGGGTGCGATCGGAGAAGCTGCCATCGCCGTTGTTGTGCAGGAACTTCGCCTGGTCTTTCAGGCCGTAAGAGGTCACAAACAGGTCGATGTTGCCGTCGCCGTCAAAATCGTCGGCGCATACCCCGCCGGAGATGCCCCGCAGGTCGGCGCCGGCGCTGATGGCCACGTTTTTGAAGCGGATATCGCCCCGGCTTTTGAACAATTCTGGCGACATCAGCAGGTTTTTCGGCACCTCGGCGGGCCATTTCCCGATGGCCATGTAGGCGAGGTTGAGCAGCCAGCGGCTCTGCACGTCGTCGGGATATTTGGCGAGGATGCGCTTGTACACCTTGATGGCGCTTTCTGGCCCTGTTTTCATGGAATAGATGCCGCCACCGCTTAGTGGCAGCAAGCAAGATTCCGCGTTGTGGGAATTTACGCAGTTCTGCTGCTCGCCTAAGCGCATGTAGGAGAGCGCCAGCAGTTCATAGGCCACCTTTGTTTGGTCGGTGAGGGTGTCCTTGAATTGCTGGATGATGTCCAGCAGCTCCATTGTCGCCGATTCGTTCTGCCCCATGTCGAGCAATTGGTCGGCATAGCTGAATTGGAAACCCAGCTTGGCATAAGGCTCTTGTTCCTTGTCCATCATGTCTTTGAACATGGCAGCCTTGCGCCCGTTGAGGTTGTAGCAGTCAACGGGGCTGGCTGCCCTGAAAATGCTGTCGAGGATGGCGATCATGCGCTGGTGCCCGTCGGTCGCCGCTTTGTTGGGCGCGGGTTTTGGGTCGTTATTACAGGAAAAAAGCACGAGCAGGCACAGGAATGGCAACAAAGGCCGGAAAGAGAGGAACATCGTTGGAACAAATTTTTCGGCTGCAAAGGAACGAAATTTGAGAAGCCTCCCGGCTCCCCATTTTGGAAAAGTCGCAGCCGGACAAATACAAAGCGGCACAAAGGCGGAAAACTTTTCATAATCTTGCCTTTCAAAACGAAAACTGTTTTACATGAGCAACAGCAGCACTGCCCGCAACCCTTACCTCGTCCCTTTCGCCCTGGTTTGCAGCCTCTTTTTCCTTTGGGGCATCGCCAACAGCCTCAATGGCTCCCTGATCCGGCACTTCCAGTTTGCCCTCGACCTCAAGCGCTGGCAGGCGGGCATCGTGGACTCGGCCTTTTATTTCGGTTATTTTGTGATGGCGATCCCGGCGGGGATTTTTATGCGGAAATGGGGTTATAAAAAAGGGATATTGGCCGGTTTGATGCTGTATGTGATCGGCGCGCTGTTGTTCTACCCGGCTGCCGACATCCGGGTTTACGCTTTTTTCCTGTTCGCCCTGTTCACCATTGCCAGCGGGCTGGCGTTCTTAGAAACGGCTGCCAACCTGTACGTGACGGTGTTGGGCGACAAAAAAGACGCGGAATGGCGCATCAATTTCGCCCAGTCGTTCAACGGCATCAGCATCATACTGGGTCCCATCATTGGGAGCTTGTTCATTTTTTCCAAAACGGAATACACCAAGGAGCTGTTGGCCACCATGACGCCCGAACAGATTGACGCGGCGCGCATCGAATCGGCGCTATCGGTGCAGGGGCCGTACCTGGCCGTGGCGGCGCTCGTGGCGGCGGTCGCGGTGCTGTTCGCCCTTACCAAGATGCCCGAAGTTGGGCGGGAAGAGGAAGCAGCGGAAGGCAGCGTAAGCATCTTTGGCCTCTTGGGCAAGTACCGCCACCTTTCGCTGGGCGTGTTGGCGCAATTCGCCAACGTGGGCGCCCAGGCCACGCTCTGGGGCTATTTTGTGGATTTCAAGATCGACCTTGCCAAAGACGAGCACCTGGGGCTTGTGCAAATGCTGTACCGCTACACCCTTGAAATGACCCCGGAGCAAATCGCTGGTTTCCACGCCTCGTTTGCCCTGGTGCTGTTCATGCTGGGCCGTTTTGTGGGCACCTTCCTGATGAGCCGTATGGATGCGCGCAAAGTGCTTTCGTATTATTGCATGGCGGCGGTGGCCCTCGTTGTTTTGGCATTCCTCACAGGCGGCCTGACGGGCATCGTGTGCATCATGCTGACTTATTTTTGTCAAAGCATTATGTTCCCCACCATTTTCGCCTTGGCCACTAAGGGGCTTCCACCGGCAGAGAGCAAGCTGGCGTCTTCGCTGGTCATCATGGCCATCGTCGGCGGCGCGGTACTGCCCCCCATCGCCGGCTTGTTGTCGGGATTTGGCGGCATGAGGATGGCGCTTTTTGTGCCTTTTGCCTGCTTTTCGTATGTGGTTTGGTATGTGCTGAAAGGTGCGGACGCGCAGCGCTCATAGCTTGTTCTTCACCACCAGCACCTCCAGCGCCCGGAACGCCACCTCCTCCGCCACCTTGAACTTGCGCGTGAGGTATTGGAACACCTTGTCTTCCTGCGGCGTCACCACGCCGTCGGCGAGTATCACGTCGAGGCAATGGTAAAATAGCGGCAGCCGTGTCTGTTCCCGGATGGCGCCCATGGCAGCGTTGATGAGCGCGGCGGGGCTTCCGGCCTGCTCATAGTATTTCCCTACGGTTTCCACCAAAACGTTCGGGTCGGAGCCGATGAAGATATTGCGGCTTCTCAAGGTGGCCAGGAACGCCGCGTTCCCGCCAGGCCCGTCGATCTCGTCGGCGCGGCGGCAGGCGAACAGCACGGCAGCGCAGGCCTCCGCCTCATCGGTGATTTGCAAAGAAGCTGTCTCAGCGGTCGTATGGAAGAAATTGTCGTTGTTGTTCATGGAAAAGATATGGGGATTCGCTGTGTGAGATGCAAGGCGCAAAAATAGGGATTGTGCCTGCATTTGAAGGGTAATTGAAATTTTTTTGAAACTGGGTGGGTACATGTTTCCAGCTCGCGACACATCCTACCAAACATTCATTTTCAAACTTTTTAAACTTCAAGTACAATGAACATCATCAAAAATTTCTTTTCACTTGCCCTCATCGTTGCTGCCTTCTCCACTTTCTCCACCACAGGCGCCAATGCCCAAACCGGTGGCTCGACCCAGATCCAAATGCATGTGGAGCCACAGGCTGCAATCTACATCAAATTTGAAGGCGTTGACGGTTCAGTCTCGGTAAATGAAGGCCGCAACGTGGTAGGACAAAACACCCGCACCGGCGACAAGCTGATCATCGTAGTGAAAGGCGGCAAATTGACGGCTTTCGGTATCCAGCCACGCGTCGGTTCCTTCAAAGCCCTCCCACAAAACGCCAGCCCTTGCAACCCTACCTTGTCCTGCACGACATTCAACCCGCCCCATTGCTTTACCCTTCCCGGCGGCGAGTGCGTATGTGTTTGCGGCCCCTGGATCACCAGCGGCGGTTCTGGCCGGAATTAATCGGGAAAGAACACGTTTCTCACAAAAAAGCCATCCCTGATGTATTGGGGATGGCTTTTCTTTTTAGGTTGTGGCGGACTGCAGTGCCGGCGTTTTCAAGTGTAGCCTTTTATAAAATTCAAATACCCCTTGTGCCCGAATTCTTTGTGCCAGCGAAGCTGCGATTTGTGCAAGCGTTCCAGGCAAATAATCATGATGCGCAAAGGAACCCTATAGCCAACGACATCGTCCTCTTGTACGTCATTGGATTCCCTTGTAAGCCGCATCTCGCACGAATCCTTCATTGCCTGAAACACAGGCAAACTGCCGGAGGGCAATTTTACGGGCAGAACGGGCATTTTTTTCTTCTCCCGGGTATAGCCTGCTATCAAGCGCTCTGTTGCCAATATCACATCCTTATCGCCAAGTTGCGGGTTCTCTTGCGCTGTTGCAGTGATGGAAGCTTCGATGTTCTGTAAGACGTCGAGGAAATCGTTGACTACATTCATAATAAAACTGGGTTTCAATCCCGCTGGATGCCCGGGCAGCGGATTTGCCCGAAATAATAGTTCAGTCCCACGCCCAAAAACACATACGCGTCGGAGTTCTTCCCATTGCCGCGCTGCCGGCCTTCGAGGCCGATGGGCGGTTCTCCGGAGCGGTCGGCGAGGGCTGCGGCGATGTTGCCGCGCTGGGCACGGATGTCGCGGATGTCGGCATATTCCCCGCTCACGTCGTCTATGTAGTCGGAGAAGAGCTTGCGGGCGCCAAGGTGAAAGTCGAGGCTCCAGCGGTAGCTCAGGTCGGCCTTGAAGCCGATGCCGTAGGCGATGCCCCATTGGATAGAGCCGTATTCTTCGCCGCGAAACTGGCCTTCGGTGCCCATTTCGCGAAGGTTGTAGGTTATTCCTTCAAAATCTGTTTTAGGGTTGAAATAATAAACGCTCGGCCCCAGGAACATGTACGGGGTAAAAAAATAGTCGCGCGACCCGTGAACATAAGGCAGGTAGTTGAACTCGACCTGTCCGGTGCCGTCAACGATCAGGCTCCTGAAATCAAGGTTCCGTCGCCGTTCATAGCTGTTGTCGGAATCCTTGTCGGTCGCGCTGATCTTGCCGACATTGGCCCCAAAGCGCAGGGCCAGGCGGTCGTTGAGGTTGTAGCGCGCGCCGATGCCGCCGGCCACGTGCATGCGGTTGAGCCGCCAATTGGTGTTCAAGTCGCCGAAGTAGTTTGAAACGCCGGCCCAGCCCCCGACTTCCCAGCCGCGCATCTGTGCAAAGGAAAACTGGCTTGTCAGCACAAGCCCGAGCACCAGCCCGAAAAACTTAAAATTTCTCATGTATGTCATGTTTGTGGGACAAAAGTAGGCAGTTGTGGCCGATTTTTACCCTTTACCCGCCACTTTGAAGCATTGCACGCCAAAAACGTGCCGAAACGGCATATCGTATTGGCGCAGCAAAGTTTAATCGGGTTGCTCACTGCAACAGTTCGAGCAGCGCGGCGCTGACCACATCTTTTCGGCTCCACAGGATAAAATGGTTCCCTTTCTCCAGTATCGTGGCCTTGAAGTCGGGGCAGTTCACCAGCACCTCCCGCGCAAAGGCAGCATTGGCGACCGGCACCAACTGGTCGTTCTGTGCATGGACAACCCGGACCGGGCAGCGGATGCGCGCCCATAGCGGCAACATGACCTCCAATTCTTTTTCCAGCGGGATGATCTCTGCATTGGAAGTCCACAGGGATTTTGGGGTAAGCCAGCGCACTGGCGGGGCATGTACCACGGATTGCCACCACGGGTGCTTTTCTTGTTTTGGGTCGATGGAGCCTGCAACGATGACCAAGCCAGCCGTCAACTCGGGATAGTCCATGGCGAAACGGGCGATCACTGCGCCGCCCAAAGAATGCCCCAGCAGCAGCACTTTTTTCCCGGGCGCCAGGGCATCCGCCACCGATTTCAGCGCGGCAGCTTGCACTTCCTGCGATGGCTCGGGCTTGCCGAAACCCGTGGTATATCCAAAACCCGGCCGGTCGAGGGAGACGATGCGCGCCATACGGGTCAGGCCGGTATCGGCCATGTATTGCAGGTATGCATCTGCCGAGCCCGGCGAGCCGTGCGCCATCATCAGCAAGGGCAGGCTGTCGTTGGCGCTGAGCAGCACGGCATGGATGGTTCGGCTTTTGCCGCCGGGAATGTCCAGGAATTGCGGGCTGATGGTTTGTCCCGATGCCTTCAATTTGGGCTGCCATTCGCGGTCGGGGGTGCGCAGGGATAGGCAGCCCGCCTGCACGGCGATCACCCAGACGAGGAGCAAGGCAAGCATGGCGTAGAGCATGTTGCGGAGGATTTTACGGAAAATGGCGATTTTGTTTCGCATGGGTATCGGTAGCACCGCGTTCACGCGGTCCGGACAAGGGCGTTCACGCCCGCGAAAAACGTAAAAAGTGGATAACAATTAATTTTTTGGGCTACTGATTAACATTATTTGGTTTCGGTGCCTGTGATTATTACACAGGCCTGAACGCCCTCGTCCAGACCGCGTGAACGCGGTGCTACCAGCGCCTTGCGCTTGGCATTTCAATATAGACAGGATAGGCTATGCGGTATAATTGTTTTCGGCGAATTCCTACCGCCGCGCCACCACCCCGTCTTTCATCACAAACACCACCTTCAACATGGCCCGGATATCGCTTAGCGGGTCGCCATCCACGGCCACAATATCCGCCAGCTTCCCGGCTTCCAGCGACCCGATCTTGTCGTTCAGGCGCAACATGGTGGCTGCATCAATTGTGGCTGCCCGCAGTATCTCGCTGTTTTTCATGCCCGCTTCTGCCATGAACAAAAACTCCAGGTTGTTCTTCCCGTGCGGGAACACGCCCGCATCGGTGCCAAAAACGATTTTTACGCCTTTTTTGTACACGCGGGCGGTGGTCGATTGGATTTGTGGGCCGATGTCCAAGGCTTTCACGCGCACGGTTTCCGGGAAAAAGCCCTTGGCGTATTGGGCGCTGTCGCTCACCGCATGGCCGGCAGTAAGGGTTGGCACATACCAGGTGCCGTGTTTGAGCATGGCATCCATCGTTTCATCGCTCAAAAATGAGCCGTGCTCGATGGTGACGACCCCGGCTTCCACGGCGCGGCGGATACCCTCGTCGCCGTGCGCGTGCGCGGCCACGTCGATGCCCAGGTCGCGGGCGGTGTTGACGATGGTGACGAGTTCTTCCGCGCTGTAATGCGGCAAGCGGCCGTCGCGGGCGAGGGACAGCACGCCGCCGGTCGCGCAGACCTTGATGAGGTCGGCCCCGCGCTTGATCTGGGTACGCACGGCGCTGCGGCACTCGTCGGGGCCGTCGGCGATGCCGATTTCAGGTATGGGCGGGTCGAACAGGTCCCAGCGGCTGCCCGTGGTGGCATCGCCGTGGCCGCCCGTGATGCTGAGGATGCGGCCGGCGGTGAGGATGCGTGGCCCGGGTGTCCAGCCGCTGTTGATGGCGTTGCGGAGGGCTATGTTCACGCCCGTGCCGCCGAGGTCGCGCACGGTGGTGAAGCCCGCTTCGAGGGTGCGCTTGGCATACACGGCAGCCCGGAAGGCGATGTCGGCGTCGTTGAGCAGGTATTTTTCGGTGTAGGAGCTGCGGCTTTGCTCCCATTCGATGTGCACGTGGCAGTCGATGAGGCCCGGCAGCACCGACTTGGTTCTCAGGTCGATGAGGGTAGCCCCCGGCGGCACGGCGGTAAAGCCCCGGTCGATGCGCAGTATTCTGTTGCCTTCCAGCACCAGGGTGGCGTTGGCGATGGGCTCGGCGCTGACGGGGATGAGCTTGCCGCAGTAGATGAGGGTGGTTTGGGCGGGGGTTTGGGAGAAGAAGGAGCAGAAAAAGGAAATGATTGCAATCAGCCGCATCGTTGTTTTTGGGCAAAGTTATACCGGGATTTTAGTGATTTCAAGATTTTCTGGGTGGATTATATTGATTATGAAGGGTTTGCTTCCTCGTTTTTTTTGCATTCCATTTGCCGCTGAATATTGTGCAAAGGCATGGCACCCCCCTTTCAGACCTGCATCAATGCCGTTTCCCAGGCCGTTCAAGCCCAGCCTCGCAGTACAGGCAACCGCGAAGGGACGGACTTGTTGTCCCGATTGGCTCGGTCTATCGAACAAAAAAACAAAAACCGGCAAATTCGTCAAAGCGCTGCCTGTTTAAATTTTGGTAAACGGGTTCCGGACTTAGTTTCAAAAATTCGAAATTTGTGTTTGTGTCATTTTCCAATTTCATAAAAACTGCAACTGGTTCTTTGGAACAGGGACCATCTAACTTTTCTAATGGGCTTGTATTGCCAAAATCGCTATTCATACCAAAAACGAACAAACCTTTCCTTTTGGGGGTAATGAGTATTTCGTAATGATACACATGGTTAGAATAATTGGGCTTTACAAGAAAGACATTTCCTAAGTACTTTGATTGACCTTGAAGTGTTGTCCAATCAAATGTGCCTTTAGAATCGGTTCCAGTGGGTAAAGTATCAATTCGGCCAATATAGGTAATCAATCTAAAATTATAGTCAATAAAATCATACTCATTACCCGAGTACCGTTCGGCCAATTTATCCGGGATTTCCAACTTGACACGTAGCGTATCTCCCATATACAAGGTGTCCTTTATCCCGTAGGCCTGCACCGGCAAGTCAAATTGTAGGTTCCCAGTACAGTTGTCTTTGCAACCAATGCAGCCATTCAAGCAAATAATTGAAGCGGCAAACAAATAAGAAAGAGTTTTCATATTCATTTATTGTTGTGGCAGGCCGGTTTGTTGAAGCCGACCTGCCCTGTTAAAGTTTGTTAAAATCCGTACGCTGAACTAAGCAGGTTATATTGTCCACTACCTGAACGCCCAAATAAAGATCAGTCAAATTTCCTTTGCCAAAAAGCCAAATCGCCCTTTCTTTGCTACCCAAGAAAACGTCTCCACACCGCATGTCGAAGAAAAAACACAGTGCCAGGCAGCCCCAGACCCAACAAAAGCAGGCCACGGCTGCCCAAGCCGCAGCGCCCGTTTCCGACAACATCCTGCTGCTCGGCTGCCTGGTGCTCACCTTTGCCGTGTTCGCCAACACGCTCAGCGCGGGCTTCGTCAACTGGGACGACCACGGATACCTCTGGCTCAACCCGCTGGTGCAGCCGCTTTCCGGCGAGGCCATCAGCCAGATGTTCAGGGGCCATACCTGCGGCAACTACTCGCCCCTGGTGGTGTTCAGCTACTGCATCGAGCACACCTTCGACCCTATCGTGAAACCGGGGGCGATGGCGATGGAGAATTTCAACCCATTTGTATATCACCTCACGAATGTGCTGCTGCACGTAGGCGCCACCGCGATGAGCTTCTTTTTCCTCCGGGCGCTGGGCCTGCGCAGTTGGGCGCTGGCGCTCGGCACCGTCCTGTTCGGCATCCACCCCATGCGCTGCGAGAGCGTGGCCTGGGTGACCGAGCGCAAAGATGTGCTGTACGGGCTGTTCTACATCGCCGCTTTGTTCACCTATTGGAAATATTTGGTGGAAAAGGAAGGCAAAACGCGCTGGTTCATGCTCACATTAGGCTTGGGGGTGCTGTCTTATTTCTCCAAAATCCAGGCCGTATCGCTGCCGCTTTCGCTGCTCTGCCTCGACTATCTGGCGGGGCGCGACCTGAAAAGCGCGAAAGTATGGATAGAGAAACTGCCGCTTTTTGTCCTTTCGTTAGTGATCGGCTTGGTGGGCCTCCACTTCCTCGGCGTGGCGGAGGGGCTGAAAGACTCGGGCTATCCCATGGTTGACCGCTTCTTTTTCGCCACCTGGTCGCTTTGGATTTACCTGTGGAAATTAGTGGCGCCGTTCAACTTGTCGGCCTATTACCCTTACCCGAAACTGGGCGCGATTCCGGTGCAGTACTACCTCACGCCTTTCCTGTTGGCCGCAGTGGCCTGGTGGGTATGGCGGAGCGCGAAGCATGGCCGCGACATCGTGTTCGGTTTCCTGTTCTTCTTGGTCAACATCATGTTCGTGCTCCAGTTCAAAGGGGCGGGTAAAGCGTTCATGGCCGACCGTTTCACGTACATTCCTTACCTGGGACTGTTCTATATCTTGGCAAAAAAATACGGCGACATCGCCGAAGGGCGCATCAAGACGGGCATGGCTGCGGCCTTGCCCTACCTCGCCGCAGGCTTTGTGGCAATGTGCGCCGTGCTCACGGTGCTGCAGAACCAAACCTGGCAATCGAGCATCAGCCTCTGGGAGAACGTGACCGCCAAACACCCCAACGACGGCCTTTCCTGGAACAACCTCGGCCTGGCCTACCTCGACCTCGACGACGCCGACAACGCGTACAAGGCTTATGAAGCGGCGCTCAAAGCCGAGCCGCAGCATTTTGACGCGCTGTTCAACATGGGCGTCACCCTCAACAAGCAAAAGAAATACGCGGAGGCCATCAAATATTACGACCAGGCACTGGCCATAAAGCCCAACCACGCCGAAGCGTATTTCAGCCGCGGCCAGGTGTTCACCAACGCCAACGAGCCGGACAAAGCCGTTGCCGATTTCCAAAAAGCGATGGAACTGGGCATCAAAATGCCCAAGCACGAGGTGATGGCCGCCATCGCCAATGCCTATTCCATGGCCAAGCAGTACGACAAGGCCGTCGCCGCCTACGATGCCGCCATCAAGGAAAAGCCTGAAGCAGATTACCTGTTCAAACGGGGAAATTCCCTGGCTGCCAGCGGACAGATGGAGGCCGCTATCGCTGCTTACGATGCCACCATCGCCGCCATGCCCGAATATGCGGATGCCTGGAACAACAAAGGCAACGCCCTGGCATCGATCAGCCGCTTCCAGGAGGCGATACCCGCCTTCGACCAGGCCATCAAGCTCAAGCCGGATGCGGGCAATTTCCGCTGCAACCGCGGACTGGCGAAACACAATATGGGCGACCTTACGGGCGCCTGCGCGGATTGGCAGTCGGCGGCGGTTGGCGGGTATGGGGCGGCGCAGGGGCTGTTGCAGCAGTTTTGTCAGAAATGAGGTTCAAAGTATCAATATCTCGTCAGCAAATATCCAGCTCTTGTTCCCGTTGCAGGGGTGCCAGGCCGGGCAAGTCTTTTGGTTCACTGCCGTCACCCGCACGTAGCGGACGGGCTGCCCGCTGAGGTTTGCCTTTATGGTGTGGATGCTCTTTTTGCCGTCTGGTACGATCTGTATGACTTTCCATTCTATTTTCTGAAATTCTTTGCCGTCGAGGGAAGTTTCGATCACCACCATTTTTGGGAAGAACACCCATGATTGCTGATCCTGGAGGAAAGAAATTTGGATGCCACTGGCGCTTTGGTTCTCTACTTCCACGGTCGCCACCATGTCATTCCCTTCAAATCCCAGCCAGTTGTACCGGTAATCGGCTTCGCCGACGAGCTTGTTGATCAGCTCGTTGGGGTCGCCGTTGGCGTATTTGGGCGACGGGGGTTCTTCGAGCGATATGTGTTGGGCCCTTGATTCCAGGGCGTTGATCGCGTTGTTGAGGTATAACTTGTAGTCTTGCACGTATTGCTTTGGCGTGTAGCCGTTTTCGTTGAGGCGGTAGAAACCCACACGCTCGCAGTCGTCCTGGAACTGGTTGAGCAGGTTGCCCAAAGCGTCATTTTTTCGTTTCAACATGGTTACCGTGCGCGACAAGGCATCATTGGGGTTGAATGGCACCGCTTTTATGCTTTCTAAGTAGGCGAAAGTTTCAGGCAGCATGGCGGCTTTCACGCGCAACTGCTGTGCCCCGTCGCCTTTGGGGAAATCAAGTGATTTGAAACGTTGGTAAAAACCGTCGCGCACAAACGGCTCGTTTTGGGGGATGTCGTATATCCACAGCCGGTTTCCGTGTGCTTCGAGCCGTGAGTGTTGGTCGTGGATGTACTGCCAGATTGCCGGGCGGGCGGGGCCGTAGTAGCCATCGCCGAAATCGGTCAGGATAGAGTCCATGTTGGCGTTGGGGTCCCACATCAATTTGGCTAAGAGGTAGGCGCGCATGTCGGAAAACTCGGAGCGGTCGCGCCCGCTGCCTTGTTCGAACAGCATTTTCACCTCGTTTTTTTGGAAAAACTGGAGGTTAGGCTGGAGCGTGTGCCAGTTGGGGAAGGGGCTGACGTAGCTGCGGAACTGCACCACGTAGTCCCATATCATCAGGTTGTCGGTCAGTGCCGACCATTCCTGCACGTCGCGGGCGAAATCGGGGCAGCCTTCTTCGATGTTTTTGCCCCGGTTGCACTCGATGCTGCACAGGCATACGCTCACGTTGTGCTCTAACTTGATGTTTTTCGGGGCCTGGCGGGTGTACTGGTAGGCTAAGGTAGAAATGGTGCGGTATGGGAACGCCTGGGCCACTTGGTTGACAAAAGCGATGAGGGTGCCGGCGGGACTCCCGTAATGCGCGTCGGAGGCGGCACAGCGGGGGCATTTACAGTAGTCGTAGTTGTCGTTCTGGCTGACCGACCAGTATTTGGCTCCCGGGTTTTCGGCCATCATGTCGCGGAGCCGCGACACGACGATTTGCAGCACTGTGTCGTTGGAAAGGCATAGCTGGCCGGGAGAGCGCTGGGCGCCGTTGAAGGCAAAGTATTCGGGGTGTTCCGAGAAATACAAGTCTTTTGGGCAAAGCTTTTCGAAGGTGTGCACGAACATGCCCCATTCCTTGTTTTTCTGCCGGTTGGTCTTGAGCTTGTGCCAGCGCGCCCAGCTTTCATCGAAGGCCGGTTCGTACCAAAGCTCCCGGTAGGGGAAGGCCGGCGTTTCTGTCCTTGCTTGGCAATCAGGCAGTTTCAATTTGGGCATTGCGGGGATCAGCGAGTCGCGGGGGCTGTATTTCCGACAGCCGAGCAGTTCGAGGAAGCTGTACACGCCGTATTCGGGGCCCATTTCACCGCCGCCGGCGATAGCGAACGCGCCTTTGTTGCCCTGCATAAAATAGGCATCGGCTGGCAGCTCGGCAGGGATTTCCAAGGCATATTTTTTAGCTGCGGGGCAATTACCCAAAAAAATGGGCTGTGTCTTTTTGGGCACCTTGGCCTTGGAGGCCACGGCTATTTCCTGCCCGGTGATTTCAAGGAGGTAATGCTGCAATATTCGGGCGGCCCGCGTTTCTGGTTCAGAAGGCGAGAGCGGCAAAATAATGGCGGTCTGTTGGGCGGAAAGGCTTGCTGCGAACAGGCAAAGGCACAAAAAGCAAAAGGAAGGTTTCATCCCGCAAAATTAAGGCTCCAAATGCAAGCTGGATGGCAAATTTGAAATACTGGCATGGTTTAGCCAATGATGTGACTACCGCCAATTTCCTGGGATAAAAAAGCGCCAAAAATTGTTATATTTTTTGATTGGGCCGCCTGCGACTTTTGTCCAATTACTCTTCTCATTCACCTTTAAACATTAATAAACATGAAATTTTCCTGCCTGATTTCTATTTTGGCATTTTTTGCCGCCGCGACGCTCCATGCCCAAGAAGGCCCTCAATGCCCCGATCCACCACCGCCAGGCGGCGGCACATCCTGTCAGATGTCCTGTGTTTACTGCAATTTGGACGGGTTCCAGAGTACCAACAACGGCGCCTTTTCCGGCGGGAACGCCGTTTGCGGGGCGATCACCCTGCACAACGACTTTTGGTTTGGGTTTGTCGCCGGCGACGACACCATTGCATTCGACTTCATTGTTTCCAATTGCCAGAATGGAGACGGCCTCCAATTCGCCATTTTTGACGATTGCACCGATCCGGACGCCCTTGTTTGCAACCCCGGGTGTGGCGGCTGCGGCGATATGGTGTATGAACTTGGCTACACGGCATTTTCCCCCGGCCAAACATATTGGTTGGTGGTGGATGGTTGGGTTGCCGATGTTTGCGATTTTGAGATTAGCGTAACACAAGGGAGCATAGCGGCACCAGCACCCGCAGCACCGGGCGTCCCAGTTGGGCCTGCCAATTTATGCCCAGGCGGCTCAGCCGTTTACACGGTTCAAGACACCTTTGGCGTTGGATATTACCATTGGACGGCACCTCCGGGGGCATCCATCAACGGGGGCAGCAACAACCTGAATATCAACGCGCCAGAAGGAGCGCAGGTGACTGTAACCTTTGGCGCCGTCAGTGGGAGTGTCTGTGTGCAATCGGGCAATAGCTGCCACCCATTGACCGCAAACTACTGCTTGCCCGTATCGGTGGCTGACAACAACCTTGCTGTTCAAATAACTGGCGCGGACAACGGGTGCATTACCGATTCACTGGTTTTATCCACGTTGGTGATGGCTGGAAACCCACAGTTTTTGTGGGAAGGGCCGGGGGGCTTCAGTTCGACTGATCAGCACCCTCACGTGACAGCGCTCGGCCAGTACACCGTAACCGTCACCAGCCAATCAGGATGTAGCGGAACGGCAAGCGCCGCCGTGAACTTGGTTGGCGGCACACCAGATCTGAGCGCAACTGGCGACACGATCACTTGCGCCAATACTATGGCACAACTGCTCAGCCATTCCACTTATTCGGACCTGTCCTATGCCTGGACGGGCCCCAACGGGTTCCTGAGCGACGAGGCCAACCCCATGGCCAGTGACACCGGTTTTTATCACCTCACAGTGGTCAGCCAAGGCGGATGCAGCAATACCGCGAGCGCTTCTGTGGCTGAGGCGATTGCCATACCGGATGTGAGCGCATCGGGCGGCACAATTACTTGCACCCAGGCTTCTGTCCAATTGACTGGAAGCTCAACCGACTCCAATGTCAGCTTTTCCTGGACGGGCCCCAATGGCTTCCATAGCGACGAGGCCAACCCCATGGCCAGCGATACCGGTGTCTATATCCTGACAATTGTGAACCAAGCCGGCTGCAGCAACACCGCCAGTGCCACCGTGGCCGCGATTATTGACATCCCGGATGTGAGCGCTACAGGCGGCACGATAACCTGCACCCAGTCAACTGCACAGCTGAGCGGAAGCTCTACCTACGCTGATGTGACCTTTTCCTGGACGGGGCCCAACGGGTTCCAGAGCGACGAGGCCAATCCGGTTGTCAGCGAACCTGGCCAATACGTGCTCACTGTTACCACGCAGGATGGCTGCAGCAACACCGCCAGCGCCACGGTGGCCGCGACAATCGACATCCCGGATGTGAGCGCTACAGGCGGCACGATAACCTGCACCCAGTCAACTGCACAGCTGAGCGGAAGCTCTACCTACGCTGATGTGACCTTTTCCTGGACGGGGCCCAACGGGTTCCAGAGCGACGAGGCCAATCCGGTTGTCAGCGAACCTGGCCAATACGTGCTCACTGTTACCACGCAGGATGGCTGCAGCAACACCGCCAGCGCCACGGTGGCCGCGACAATCGACATCCCGGATGTGAGCGCTACAGGCGGCACGATAACCTGCACCCAGTCAACTGCACAGCTGAGCGGAAGCTCTACCTACGCTGATGTGACCTTTTCCTGGACGGGGCCCAACGGGTTCCAGAGCGACGAGGCCAATCCGGTTGTCAGCGAACCTGGCCAATACGTGCTCACTGTTACCACGCAGGATGGCTGCAGTGCTACGGCGAGTGCTTTGTTGGACGAATCCACAACACCCCCAATGGCGGAGGTTGCCGACGACACGATTGTTTGCAATACTTATCCACAGTTGACCTGCACTACAGATGCTGGCAATGCGGGTTTCTTATGGAGCGGGCCTGGAGGTTTCATGTCAGACCTGGCACAGCCCGAAGTCAGCCAGCCTGGCGTATATACCGTTGTGGTCACCAACCCCATCAACGGCTGCACCTCCAGCGATTCGGCAACGGTCGTTTCCATAGAACATGCGTATTTGATCGTAACTGATTCCATAGTACAACCAATCTTTGGCCAGAACAATGGTGCCATTTATATTTCGGTAAGCAACCAGGGAAACCAGCTTCAATATGCCTGGTACCTCAATGGTATCTTGTTTGGCAACACCCAAGACCTAACCGGTTTGGCACCAGGCACTTACGAGTTGGTGGTGACCGACCAGTATGGTTGCGAATCCATGGGTTCTTTTACGTTGCAAGGCGTTTCTTCAACCCAGACATTAGCGGCAGCTGCCCATTGGCTCGTCAGGCCCAATCCCAGCACTGGCCGCTTTGAAATCTGTTGCAACGGAACCGAGCACAGTGTGCAACAAACAAAGGTTTACAACGCACAGGGGCGCTTAGTTTCGGTGCAGCAAACTACTGGCCTGGAACGAGATATAGCGCTTGACTTGACACAATCGCCCAGCGGGGTTTACTACGTGGAGCTCTGTGGGGAGGCCGGCAGCAGTTGGGTGAAAGTGGTGGTGCAGCGGTAGCGTGTCAAAAATAACGCCCCATCATCGGGTGCTCCACGATGGCACGTTTCAAGGCGTAAAAATCAACGTCCCCCTGGTGCTGCCACACGATTTTCCCGCCTGGCTCCACCAGCACCGTGTAGGGCAGCGCACCGTTCCAGTTTTTGTCCACCGCTTCGATGAGGGCGTACTTGTCGTCGGCTGCGAACAGGTAGTTCTGCACGGCGGAATGTTTTTCCTGAAGGAATTTCAGCACCTTTTCCTGCTGTTGGGGCTTGTCGGCGGAAATGGACACGAACTCGAAATCGCGCGCGCCGTACATGCGCTGCAGGGCAATAAACTCGGGGTATTCCAGCACACAGGGGCCGCACCAGGTTGCCCAGATGTTGATGAGCCGCAATTTGCCGCTGTCTTCGTTTTTCAGCAGCTTGATCACGCCTTTGGCATCTAAAGTGGAAAGGCCGACGGGTTTGGCGTCCCATTCCGCGTCGGCCTTTTCCTTCAAACCCAGTTTCCAGCCCCATTTGGTGGAACAGCCGAAAGTTTTGGTGCTGGGCGTAGCTACGGGAACGCCGGCCAGCACGGCATCCAGGGCGGCGCGCAGGTCTTCTGCGTTTGCGGCGCCGGGCTTTTCAACCGCGTCGAGGCGGCCAACGTATCGGAGTTTCCGGTCGGCATCGAACACAAAGGCATGGGGCGTGGCCACCGGGCCGTACTGTAGGGATGCCGTTTCGGTGTCGCCATCGTAGAGGTAGGGGAAATTGAATTGCCGGTTTTGGGCGCGCATTTTCATTTCTTCGTAGTCGTCGTTCAGATCGGTATAGCCAAGTTCTTCGTAGAGTAGGCCGAGAGGGCTGTTGGGGGAAATTGCCAATAAGGCCACGCCTTTGTTCTTGTAGTCCGCAGCGACTTGAATAATCCTTTGCTCATAAGCTTGGGCTGTCGGGCAGTGGTTGCAGGTAAAAACAATGGCCAGCGCCCTGGCATCCTTGAAATCGGCGAGGCTGTAAAATTTGCCGTCAACGCCGGGCAGCATGAAGTCGGGTGCAGGTTCGCCGATGTCAAGGGTCTTCACGGGCTGCTCGGCCACGGGTCGGGGGTTGGCAGTGAAGGCTGCCGCTGCTTGGTTGGCGGTATTGGGCACTGGGGATTGGCAGCCGGCAAATGCCAGTAGCAAAACGAAGAAAAAATTGGGCCTGGATTCAAATTTCATAGCGGCAAATTGAATGATTCGGAAAATTGTGTCAAATATAAGGCATCCGTCAATACTCCAAAATTTGCCCTTATATTTGTCGTGTCCATTCACTAAAACAACTTTGCCCTATGCACAAAACAATGCTATTGCTCAGCTTTTGCCTTGCTGCCGTCAGCACCGCTTTTGCCCAAAAGGCAACACCGCCGGCCGCTGCGGTAACATCTTTCAACGGAATGTTCAAAAACGTGGAAGAGCTCAAATGGAAAAAGGAAAAGAGCGGCGCTTGGGAGGCAGAGTTTGAGATGAACGAAGTGGAAATGTCGGCCGTTTTCAGCGCGGAAGGCAAGTGGCTGGAGACAGAAACAGAGATCAAGCCCGCCGAACTCCCCGCCCCGGTACGGGCCGCCCTGAAAGGAAAACGGGTAAAAGAAGCCGCCAAAATCGAAAAAGCGGACGGCTCCATGGCTTATGAGGCAGAAGTGCGACGCAAAGACATGATGTACGACGCAGGCGGCACATTGCTTTCATTGGGGAAAGATTGAGTTCGGCTCAGCCATAATTGTAACAGTACCGCGGCCCGATCTTGTAAAACCCTTCCCGTTCGTAAAACCGGAGCGTTTTGGCGAATTCGTCGCCTGGCGTGGTTACTTCTATCCTTTTCCAATGGCGTGCTTCAGCCAGGTCTTTGGCCTCATCGACCAGCATTTTACCCACCCCTTCGGAGCGGTATCCAGGCACCACGTACAGCTCGTTGAGCACCCCGTATTTCCCGCCGGCAGATATGGAAAGACATTCAACAATGGTCAGGATGCCCACGATGTCCCCTTCCTCGTTCAAGGCCAAGAGGGTGGAATGGCTGTCGTCTTCGTCTATTTCAGCGAAAATACCGGCTATCTCCGCTGCATCGGGCGTGTGCTCCACTTCTTCAAAAAGGGCGGCGAGCAGCAGGGCGACGGCGAGCGTGTCGGATGGGTCGGCGATGCGGAAGGTGATCATATACCAGGATTTCAGTTGAAAGATTTACCCCTTTATGGGAATCGCCTCCCCGATACCCAACAAAATCAGTTCCCGGCCTGCATCCGAAAATGTTCGTTTTGCCGCCGCATGATCGATTTTCACAAACCCGAACGTATCAAAATGGCAGCCGATGACGCGCTTGCACTGCACAAATTCCGCTGCAATAACGGCATCGTGCGCATCCATCGTGAAATTGGAGCCGATGGGCAGTATCGCCGCATCTAAGGGCGGGCAGGTGCGGGGTATGAGCTGCATGTCGAGCGTCAGCGTGGTGTCGCCGGCGATGTACAGTACGCCGTCGGGCGTGTCGAGCACGTAGCCTGCGGGCGCGCCCGCGTAGCTGCCGTCGGGGAAGCTGCTGCTGTGCACAGCCTGTACCATTTTCACCCTGCCAAAATCGAAGCCCCACCAGCCGCCGATGTTCATGGGATGTGTTTTATAGCCTTTCTTGCTGTAATGGTCGTGTATTTCCCACACACCGACAATGATGGCCGCCGGATTGTGGCGCATCACGGTTTCTACATCGGCCACATGGTCGGCATGGCCGTGGGTGAGCAGGAGGTAGTCGCAGCGGATGCCGTGCACGTCAATATTTCCTGCCAGTGGGTTGTTTGCAATGAACGGATCGACGAGCAGGTTTTTGCCGTTCGCAGAAATGAGGAAACAGGAATGGCCGTAGTAGGTGATCTTCATCTTTTTGAATCTGATAATTGGGTAATGTGATAATGAGGCTCGCGCTTGATTTTTTTGGGAAAGTAAAGTTAGGGATTTCTTTTATTGGCGCAAAAAACCTCGATGCAAAAGACCTTCCAGGTTTTCGAAACCTGAAAGGTCTAAGCGCCAGTTTTGCCAATCTTTAATACCTGCTACATCAACGCTGGTCCAAATACACCACCGCAGAGGCGATGGCGGAAGCTACCGGGCCGCCCAGTTCCAGGCCGATGATGTCGGCCCAAACCCAATCGGGGATTTTGCCGGCGTTGGCGCCGCCGTTGCCGGCTTGGGGCGAAGAAACCGATTTCCAATACCAGAATGAGCGGCTGTTTTTCAACACAGATAACATGGAAAGCACCACTTTGGGGTTGTCTAATTTGGTTTCTTTGGCCAAGCGGTTTTCCTGGGCGGTCATATAGTTTACAAAACTGCGCAATTGACTGGGCGATTCTACCGATATAGCCGCAGCATCGTCGAATACCGTCAACAGGATTTGTTTGTCGTTGGCGCTCAGGCGGGTCTCGTTGAGCCGGGCGGCGTAGTTTCCGAAATCGCGGTCGAGGTTCAGGTTCAGGGCGCGTTGTTTGTCCACCGCGTTCACAGGCAGATCGGCTTCTGTCAGGAACTGGATCGTTTTTTCGGCGATCAGCTTTTGGATGGCGGCGCGGTCGCCCTTGAGCGCATCAATGGCGGCGCGGTTTTCATGCAATACCACCTGAACTGCCAGGTTGTGCAACTGGCCGATGTTGTCCTGCGGGTTGTTGGGGTTGGTCAGGCTGCCCGTGGCGATGCTTTGACTTGGCGCAAAATCTACCATTTTTCTGCCCGTGCCGACTGATCCGGGTATGTCTCGAAGGGGGTAGAAACCTGCCGGGATCACTTGCGGCTGGATGCCCATGTCCGCAGCAGTTGCCGCATCTACCTCAAAATCAGCGGTCAGTGGGTAAATGTTGCCAAAATATTGGCTGGCAGCATCGCCATTGTCGAACAGCATGGCAAAACGGTTTTGATAGTTCAAAGCTTCTGCGCCCCATCCGATCCAGATACAGTTGGAGAAAGAATACATGCAGCCACGATAAGTTGAGGTTCCAAAATGGATATTGATGCGGCTACCGTCAGGGATGCTCGGCGCAGGGTCGGCCACGCCGGGGTCGGGGTTTACGATGTCTTCTGACTTTTGGCAGGCGAACAGGAAGAGGACGAGGGCGATGAGGGTAAGGGCGGCTGCGAAATTGCGCGTTGTCATGTCAAAAAAATTGAAGTGGTGATTTTCCTTTGCGCCTACTCTTTTCTGCGGATTTTCGGCTTGCTCCGGTTTCGTTTTTGGGCCGCTGCTTTGCTTGCGGCTTTGAACTACTATCGGCGCATCTGGAAAACCTTACCCTCCTTCAACAAAAAAAATTCTAGTGGCGCGTCCAGTAAATGACCGTCTATTCATGGGTCATTTACTGGACACGACACTATCCTAATTATTCAGCCCCGGGAACCGGTACCGCAGCCCCCAGTGCAGCATGGAGCCGTTGCCCAAATAGGCAGAAATTGTGCCGCTGAAGCCGCTTTTGCCGAAAGGAAAGCCCCCGGAAAAATGGTACATGACCTCGGCATTGCTGAGCCCGGCCAGGCCAAAGCGCAAAAAGGTGGCCCCGCTCGGGTCGTTGAACCCCCAGTTTGCCAGGCCCAAAGAAACGACCGGCTCGTTCGAAAAGCCAAAGGCAGGCTCGTCGTACACCCTGAAGTCAACGGAGTATTTGTGGACAGGGCCCACGCGGATGTTGGCCGAGGGCAAAAAGCTTCTTTCCCTGAGCCCGTCCTCATACCTTTTTTCCCGGCTGAACCCGCCAAAAGAAAACCCGATCCATTTGTAGGAGACCTTGCCGTACAGCCCATAGGAAGAATAACGGTAGTCGAGGTCCGGAATGTAGCTGTCCTGCGGGCGAGAATGCCCGAACACGCCCCTGAGCCCCACCTTGAAATACAAATCGTCGCGCTGCCAGTTGGAGTTGATCTCCATGCCGCCCGAGCCAAACCCTATCTTGTCCCTGCCCGTCACGTTGCCATCACAGTCGCGGGTTATGTTATGGTAGTTGCCCAATGCGCCGCCAGTGCCGACTTCTATCCACTGGCGTTTGATGCTTGTCGGGGCAATGGTATCCAATGGGGTGACAATCAGCGCAATAGTAGTGGCCGAAAGCATCAAGGTAGGCATCAGTACTTTTTGCCCAGAGTGGTGTGCCCGCCACAGCAATTGCCCCAAAACGCATATCGCAGGCAAACAGGACACCAGGATCATCATCGTCTCGTCGAGGGTCAACACCCCTTGCAACAGCATCACGGCAAGGGCGATGCCGCCGATCACGGTTGCCTGTTGCCTGACGGAGGCGGAGGACTGGGCCTTGCCCGCGCTGGCCTTGCGAAACTGAACCAAATAAAACCCGACAAGCCCAAGCGCAGCCATGAACAGGCATGCCCACTGCGCCATTTTCAAGCCTTCCCACATCAGTCCGAACTGCCCCCGGTTGGTGGCAATTTCCCGGAAAAACTCAATGCCGAAACGCTGGGCGGTGAGCAAGGCCAAGCCCAAAAAACCGAGGGCGCCAGGCCGGGTTATTTTTTTCCTGAAATGCCATAACAGGCAGAATATGAGCAGGTTGCCCATGATCAATATTGCCTGTATCGGGTAAACGGGCAGGCTGGAACCGGCATCTGCCGCCAACAGCCCGGCACGCACCTGATGCTCAAAAGCCGGGGTGCCTGGGCCGTAACAGATGCCGTGTGCAGCGCCCGTAGGCACCCCAAAACAGCAGCCCGCGTACAAACAGCCGATGCGCGCCGTGATGCCCGCCAACGGCAAGCCGATCACCAGGGCATCGGCTGCATGGAACGATATGCCCCACCAGCGGCGCAAGGCCGCGAAAACCAAAACGGCCAGCAACACCCCGCCCAGTACTGTTTTTCCGGGCAGCTCGGGCAGTCCATTGCCGCTCAGTACCTGCTGCCAATCATGGGCCGTCCAGGCCCCCATACGGGAGCCCAGCACCAGGGCTGAATTGACCACCGCCCAGACGCTCAAAAAAATGGCGATGGGGACTTGCCTTTCACGGGCAAATTTCCATTGAAAGACCAGGGCCAGCACGGGAGCGAGTATCAGCCCAAGGTTCCAGACAATGGCTGCCTGGGTGTCGGTGGGGGCGATGTTGAATTGGCCAAATTGGAAGAGGGAGAGGCAAAGCAGGGCCAACAGGGAAAGAGCAGCTGTTTTCATGGTTGTCGATTTACTTGCGCCTTTGGCTATTGGCGTTTAGCCGTTGGCTTGCATACGGTAAAATTTAAGCCACAATGTAATTAACATTTCACAACTTCACCCCAATACTCAGGCCCAGCATAACATCAAGCGTCCAACGCTGGCCGGGGACACGGGCCAGGTTCCAGCCACTTAGCGTTGTCGGCTCGGCATCGGGGGGAAGCTTTGGGTACGCGACCTGGGAGTGCCGGAAGCCAAAGCTCATGGAAGGGTCGAATACAAACCTGTCCCTTTTGCCGGAATACCATTGCGCGCCCACCCTGAAGGCGGCGCCAAAGGTTTGCACCCGCCGCTGTTGCAGCGAAGTTTCCAGGTATTGCTGGCCTTGTCGGAACATACGCAAATAGCGCTCATTCTGTATGTAGTTGTATTTGAGCGCCAGGCCGATGTATAAGTCTTCATCGCCGGTGCGGTCTATGAAATATTTGACGGTCGGTTTCACTTTGACGCCCCGGTAGGTCTCGCCGGCGTATTTGGCATAGGTTTCCGAATCGAGCAAGACCCCTATCCCTATTTCTATCGCCCAGATAGGATTAATCGGGATGTCGGCCAGCAAGTCGGCTGAAATTTGCACACCGTTGATGAGGTTGAGGGGTGCTGTTTTCAGGGTAAACGGCAGTGGTTTCAACGCCGGTTTGCCGCTGCTTTCCTGGGCAAGGGCAACACAAGGCGAAAGTGCAAAGCAGAACAGGAGCGCGCGCACGGAGGAGGGTGGTTTGAAGCTTGGAAATAGAGGCTATTTAGAAATCGAACCGACTTTCCTGATCTTGGATACGTCGCTGATATCGAAAATCTGGAAGTCTGTCTTGCTGGAAACGATCATCCGCTGCCCGTCCACGATCAGGTCGATGGGGTCGTTGAGCGACAGGGAGTAGTCGGTCAAGCCGAGCATTAGCGGGTCGCTGATGTCGAACACCCACAACCTGTCGTAGCCCTCATCGCAGACAAACAGGTAGTTGTCTTTGTAGCCTAAGCCGTTGGGCAGCCCGAGGGTATAAACGCCCACAGACACCGGGGCTGATTTGTCGGTCACGTCGTACACCACCAAAGCGCTTTCGACGCCCACCCGGCCACACACATCTTCGATGGACTTGATGGTGGAATAGGCATAGTTGCCCTTCACGACGACGGGGTCGCAGCCGGTGAAGCCCAGGAGTTCAAGCCTTTCCGATTTCGACAAGATCACTGGTGCGGCAGGGTTGCCGATGTCTAAGATGTAGAGCGCCGTATTAGAGCCCAAAAACACCGTGTTGTCGTAAATAATGATGGTTTCAAGGCCATAATCGGTGGGCAGGCGGTGCAGGAGTTTGGGGTGCGCAGGATCCTGGATGTCGTAAGTCTGCACTTCATTCAGGTTCAGCACGTACATGTAATTGTGGTACACCGCAAAGCGGGTGATAGACCCGGATTTCCCAGGGTTCATTTCCGAGGCCGCGTCTTTCGTGCAAGCAAAAAACAGCAAGGCCCCAGCAACAGCGAAAAGCAGCTTTTTCATGATATTCTCTGAATTAAAGTGATTTGTATGATTTGAGCGATTAAAAACATTTGATTTTCAAATGATTATGCGATCACGACTTTCACAACCACTTTGCGTTGACTATAATTATGCTATGATTCGCCTGATTTTTGTGATTGAGTGTGATTGATTCAACTGTTGTTCAAATGATTACAAAGGTCGGCATGCACAAAACCAAGCGGCGTGCGGTATATAGTTTGAGGAGGATGCTTTGCGCAATATCCGAACAAAAAGGTCACTATTGCAAAACGAACCCAATCCCTAAATCTTTGCAATATTATGCATTTCATATCCAACTGCGGGCACAAACCAAGATATTTCTTTGCATTTTTGCGCCGCTCTCCGCCCCTTGCCAACTTGTCAATTTGCCCCTTGCCAACCCGCCCATTTAAAAAATGACAGAACCCACCAACACCTGGCGCACCCTCACCACCATCATCTACAAAAAGCCCCGCGATTCCAAAATCTTCGGCTCGGTGGAGTTTGATGTTACGGAGGTAGAAAAATTCATTGCGGAACAGCGCAAAAATGGCTTGAAAATCACACTCACCCATGTTTTTTTGCTGGCCTTTGCCCGTGGCATTGCAACGGTGGCCCCGGAGATCAACAGCTATGTTCGCCGCGGCCGCATCATCCAGCGCCAAACAGTGGGCGTTTCCCTTTCGGTGCTGGTGGGCGAGCAAATGACCGCGGTGAAAGTCGAGAACGCCGAGCGTCTCAGCCTGCAGGAGCTCAGCGCATACCTGCAAGCGGAAATCGGGAAAGCGCGGAAAAACACAACGAATTCCGGCAAAGGCGCCGGCGCCTTCATCACCAAAATCCCCTGGCCCTTCCGGCAGTGGATATTCGATTTTATTCGCTGGCTGAGCATCGATTGGGGCATCCCGCTGGGCTTCGTGGGCGTGTCGCCGGAAAGTTTCGGCTCTTTCGTACTCACCAACATCGGCAGCATTGGGCTGGACGTGGGCTACACAGCCCTGGCGCCCTACTCCAATGCGGCCATGGTGCTGAGCTTAGGCAAGGTGGCCTGGAAGCCGGCGGTGGTGGACGGGCAAGTAGTGCCGCGGCGGATGATGACCGTGAGCGCCGCACTCGACCACCGGGTGGTGGACGCGGTGCAGGCGGGGAGCTTGTTTAGGTGGGTGGTGGGGGAGTTGGGGCGGGGATTTAGCGTCCCAAATCCTTAAAAACGCGCCCCTCCTTGGCAAATTCGCGTTGAATCCCTTGTTTTACGCTTTCCCAGGCGATGATTTTAGTCTTATTCGACATCGCATTCAGGCAAGCGTAATGCACAATGTTGATGATACTGCCTCCAGACAATTCATATTTTGCAGCAAGCTTGGGAATGTCCAAGGGTTTTCCCGTTCCATTAGGCTCGAACTGAATTTTTTCCGGAAAACATTTCTGCCATATAACCACACGCTCCCGTTCGTCTGGCATAGGGAATTTGATGATCGCGTTGAATCGCCGCATGAATGCGTCGTCAATATTGGACTTCATGTTCGATGCCAGGATCACCAGTCCGTTGAAATCTTCGAGCCTTTGAAGCAAATAAGACACCTCCTGGTTGGCATATTTGTCATGGGCATCCCGAACGTTGGTGCGCTTGCCAAAAAGCGAGTCCGCTTCGTCAAAAAACAATATCCAGTTTTTGTCCTCTGCACGGTCAAACAAGGTAGAGAGGTTTTTCTCCGTTTCGCCGATGTATTTTGAAACCACGGTGGACAAGTCTATCCTGTAAACCTCTTTTTTTGTATATTTCCCTAAAAGGCTGGCAGTCAGCGTCTTGCCAGTTCCTGGAGGGCCGTGGAACAGTACGCGGTATCCCGGCTTGATGCGTTTGCGCAAGCCCCATTCGTTCAACATGCGCTCGTTGTGCATCACCCATATTTCCAACTCGCGGATTTGAGCCATGATGTCGGAATCGAGTACCAGGTCGTCCCATGTCATATCCGTTTCGATCAGTTTGGCAGGAAATTCTGCATTGAATGCAGGCCTTGAAACCTTGCCCGTGGTAAACAAATCGATGTATTCTTGCGAAAGGATGATCTTGCCGCTCATCCTGGGTTCACCGGGCGGAACATCTTCCAGCCAAAGCATGCGTTTTTTGGCAAAAAAATGGTCGGGGCTGAACAGCTCCTGCACTTCAAGGCGTTTTTGGAGGTCGTCGCCGGCGAGCAGGAAAAGGGCGGTCTCTCCGGTGGGCAGGAAGCCCCGGAAGTTTTTGCCGCGAACGCCGCCGAGCTGGGGGAAATCGCCGGATTGGGGGAGGGCCTCGGCGATGGCGCGGTCGTAAAAGTCGGGTTGTATGTGGGGGGCTAAGGCAATCAAAATGCATAAAACATCCCCAGGGTTCAAATCCGGGTGCTTCAACCTTTCAGCATTAAATTGCAGCACCTGATTATATTCTTCTTGACCCTCAATAATACCCTCAATGCTTCCTGGTGCGAAATGCCCTTTGATTTTTTGCACTATAATTTTTTGCAAAAAATTCAGACTCAAACTTATCATATCGGAATTCAGAAGTGTCATTTCTTAAAAGGAACTGTCATCAAAGGCGCCGAAAACCACCTCAAATGGGGTGTCATAGGTAGGAAAATCAGGGGTGGCTTCGAGGCGGCTTAAGTCAATTGTTAAAAATTGTGCGAAGAAGCCGCCGGGGTTCCCTGGGCAGAAATCCACGGCATCCAAAACGTCAAAAACGAATGCTGCACGGACCTTAATTGTATCAAGGCCAAGATTAGTGACGATAAATTTTCCATTCGCATTTCGGACATCATCGCCTGCGTCACTTTGATCTTTTCCAACTCCTCCGGCAATAAAACCTGGAATCCTGTTTGCCGGATCTGTAAAGTTCATGGGAAGGTCGGTAAGGTCGCCGGAGGACAAAACATCAGTAAAATTCATCGGCATGGTGCTTTGACCTTCTGGAGGCAGCAATTTGGGGTCTGCTTTTACTTTGTCTGCAATTTTTTTCAGGATGATTTGTTGCTGTTTAAAAGTTTCAGGGTCATTTCTAAAAGCATTTTCAATAGTTCCCTTTGGATTTCCGAACAACTTTCTTGGGGGCAATATCCCTTTGGTGCCTTTTTTTGGTGTGCTCAAATAGGTATTCCAGAGGTTTTTCAATTCTGCATTTCCACCAAATTTTGCGCTGATCAATAAATCAAGGGCAATTTTAGCTTGTGCCCATGCATCCAATGCATCCGATTTGTCAGTAAAGGCGGTACAAAACTTGGCAGGGGTATCAGGCGGCTTTACAGGCCCTACAGGCTTGTCTTTTTTGTTTGGGTCTGGCAATATTGGATCATTTTTCTTGGGATCTTTCTTGTCCGGAACTTTTACATTCGAAATAAAAGTTACCACCCGGTTTTCATCTAACCCTCCCCCGAACTTGTTTGTTATCCCATTTGCGAAAACCGAGATGAAGGAATCTGGAATTTTGGCCCCTTTGTCCGTAGGATCGATCAACCATTGCCTTACAGACTCCGCCCTGCGGCAAGACAAACTCCAGTTTGCCGACCCTTGTCCTTCGATGCTTGCGTAGCCATTTATTTCGACAGGGTCTTTAGCGCCGTTTTTATGCCAATTATCAATGAAGGCCCTTAATGAAGCTTGGGCAGGTGTTGAGAGGGTACTGGACTTCACCACAAATCGCACATTTTGTTCCCCGGAAGGCTCTACAAAAGTTCCGTCCGGGTTAAAATGGTCGCGGCAAGTCATGCCTGGCTTGTCGTCTTTGCTGCCATGCCTGACAACTTTTTTTGGGCTTGCCGATTCTTTCATGGCTATGTTTGAAGGGTTCTGCTGCACCACATGCGTCAACTCATGCGCCAGCAAGCGTTTTCCGTTGCTCGTATCCGGGTTGTACTTCCCATCGTTGAAATACACGTCCTGCCCATGGGTAAATGCCTGCGCACCGAGTTCCCGGTTCATGCCCGCAGCTTCCGCACCGGTGTGGATGTTGACGCCCCTGAAATCGGCGCCGATGCCCTGCTCCATTTCTGCGCGGGTTTTGTCGGGCAATGGCCGGCCCCTTCCTTTTGAACCTTCAATTTGGCCGCTCAATGCCGGAGAAACAGTGGACGGGGCATCTGCCTTTGTTTGAACGGGCTTTTCCTCTTCTTTGGGAGCATCCTTTTTTTGTACGGCGCCTGGTTTTTCTTCTTCTTTGGGTGCATCCATTTTCTGTACAGCTCCAGGCTTTTCTTCTTCTTTGGGGGCATCCTTTTTCTGTACAGCTCCAGGCTTTTCTTCTTCTTTGGGGGCATCCATTTTCTGTACGGGGCCTGGCTTTTCTTCTTCTTTAGGCGCCTCCATCTTCTGCACAGCAGCAGCAGCCCCTGCATCTTCCTCCTTTTTCATTTCCTCCTTGCCTGCGGGATCAGGTTTTTCCTGAATTTCCTTGTCTTTAGCCATACGGGCATCATTGGTGCCGAGCTTTTCATCATCTACAGGTGTTGCGAGGCGCTGAATGCTGCTGATTTCCTGCTTTTGCTGCACGCCAGGGGCTTGTCCGCCAGCATGGTTGACAACGCGGTCGGCCACCGAATCTGCCTCGCGCTCGTATTTGTCGCCGGGCTGGCCAACGCTCAATTTGGGCTGCACCTGACTGCCCTTCCCGTTAAAGAATGGCTTTTGCGCCGAATGGTCTTCACTTTTGGCAAAAAAAGGCGTAGCCTGTTCCTGCGGTTGAGTTTCCTGTGTGTGGGCATTGCGGTGCCGGCGGCTGCGTGCGGTGCTTTTCATAGCGCAAGTTATTTGATTTTTGTGAGCAATTCGGCGGCCAATGCCTTATAATCGGCGGCCCCGTTGGAGGCGCTGTCGAAACTGAATATATCCATGCCTTTTTCCTGCGCCGTGGCCAAAGCGATATTGGTGCGGATACGGCTTTTAAAAACCTTCTTCGCGCCAAATTCTTCGGTCAATTGCGCCTCTACTTGTTTGTTCATGGTTTTGCGGGCATCGAATTTGGTCATGACAAACCCCAGCAACTCCAATTTACGGTTCAGTTTTTTTACTTTTTCGATATGGGTCAAAAAACTGCGCGCGCCTTTGAGCGGGAGGAATTCTGCCTGCATCGGCATCAGGATATAGTCGCTGGCCACGAGGGCATTAACCGTCAGCATCCCAATGGAAGGTGGGCAGTCGAGCAGCACAAAATCGTAGTTTTTTTTCAGGCGTTCCAACAGTTGGGCAAGTATCTGCTCGCGGCCGTAAACGCTGGCCAGTTCGAGTTCGGCGCCGGCCAGTTCCAATGCTGCCGGCACCAAATCGATGCCGTGACATTCGATGATGGCCGTGGCAAGGTCGGCAGTCTCCCCGAATGCTTCCCGGCGCAGCACCTGATAGACGTTTTCCGCGGGTTCTTCCGCAGCGCCCATCGATTGGCTGAGGTTGGCCTGTGGGTCGAGGTCGATCAGCAGCACCGACTTGCCCAGGTCGCGCAGGGCAGCAGCCAGGTTGACGGCGGTGGTTGTTTTGCCCGAACCGCCTTTTTGTATGGCGATGGATAATATCATTAGCCAAGTTCTCCGTTGATGTATTGCAGTACTTTTTTCCACACTTTTTCGCCCACCTTGGCGCCGAGCTTTCCGCCTTCCACATTGCCGTCGTGGAAGTGGATGCCGCCGTACAGGCGCGACATGCCCGCTTCTTTGGCAAAATCATCAAATGTGGCCCAGCTCAGGGTAATATCGGTTTTGGGCACCGGGTTCGTGCAGTTTTTTTCCACGCGGGAGCCGCCTGCCGGAATGGTGATGGACTCGCCATAAGCGTTGTTTTGGCAAAAGGCTGTCAGGATATAGGCAGATGCCCGACTAAATGTGCTGTGCCCCGACACATATTCCTGGAATGGGGGCGTGCCGACCAGATAGGGGAGCCATGCTTCCCCTTTGATCGTTTTTTTGCCCTGGCAGGGGCCTCCCCAGGCTTCTGGTGTTTGTTCGTTGTACAAGTGCCGGAGCAAGGAAACTGGGCGGACATAATTGTAGTACAGCTTGGAGTCCCATGCCGCGATGCCCGCATCGAGCAAGGCATTGGTAAGCGCAAAAAACAGCTTGATGTCGTTGGAGTTTTTGAAGCCGTTTTTTTCGGAGACGTAGCGGGCGATGCGGCATATCTGGACGGGCGGCGGCACCCAAGCACCCGTACTGGCATCTGAAAAGTCGCCCGGGAAACGGTCTTCGTGCATGCAGGCCCAGAATTCGGCGATCATTTTTTGTTCGTCGGTAAGGTTGGCGCTTATGGTCAGCAAATCCTCGGCTTGTTTTTCAAACTTGGCGTCGCCGAGTTCGGCCGGTTCACAGGGACGAAATTCGCCGCCCCAATCCAGGGCAAAGGGCTTCACACAACCCCAATGCGGCGTGAGGCAGGTTTGAGGCTTTCCATCGGGTTGCAGCTGGGGCTGCCATTTGTCGATGTGGAGCATGGCCTGCGGCGGTGGCGGGTTGGCGGGTACGAACCCGGTCCAGTCGGAATACGCGCCCGCATGCAAGGTGGCGCGCTGGTTGCTCTCATCGCCAAGGCGGCACTCGATGACCAACTTGGCAGAAAGGTTGCCGATGCCCACCGCGGTCGTTGGGTCGAGCGAGCGGTCGTCGGGGTTGTAGTTGAGTTCGCACATGTAATCGCGGAACATGTTTTTGTTCTCTGGTGGCAGCCCGAGCCAGAACAGCTCCATCAATACGTTGTAGGCGGCATGGCTGTAGGCTTTTTCCCGGTTTTCGCGGGTGCACTCGGCATCGGGGCGCTTGAGCTTTTTGCCGGTGGTGGTGCTGACCTCGCAGCCGCCATCGTTGAAGTTGGTCCAGGCGTCGTACATGGCGGTATGGGTCATGGCGAGCGCTCGGGAAGCCACGGTAGGGCCCATTTTGCTCAGGTAGATGGCATTGCAGGCCAGGAGGTTCCAGTGGCGGGCGGGGGTGGGAGTGGTGGTGGGTGTTGACATTTTTTTTGTTTGTTAGGTGTGAGGGTAGATCGTTTCTTTCTTCTCAAAATTATTTTGTCATGTCACGATACATCCAAACTTAGGAGCGTAGCTAAAAAGGGTGGTACGGGGACTCCTCCGCCCTTATCCTTATTCCAAAAATATTCACTTCCAAGTTGGTTTACTATTTTATTAGCTTGAGCATCTCGCTTTTCAAATTCATAAAAAGGCCCTCCATTTAATATAATAATAAATTGTCCATCCTTGGTAAGTTTTTTTTCACACTCAGGCAATGATAAAATCTTGTCGTTTTGAAAAAACTCAACTAAAATATTGCCTAATATTGTAACCCAGTAAATTCCGGAAATATACTCGTAAAAATTTTTAATTGAAACACCCTTGTGTCCCCATTTAGATAGCCCATTAGGGAAAACAGTCGTAACTTTATGTTTATGGTCGAATTCATTCCTTGAACACCCAAATCCAAATAAGATATTAAAATTTTCACAAATTGAAAAAATTAAATTTAGAATACTAGTAATTTGTTTTTTATTGTTTACATTAACATTAAAATAAAAATTTAAAGCAACCAACCCCTTCCCATGATATTTTATCGCATGTAAAAAATTATTTTTTTTAGCTTTTATAAACAGGCTGTCTTCTTCTGTAAGAATTTTTAGCATTTCCTTCCAATAAATGATTTTATATTCATTTTCAGTTTTTTCTACAGATCCATATTTAATAAAATCTATTGAATTGGATTCGAAAATTTTTAGGTAATGCAATAGTGCATCCCCATAAAACAGAAACTTGGTTACATGTAGTTCAAAAAAAAGTTTTTCCATAATTTTATTGAATAAGAGGGTAAACATCCCCACCATTTTCCCTAATGGCATCTTCAAGGGGGGTGGATACTTCTGTGCCATCTGGGTAATTATCACACACAGCCCGTACAATCAGATCAAATCTATTGGTAGGAGGAACCTGTTCTCCGGAATCTTTGTACAATACGCCTTTTTTCCCTTGAGCAATTTTCACATTATCCTTCATTTGTGATGAAAAGGATATGTATTTGACGTTTTTCACATCTCCAACAACTTTCGATTCTAAATAAAAATCTGGGATTCGGCTTTCATCTGAGCCAGGAATAACAAACTTTCTGTTATTTTTCCCAATTAGATGGAATTCAGACTCTTGGTTATATGCTTCTAAGGCTGGCCCCTCAACTACTTTACCTAATTTTTTAGCTGCCCGGTCTTCAACATATATCTTTATGCCTTTCTTCTTAATACTGTTATTACTGGTAATTTTAAAACTATTAACATATTTCTCAGGTACTTTAGGGTCAAACACTGAAAGTTGATCCATTATGGGAGTTTTAATTCCTTCCAGTTCTGAGGGACGGGCCTTAGGTTCTCCAGTTTTTTTATCCCCCGGACTCGCCGTATAATCATAATCCCAAGTCTTCCCACCGTCCACCACTG
>CAZULM010000018.1:0-94598 GCA_964621185.1 uncultured Saprospiraceae bacterium | reverse complement strand
TTTCCGAGCCACCCGAGCGCTGCAACACTTGGAAATTGGACATTCCGTGTTGATCATTGGACATTACAAGCCCCCGCCATTTCCGAGCCACCCGAGCGCTGCAACACTTGGAAATTGGACATTCCGTGTTGATCATTATTGTATATTTGGATCAGTATCGAGGTGGTGTGGGCATCCTGCTGTACTTTTCTGCTTGGTGACAACACCAAGCAGGGCGGCTTGGGATTGGTTCGGGACGTTCGGCGGGCGGGATGGAAGACCAAGTAAGGCGGAAATTTCCAACATTTCGCAGCCAATAAAATTTATTCCTCGCGGAAAGTGCCTATTTTTGCACAGATTCCGCAAGGAATAAATAAAGCCCGTCATGGATCACAACAAACTTATCGGCCGGCACGAAGAACGGGGCATCCTGGAAGCAGCATTTCAGTCGCCCAAGGCTGAGATGGTCTCCGTTGTGGGCAGGCGCCGCGTTGGGAAGACTTTCCTGGTCAAATCCGTGTATCAAGGTAGGCTGGATTTTGAGATTACGGGCATCCAACGGGCCAGCCGGAAGGAGCAGTTGCGGAATTTTGCCCTGGCATTGTCGAACCATTTTGACATGCCCGTGCAGGCGCCGGAGCCAAAAGACTGGCTGGACGCTTTTTACCTGCTGTCCAAATATTTGGAATCGAAGCAAATCCCCCGGAAAATGGTCGTCTTTCTGGACGAGCTGCCTTGGCTGGCCACCCATAAATCCGGCTTTTTGAAGGGCTTGAGCTGGTTTTGGAACAGTTGGGCCACGAACCAAGCAATCGTGGTGGTGATTTGCGGCTCGGCGGCATCCTGGATGATCAAAAACGTGGTGCACGACAAAGGGGGCCTGCACAACCGGATCACGAAACGCATCAACCTGAAGCCTTTCAACCTGGCGGAAACGGAGCTTTTCCTCAAATCTAAAAACCTGAACTTCGACCGATACCAGATTCTCCACTTGTACATGGCCATGGGCGGCGTGCCGCACTACCTCGACGAGGTACAGCCCGGCAAAAGCGCCGCCCAGAACATCGACGCGGTCTGTTTTTCGGAAAACGGGCTGCTCTGGGACGAGTTCCCAAAACTGTACGCAGCGCTTTTTGAAAATTCCGTGGCGCACGTCAGCGTGATCCGGGCTTTGGGGGCAAAGCAAAAGGGTCTGACCCGCACGGAAATCGTTCAGCAGAGCCGGCTGCAAGAAGGTGGGGGCGCTACGACCGTCATTGATGAGCTGCTGTATTCGGGGTTCATTTCGGCCTATCAGCCTTTCGGGAAGAAGAAAAAGGATATGCTCTACCGCTTGACCGACGAGTTTTCCCTGTTTTACCTGCAATTTATGGAAAACAAACGGCAAGAAGGCGCCGGGCTTTGGCAACAGTTGAGCCAGACCCAGGCTTATGTCAGCTGGGCTGGCTATGCCTTTGAAAACACCTGCCTTAAACACCTCCCCCAAATCAAAAAAGCGCTCGGGATTGCCGGCGTATATGCCACCGCTGCCTCGTTTTTCAAAAAGGGGACTGACGAGACGGAAGGCATCCAGTTTGACCTCCTGCTCGACCGCAACGACCACGTGATCAATATCTGCGAGATCAAGTTCTATGCCGCAGAATACACCATAGACAAGGGTACAGCCATGGATTATCGCAACAAATTGGCCATGTTTAAAGCAAGCACCCGTACCCGAAAACAGGTTTTTTTGACCATGATTACTACTTTTGGCCTGAAACAAAACCAGCACAGCTTAGGCTTGGTGGATGCCGAACTGACGATGGATGCGCTGTTTGAGATGGCGTGACAGGCGCTGTGGTACATCCTCCAATTACCCTACAATAAGACACCTGATTTTTTAACTTCATCCCATGAAAAAAAACAAGGGACAATCCAAACCCGCCCCTTCGGCGTCCGCCAATCCAAACCCGAAACCTCAAAAGGCAGCCCTGCGCCCAGGCGCCTGGGCCGCGGCAGCCATCGCTTTCTTAGCCTACCTGCCCGCCACCAGCAACGGGTTCGTGAACTGGGACGACGAGGCCACCATCCTCAACAACCCGAACCTGGCACAGTCCGGCGCCGGCAGCATCCTCAAAATTTTCGACATCGCGCAAGGCTCGGCAGGGCTGGGCAATTACAACCCTCTGAGCATCTTCAGCTTTTACATAGAAAAAATGCTGGCGGGCGGCTTTAGCCCCACGATGATCCATTTCGACAACGTCCTGCTCCATGCGCTTGCGGTGTTTTTTGTGGTGCGGGTGCTTATGGCCCTGGGCATCGGCTCGGGCGGGGCATTCGTGGGCGGGCTGCTGTTCGCCATCCACCCCATGCGCGTGGAATCGGTAGCCTGGGCCACGGAGCGGAAAGACGTGCTGTTCGCCGTCTTTTTCTTTGCCGCCTTGTGGCAATACATCCGCTGGGTCAAAGCCGCCGATGCGGGCCAGAACAGGCGGCGTTTTTACGTGATCGCCTGCTTCCTTGCCCTGCTTTCCTGTCTGTCGAAAGTACAGGCCGTCGCCCTGCCGCTGGCCATGCTGGCCGTCGATTACTGGCTGCGGCGGCCGTTTACGCTACAATCGGTGCTGCTCGACAAAGCGCCTTTCTGGGCGCTGGCGCTCGTTTTCGGCCTCATCAACGTTTATACCCTGGGCTTGCAGGGCGCCACCGACGACAGCCTGACGCATTTTACGCTGGCCGACCGTTTGTGCATCGGAACCTGGTCGTTCTGCGTGTACCTCTACAAACTCGTGCTGCCTTTCCCCATGCTGCCGCTGTATGTTTACCCGAAGACTTTGCCGGTATGGATTTACGCTTCGCCGCTGCTCTTCGCGGGCATCGCTTACCTGCTCTGGCGCCTGCACCGCGCCGGACAGCGGATATGGGTATTCGGCTTCCTGTTTTTCTTTTTCAACGTCATGTTCCTCTTGCAGGTGCAAACGGCCGGGCAGGGCTACCTGGCCGACCGCTTTACTTACGTGGCCTATTTCGGTTTTTTTGCCATAGCGGCCTGCCTGTACGACCGGTACGCACAGGACGAAGCGCGGCGAAGCCAATGGAAAACGGCCCTTGGCATCCTGAGCCTGGCGTACCTGGCCATGACCTATTTTCAGATCGGCATCTGGAAAAACAGCGAAACCCTTTGGACGCACGTGGCCAAGCACAGCGGCGAGAAAAGCGGCCTGCCGTACTGGTACCGGGGCCAGTACCACCGCAGCCAGCAGCGCTACGAGGAAGCGCTGGGCGACTACCAGCGCGCCATCGCCATAGAACCGCAAAACGCGGAACTCGTCAACAGCCGCGGCAAAACCTATTTCGACATGTCCATGTCGGGCAAATACCCCAAAGATGCTGCTGCCGATTACCTCCGCCAGGCCCTGGCCGATTACAACAGCAGCCTGCAATTAGCCGACGACAAGGTGCGGCCCCAGGTGAGGGGCGCCATGCTCATCAACCGCGGCGCGGCGCTGGGCAGCATCAACCAACTGGAAGCGGCAATGCGCGACTTCAACGAAGGGCTGCAACTCGACCCCGGCAACAAAACCGGGTACCTGAATCGGGGCATACTCTACCTGAAGCTTAAACAGCCTGCAGAAACATTGAAGGATTACGACAAGTACCTGGAACTGGATCCGGGCAATGCGCGGATAAGGCAGGAGCGGGATAAGTTGCGGCGTGGGGTGCAATAGGTAGGCGGCATCAGCCACCACCTCCGAGGCTGTAATGGCTACACCACAATTTCTGCCAAGGGATTCCCGAGCCTTATTTTGTACAATGCCCTTGGGGTTTTCACCATTGAGTTTTTTCACCACAGAGTTTTTTCACCACAGAGTTGCACAGAGTTGCACAGAGTAAAAGCGGCTTCGCCGCATTTTGAGTGTGTTAAAAAAAATCCTCTGTGTACCCTCTGTGTTACTCTGTGTACCCTCTGTGGTGAAATAACTTTGTGGTGAAAAAACTCTATGGTGAAAAAACCAGCGCAAAACACAGACTGCAAATATTTCGCACAATTCCTGAACAGGAATGGCAGAAAAAAACGATGTGAACCCGCTCATGCATCTCGAAAGAACCTGTCCACGTATAATGCAAATCCTTAAAAATTAATCCAATCCATCCTGCAAACCACCAAAACCCGGGTCACAACTTCCTGATCTTGATGTTTTTATACCAAACGGGGTCGCCGTGGTCCTGCAAGGCAATTTTTCCTTTGGCAAACAGGCCGAAATCCGGCGCCGGAAGTTTCGGGAATTTGCTGCCGGCGATCAGTTCCAGCCACTTTTTGGTAGGCTTGCCGTTTTCGAACATTTGTAGTTCCACTAATTTGCGGTGGTTGAGCCAGTGTTCCACTTTTCCGTTTTTGAACACCAGCCTGGCGTGGTTCCATTCGCCGGCGGGCTTCACGGTCACGTATTTGGCTTCCACTAAGTCGTAGAGATCGCCCGCGCGGTGCTTGGGAAACTTGGCGTCAGGGTGGCAGGCATTGTCGAGCACCTGCATTTCGGGGCCGGTTTTCCACACGTAGTCGTACTTGGCCGGGTCTTCCTGGATATGGTAAATGATGCCGGAATTGCCGCAAGCGCCGATTTTCCAATCGAGCGTCAGCTCAAAATCGCCGTATTCCGCTTCGCTGACGATGTCGCCGCCGTCGGCAGCCTGCCAGCCGCCGTCCGGGTTTGGCTTGGCGTCGAGGTGGATGGCGTTGTCGGCGACGATCCAGGATTTTCCGATCGTGGTTTTGCCGTAGTTGTGCCAGCCGGTGATGTTTTGGCCATCGAATAGCAGTTGCCAGCCATCGCGCTTTTCCTGCTCGGTCAGGGTGTTGTCGATGGGTTCGCTGCGTGTGGGTGGTATGCCCGCGATGCCATTATCGTCGGCAGGAATGGCGTTGAGGTTGTACCAGCCCTCGGTGGTCCAAATCTCGTGGCTGAGTTCGGACAGGGGCAGGTTGCGGAGTCGGATATGCACCACGTGTTGTGGTTTCAGCCCCGGGATTTCTAAGAACACTTTTTTGCGGTCGGCGGAAACGGTGGCGGATTTCACGTTCATGGTTTCCAGGTCCATTTTCGGGCCGCCGTACTCGGTTGTCGGCTTGTACCACCATTGCTCCACGAGGTAGGAATAGGCATCCCAGCCGTCGCCTTCGCGCAGCGGCTCAGTGAATTCAATTTCCATCCCGTTGCTTTTGGCGCGCACTGCCAGCATTTCAAAAACCGAATTGCCGTTGTATTTCATGCGCTGCAGGCCGTACCAAAGCTTACCCTGTTGGCTCCAGTTGCCGGGGTTGCCGATCATGCCGATGTACAGGGCGCCGTCGGGGCCCCAGGCGAGCCGGTGGGTGGCGCCTTCAAAGCCCTGGGAGAAGCGGAACACGCAGCCCTGGTAGTCGCCGTTGACTTTTTCCATAAACACCCGCTGCAAGCCGCCGTAGCACACGTCGCCGGCGATGAGCTGATTTTTGTAGGGGCCGTCGTTCAGCACGATGGGCTGGGTGGGCGAGTTGCCAATCTCGTCCTGCGGGTACCAGACAATAGGCTGGGTGATGGGCAGCTGTGCCACGGTCGCGCTATCCACAGAGAAAGAGCCGTAAAATGCGCCTTGCTTCACGTGTACCAATTTCGAGGAAGGCAGCCAATCGCCCTGGTTGTCGGTGATGAACACCTCGCCGTCGGGGCCAATGCCCACGCCATCGGGTGTGCGCAGGCCGCGCGCGACGAACTCCACGCTGCCGTCCTTTTCACTGATGCGGATGCACTTGCCGCGGTCGAGCACCTGCGGGCGCGTGCTGGCGCCGCCGGGGTTGATGGCCGTGGCTAAGGCGGCGTAGAAATAGCCGTCTTTGTAGGCCAGGCCGAAGGCAAATTCATGAAAATTGGCCGATGCTCGCCAGCCTTTGGCGAAGCACTGGTATTCGTCTATCTGGTCGTCGCCGTTGGTGTCGACTAATTTGGTAAGTTCTTGTTTTTGAAGGACATAGATAACGCCGTTGACAACTTTTAGGCCCAATGGCTCCGCCAGTCCCTGGGCGATGCGCTTGACGGTGATCTTTTTAGGGTCGCCGGTTTCCACGTTGTCGAGCAGATAGACCGCGCCCATGGCGTCCCAGGTGGAAACCACTAAGCGGCCATCGGGCAGGAAATCAAGGCCGGCTACTTTGGGCAAAAATTCGTCGGGTCGAGCCTGGGAGAGGTCGTAAGCCGGGTGCACTTCGGTGAGCGCCGCGCCGTCGCCGGGGATGGCGTTGGCGGTTTTCGACATGGCCGACAAACCGGCATCGCCTTCTGATTTCCGGTGGAAAAAGTTGCTTTCTGGGATAATCTTGAAACCGGTGCTACCAAAGCGCGCCCATTTCAATTCGATGCCACAGCCGCCGCCGCCCTGGAAATATTCCACGCGGATGGGGTGGTATCCGGCGCGGAGCGCAATTTCGGCTTCCTTGGGCGCCATGCCGTGCGGGCCGTCGTTGTCGATCCAGAGCTGGTTGTCGATCCAGAGTTTGCTGCCGTCGTCGCTGCTGATCTGGAACACGATGTTGTCGTCTTTTTCTAAGAAAAGATAGCCAGTGGCGTGCAGCCCAAAGTCGTTCTTGTACTCGCCGAAATCTTGGGCGCTAGCCTCGATTTTGCTGGCGATGGCTGTAAGGGCAGGAGTTGATTCGCTGGGCAGGTCGCTCAGTTTGGCGAGGTTTTTCGAAGAAGTCCAAAGTTTCACCAACAGTCCGGGCATCAGGTCGCGGTCGGCCACGGCGTTGTCGGCTTTGAGCCATTTGTCCTGCGGGATTTCCGCCAGGCTTTTGGCGCTGCCGCCGCCTTCGCCGTCGTCTTCCCCTTCGTCGAGGGAAAGCACGTAGGCGATCATGGCTTTGGCGTCTTCGGGCATCAGGTCGGGGTGGGCGCTCATGGCCGCCACGCCCCAAACACCCGAACCGCCTTTGATCACTTTTTGGATGAGCATTTCCTGGTTTTCAGGCGTGTTTTTGTAGCGCTCGGCGATCTGTGTATAGCTGGGGCCGACGGTTTTTGCGGTCGGGTTGTGGCAGGTGCGGCAATCGCTTTTGGCCATGAGTTTTTCGCCCGGGCTGATGGCTTTGCTGCCCGATTCGCCCGCTTCTTCGGCGGCGCGCTGTTCGTCGAAAGGGTTGTTTATAAGGGGCTGGTTGACGAACAGGGTGGTGAAGCGGGTATTGCCGTTGGGGTTGAGGGCAAGGTTGCCATCGATGGAAATGGCGGCGAGCCCGGCTTCGTTTTCTAAGGGTTTGGAATCGGTGGTCGTCCAGGCGCCGTTGGTTTGAACGTTGCTGGGCGCGGCGATGGATGCCACGTTCGACTTCAATTCGATGACGGCGCCGGCGGGTGCATTTTCAACCGTGAAATTGCGTTCAAAGCCGGGCTGGCGGTCGCGCTCCACGTATTCGGGCCGCTCGTTGATGCGGATGCGCTGGCCGTTTTCCAGCACCAGGTCGTACATGATTTCTGCCTGGCCGTTTTTTGTATAGCGGTGGCCTTTGTAGTCGGTGCGCGGCTGTTCGGTTTTGCCGCCGATGGTAACCGACCAGGGCTGGTGGTGTTTGTTTTCAAACCAGGCCCGCCCGATGCTCATTGGCTGTGGGCCGTGGCGCATGTTGTACACCGCTCCGGTAAAATCCGTGCTGCCCGACCATGCTTTGTACAGCGCGCAGGAATCGGTGGAATAAGACACCCAGAGCTTGTCGTTGAGGGCAAAAGTGATCATGCGCGGCTGTTTGTCGAGCACAGAGCGGAATACCCAGGGGTCGTTGGGCCGTTCGCCGTCCTGTTTGACGCTCGACCTTGAGGCAAAGTACCAAAGCGCGAGCAGGATAAGGATGAGGGCAAGGAAGAGGGTGCGAGGCTTCATATTAGTGTGATAATTTGATAATTTGATAATGTGATAATTGTGGGGCAGGGCTTGGGATGGGTTATGGTATAGATTTGGGTGTTGTTTATTTCGCGCAGATTTCGCGCAGATTTTACACGGAAAAATCTGCGTGAAATCTGTGCATTTTTCTGCGTAAAATCTGCGCGAAACCTGCGCGAAAACCGTCCATCGGTTTAGCTACAGGCCAAATAGTATGGTTGTGGTGGAAAGGCAAGGGCCAAGGTACTATTTCTGGCGGTACAGCAAAAATACAGCGGGCAACTTCTGCAATGGTTCCCGCTTAATTTTTTTCCAGGCACTTACCGGGAGCGATTTTATGAGCTCCTGGGCGCCGGTGATGTCTTGGGCCAAGCCAAATACCGTATCGGATTGCAGGGAGTCGATGGCCACTTCCAGCACCATTTGGGCGCGGTAGGGCGTTTCGATGAAAAGCTGGGTCTGGTTGTGCTGCCGGGCCAGGTTTTCGAGGCGGCGCAGTTCTTTGGCCAGTTCGGGGCGTTTGGGCGGCAGGTAGCCGTGGAAAGCAAATGACTGGCCGTTCATGCCGGAAGCCATCAGGGCCAGGAGCAGCGAAGATGGGCCCACCAGCGGCACTACTTTCACGCCTTCGCGGTGGGCGAGGGCTACGATTGCCGCGCCCGGGTCGGCAACGCCGGGGCATCCGGCTTCGGAGAGCAAGCCGACGTCTTTGCCTGCCGCCAGGGCTTCCCGGAAGGTCAACTCGGCTTCTTTCATGTCGGAATGCTCGCCGATTTCCGCAAAGACCATTTCCTGCAAGGGCTTGCTCAGGCCTAGCGACTTAACAAAGTGCCGGGCTGTTTTGGCGCGCTCTACGATGAACACGTCGAGTTTTTGCACGACTTCAATGGTGCGCGCGGGCAGGGTGTGCAGGGCATTTTCGGCGATGGGGGTGGGGATGAGGTAAAGTGTCAAGGCGTATTGTATTTTCGGTAAAAGTATGATGTTCACCACAGAGGGTGCAGAGGTTTTTCACCACAGAGTTGCGCAGAGTTACACAGAGGTTACACAGAGTTTTTTTTGAACACCCTCAAACTGCGGCGAAGCCGCTATTACTCTGTGAAACCTCTGTGTAACTCTGCGCAACTCTGTGGTGAAAAACCTTTTCGTCCTCTGTTGTGAAAACCTCTCTGAATGGTACGATAATAAAAATGTGTGCCTTTTCAAACAAAAAACGACATATTTGCTTCAATTTGAAACTTTAAGGCAAAAATAGAAAACCGCAGCCTGCCTGCGCTTTTACCTGCAATAACATTGGCGAACGCAGGAGACTTCGGCGGACCCGCCTACGCAAACGCTTCGGCGGGCAAGCAACGAACTGAACTAGATTACCAACCTTTTCATTATCCACAAAACGCTACAAATTATGAAACAGCTTATTTCGATCCTACTTCTGTTTGTCATCGTGAACCTGCACGCGCAAGTCTGCTGTGTACCTCAAACCCTTCGAGAAAAATATGACCGCGATGTAAAACATCTTGTCTTGTTGCGCATGGAACTGTTTAATTCGCCGTCCCTGAACGAAATTGACATCAGTCAAACCTGGCAGGACAGTATCTGGCAAGGCTTGGCTGCGATATTCCATTCAAATTCTCCCGGCAGGAATGCGGTGTTTAATGCGTACTGTATCCATCATGATGATTGGAACAGCCAGGATTATCCGCGTGTTCCCAACAGCATTTATGTAAGGTTAGACCCCGCTGCGCCCTGGTTTGCAAACTGGGTGGGAGGTAGTATTTCGACAAATGTGCCATTCCTAGACTCACTACTTGCAAAACACGGGTTTGAAACAGTCAATTTTGCATTTCAATTCATCAATGTTTTCAGGCTCACGACGAGTAAAAACATCAACCTCAAACCATTATGTATCCTCCTGGAACAATCAAATGAAATTATTTATGCCGAACCCGTTCCAGGTGTAGGCGGGTCTCAGCGGATTACGTATAACAGAATGAATGGCGGAAGCCGATTTGATTTTTATCAAGGTTGGGACGATTGCCCTTCAGGCTGTATTTCCTGGTATATATGGTCGTTTTTCGTTGATGACTTTTGCAACGCCATTTATCTAGGAGGGTCTGGCAGTTCAAGTTTGCCCGCACCGCCGAATTGCAATGATTTTGTTGATCCATCTCCCAATATCAAAATTGAAGGCAGCTTTGAAATTTGTCAGGGAGATAACAGCACCCTGACAGTAGTGGGTGGAGAAAGTTATCTCTGGAACACCGGCGATAGTACAGCATCCATTACCATCAGTCCTGCTGTCGGAGAAACTTATCGGGTAACCGTTACTGCTTCTGACGGTTGCATGTATGAAAAATCGGTTTTAATACATGTTAACCCTATTCCTGCAGTTTCACTATCTTTACTTCGGGATACATTTTGTGTAAATGAAACGGCAATAATGTTGACAGGGGGAACTCCTGTAGGTGGAAGTTACATTGGTGCTGCTGTAGTGGGCGACATTTTCGAACTATCTGTCGCTGGGGTCGGAACCCATTTGATTGGTTATACTTTTACGGATGCCGAAGGATGTACAGGCAATGCTGCGCAAACTGTGGTTGTTGAAGCCGGCAATTGCTTTTCCAATGCAGAAAACCTTGCTGTAAATAGTGTGCTGCGGATTTCACCCAACCCTTCTACGGGCAATTTCACCATTCTGCAGGAACCCTTATCAACTCCGTTCCAGATTCAGGTGTTCAATTCACAGGGGCAAATGGTATATTCAGGCTATCAATCCTCAAATCAGGTTGCCTTGAGCATATTGCCAAAAGGCGCTTATTTGATCAAAATATTGAATGAAAAATCTGTTCGATCGGCTCGACTACTTATCCGTTAACAACAATGAGACGACCAAAAAAAGGCGAATACGCCCCCTTCCACGAACAATACCTCAAGATGCTGCCGTCGCGCGGCACCCCGCTCAGCCTGCTCCGCAAATCATTCCGGGAAACCCAGCAGCTGCTCGCCGCACTGCCGGAGGAAATGGGCGACCACGCCTACGCCCCCGGCAAATGGACCATCAAGCAGCTCATCATGCACCTGATCGATACCGAGCGGGTGTTCGCCTTCCGCACGCTCTCCTTCATGCGCGCCGACCGGATCGCGCTGCCGGGCTTCAACCAGGTGTTCTGGATGGAAGAGGTGGACGTGTCGGGCCGCACGATCAAGGACTTGCTCAAAGAGTGGAAGGCCGTGCGCGACAACACCATTTTCCTGTGCCAGCAGTGCAGCGAAGCCCAGTCGAAATACACGGGGGTGGCCAGCAACTGGAAAGCATCGGTGCGCGCCTATTTTTTCATCATCATCGGACACCACCTGCACCATTTGGAAGTGATCCGGGAAAAGTATTTGCCGCCTATTGAATAATTTGGTAATAGGTAATAATTTGATACTGATCGGCGGCGGCGCGGATTAAAATTCGGCTCGATTTTAGTGGTGTGTTTTCGATATATTATTCGCACGATTACCGCCATTCTGTTTTATTATGAGCCGATTACTACACACCGCCTTTGTTATATTGGCTTTTATTTCAATAGGAAAAACCGGCAATACGGTCTTTCCGCGAGAAATCAATGAGCCTTTCCCCCTTGCAGACACCATCCCGCCGGTCATTTTTTGCCCCGGCTCCGTCATCGTCAACCTCGCGCCCATGCGCTGCGACACGGTGGTCACCTATACCGTGAACGCCTTTGACGACCAAGGCACCGTGATCGTCATTTTGCTGAACGGGATTGCCTCTGGCGGCGCCTTCCCGCCCGGCGCCACAGTGAACACTTTTTTGGCCACCGATCTGGCAGGGAATACCGCCACCTGCTCCTTTACCGTCACCGCTTTCGAGCCGATGACCCAGCCCGTTTGCCGGCCAACGACAAACGTGTTTTTGGGGCCAAACTGCACCAAAACCCTCAAAGCCTTCGAGATTTTGGAAGGTGGCCCCTATGGCTGTGCCTCGCATTATGTAGTGGAAGTTGACAAGATTGCGCCGCCGGGCGATGGCCCCTGGGTAAGCGCCATGTTTGGCGTTGCCGACATCAACATGACCTATCAAGTTCGGGTGACGGCGCTGTTGTCCGGCGGTGTGTGCGTGGGCAGCATCAAGGTAAAAGACAACCTGCCGCCCGTGTTCAACTGCCAGAACATCGAGGTGCCATGCGCCTTGCCGCTGTCACAGCTCACGCCGGCGTTCTTGCGCGACAGCTTTGGCATCGCAGCCGCCGTACCGACCGTCAGCGATGGCTGCAGCGGCAACATGCTGTCGGTTTCTTTTGTGGATGTGCTGCAAAGCCTGCCCTGCAACGATACCAATACCACCAGCGGCATCATCCGCCGGATTTGGTCGGCGACCGACCTGGAGAACAATACCAGCACTTGCGAGCAGATCATCCGCCGACGGCGGATACTGGCCGATGTGCAGATACCGGCTGATAAGGCAATACTTTGCGACAACCCCGATTTCTCCGACGCCCTGCATGGCCGGCCTTTTATTGCCTACCAAAACCGCCGCTACGAGCTTACGCCCGAGTCATTCTGTGAAATAGACGCCCAAAAGATAGACAGCATCCAGCCCGGCACTTGCGCGGGCAATTACACCCTGCGCCGAACCTGGAAGATATTCGACGCCTGCCTGCCTTTTTCAGCGACAAACCCGAAAATCGGGGTGCAAAAAATCGTGGTGAAAGATACCGCGGGGCCTGTGCTGCACTGCCCCGCCGACATGATTGTTACGGTCGCGGATGTCAATTGCCGTGGCGCCGTTGACCTGCCCGACGCTTTTTTGAGCGACAACTGTTCTGCGCTCACGGAATTCCAGGCTTTTTGGACCGACAACGGCCAGACGGAAATGAAGCTGGGCAGCATCATGCTCCAAACGGATTCCACTGGTACCGACACCCTGGGTGTGTTGGGCGTTGTGTCTGATTTCCCCATGGGCACCACGACGATGCTCTATACTGCCGAGGACGCCTGCGGCAATTTTGGCGAATGTTCTTTCCGGCTCACCCTGACCAATTTTACGCCGCCAACAGCTATTTGCGACGCGCTGCATACCGTTACTCTGCCCGATATCGGGTTTATGCGCTTTCCCGCAGCCCTGCTCGACAACGGCTCCAGCGACGATTGTTCCCCGGTGGCTTTCAAGGCCAGGTTTGACGCCGTGAACACCTGCCATACGCAAGGCATGTTCAGTGACAGCTTGCGGCTATGCTGCCGCAATTTGGGCGACACGCTTGCCGGTGTATTGCGGGTGTACGATGTTGCCGTGCCGCCAGGCAGCGTTTCCAACAGCTTCGGCGCCGGCCATTTCACTGATTGCAATTTCAAGATTGTGGTGACGGGCCCCAATGTGCCGTTTTGCACGGCTCCGGCGAATATTACCCTGAGCTGTGAGGATTTTAACCCGATGCTGGGGGCTTACGGTGGCATTGTGACGCAAAGCTGCGCGGTCGATTCCGTGTCCATTTTCAACAACATGAGCCTGTTCGACACCTTGTGCGCGCGCGGCACCATCTCCAGGGTATTTCGGGTATTTGATGCAGGGGGGCAGATGAACCAGTGTACCCAAAAAATTGTGGTGAACTACGAACAGGATTATTTCATCCGCTTTCCCGATGATGTGTTCGTGACGTTCTGTACACCGGGCAACGCGTATGGCCAACCCGTATTTTTTGGCAAAGACTGCGAGCAGCTCACGGCGACTTATCAGGATCAAATGTTCACCATGGTGCCGGATGCCTGCTTCAGGATAGAACGCACCTGGAAGATTGTGAACCTGTGCACCTACGATTCCCTGGCGCCGCTCATCACAATTCCCAACCCCAACCCCAACCCGCTCAACAACCACGCCGATAACCTGCCAGGCCCAATTGTCTCCTCCATCCAGGCCATGGGTGACCCCTGGCGGGCAACGCTTTCAAAAATAGCGCCGTCGGATCCTATGCCGACCAATTTCGCCGATTTTTACGCCGCCAACGCCAATGGCTACTTGTACAAGCAGATCATCAAGATCAACGACACCCAAAAGCCCGTAGTGGAAAACTGCCCCGATACCACGGTGATGGTGCAGGACCTTACGAACAATGACGTCCAACTCTGGAATGCCTCCTATTGGCTCGACCCGCTGCACCTGTCGATGGACCTGTGCGAGACGCCAACCAACCTCAGCATAAGCGCCAGCGACAACTGCGCGGGCACCGGCGTCACGTTCCGGTATCAACTGGCGCTCGACCTCAACAACGACGGCATCCGCGAGACTTTGGTGAACAGCAACGCCCTTCCACCCGTAAACACCGTTTTATACAACAACGCCAGTGGCGGGCCAGGGGAGGCTCGGCAATTCGATTTCAGGCCGGTGCCGGCGAACCAAAAATGGCGCTTTGCTATGGAAACGGTCGTTGTCGGCAACCAGAAAAAAGCCTATGTCCGTTTCAATACCACCCAATCGCCAAACACCTACTTGGTGCCCCAACTTCCTTATGGCGCCCATAAGATCAAATGGTTCGTTACCGATGATTGCGGCAACGAGACCGTGTGCGAGTACAATTTCACCATCCGCGACGGCAAGCCGCCCACAGTGACTTGTTTGCAGGGATTGTCGGTCAATATCCTCCCCACGGGCATGATATCCTTGTGGGCCACCGATTTTTTGCAATACGCCGAAGACAACTGCACCCCGAACCAGTTTTTGGTTTATGGCATCCGTAAAGGAAACACGGGAACCAGCTTTCCGACCGACGGCAATGGCAACCCGCAAACAACCATTACCTTCGATTGCAGCGAAATGGGTACCAAACAAGTGCAATTGTGGTGCAGAGACAGATCGGGGAATGCCGGTTTTTGCAGCAGCAGTGTTATTGTCCAGGACAATTCGGGCAATTGCAACCCACCCGACCCGGTTTCCGTCGGCGGTTATGTGCGCACGCCCCTGAACGTCGGCATCGCGGGCGTTGCGGTACCCTTAGAAGGAACCGCGCCTTTAGTGCCGCCATTCTCCTATTTTCCGGGCGCCCTTACCGATTCTTTGGGCAAATACATCTATTCGAGCAGTATCCCGGTCAGCTCAAGCCTTATCCTCACCCCGCTGTATGATATTAACCCATTGAACGGGGTTACTACATTTGATTTGGTATTGATTTCCAAACATATACTCGGCATAGAGGCATTGGGCTCTCCGTACAAGCTGATAGCCGCCGATGCCAATAAAAGCGGTTCCATCACCACCTTTGACATTGTGGAGCTCCGGAAGCTCATTTTAGGGATATATCAGGAACTGCCCTTCGCAGAGAGTTGGCGCTTCGTGCCGACTTCTTACGTTTTCCCCAACCCACTGAACCCCTTTATGCCGCCTTTCCCAGAGGAAATAAGCGTGGCCAGCTTGGGCGGCAATATGAACAACGCCAATTTCGTGGGGATAAAAACCGGCGACGTGAACTACACGGCAGTGGTCAATGCCCAAGAGGGGCTGGAAGGGCGCAGCGCCGGCACCCGGTACTTCAATGTGTCGGCGAGCAGCCAAAGCGTAGAGTCTGGAGAGGTTGTTGAGGTGGCTTTTGCGGCAGAAGATATGCTGGAAGGCTGCCAATTCACGCTGAACACCAACGGGCTGGACGTGTTGGAGATTTTACCGGGGGAAAACATGGGGCTGGAGCATTTTGCCTTGTTCCCGCAAAAAAACGCACTTACCGTGGCCTGGGAGCAGGGAGGACAGGCAAATTTCACTTTGAAATGTAAAGCCAACGTACCGGGAAACCTGCGCGAAATGCTTTCTGTCGGCAGCCGGATAACCAAGGCCGAGGCGTATCAACAGCAAAGCGCCCAAAAGACGGATCGCTTTGACCTGGGGCTGAAGTTCCCGGATATGGAAGGCTTCGAACTATTCCAAAACCGCCCGAACCCCTTTGAGGAAGTCACGGAAATTGTGTTCAACCTGTCTGAAGCTGCCACTGCCAGGATCGTGGTGTATGATTTGAGCGGCAAAGTGTTGTACGCCAGGGCGGGAGACTTTGGAAAAGGCTTGAACACCGTCAGCATCGACAAATCGGACTTGGCGGCCAGCGGGGTGCTGTACTATCAGGTGGAGACGGCTAAGCAGCGGGCGGTGCGGAAGATGGTAAAAATCAGGTAGCAACTGCTACATAAATTTATATGGTTTAACGCAGCATTTTCTTCAATTTCACCCAACACTTTTCCAAATGCAAAAACTGTTACTTACTGCCCTGATCCTCTCCGTGTTTTGCAGCGTTGAGGTTACCACAGCCAACAACCCCAGCATCCAATGCCCCGCCAACCTGACGGTGACCGTGGCAGACATCAACTGCCGCGCCTCGGTCGCGCTCCCTTCAGTTTACGTGCAAAGCAATTGCGGCCCCATCAGCACCGTGAAAGCCTTTTGGGCGGATGGCGGCACTGCCATGTCGCTGACGGCGGCCTTGGAATTTGAAACGGACTCCACTGGCACCGATACGCTGGGGTTTTTTGGCATGGTGGCCGATTTCCCGATTGGGAAGACAACCATACAATATGTCGTCACCGACAGTTGCGGCAACAGCAGCGCTTGCAGCTTCGAGTTGACGGTGCTGGGCAGCACCCCGCCCAGCTGCACGGCGCCTGCCGACATAAGCGTGAGCTGCGCGGCTTTTGACCCCACTTTGGCGCTGTACGGCGGGCTGGCCGATCAGAGCTGCTCCGTGGATTTGGTGCAAGTACTGGTCGATTGGAGCGGTTTCGACAGCTTGTGCGCCAGGGGCACGCTGCTGCGGCATTTTACGGTGTTTGATGCTGGGGGGCAAACGGGGGCTTGTTCGCAAAAGATCGTGGCGGACTATGTGCAGGAGTATTATATCCGGTTTCCCCATGATGTGATCGCGACCGTGTGCAACAGCACGGGCATTTATGGCGAACCGACGATTTTGGGGAATGGCTGCGAACTGCTCGGCATAAGCTATCAAGATCAGATGATCACTTGGGTGCCAGACGCTTGTTTTAAAGTTCAACGCGATTGGGCCATCATCAACTGGTGCACCTACAACCCGGCTATTGGCCTTGTAAATGTACCGAACCCAAACCCGAATGCCATTGCAAACCACCCTACTAACCTCCCAGGCCCTGTGGTCTCGCCCATCCAGACTGTGGGAGACCCCTGGAGATCGACCATTGTCAAAATAAACCCTACCGACCCATCGCCGACGAATTTCAGCATTTATTACAATGCCAATGCAAACGGGTACAGGTACACCCAATCGATAAAAATCATTGACAATCAAGGGCCGGTTTTGCAGAACTGCCCCAACCAGCTTTTGACGGTATTGGACACCACGCACAACAACCCCGAACTCTGGAACGAGCCCTATTGGTGGCACAACCTGTCCCAAAGCCACGACCTGAGCGAAGCGCCTACGGAACTCTCCATCACCGCGACAGACGCATGTTACGGTTCAAACATCAACTTCGCATTTGAGCTCTTCCTCGACCTCAATGACGATGGAAATATGGAAACGGTGGTGAAAAGCAGCCAGTTGGGCGCAAACGGGCTCGGCTGGAACAATGTGCTGTTCGACAATGTGTGGAACCCAGGCGTTTCGCGGCAGTTCGACGAGCGGAATGTGCCGCCGGGCCAGAAATGGGGCTTTGCCCTGCAGCATACGCTTTCCGGCAACAATGTGACAGCATCCGTGAAATTCAACACCTACGATGCCCCGAACACTTACCTTCCCCTGCAATTGCCGCATGGAAGGCACCAAATCAAGTGGAAGGTGACGGATGGTTGTGGTAGCGAAAGGATTTGCGAATATGAGATTAAGGTGCGGGACGGGCAGGCGCCGGTGGTGACTTGCAAAACTATTTCAACTGTATCATTACTGATAAACTGTGTGGTGCAGGTTTGGGCCACTGACTTTGTGTCAACCGCACAAGACAATGCCACCCCCAGTCCGTTTCTGAAATTTGGGATCAGAAAAGCCGGTACTGATATTGGTTTCCCATTAAATTCACAGGGGGAGCCTAATGCGAGTATCGTTTATACAGGAGCTGATTTGGGGTCTCAATCCATTGAGATTTGGTGCATCGACCAAGCTGGCAACGCAGCTTTTTGCCAAACGACATTCTTGCTTACGGACAATAGTGGTGGGTGTGACCCTTCATTAGGCACGGTTACGGTCAGCGGTTACGTCAAAAACGAGCATGAGCAGGGCATCAAAGATGTCGGTGTCGATTTCACGGGGATCGTGAACTTTGCCCCGCCGTTCAATTTTTTTCTGGGCGGGTCAAATGGTACGGACAGCACCGGGCATTATTCTATACAAAATTCAATCCCTATTGCAGCCATCCTGGCAATCACCCCGGTCAAAGACGACCAGCCCTTGAACGGTGTCAACAGCTTTGACTTGACCTTGATTTCGCGGCATATCCTGGATACAGAGCCCATTACCTCGCCGTACAAGCTGATCGCTGCCGATGCCAACAGAAACGGCAGCATCACCTCTTTTGACATCATCGAGCTTCGAAAGCTCATTTTGGGCATCTATCAGGAACTGCCCAACAACACCAGTTGGCGCTTTGTTCCCAAGAACTATGTGTTCCCCAACCCTTTGAACCCGTTCATGCCGCCATACCCGCAAAATATCAGCATCGCCCAGGTGCTGGAAGACATTACCAATGGCAATTTTATCGGCATGAAAATCGGCGACGTGAACAACTCTGCAGTGCTTCACGCAACCGAAGCACCTGACGAGCGCAGCGCCAGCCACTTCTACTTCCAAGTGGACGCCAAGGGCCATGAATCCGTACAAGCGGGCGAATTGCTGGAATTGCAATTCAACGCCGAAGCGCCCTTAGCCGCCTGCCAGTTCACCCTCCACACCTACGGCCTGGAACTGCTCGACATCCTGCCCGGAGAAAACATGGCGCGCGAACATTTTGCCCTTTTCCCCGATAAAAACGCCCTCACCATGGCCTGGGAGAAAGGCGGCATGGCCAGCTTTGCCCTGAAATGCAGGGCAACCGAGCCAGGCAACATCCGCGACATGCTGCGCATCAGCAGCCAGATCACAAAAGCCGAAGCATACCGGGAAAACAACAGCGGCCAGGCAGCGCGCTTCCAGCCAGCACTGCGCTTCCCGGAACAAGGCGGTTTCGAGTTGTTTCAAAACCGGCCCAACCCTTTCAATGAGGCAACCGAAATTGGATTCAACCTGCCCGATGCAGCTGTAGCAATTTTAAAAATATATGATATGAATGGCCGACTTTTGCACAGCCAAACCGGCGAATACCCCAAGGGAATCAATACCATCCGCTTAGCCAAATCGGGCCTGCAAACAAGTGGCGTTTATTACTATCAATTGGAAACGACACAGCATAATGCGATTCGGAAGATGACAATACATTGAAACCTGAAACCAATTTTTTAATCTTCACCGCCTTTAATATTTAACAAATGAACAAATTCCTACTTACCAGCCTAATTCTATTTGTTTTTTGCCTGCAAACCAACGCTGCCGCGCCTGAAACCATGCCCGAATTGCCCAATGCAGGCATGGTTATGGACACCGTAAAACCTCAGATATTTTGCCCCCCCAACATCATAGTCACCATTGCCCCATTGAGTTGCGATACGGTGCTGCACTACACCGTCACTGCCGAAGACGACCAGGGCACGGTGATCATTATCCAGATCGGCGGGCTGCCTTCCGGTGCGGCCTTCCCCGTTGGCGAAACGGTAAACACCTACGTGGCGACAGATTTGGCGGGCAACACAGCCACTTGTTCCTTTTCGGTCACCGTGTTGGATCCGTTCCAGGCACCGTTGAACTGCATGGACTTAACGACCATATTCTTAAGCTCAAATTGCAGCAAAACGGTAACGAGCTTTGAGGTGCTGGAAGGAGGTCCCTTTGGCTGCCCACAGAACTTTATCGTTGAATTGGACAAATCCCTGCCTTTCGGCAATGGGCCTTGGGTCGCGGGAACCTTCAACAACACTGACGTCAACAAAACTTATCAGGTCAGGGTGACCGACCTCCGCAATGGCAACCGGTGCTATGGCAACATTCAAGCGAAAGACATCACGCCGCCTGTTTTTTCCTGCACCAACATAACGGTTCCTTGCGTGGTGCCGCTGAACCAATTGACCCCAAGTTTCTTGCGCGACTCCTTTGGCATCCAGGCAGCCATGCCCGCGGCCAACGATGCCTGCTCCGGCAATGGTTTGGCAACAAGTTTCACCGACCTGATCCAAAACCTGCCCTGCAACGACACAGCCACCCTCAGCGGCATTATCCAGCGCCTCTGGTCGGCCACCGATGCCAGTGGCAACACGGGCACCTGCATGCAGATCATCCGCCGGGAGCGCTTGCTGGCCGATGTGCAAATCCCGGGGCCGAAAATAACCACGTGCAACAGCCCTGACTACTCCGAACAAACCAACGGTATCCCGTTCATCAGCTTCCACAACAGGCGCTACGAGATCACGCCGGCCTCGTTCTGCAAGTTCGACTGGGACTATTTCGACACCATACAGCCCGCCGATTGCGCCGGGAATTTCGCCCTGAACCGCACTTGGAAAATTTACGACGCCTGCTTGCCCTTCTCCGCCACCAATCCCAAGATCGTGGTGCAGCAAATCCAGGTAAAGGACATAAAAGGCCCCGTGTTTGAATGCCCTGCCGACAGGGCCGTGACCGTGACCGACAGCCTGTGCCGGGCAATGGTGGACATCCCCGACCTGTACCTTACCGATAACTGTTCCGCCATTGCAGAACTCCAGGTGTTTTGGGCCGACAGCAGCCTGACGAAAATGATGTCGGGCGTGGTGCTCCTGGAACTCGATTCGACCAATACAGACACCCTGGCTTTGTTCGGCCCCGTTGCCAGCTTCCCGGTCGGCACCACCAACCTGCTGTACATAGCCACCGACGAATGTGGCAACACCGGAGAGTGCAGCTTCAACCTGACGGTGGCCAACATGGTGCCTCCTGTGGCGGTATGCGACTCGTTATTGGTGACAAGTCTGCCCGCCAGCGGCTACCTGGAAATACCTGCCGCCATGATGGACAATGGTTCCAGCGATGATTGTTCCCCCTTGAGTTTCAAGACGAAGTACTTGGAAGCCAACAGTTGCGGCGCGGATTTGGAATTCCGCGATTCCCTGCATCTATGTTGCCGAAACCTGGGAGACACCCTCCTGGCCACGCTGCGGGTGTACGACATCCAGTTGCCTGCCGGCCCGGTTTCAAACAACTACGGCATGGGGCATTTTTCGGATTGCAATTTCAAGGTGAGCGTCGCTGGGGACAACCCGCCCACTTGCACCGCGCCGCCCGACCTCAGCATCAGCTGCGCGGCTTTCGACCCGACGCTGGAATCCTATGGCGGGCCGCTGGCCCAAAGCTGCTCGGTGGAATCGATTCAGCAAACGGCGGCGCTGAACCTTTTCGACACACTTTGCCACCGCGGCACCATCACCCGGAATTTCAAGGTTTTCAACAGCGCGGGCGACATGGGACAATGCGCCCAAAAAATAGTGGTGGCCTACGAGCAGGAATACTTCGTCCGCTTCCCCGACGATGTGATCGTGACAGTTTGCGACACGAGCAACATATATGGCGTGCCTACTTTTTTCGGTGCCGATTGCGAGCTGATGACGCCCACCTTTGAAGACCAGGTGTTTACCGTGGTGCCGGATGCCTGTTACAAGATCGAGCGCACCTGGCGTATCATCAATTGGTGCACCTTCGATCCCGACTCCTCGCTCATCAACGTGCCAAACCCCACGCCCAGTGCCGTGAGCAACCATGCCACCAACCTGCCAGGCCCCATCCTCTCGCCTGTTCAGACACCAGGCGACCCCTGGAAATCGACTATTGTAAAAATAAACCCTGTCGATGCCAATCCGACAAATTACAGCATTTATTACAGCAAAAACGGCAACGGTTACACCTACAAGCAAATCATAAAGGTAATAGACACCCAGCCGCCGGTGGTGGAGAATTGCCCCACGGGCGTTCAAACCATCCAGGATGTAAGCGACAACGACCCGCAGCTTTGGAACGCTACCTATTGGCTCGATCCGACGCTCAACATCACAAATTTGTGTGAAGCGCCCAATGAGATCAGCATCACGGCCTACGATGCCTGTACCGCAGGCGCACTGAATATCGAATACCAGCTTTTCCTCGACCTCAACGGGGATGATGTTCCGGAAACAATAATCAACAGCGCGGCTTTGCCGCCCAGCGGCACGGTTATGTTTGGCAACATTACAGGTGGCGGCACTTCCCGCGAGTTTGATTTCCGGCCAGTGACCGCCGACCAAAAATGGCGCTTTGCCAAACAGGTGGTGAAAACAGGCGGAAAAACAAAAGCTACCATCCGCTTCAATACTATTGCCGCCCCAACCGTGTTCACGCCGGCGCAGATACCCCACGGCACTCACAGGGTGAAATGGTTAGTCAGCGATGGCTGCGGCAACGAAAGGGTTTGCGAATATACCTTCACTGTTCGGGATGGGAAACCCCCGGTTGTTGTTTGCAAACAGGGCCTTTCGATGAACTTCCCTGCAACTGGGATAATCACCGTAAGGCTTCAGGATGTATTGCAATTTAGTGGAGACAATTGCAGTCCTGGGAACCGGATTACCTACTCTGTACGAAAATATGCTACCGGCATGGGTTTCCCCACCGACTCGCTCGGAAACCCCATGGACAGCTTAAACTATTATTGCAATGAAGGCAGTACGCAATTCATCGAGGTGTGGGCAAGGGATGCTGCCGGAAATGTCGATTATTGCAACAACGCCTCAATTGTGCTACAGGACAATGCCAACAATTGCACCGGCAACCCTGCCCCCGAAATCAGCGGTTACGTGAAAACCGAGACCAATGTGGGGATCGCTGGAGTCCCCTTGAGAATAAATTCCAATTCTCAATTTTCCCCGCCGTTCAACCCCATGTTGTTCCCTATAACAGACACATTGGGTTATTTTGAGTTCCCTACGGGGATCCCGCTTGTCACCACAGCTACCTTAGAGCCAGGATATGACCTAAACCCATTGAACGGGGTCACGACCTTCGATCTGGTGTTGATTTCCAAGCACATCCTGGGCATCGAGGCCCTTGGCTCACCCTATAAAATGATCGCCGCAGATGCGAACAAAAGCAACAGCATCACCACCTTCGACATTGTGGAACTGCGCAAGCTGATTTTGGGCATTTATCAGGAGCTGCCAAACAATACCAGTTGGCGTTTTGTAAAAAAAGCATATATGTTTCCAAACCCGATGAGCCCGTTTTCGGCCGCATTTCCTGAATCCATACCGGCAACCGAATTGTTTTTGCCAAATATGGCCGACGATTTTGTGGGCATAAAAATCGGCGACGTGAACAATACCGCTGTCGCCCACGCGGGCGTGCCCGCCGACGGGCGCAGCGTAGGCACCATGCATTTCCAGGTGTCGGCAGCCAATGGACGGGAAACGGTGGAAACGGGCGAGCTGCTCGAGCTCGAATTCCGTGCCACCGCCCCAATGGAGGGCTGCCAATTCACCCTGAACACCCCCGGGTTGGAAGTATTGGAAATTGTGCCGGGCGAGAACATGGCGCGGGAGCATTTTGGCTTGTTCCCCGAAAAGGAGGCCCTCACGCTGGCATGGGAAAGCGGCGGCATCGCCAATTTTAGGCTGCGGTGCAAAGCCAGGACAAGCGGCAAGCTCCCCGACCTGCTTTCCATCGGCGGCAGCATAACCGCTGCGGAGGCATACCTGACAAATACTGACAGGCAAGCGGAGCGCTTCGACATTTCCCTGAAATTTCAAGGCCAGCCAGCATTCGAGCTGTACCAGAACCGGCCCAACCCTTTTGAGGGCAGCACGGAGATCAGCTTTAGCCTGCCCGAGGCGGCTGTGGCCACGCTGAAGGTTTGCGATGTGAAAGGCAGGCTGCTGTTCGTGAAAACGGGCCATTACACACAGGGTGTGCACAGCATCAATATCGACAAATCGACTATCCGGGAATCAGGGGTGCTGTACTATTCGCTGGAGACCGATAGGGTTTGTGCGACGCGGAAGATGCTCAAGCTTTAGGGTTTCGGGTTTGTGCATGATAACCCGAAACCCCAAAATCACCACGTCTCAAACTCTGTCCTCCTGTTTTTCGCCCTGCCCGCTTCCGTGTCATTGGTTTCTATGGGCTTGCTTTCTCCGAAGCCTTTAAACCTCAGGCGGGCGGGTTCTATCGATTTTTCAAGCAGGTAGTCATGCACGGCCTTGGCACGCTGTTCGGAGAGTGTTTGGTTGTCGGCATCGTTGCCCACGTTGTCGGTATGGCCGTTGATTTGGATGCGCAGGGCAGGGGTTTGTGTTAGCAGTTCGGCCAATTGGTCGAGCTCGGCTTTGGAGGCTGGCTGGAGGCTTGCAGATCCTGTTTCAAAAAATACGTTCCTCAGCACGATCGTAATGCCGGGGCTTGCGGCTGTATCGCCCGTCATGCCGGGCATGATCGGCTGAAGTTGAATGTTCAGGGTGAACGGCTTCTCAAACGTGGATATCTCCGTCAGGTTGAAATTGTCGGAGTAGAAAAGGTACTTGGTTTTGGTTACGTTGAGGGCGTACTCGCGGCCTGCGGGCAGGCAAACCAGCGCCGAACCGTCGTTCTTGGTATTGGTAGAAACGTAAGACTGCCCCGTTTTCAAGTCGATAAAATCCACTTTGGCCACTACCGGGTAGCTGCTGAAGGCATCTTCCACATATACCCGGGCGTAGGTGACGGGCTTGGGGCGGGCTTTTTCTGGCAAGTCGAAACTGTATATGTCGAGGCCACCGAAGCCGCCTTTGCGGTTGGTAGCATAATAGGCGGTCTTCCCGTCGAGGCTGACGACGATCATACCCTCCTCGTCTTTGGTGTTGATGGGGTACCCGATGTTTTCTGGGTTGCCCCAGGTGCCGTCTGGCTGCCGGCGCACAAAAAATATGTCGCTGCCCCCCATGCCGGGCAGGCTGTCGGCGGAGAAAAACAGGGTTTGCCCGTCGGGGTGCAGGAAGGGGGTATGCACTTTGCCGCCGACGTTGATATGGGGCGGGAGCTTCTCGGGCTTCGTCCAGCGGCCGCCTGATTGGCGCACGGTTTCCCACAGAGAAATGGGCGAGCCGGGACCGCCGGTTCCCCTGCTGAAGATCAGGGTTTTGTTGTCGGCGCCCAGGGTAGGCTGCGCTTCCCAGTTTGCAGAGTTGATGGCATTGCTGAAGGGTACGGGCTTGGTCCAGGCGCCGTTTTTATTCTGCGACCAATACAAGTCGCAACTTCCCAGCGAGCCGTCGCCTTCCCGGTTGCAGGCGGTGAACACAAGCCAGGAGCCGTCGGGGCTGATGGCCTGTGCGCCTTCATTGAGTGGGGTGTTGACGCCCTCAAGGGGTGTGGCGGGCGCCCAGGCAGTATCTTGGAAAGTGCTGCTGTAAAAATTCTCGTCGCCCCGCTCGCGCCGGGTGAAGATGAGCGTGCTGCCGTCGGCGGTCAGGGAAGGAAAGTACTCGCTTTCGGGGGTGTTGATGTTTTTTCCGAGGTTTATGGGGTTGAACGGCACCGGGTTTTTGACCGCGCTTGCGGCAAAGCGGGCGCAGGCGAGGACATGCCTTGCAGTTTTGACATAGCGCTCATTGCTGGGCTTGCTGTACAGGTAGCTCGCCAGGTGCTTGGCGCAATCCTCGTAAAGCTCCATTTCCCACTCCGTTTTTCCCAAAAAATAAAAAGCTACGGGCGCGTAGGCAGTGTCGAGCGCCAGGGCTTCTTCGAAGTACTGTTTCGATTTGAAATAATCGCGGAGATCGATGTAGGTGTCGGCCAGGGCAAACTTGGCGTCGATGAACTTGGGGTCGGCCTTGATTGCTTTTTCAAAGTAGCCCTGGGCGATGGCCGGCTCTCCTTGCGATGCCTCCCGGATGCCCTGGTTGTAGTAGGAAAGCGCTTTTTCCGAGGTGGTTTTCATAGTGGTGTAGCTTTGGGAAAACAAACAAACTGGGAAAAAAAGGGCGAATAAGAGGCTGCGCATGGGCTATTTTCTTTTGAAAACGGAAAATAAAAGTAATAAATTTTAGAACAGGCTAGAAAGAAGCAACCAAAATGGGACTCGAACAGCCAATTCAAGCATACAAACAGTTAAACCACTCGAATTGCTCATTTTATGAAAAAATTGCCCATACTCCTGTTGTGCATTGGCATCTCAGCCTCCACATTCGCTCAAGTTTACCTGGGGCTGTCGGCCAGCGCAAACCAATCATATTGGCAATGGAACATAAAAACCCTCGGCTTTGATTTAGGCCTTGAGCCCGCCTTGGGATATCGGGGAGCCGTATTGGGAGAATGGCAGGTTTCCCCCACGGCTGCGGTTCGGGCAGAATTTGCCACGCAGGTAAAACGCAATAAATTATCTGGCCTGGAATTCGGCGATGGCGAGAGCAGGGCTACAGCCTGGGAGAGCTTCCAATTTTGGGAAGGATCGCTGTTGCTGCAGTTGTCTCCGCTGAAAAAACTTCCCCATGCTTATGCACTCATCGGAGCAAGTTATGGCCGAATTGAAAAAGCCTGGAATGTTCTTAAAGGGAGCGGCCCAGCATTTGAAGGGGACGAAAGGCGCAAAAGCGACATAGACATAAAGAATGGCTATTACAACCGGAATGCCCACGCTGCTGACTTCGGGATAGGTAACAATTTCCCATTGGGCAAAATAAGCAGCTTGAAAATTGAAGCGCGATACCAACTCAGCTTGTCCAATTTGTCAAATACCAACAACGTGGATGCCTCTGTAAGCTCATTGCTGCTGAGCGTCGGCTACCTGCATCGCCTGTAAGCCAATTTTTTTTGCAAAAAGTGTTAAATTTTTACCCAATGAGGGAATTATTCAAAGTTGGCACACGTTTGGTAGTATATCTATTGCTTCATACAATAGAAATGGTTTAGTGAAACAAAAGCCCGGGGCGAACGCGCTCCGGGCTTTTACTTTTATACCTGGATTTGGGTAGATTTGAAGGATTGAAGGATACTGAAAGATTGATTTTCAAAAGATTACAGACATTCTATTTCCGCAACTATCCATCCGCCTTCGCCAGCCGCACCCTTTCTACTCTTCTTGGTTGTCATTCTCATAAGAATCCGTCCACGTAAAGTGCGCTGAATGTACAAATGAATAGGCTCACCGTACCAATGTAAGCGTTCCCGTGCGCACTTCGTCCTGGCCCTCGCATTTGTAGCGCAGCCTGTATAGGAAAACGCCGGGGTTTGCCGGCTCCCCGTTGGAGGTTCCGTCCCATACATCGAATGCCGTGGCAGCATTGAACACCCTGCCGCCCCAGCGGTCGAATATCTCAAAAGAAATAAACTCATCGACGGCGAAGGGGTTGCTGATGCCGAAATTGTCGTTGAGGTTGGGCGTTCCGCCGGGAGTGAAGGCATTGGGCAGGTAAACTTTGTTGCAATCTAGGGTCTTGGGGTCAATTACTCGGACGTAAATGGAGTCTATTGCGAGGCAACCGTCAGCGTACTCAAAAGTGACGGAGTAATAGGTTGAGTCCAAAGGGGTAATGATCGGCGTCGGTGAACTGGGGTCCGATACCCCCGTCGTCGGTTGCCAGGTAAAATCTTTGGCGCAGTATTGCGAAGTCGAAACCTGGAAGGAATTGCCCAGGTACACCAGCGTGTCGCGGTTCAGTATCTGGTCGGCGCGGCGATTGTACTTGGCGATGGCGTCCACGTCCAGCGCTTTGCTGTGAAAGCGCAACTCGTCGAACAGGCCTATGTACGGGTTGTCGGTTGCGCATACTTTGGTGCCGATTTTCAGGGGGGAAGTGTTCGTCAGGTTGATCCTGGCCACCGAAGTGCTGGAGCTGCGCAATTTCCCGTTCACATACAGGGAATATACCTTGTTGCTGCGCGTCAGGGTGATAAACTGCCAGCAAGGGTTGGGATCCAACAGCGCCGTAACGGTAGCGAAAAGGGTGTCGTTTTCGCTGATACCGGAGGTCAAGCGGTTGAACTTAGGCACATAACGCACCCAAAATGCATTTTTCAAACCACAAGTGTCTTGTTTCGACATGATGACCTGGGAATTCACCTGCGTCTGGCCATCAGGAGGCCTGATGTAAAAGCTCACGGTAAAATCGCTGGTGCTGAACACATCGGCAAACGGGCCGACGATATTCAAGGCATCATTGGCATCGGCGAAGCGCATGGCAGAGTCCTGGATGCCGCAATCGCAACCGATCATACCTTTCAGCGCGGCCGTGGAGCCGTTGCCGCTGTTGTCGATGCCCTTGCACTGGTCGAATGAAAAATAGGCTTCCAGTTTGTCGGAAACCACTTGGGCCGACAAGGAAGCGCCCAAAGGAAGCATGAAAAGAATCAGGATAAAAATTCGCATTTGAATCGAAATTTAGGTTTTGTTGTTCATTGGGGGCAGCCAGCATTCATCCGGCACACAATATATGGAGACGCTAATAGGCGGCGTTTTGTTGCCTCATTTCAAAATTGAGAGGCTCGTTTTCTCAAAAAAACGCCCAGAAACCCGGTTACCCTTTCAACAGATCGCCCAGCCCGCCAGGCGGCATCATTCCCTGCATCAGGTTGTTGGCTTCCTGGTTGGCAGCACTGGCAGCCAACTCCAGCGCCCGGTTGATGGCCACCAGCAGCAGGTCTTCCAACTGCTCCAGATCGCTGACATCCACCTTGGATGCATCTATTTTTAGGTTGTCGATGCGCATGTCGGCACGGGCTTCCACTTTCACCGCGCCGTCGCCGGATTCGGCTTCCACGATGATGGTGGTAAGTTTCTGCTGCATGGCTTCCTGTTGTTTTTGGAGGTTCTCCAACATTCCTTCAAACATAACTTAGTAATTGGTGATTAGTGATTTGTGATTGGTAGCACAGCATTCTTTTTTGGTTTGGGGCTTGTTTTTCAGCACTTTAGCAGGATGGGCATATTAAAGTTGAAATCATGGGGAATTGATCTGCAGTGTTGAAATTATAAGACTGGCTGCCGGAATACGCTAAGTCGGAGTATTGGAATATTCCCGCCGGGGTGCTGGAACACGATGTAACTCCAAAGCACAAAAGCTGTGCGCCAATCACCAGTCATCTAATCACCAATCACTGTTCACCAGTTACTATTCACCCACCTGAAAATGCACCAGGTCGGCAAATTGCCGCACACGGGCTTGTATCATCTCCTGGGTCAGCCCTTTCAACTGCTCGATGCTGAATTTTTCCACACAAAAAGACGCCATGGCGGAGCCGTAAATGACGGCGCGTTTCATGTTGGCAAAGGAAAGATCGCCCGTTTTTGCCAACCAGCCAATAAAACCGCCTGCAAATGTATCGCCTGCGCCGGTGGGGTCAATCACTTCCAACAGCGGCAATGCGGGTGCAAAGAAAATCTCGCCATCGTGAAAAAGCAGCGCCCCATGCTCACCTTTTTTGATAATGAGGTTTTTGGGCCCCATTTCGTGGATCACTTTTGCCGCTTTGAGCAAGGAGTGTTCACCGGAAAGCTGCCGGGCTTCTTCATCGTTGATGGTGAGTACGTCCACTTTTTTCAGCACGGCTTTCAAATCATCGAGCGCCACGTCCATCCAGAAGTTCATGGTGTCGAGGGCTACGAGTTTGGGGCGTTTGTCCAACTGTTCCAGCACCTGCATCTGGATGGCCGGCACTAAGTTGCCCAGCATCAGGTATTCGGAGTTGCGGTAGCTGGTAGGCAGCACCGGGTTGAAATCGGCCAGTACATTCAACTGCGTGTCGAGGGTGTCGCGGGAATTGAAATTGCTGTGGTAGCGGCCGGCCCAGAAAAAGGATTTTTGGCCTTTTTTGATTTGCAAGCCTTCCAGGTCGGCGCCCCGGCTTTCCAGTTCTCTCAGGGTTGCTGCCGGAAAATCGTCGCCCACCACCGAAACGATGCGCACGGGTTGCACGAAATAGGATGCAGCCAGGGTAATATAGGTGCATGCCCCGCCCACCACCATCTCGGCGCGACCGGTTGGGGTTTCAATGTCATCGAACGCGACAGTGCCAACTGCTAAAAGACTCATGATTTGAAAGGTATAATTTTGAGAAAGCGCATTTTCGAGTTTTTTTTACGGTGCGCATTATTTTTAAAAAAAATTGCGCCGCAAAGGTTGTAAATTCTGTGGGCTGAACATACCTTTGCCGCCGCTTTTGAAAGAAACTATTTTTTTCAGGGCGAAAAAGCTCCCTTAGCTCAGTCGGTTAGAGCGGCGGACTGTTAATCCGTAGGTCCAAGGTTCAAGTCCTTGAGGGAGCGCTGGAAGCCATCACGTGTGTGATGGCTTTTTTTATTGGGCTTTGCCCAATGTTATTGATTTCGCCCCTTTGGGGCTAGCACTGCGGGTAAGGGTTTGGGATGGTTGCCCCAAGCGCTTACCAATTTGCAAACTTGCCAATTTAACTTCCATGCTCCTCCTCTCCGAAGAAGTCCGCACCGCCCTCTCCGAAAAACGCCCCGTCGTTGCCCTGGAAAGCACCATCATCGCGCACGGCATGCCTTATCCGCAGAATGTGGAGACGGCTTTTCTGGTGGAAAAAACAGTGCGGGAAACCGGCGCCGTGCCTGCCACCTGCGCCATCCTGAACGGCAAGCTGAAAGCCGGGCTGACCCAGGAAGAAATCGAATTTTTTGGGCAGCAAGGCGCTGACATCCCAAAGGCCAGTCGCCGCGACCTGCCCTACCTCGCCAGCAAAGGGCTGCACGGAGCCACTACCGTAGCGTCCACCATGATTATTGCCCACCTGGCAGGCATCCGCATCTTCGCCACGGGCGGCATCGGCGGCGTGCACCGGGGCGCCGCCACCACCATGGACATTTCCGCCGACCTGCAGGAGCTGGCACAAACGCCCGTGGCGGTGATCAGTGCCGGCGCCAAGAGTATCCTCGACCTGGGCCTGACGCTGGAATACCTGGAAACACAAGGGGTGCCCGTGCTAGGCTACCAAACAGCTGAATTTCCCGCCTTTTTCACCCGCCGCTCCGGTTTTGGCGTGGATTACCGGCTCGAAACGCCCGCTGAAATCGCCGCATTGCTGAAAACCAAATGGGAACTGGGGCTGCGCGGCGGGGTGCTCATCGCCAACCCCGTGCCGGAACAATATCAATTGGATGCCTTGATTATTGAAAAAACCATATCCGAAGCCGTAGCAGAAGCGGAGCAGAAAGGAGTACGCGGAAAAAAACTCACCCCGTTCCTGTTGGCTAAAATTGAAAATCTTAGTGGCGGAAGAAGCCTGGCGGCAAATGTGCAACTGGTGTTGAACAATGTAAGACTGGCGGCAGCTATTGCGATTTGCTGCTCTGAAGGTTATTAGGTAAGTTCTTAAAAAGGTCGTAATTTCGAAAACAAATGCCTTCAAGCCCTGCATAGTAGGTTTATTTCAATGCCTGCAAATGTTCATGGCATTCTGATTTGGCTTTAAAATCCTTAAAATGAATGGCACATGCAAAAATTAACCTTTTTTTATGTTTTAGCTTTATTAATCCTCCTTATGCCGTTTTCCTGTAAAAAAGAAGATGCTGGAAGTGTTAGCGGACATGTTACCGCCTTTGACAACCAGGAACCAGTTGAAGGCGCAAGGGTTTACCTTAGAAAATACACCTACGCCAGTCATAAGGACAAAAACTACCACTTTGACCTCAATAGTTCATCTCAGGAAAACAGACCGTGGGTAACCGACAGCACTACCACGGATAAAAATGGCTATTTCAGGTTTGATTCTCCTTACCCCATCGTTGTGTATACAAACAAAGAAAACTACCACGATGTAACCCATGGGCTAGCCACGAACTCCTTGTTGCAGAACAATACGGAAAATGTAGTTGAACTACAATTAGTCCCCTACGCCTGGGTAAAAATCAAAGCGAACAACAAATCCGGCGCCTATAAGCTGCTCACCTATGGCGCTGACGATAAACCTTACTTCCTCATAGTACCGCAAAATACAACGGGAGAAATCCTTCTCCCAGCTTTTAATGGATCATTTTCCAGCCATTATTACTTGTATAAAGTGAATGATGAGCTGATTCTACCATCCAGTGGAAACGTATCGTCCTTTAAAGTTGATTGCCAATATAGGGACACCACGTTTTTGGAGTTGGAGTATTAACTTTCAGGCACTCCGTAGTTGCTTTACAACCTTCTCCGCCACCCCAATACTGGTGCTGAAAGACAGGTACTTTCTCCGCATCTCCCCATCACACTGGCAAGCCGCGCTGACATGAAAATTCCCTGCCGCATCCCGCTCGCAATGCACGGCAAGCGCGGTTGCGGCTGCCATCAGCTGCTGCACCCGGCGCTCCACATTGCTGCAAGCTGAAACTTCCGGATGATGTATTTGCCTGAATATCCGGCGCGTCGGCAGGTCGTCGCGGTGGCAGACCCAGGCCAATATACCTTGACCGGCAGCAGGCACAAACTCTCTTGGGCTTAGCACCACAATATTATAGGCAGACAGGTCGACCCCCAGGCGATTTGCATCGGCTGCTGCCAGGAAAATGCCGTCATAAACGCTTTGGTGGAGTTTTTCGAGGCGTGCCATGGTATCGGCTTCGGGCATATCCATTTGTACATCGTGGCGAAAATCCAGCATCTGCGCTTGTTGGGTCAGGTGCGCAAATCCCAAAACACCGCCTTTCCTGACCTTGAAAATCTCCGAAGGCACAAATGCCTCCTTGCGCAGTACCAGCCAATCGGCAGGGTCGTCCCGTTGCGATACAGCAGTGATGACCAAGCCCTCCGGCTGCTCTACGGGAACTTTATCCAGGGCCTGCACCGCAATATCGGCTTCTCCACCGAGTAGCGCTGCCGCGATGGCATCGTAAGCGCCGATTTGCCCGTTGAAATGCACGATTTCGCTTGCCTGGCCGATGCGGGCAAGTGCTGCCTGGGTGTGTGCTGCTTGCCAGCGCTCCAGGTTGCTGCTGCCGGTGGCGATTCTTATGTTGTTCATGTTCAGTTAGGCTTCGGGCGCCGCCCGAAGTTAATGATGTCGCTCCTTCAGGGCTGTGATTGGTGGGGCGGCTTTGGGGATAATGCGGCTTTTATGAGCGCTTCATCTGCCAAATTCGGCAGTGTGACTTTCAATTCCGGATACTGCTCCATCGTCCTTTTCAGGGTGCTGATCGCGTGGGGGTTGCGTGCCCAGGCGCGGCGCGAGATGCCGTTGTTCACATCCCAGAACAACATGCTGTGCAAGCGGCGGTCGGCCTCCGGGGAGCCGTCGAGCACCATGCCGAAGCCGCCGTTGATGACTTCGCCCCAGCCTACGCCGCCGCCGTTGTGCAGGCTCACCCAGGTGGCGCCCCGGAAAGAATCGCCAATCACGTTGTGCACGGCCATATCTGCTGTGAAGCGCGATCCATCGTAAATATTGGCTGTTTCCCGGAAAGGGGAATCGGTGCCGCTCACGTCGTGGTGGTCGCGGCCCAGCACAACCGGGCCTTTCAGTATTCCGCTTGCAATGGCATCGTTGAAAGCCTTGCTGATGCGCATCCTGCCCTCCGAATCGGCGTACAAAATGCGGGAAAGTGAACCAACCACGGGCAAGTTTTGCTCCGCCGCCCGTATCCAGTTCAGGTTGTCGCGTATCTGGCCCTTTATTTCATCCGGCGCTTCCGCCAGCATTTTTTCCAATACATCGCCGGCAATACGGTCGGTTGTTTGCAGGTCTTTGATGTCGCCCGAACAACATACCCAGCGGAAAGGGCCAAAACCGTAGTCGAAACATAAGGGGCCCATGATGTCTTCCACGTAGGAGGGATATTTGAAAATGCCCTCTGCCTCGTTTTTCCAGACATCAGCCCGCGCGTCGCCCGCCTCTTTTAAAAATGCGTTGCCGTAATCCCAGAAGTACATGCCCCGCTCGGCCATGGTGTTGACCGCATCTATGTGGCGGCACAAGGTTTTGCGGATTTCCTCCAGAAACCTGGGTTTGTCGCTGATCAACAACTTTTTTGCCTCTTCAAAAGTGTAGCCAACCGGGCAATAACCCATGTCGTTGATGTTGTGGCAGGAGGTTTGATCGGAACCCAGTTCTACTTTTATGTTGTCGCGCACGAAGCGCTCCCACAAATCGACGATGTTGCCGTGATAGACGAGGGTGAGGGCAGTTTTGCTGACCCGGGCCTGCTCCAGGGCTTTTATCAAGGCATCTAAGTCGCTGAAAACATGCTCTTTTTTAATGTACCCATCGGTGAGGCGCTGCTGCACCATCTCGCCGTCCACTTCTGCAATGATGCCCACGCAGCCCGTAATGACCGCTGCGATGGCTTGTGCGCCGCTCATACCGCCCAGGCCGGACGTAACAAAAACGCGCCCGCCCAGATCGTCGCCCAGGCCGATCCTCCGCCCGGCGTTCAGCAAGGTAATGGTGGTGCCGTGCACGATGCCCTGCGGCCCGATGTACATGAAGGAGCCAGCGGTCATCTGCCCGTACTGGGTCACGCCCAGGGCATTGTAGCGGTTCCAGTCGTCTTTGGTGGAATAGTTGGGAATCATCATGCCGTTGGTAACGACTACGCGCGGGGCATCGGGGTGACTGGGAAACAAGCCCATCGGATGGCCGGAATACAGCACGAGCGTCTGGTTTTCGGTCATTTCCGAGAGGTATTGCATGGTGAGCAGGTATTGCGCCCAGTTTTGGAAAACGGCGCCGTTGCCGCCATACGTGATCAATTCGTGGGGATGTTTGGCCACCTTCAAATCCAGGTTGTTCTGGATCATGAGCATGATGGCGGCGGCCTGCCGGCAACGGGCGGGGTATTCGGCTAGTGGCCTGGAATACATGGCGTAGTCTGGCCTGAACCGGTACATATAGATGCGGCCATAGCGCTGCAACTCGTAGGCGAACTCTGCCGCCAATTCCTGATGCCATGCTGCAGGGAAATAGCGCAGGGCATTAGCCAGGGCCAGCTCTTTGTCTTTTTGGGACAAAACGCCCTCGATCACGCGGCGCGGCGCATGGCTGACATGCGGATCGAGGGGTTTGGGCGCTGGGAGTTGGGTGGGTATGCCAGTGGTGATGGCTTGTTGGAAAGTGCTGAGGGCTGTCGACATTTCTGAAAAAATTGTCGGCAAAAGTACGGCTTTAGCCTGGGGCGCAGGCGCTGTTTGGGCTCAAAGTTTTAACTTTTAGCGCCTTTCCAAACCAACCGAGCCTAATACTGAATCTTGAACTCAGAACTCTTCATCCTGTTCTGGTTGTCCAAAAAGAAGATGCTCACCATGTTGGGTTTGTTCCGGTCAAATTTCAGCTCGAAATCGTCGCTGCAAGTAACCGGGTAGGTTTCCAGCGAGCAGATCGGCAATTTGACGTTGGTATTGATGTAGTAGGCATCGAGGTTGAACCAAAATTTAGGGTCGCCACTCTGCAGGTCGCGCTCTTCGTGCCCGTTGTAGAGGATTACAAGGTCGCGTTTTTCATCGTACAGGAATAATTGGCCATCGGTGGCGTGCAGCATTTCTTTCTTTTCCAGGTCATAAACCTGGGTGACGCGTGCGCCATCACAGCCAAAAACGCCTTTGCTGGTTTCAACGACCAGCAGTGGTGCTGATTTTGACCAGTAAAAACGGGGTTGTGCGCATGTTTTCGCGGAGGTGCGGCTAACAATAATAGAATCGGTAATGCCTTTTCCCATCAGGCTGAGTACGGTAACGGAACATCCGGCGTTACCTGCTTCGGTGGAGCATTTTAGGCCGTAGTTTTGGTCGGGGGAGACAAAAATCCGGGAGCAATCGTACCATTTGTTTTGGCTAATAAGGGGCTGTGCGGCAATGAACAGGAACAGGGTTAGGGTGCTGAGTCGTGGTGTATTTACTATCATGTTGAATTTATTTGGTTTCAATTTTCCAAAAAATTCCGAATGGCATGTATGTTGAATGAATTTGGATTAATGTTTTGCAAATGTAAAATTATTCTACCACCACAGCCAATTTGCCATCTTTCGCGGCAGCGAGGCGGCTTATTTTTTTCACCCCGTATTTGTTTAAATCGGCCATTTGCCGCCAATCTGCATCACGGCCAGGCTTGAAAAAATAGAGCCTGGCGCCTTCGCCCATCAAGTAGGTCCCATCAGGCATCAGGGCGAAGTCTTCGCAGCCTGCAAGTGTTTTTATGACGATTTCTTGCGCATTGGTCACAGGGTCCCAGGTTTTTATGAACCAGGTTTGCTCCGTTGGTTTTTGAACAAACGCTAATTTGTTATCGGCAGTATGTGCCAGGCAGCGCCCGATGTTGGTAGCGATGCGGACAGGTTTTTGCGCCCGCGTACCGGCAACCTGTAGCGTATGCGCCGCCCCATTTTCCCCGACAATAAAAAATGCCGCCATGGTATCGCGTAGCCAGCAATGGTAGCCGACATTGAGCAGCAGCGGGAATTCCGGCCGGCCATTGTCGGAGCGATCGAGGGGGAAAGACCAGAGGCGTTGGTGTCCGTCTTCTTCCACCCTGACGGCAGAGAAGCGTTTGCCGCCGGGCATGGGTGTTGGGGAATATTCGGCGGTCAGGGGCGTGGCCGTCACACGGTTTACTTTTTTCAACAAAAGGTCAAGCGCATAAATTTCCGTTTGGGCAGTATCGTCCGGCGTTTGCACTGTCAACCATAATTCATTGTCTGTGAAGAACTTAGGCTGGTTGTTGTAGCCTTTTGGGTTAAAGGCTGTCAGGTACTGCGGGGCAGCTGCCTGCCAAACGCCCTCGCTGTTTTTGCTGCATTGGAACAACAAAATGCCGGTTTGGGGTACACGCTGCGCCGAGGACACCAAGTGCAACAGGAGCCCGGCAGGCAGGAGGAATTTGTTCAAAAACTGCATTTTGTAGAATAAATAGCGGCTGTTTATTTCAGGCATTGACCTAAAAAACAAAGTTAATGCAATTCTACGCTGATTAAGGTGATTTGTATGATTTGAGTGATTAAAAACATCTGATTTTCAAATGATTTTGCGATTACTGTTTTCACAACCACTTTGTGTTGACTATCAATGTATTGACAAACATTGTCTTGATGGCGGGTGAAGGTTTTGTTTGCAGACACTCTACCGAGCGACCTTTTCACCAAAAGCGCCAGCGATCAATACCAAGAAAAATGTCGAATGGCGCGCCCATTCCGCACTCCGCACTCCGCATTCCGCACTCCGCACTCCTACAGCCAGCGTACCAGCCCAAAATCCTGCCGATGTGGCAACAACTTATGCTTCGGGAACACCCGGAACCCGTACTCGAACACTCCCGCGGTGTTGGGGTTGAACTGACAGGTATAGGTTGCTTCGGCGCCGTGGCTGTCTTTGAGCGTCATTTCATGGGCAAAAAGCAGTTCCATTTCGTCTTCCGACAACCTTTTGTAAAAAACAACTTCTACGCCGAGATCGTTGGGCGACAGGTCTTGCAGGTGCAAGCGGGCGCTGGCCTCAAACGTGGAGCCGAGCGGCAAGGAGTGGTTAAAGGTGTCAGGAGCTTGCAGGTCAATGAGTTCAATGGCTTTCCATGCGTTTTTTACCCGTGTTTTCCAGGCGGTCAATTCGCGTGCTTCTTTAAAATTGTCGCGGAGGATATGCTGGCTGCGCTCCCAAAGTTTTCCATAAAACCGGGATTGGTAGTCGTCCAACATGCGCCCCATAACGAACTCGGGGGCTATTTCAGCAATGGTGTTTTTGATGTGTTGCACCCAGCTTTCGCTGATGCCGTTTTCATCCTGGTCGTAATACGCTGGCACGATTTCGTTTTCGAGCAGGTTATAAATTGTTTCTGCGTCTAATTCGTTTTGCAGTGCCGGGTCTTCGTAGGTATCCAGTTCTGGCAAAGACCATCCGGCTCCGGGCTTGTAGCCTTCGCACCACCAGCCATCCAGCACGGAGAAGTTCATCACGCCGTTCATCACGGCTTTCATGCCGCTGGTGCCGGATGCTTCCTTGGGCCGCGTTGGGTTGTTGAGCCACACATCGACGCCCTGGGTGAGCAGTTTGGCCATTTCCATGCTGTAATTTTCCAGGAAAATAACCTTGCCCCTGAAAAGCGGGTTTTTCGTGATGTTGTAAATCAGGCGGATAAACTCCTGGCCTCCTTTGTCGGCAGGGTGTGCTTTACCGGCAAAAAGGAAAATCACGGGCTTACCGGGGTTGTTCACGATTTCAGCCAAACGGGCTTCGTTGGAAAAGAGCAGGGTGGCGCGTTTGTAGGTGGCGAAGCGGCGCGCGAAGCCAAATACGAGGGCACCGTCTTTGATTGCATTCACTGTTTCAAAGGTGCTGCGCGGGTTTTCGCCACGCCGCATCAGGTCGTCGGCAAGGCTTTTGCGCACCCAGTCGAGCAGGCGTTTTTTCAGCAAGCGCCGGATATCCATGATTTCACCGGCAGACACTTTTTGGATTTTTTGCCACAGTTTTTTGTCCGATTGCTGCTGTAAAATGCCTTCTCCCAATTTCTTTTGGTAAAAATCGAGCCACTCGCCCGCTACCCAGGTTGGGAAATGCACGCTGTTGGTCACGTACCCGATATGGCTTTCTGCGTGGTGGTAATCGGGGTTTAGCTCGCGGAACATCTTTTGGCTCACGGCTCCGTGCAGGCGGCTCACGCCATTTACTTCCTGGGAGGTTCGGATGGCGAGGTGGCTCACGTTAAAAAGTTCTTCGTGGTTGTCGCGGTGCACCCGTCCGAGGCCCATCAGGTCGTCCCAGGAAATGTCGAGTGCATAGGTGTACTCAAAAATATATTCCTTCAGCATGGCTTCCGAAAAGGTATCGTGGCCTGCAGGGACGGGTGTGTGGGTGGTAAAGAGCTGGGTGGTGCGCACTGCTTCAAGGGCTTCATGGTAGCTCAAGCCATGTTCTTTCATGTAGTTGCGCAGGCGTTCGAGACCCAGAAAGGCGGCATGTCCCTCATTGAGGTGGAAAAGGTCGGGCTCGATTTTCATGGCTTTGACCGCCCGCAGCCCGCCGACACCGAGCAGCAACTCCTGTTTGAGCCGGTGCTCGTTGTTGCCGCCGTACAATTGGTGTGTAATGCTGCGGTCTTCCCAGGCATTGTCGTCAATATCAGTGTCGAGCAGGTAGAGGGGCATCCTGCCAACCGGCAGTTCCCACACTTTTGCCCATACGGTGCGCCCGCTGAGGTTGACGTGGATTTTGATCCATTCCCCACGTTCGTCGCGCACGGGTTGGATGGGGAGTTGGGTAAATTTGGCGGGTTCCGTGGTATGGATTTGCTCGCCGCTCATGGAAATTCCCTGTTGAAAGTAGCCGTAGCGGTACAGCAAGCCTACTGCGATGAAATTGGCATTGCGGTCGCTGATTTCTTTCAGATAGTCGCCGGCAAGTACGCCCAGGCCTCCCGAATACAGCCGAACCGACTGGTGAAGGCCGTACTCCATGCAGAAATACGCTATTTGGGGCTGCTTTTTTTTCGGCGCTTCGTTCAAATAAGCTTGGAAACGGCCGTGTACCTGTTTCATTTTGGCAATAAACTGCTTGTCGGCAATCAATGCCTGCGCTTTCTCCGTGCTCAATTCATCGAGCAGTGCCAGCGGGTTGCAATGATGCGCCTCAAAGGCCTGGGCATCTATGCTTTTGAACAGTTCGATGGCCTCGTGGTCCCAGGACCACCAGAGGTTCTGGGCCAGGTTGGCGAGGGGGCTGAGGGTTTCAGGAAGTTTGGGTTCAATAAAAATGCGCTTGAGTTTTGCGCTCTTTTGGGTTAGACTGCCCACCATATTGTTGGAAAATTTGACTTGCGATGTGAAAAGACTTTGTTTCGAGGGCTTTTTAGCCCAAAACATCAATGGAAGCTGCAAAGGTAAGCAGTCTGACAAACTTCGTGTTAAAAAGACCATATCCGCACTTTTCCATGCCCATTAAATTCCCGCAAACGCACAATCAGGCTACCTTTGCGCCTTAAAAAACAATTGCACATGAAAAACTTCTTATTGCTTTTGGCACTGGCAGCCAGCTTGGCCCACTGCAAGAACAATCCTAAACAACAAGACGCTACAGGCGATGCCGGGGGCGGCCCTACTGCCGGCACCGGAGCCCAACAAAACGTCAACCTCGATGGTACGGTGCAGATCAAGGGCTTGTTCATCCAGAGCTTTGGGCGCAACGGGTTCTTAGACTACAAGAAAAACACCATGTACGAGATCACCGATCAGACGAAAATGCTGGACACAGCATACGCGCGTGCAGTCGCGCCATGCCATTACATGTCGGAGTCGGTGTATGCCGTGCTGACGGGCAAGTTCACCAGAACGGGCAGCACGGGCTTCAAAGTGTTCGACATCATGCGGATCGATTCCATGGTGGCCAAAACCCCCGAACTGGTGAAATCGACCGGGGTGCCGTTCGAGTTTTGGTGCTTTGGTTCCGATCCCGAATGGGACATCGAGATCAGCCACTACGAAGGGGGCATTTTTTACCAAAACCCCAGCGAAAACGCCGCTTGGTTCTGCCCTTGGGTAGCTCCGGCAATCAAAGGGGACACCTGGACCTACGATGTGCCGCCAGGCTCTGCCAACACGGTTACGGGCGCCATGACCATCAAGATCAAAAAGGAAAGCTACACCGATGCCAAAACGGGCAAGACCTACGATTATACCGTAGAGGTCAAGGTCAACGGCAAAACCCACAAAGGCGGCGCCATGAGAGGGGTCGGCAAGGTGTTGGGCCCTGAAGGCAAAGAATAGCCTTTATTGTTTCAGGAAGGCGATACCAGCCCGCTCCTGACCGCTGTGTGCCATCAAAAAGTATTTCCCGGCGGGCAGGTGCTGCAAGGGCAACGCCGTTTCAAAATCTTTTTCCACACTGAAAGTCCATTGCTGCCCCAGGGATTGCAGGCTGGCAGAGAACAGTTCGACATGCACATCCCCTGATTGGGCGGCATGGATTTTCAGGGTGCTTTGGTCTTGTACCAAATTGGGTTGCAGCGCCAGTTGCAGCCCTCCACGCTCGATGCGGCAGGATGCCCAATCGGTCAGCTTGAATTTCCCATCCAAGTCCATTTGTTTCAACCTGAAATAATGCACGCCCGGTTTCAGGGACTTGCTCCGGAACGCATAGCTGCCGCTTGCCTGCCCGCTGGCATTCACGTAGCCGATTGGTTCCCACGACAATGCGTCAGGTGCATATTGTACCTCAAATCCTGCATTGTTCTGCTCCAAGGCTGTTTCCCAGCGAAGCAGCGCCGTGTAGTCTTCCGCTTGCACCTCGAACCTTGTCAGTTCCACAGGAAGGGGTATTTGCTGCAGCGAGAAATCCTGGAGCGTCAGCTGCCCGGTGCCGAGGCTGACGGCGATCTCCTGGGGGAAATAACCTTGTTTGCTGGCACGGGCTGTGTAGGTGCCGGGGGCGAGCAATCCCATTTTGTACTCCCCGATGTTGTTCACGTATTCTAAGGCGCTGGTGTTGATGATTTCCACCTGGGCGTTGCTGAGCGGCACGCCGGCTGTGTTGCGCACCACCCCCTCGAGGTAACAGCCGCGCACATAATTTGGGGAAAAGATCATGAGCTCCCCGTCGTTCGTGTTGAACTTCCGGATATTGGAAGCGATGATGGTGCCAGAAGGGAAATAAGGGTAAACGCCCCAGCAGCCTTCAAAGCCTGTGCCCGAATCGTTCGGATAGGTGTCGTAGTTGCCTACCTGCACCATGTTGGCCGGGCGGTCAACGTCCACGATGGTAAAGCCGTCTTTGTACCAGGACGTGACCGCGTAATTGGTGCTGGTGATGTAGGTATTGTGCACGATCACCCCGGAGCCGGGGTTGCTCCTGATGCGGTCCAACTCCCGGATATTGCTGGTATTGGAAATATCGTAAGATGTTAGATACGAATTGCTGACCTCATCGGTGGTAAAAAGGGTGCTGCCGGAAAGCCAGGTGTTGTGGGTGAAAGCGCCGGGGGTAGGCTGGGTAGCCACCACTACCGGGCTCGACTTGTTGGTGAAGTCAACAATGGAGAAAAGCCCGGCATAGATATGTCCGGCATACATAAAATTGTTGTCGGCATAGCCGTCGTGCGCGTAGCCGAGCGCGGCGAGCCGGCCCGCATAAGTCGGGTTGTAGGGGTCTGGCTCGAGGTTGACGACGACGGGCCTGCCGCTGTTGATGTTGCTGCCGTAAACGTAGAGGAACCCGGAAGTAACGTCAACATGCAGCGCATGGCCCTTGTTCATGTTGCCAAAGCCCGGCACGTTGCAATAATAGTTGTAGTTGGGGAGGTTGTTGCCCGGCAGATTGCCAAGGTCGATGATCTGCACGCCGCCGCCGCCTTCCGATACCACATATGCATAGTTTTGGTATGTTTTAATTTCCCGCCAATCGCTGTTGGGGCCTGCGATGCTGGTAATGGTCACCGGCGAAGAAGGGTTGGAGATATCGATAATGGTGGTGCCCTGGAAGCCGCCGACAAGGGCATATTCCGCCCCGTTCGAGGCGGTGTAGCCCCACACATTCGACAGGCGCTGGTTGCTGAAGGTGACCGTCGAAAGGTGCGTCACATTGGTTTGTGCCAACACAGCTGAGGCGGCAAAAAGGCAGGCAAAAAGGGGAAAGCGGGCAAAGAGCAGCTTCATTTTCACGAATTTAAACATAAAAATGCGCCTTCTGGAGTACGAACGCAAAGCTAATTTATTTTTATGCGCAAATTGCAGCAATGTTTGGCGTTTTGCGACAAACCTTTGCCCCAGAATCAAACTGTTCCCATTGCACGCCGACACCCATGCACATCATTTTTGAAGATCAGTTCCTCCTCGCCATCTGCAAGCCTGCGGGCCTTTCCACCGAAAGCGGCACCCACAAGCACCCTTCCGCCGAAACGGAGGCTATGTCGTATTACAAAGACAGCCTGCAAAAAAACGCCACGGCCAAACAACAGAAACCCACCCCATACCTCCGCTCGGTGCACCGGCTCGACCGAGCTTCCAGCGGCGTGCTGGTTTTTGCCAAGACAAAAGCCGCACTCACCTACCTGATGGGCCAGTTTGAGCGGCGGGAAACGGAAAAAACCTATCGAGCCATCGTGGAAAAAGCGCCCGTGCCAACATGCGGGACACTGGAACATTTCCTGAAGAAATCGGAAGACGGCAGGAAAGCCATCGTCTCAGACACCCAGCTACATGGCAGCCAGCCATGCGCGCTCTCCTATACCCTGCTTAAAATGATGGGCGAGCAGGCCGAACTGGAAATCCGCCCCGTCACCGGCCGCTTCCACCAGATCCGTGCCCAACTGGCCCATATCGGCTGCCCCGTGGTGGGCGATGTGGCCTACGGTGCAAAGCCGCTCAAAGAGCACGAGGTGATGCTCCATGCCGAGCGCTTGAAGGTCGTGCACCCGGCGACGGGGGAAGTGTTGGTGCTGGAGGTTGGGCCTGCTTGGGAAAAATAGGGTTTCAGGTTTCGGGTTTCGGGGTTCAGGTTTCAGGTTTATAAAATCTGTTGTGTTCTGAAATCCTGTTTCAAGGCCACGAGCAACTTGTGTAACCTGAAACCCGAAACCCGAAACCAGAAACCTTTTTTTTTTACATTTGCCCTAAACAATCCACCACCTCATCATGAACGAAAACAGCTATTTCCCCGACCCTGGGCTGCGCGCGGCAGTAGAAGTGGCCCGCGACCTGCACATGCCCCTGCTGGTGACGGGCGAACCTGGAACGGGGAAAACAGAACTTGCCAAATGGATCGCCGGCCCGGAAATGCTCAACAGCGGAGCGCTATTTCGTTTCGATACCAAAACGACTTCCCAGGCCAAAGACCTTTTTTACCGCTATGATGCCATCCGGCACTTCGGCAGCCGGGCTGAAAAACCCAATCCGCTGGATTTTATCACGTTCGAGGCAATGGGGAAAGCGATTTTGCAAGCCAAAGAAGGCGCCCCGCGCGCGGTGGTGCTGGTAGATGAAATCGACAAAGCCCCCCGCGATTTCCCCAACGACGTGCTGTTTCAGTTCGAGCAATTCGCTTTCAGGGTAGAAGAAGCTACCCGGAAAGACTTTGACACGTTTGACTTTTCGGCAATTTTCGGCAGAAAAAACATTGACCTGGATGCCAACGACAACATCCGGCTGCCGCGGCAAGCCAAGGACGAGAAAGCCGCCATCGCACCGCCTTTCCTGCTGCTCACCAGCAACTCCGAAAAAAACCTGCCCGATGCTTTTCTGCGCCGATGCGTGTTCTACCATATCCCTTTCCCCGACAAGGACGACCTGAAAAAGATACTGCGGGCCAAGGCCAAAGTCAGCGACAGCTACATGAAACACCTGGACGCTGTCGTGGACTTTTTCCGAACCCTGCGAGAAATGGGGCCCATCAAAAAGCCGGCCACTGCCGAGCTCATCAAATGGATGGAAAGCTTAGAGCGCCGGAAAGTGGACTGGGACAAGCTGCTTCAGGAAAGGAAAAAAGAAAAGCCCGACCCCGCTGTGTTCCAGGACCTCTGGGACACCATGCCCGTGCTGCTGAAAAACAAGGAGGATTTGGAGAAATTAGGCAAATCCATGCCCGCTCCGGCAACCTGAACCTTATCGACAACCGCCTTTTCAACCGACTTGCCATGGCCGATACCATCATGGTGGCATATTCTTTCAACCAGGACAAACCGCTGCAAGTGACAGAGGAGTTGAAGGCTATCACCGCGTTGGTGCAAAAAACCCGCTGCAAGATCGACCCACTCACCGGTGTGAGCCAAACACAATTGGAAGACCGGATCACCAAAGTAGGAAAGGACATCCTGATCTTCCACTTTGCCGGGCACGCGGGCGGCGCTTCCATAGAGCTGAACGACGAATTTTCGGAGAAGGTGTCAATGACCAACATGCAGTTTTTTTCCCAGATAATCGCCCAGGACACACGCGCCATGCGCCTCGTTTTTTTGAACGGCTGCTCCACCGAAGACCAGTCGGCCTTCCTGCGCGCGCAAGGGATACCGGCCGTTATTTCCACCACCTTGCCCTTAGACGACAACTATGCCTTTGCCTTTGCTAAGCTTTTCTACCACAAGTTTTTCGACAGCGAATCAAGTTTGAGCCTTCAAAAAGCCTTCGACGACTCCCTGCTATCGTTCAAGAGCAAGGAAAACACCCAGCTTTTCGACCCCAATGGCATGCTCAAAAACGACGCCCTGTTGCACCCGGCAAAGCGGGGCAACTTCACCGTGACAGCCTACACCCCCAAAGAGATTTACCGTCTCGACGGCGACCCGGCAGTGCTCGGGCAAACCTTCGCCCAATGGCAGACGGAGGCGCCGGCCCAGCCCCCCAGCCCCTTCACCGACCTGGACAGGCACAAGCCCGTCAGCGGCGGCCTGTTCCACGACGACTGCTACCTGCTCTGCGACCGCGAGCCACAGGCGCGGGCGCTGCGCAACATCCTGCGCGGCAAGGTGCAGGGCCAATTCCCCGAGCCCAATTTCATTTTTGTCAACGGCCAAAACGCCGACGGCATCCCAGAGCTTTTGCAGCGCTTCGAAAAATACGTGGTGCCGGAGATTGGCAGCGGTTTCACGCCCCGCGTCGATGCCCTCAGGTTCCCAGATGCCGACTTTTTCGACCTGCCCGGCGACGAAAAGAAGCCGCTGCTGCACCTGCAGGAGGTTTACCGGGAACAACTGCTCAATACCAGCGGGCAGAAATTCAGCGACGACACGCTTTTTCTCATCTGCCACAAAATCTACAAGCCGTTCTGGAAAGACGGCATCGAAAAGCTTTTCCGGTTTTACCTCGACGAATACAGCGCCACCATGCGCCAGCAGATCAGCGAGCGCATCGTCGTGCTGTTCTTCCTCGTGCACAGCAACCGGCCCGAACAAAAGGAAGCCCTCGAAAATTTCGGCAAACTGTACGCCGCCCTGAAAAAAGACTTCCCCGAGCGCGTGGAGTATTTCGACAAACTGCCCATGATAGAAGAGGGCGACCTGTACCAATGGCACGACGAGGTGTTCGAAAGCACCCTCGACACCGATGAATTTCCAATTGAAAGCCAGGAAATGTATTTCACCGCGGCGCGGAAATACATGGAAAAAGTGATCGCCGAACGCAAACGAAATGCCTGAGCAGCCCAACATATCGCCCACAGAGCAGCAACTGCTGCTGCGCCTCGATGCCCTGCTCGACCAGCTGGTGGCAGCGGGCTTCGCGCGCGACCGCGTAGGCCCGCCCATGCGCCTGCGGCTGCTGGCGCTGCTCAACCAATTGCCCCAGGAGACTTCGCCCGAGCAATTGAAATTCAAAATTTCGGCGCTCGTCTGCCAATCCGAAACCGAACAGCTCAAGTTTTACGAGATTTTTGAGGCTTTTGTGGCCCGCTTCCTGCCAGATTCGATTGCAGAAACTGCCGCTCCCACCGATAATAAACCAGATACCCCGGCGCCAAAAATACCGGAAGAAGCCAAAAAAGAAAGCCCCAGGCCCGTAGCCAAAGAACCGGCAAAAGGCAGCCACCGCAGCGACACCGTGAAAGCCGCCCGCTCCGGCCCCATCACCGTGGAGCTGAATTTCCGCGACGACGGATACCGCCCCTGGAACCTGCCGGAACTGGAAGCGGCAGTGCGCCCCCTGCGGGAAAAAGAGCTGACCGGCGCAGAAGAATGGGACATCCCCAGCACCATAAAAAAAACCATTGAGGCAGGCGGAGCGCCCCATTTTGCCCGCCGCCGCCGCAAAAAAGCCCCGCAGTACCTGTTCCTCATCGAGCAGAAAAGCGCGCGCGACCACCTGGCGGGTTTTTATGCCGACCTCGCCATAGAACTCCAGCGCCGCGACCTCGACGTGGAATACTATTTCTACGACCGCACACCGCAAAAATGCTGGAAACAGCGCCGCGACCCCGCCAGCTACACCACCATCGACCGGCTGAACGCCAGCTTTGCGCAAAGCAGGCTCATACTTGTCGGAGAACCCGACGGGCTGCTCGCCGTGACCCGGGAGCCGGGCAGCAAGCCCGAGCAAGTCAGCACCAGGATCCACCGTTACCCTTCCGCCCTGGCCTTCGAGCTGCGCGACAACTGGGCCGCCGTGGCCATGCTCAACACCCGCAGCACCGCGCTCTGGAGCGATGCCGAACAGGCCCTGCACCAGTTGTTCCCGGTGGCGCCCGCCAACGTAGCCGGTTTGGGCAGCCTGATGGGGCAATGGCAAAACCGCATATCCTTCAAGCCTTATTACTGGCAAACAGAGTGCCCTGAGCCCATCCAGCCCAGCTTCCACGATTTTGACGGCGCAGCGGAAACCATCGAAAGACATATCAAAAGCTTGAAAATATACCTGGGGAGGCAAGGCTATACCTGGCTCTGCGCCATTTCGGTGTATCCGGAAATTTATTGGCAACTCACCAAAATACTGCACGACGAGGCCATTTCCGCCGCCGATGTGCCAGACGAGTCGCAGCGCACCCAGCTTTGGCACCTGCACCTCCTGCGCTTGAGCCGATTGGCATGGCTGCGGCTGGGCTACATCCCGGCCGATTATCGACGGGAATTACGGCAGGGATTGCCGGCGGCCAACGCTGCTGAGGTGCGGCGGCAATTGCTGGAAGTGTTGCAACTCGATGAGAACAAACCGCCGGAAGGCTCCTACGCCGAAAAAGACCGGGCTTACACAGTAGCGCTTTTCGACCACGAGCGCTACGCCCTTTTGGAAAACCCCGACAAAGAGCGCCTGGCAGCCATGCAGGAGAAATTGCGCAAGGATGTGCTGGATGCAGGCGTCGCGATTTCAGACATCGAGGATGCCGTGGGGCGAAGCTTGTTCCGCAGCTTGCCGGAGATGCCCGCAGAAACCATCAAGCAGTTCTGGGTTTTGTGGGTGGACGACACGCCGAACAACAACCGGAGTTTTCAGGAAAAAGCCAGCAAGGAATACCCGTCCCTGCGCTTTGTCAACGTGACAAGCACCACCGGGGCGCTGGAAACGCTGCAAAAGCAATCGTTCGACCTGATTATTTCCGATGTCTCGCGCTTTGGCGACAAGGAAGCGGGCATGAAGATGATGCCCCGGCTGCAGGAAGCAGGGGTTGCGGTGCCTGTGGTTTTCTTCACACACCCCAATTATGTGCAAAAACACCAGGAAACCCTGCGCAGTCTGGGCGCCATTGCGGTGGTGACGGGCTTCAAAGAACTGGAACCGATTTTGGACGAGGCGATACTGAACAAGTTGAAAAGCAATAGGGAGGAACTGGCGGAAGTCAATTTTTTGGAGGCTTTACGGCAAAAAAGCCGGGCGGTGTGCCGGGTTATGTGGGATGGCAGTGGAGGAGGCGGCACCGGGTTTCTACTGGAAGGCAACTATTTACTCACAGGCGCACATCTTTTCGAAACCCCAGAAGATTTGCCTAAATTAAGGGCAGTGTTTAACATTGTGCTCAATGAAGCCGGAATCCTTCCACCAACTGCAAGCTACCGTCTTTCACCAGACGACTTCATATACAGCCCAATAGACCAACTTGATTTTATCTGGGTCAAGATTATCGATCAGGAGGACGCGCCGCTCAGTCAATGGGGCTTTATCGAGCTCGAAACGGATAAAATCCCGAATGCAGGCACTAAATTGTGGATGTCGCATCATGCCTTTGGAAAAGAACGCCAAACCATACAAGGGAAAGCGCTTGGAACGGAAAATCAATACCTCTATTTTGTGGACGAGGCATCAAAATTGCCAGGTGCGGGTGGTGCACCTGTGTTCAACCAAGACCTCAAAGCCGTGGGCATGTACCGGGCATACCTGGAAAACCAAAGCATTTTGGGCAGAACACAAACAGCGCGTAGTGTCGTACTAATCCGCGATATTTGGGCTCACATCCAATCCCAACAACCCCAGGGCGAAGAACCTGTCCAAGAAACGCCAACTTCCGAACAAACCGTCATAAGCGGCCAAGTCGCCGACCGCGCCGGTGAAGTTATGATCGGGGCTTCGGTATTAGAAAAGGGGACAACCAACGGTACAATAACAGATATTGAAGGCAATTTTGCATTGCAGGTCAATAACACTGAGGCCGTGCTGGTTGTCAACTATACGGGCTTCAATTCAGAGGAAGTACCGCTGAATGGGCGTACAAAGGTGAATGTAACACTGTCCCCGGACAGCAGTTTGTCCAATAAAGCCAGAGAGTTTTACGATGCAGGTGTTGCAGCAAGGGAGAACCGCAACTATGAGGCTGCCGAGCAGGCGCTGCGCGAGGCAGCGGAGATTTACAACAGCCTGAACGACCTGGCAGGGCGCGCCAATGTCCAACACGAACAGGGCAAACTGTACATGGAAACCCTGCGGTTCAAAGAGGCGGAAGAAGTGCTAAATGATGCCCTTTCTTTGTATTCAAACCTCGATTTCGGCGCTGCCCAGGCTTTTGTGCACATGGACATGGGTAAGCTGAACCTCGAATTGCAAAACTTTGCAGATGCTGAAAATCATTATGTGAAGGCGTTGGACTTCTTAGAAGAACTCAGCGGCGATGCCAGCGAAGACATGATCGAAGTGTACCTGGGGCTGGCCTCCATCGCAGAAATAAAGGGCGAATATGAAAAAGCTAAAAAACAGCTTTTTTCTGCCCTGGAGCTCGCGCGCGAAGCAGATTTGAAGCCGCAGAAATTCGAAATCCTAACACAATTGGGCGACCTGAACATGGCTATGAATGACAGCGCCCAGGCCGTGGAATGTTATGCCGATGCCCTAAATGTGGCTCCATCCGAGGAAGACCTGGCCAGCACCTACGAGCGCATCGGTGATGCCGAAAAGCAAAACGGCGCCTACGAAAGCGCCGCTTCTGCCATGAACCAGGCACTCGCCGCTTACCAAAAAACCGAGGATAAAAATGCCTTGTCGAGGATAGCGGACAAGCTGCAACAATTGAACGAACTAAATTCGCCCAGAGAAAAAACCGCCCCCCCAGCCCCTGAACCACCCGTTTTTGAATCCGCCTTCACACCAGGTACCATGAAACTTTTTATCCTCTGCAGCCAGGAAGACGAGACCGTCAGCAAGGCCTTGAACAAACACTTAGCCATCCTACGGATAAACAAACTCATCAGCGTGTTCAACAGCGCGACTGACATCGTTGCGGGTGAAGACTGGAAAAAGCGCCTCGAAGGCGAGATAAACGCCGCCGATTACGTGCTGCCCATCGTCAGCGTTAACCTCCTGAACTCGGATTATTCCTATGATCTGCTGGCCAATGCCATGCAGTCGGGCAAAAAGGTGGTGCCCATCCTGGCCAAAAAAGTGGATATGGGTGGCACCGGCCTGGAAAAACTAAAAACATTGCCCTCCCAAGCCCGCTGGATCTCCGATTTCAAAAGCGAGGACGAAGCCTACAGTGATATCGTTGCGGAAATTAGGCGCTTGCTGCCTACAAGCAAAAGCCAAACCGGGGAAAGTATTGTCGAACCGGAACCCGATAAACCCAAAACAAACATCAGCGCGCAACAGGTGCGCGATTTAATATCCAGGGCCAGGCTGGGCGATGCGTTGAAACTGCTGCGGGAAGCCATGCCGGACAACAGCGAAGTGTTGACGCTGCAGGCGCGCTTGTCGGAATTGGAAAGAGGGGAAAGGTTGGGCATATTGGACAGGCGCGATGCCAATGTGACCCGAAACCAGATCACGGCGGCAGCGCTGGAGCTCACGCGTGACTTGCCGGGGCAGACTGCGGCGTGAGGTGTAAAGAAGTTTCTCACGACGGCACAACGACACGACGAACTTAGCACCCAATTCATATCAATTTCTTTCACAAAAACCTGTCCATCCATGAAAAACACTCTTTCGACTGCCGCTCTCCTGCTCCTCGCCATTGCCTGCAACCCTGCCAAAGACTGCGTTGAAAACCTCAAGCCCGACTGCGTATGCACCATGCAATACGACCCCGTGTGCGGCTGCAACAACAAAACCTACGGCAACGCCTGTGTCGCGCAGTGCGCCGGCATTGCGAAGTTCACAAAAGGCGCTTGCCCGCAAGATGCCGAAATTACCCTTGAGGCAACCAATTGGCAATTGACCGCCTTCGTCTCCGGCGCAGAAAACCAGGCTGTCCCGAACGACGTGAGCATTACCGTCAAGTTTTTCGAAGGGAAAGCCAGCGGCAACGGCGGCTGCAACAGTTTCAGCGGCCCGTACATCCACGACGGGAACAGCCTCAGCGTTTCAGATATCGTCAGCACCAAAATGGCTTGCCCTGCGCTGCAATGGGAAAACCAGTTCCTGCAATGGCTCGCCCAAAGCCAAAGCTATGCCATTCAGGGAGAAACGCTTGAAATCAACTGCGGAAACGCCGGCAAGCTTGTTTTCCGCAAAAAGCAATAAAATCTGAATCAACCATGTCAAAAATCCTCCTCAACCTCTGCCTCTCCCTCGACGGCTTCATCGAAGGCCCCAACGGGGAATACGACTGGTGCTTCACCGACCAAGACTATGGCATGACAGCCTTCCTGGCCCGTTGCGATGCCATCGTATTTGGCCGGAAAAGCTATGAGGTCATGTTGCAGCACGACGAGAACGCCTTTCCCGACAAAATGAAGTACGTGTTTTCCAACACTGTGCGGTCTGTTGCCGGCAAAGCTGCTGTGTTGAGCGGCGACATTCTGGAAGCAGTGGACAAGATAAAGCAGCGCACACAGGGCGATATCTGGTTTTTTGGCGGTGCTTCCCTGCTCGAAGAATTTTTGAAGCGCGACCTGATAGACGAGATGCACCTGGCAGTCCACCCCTTGCTGTTGGGCAGCGGGAAGCCCTTGTTCCCCATGATGGAAGCGCGGAAGGCATTTCGGCTGATCGGAGTGGAGCAATATTCAAGTGGGCTGGTGCAGCTGATTTACGGCAAGTAGCGGGCTGTCTTCCCGAAACGTCTTCTTCCAATAACTGCCACCATTTCGGCTTCATTGGAATGGAAGGCATTTTGTTTCTGACCACGACACCACGACACAACGGAGAAATCCGCAAGGCATCCCTACAGTTTCAGCCCAAACGTATTTGACGTTGTGTCGTCGTGCCGTTGTGAGAAACTTTTGTCACCTACGCTGCGTCAAAATTCAGCTCGGGGTGCTGGGCAAGCAATTTTTTGGGCGCCACAAAGCACCAGGCGCTCTGGATGGCATCCTGGCAGAGCGCCCATTCTGCTTTTGTGAGGTCAATATGCGTCCAACCATACTGTCCCCATTTGTTGGGAACGGGAAAAATGGCACCTTTGCTGATGACCGTGAAAACATCCTGGTTTTCGGCGGAAAAACGGAGCGTCCCGCGGTTTTCTGCCTTGTTTATGGTGGCAAAAATTTTGTTTTTCACCCGAAACGAAATGATATCGAAATGAGGCTGCTCGTCTGTCTCAGGCAGCGATAGGGCAAACTTCCGGAACGTTTCTATTGTTATCATATCTGTGCGCAAACAGCGTAAAAATAAAACGAAGACATGACCTTTTCTTCAAAACTCATTGAAAAAGCGGTAGAAGCATTCGCCTCCCTGCCTGGCATCGGGCGAAAAACGGCGCTGCGCCTGGTATTGCACCTCCTCAAGCAGGATAAAATGACCACAGAGCAGTTCGCAACAGCCCTTTCGGCCATGCGCGAGGGCATCCAGGAATGCAGCACCTGCCACAATTTTTCCGATGCTGCTCAATGCCATATCTGCAGCGACCCCCGCCGCGACCACAGCCTGGTTTGTGTCGTGGAAAACGTGCGCGACCTGATGGCCATTGAAGAAACATCCCAATACCGCGGCTTGTACCACGTGCTGGGCGGCATCATTTCCCCCATTGAAGGCATCGGCCCAAACGACCTGAACATCGAATCCCTGGCCGAACGCGCCCGCAGCGGAACATTAAAAGAAGCCATCATGGCCATCAGCCCCACCATCGAAGGAGAGACTACTATCTATTATTTAAGCAAAAAATTGCAGCCCCTGGGCGTACAGGTGAGCGCCATCGCGCGCGGGGTGTCATTCGGCGGCGACTTGGAATATGCCGATGAGGTGACGTTGGGCAGGAGCATCGTGGCGAGGATGCCGTATGAGGTGAAATAGACTCTGCAGTTCGCCTCCATCTGCTGCATTGATCGAAAAGAGGGCATTGTTACTTGCAGTTGTTTTCTGTCCACCATGAGAAGTTGTCGGAAATTATTATCTCATTCTTCTGCAAATGGTGTGTTGTCTTCATTGGAATTGTTCTATAATCAAGTCTAAATTTGTCTGCAAGTTGCCGTATTTCAGTTGTGTCGTCATAAGTCAACATGAACTTACCTTTTAATTGAGCCGTCAATGCGAAAAGCCTTTCATGATCAATGTCAAAATAAGTGTAAAGTCGCTTGCCCGCAACTGTATATGGTGGGTCAATGAAAAAGTATGCTTTTTCGTTGTCTAGATTTTGTTCCAGTGCCACAAAAGCGTCCCCCGTAACAAAACTAATCCTATCTTTAATGTATCCGATGGCAACAATTCTGTCATGCAAAGTCTTAGGATACCATCGGGAAGCAAGACCTTTCCCGTTTTCACCATTTTTTATCATGCCCGAGCCTTTGGCAAGAATTCCACCATGAGAAATTCTGTTTTTCAGAATGGTACAAAAAGCAACATCATGGAGTTTCTTATCAGGTTTTTCTAATTCAGATTTTACATTTTCAATGGTCAACTCGTAGGAGAATATTTTGTCAGCAAGCCATTTGTTTTTCCCGTTAAGGATAACCTCCCAAACCGCAGCTATTTCTTCGTCCAACTCAACCATGGTGATATGCTCTGCCAATTTCTCGAAAGCTGCAGTCAGGCTTACAATTCCACCTCCCGCAAAAGGCTCAATTAGTTCCGAAACAGATTTATTCTCTTGTCTTAACCACTGTCTAACGGTTGGTACAAGCCATGTTTTTCCGCCTGGATAACGAAACGGACTGCGTTGGGGAATGGAGGCAACATTTATTACTGCCGGTTCAATATTTTTTTCACCCAAGTCAAACATTGTCAATTGGTTTTTCATTTTGCAACAATGTTTTCAAGGTTATCATTTTCAGATGCCCCCGAACGCTTAGCGTCAAGCTTCTTCTGAAGCAATTGTGTAAAGTCAGTTATTGAACCAGCTTCAAACTTTGCAATTTGCTCTAGTGCAATAGTAAATTTTGTAAAAACAACCTTGGAAAGAATAAGCTCAAACCGTTTTTCTTTTTTGACAGGAACTAAATCGTAGAGAAAAAAAGCAAAATCTGATTCCGTTTTGTCCACCTCAGGTAAAGGCGGTAATGTTTCATAAAATGCTGTCTGCAAGGCTACCGCTTGCTTTTTGTTCCATTGATTAAGAATAGAGCCTTTGGCAATGATTTGTGGGACAAGCCGTTTCCTTGATGATGAAAGGTAGTCGGGCTTTGGATATTTGAATGCTTGTGTCCAACTAAAGTCAGGTGTTGGTTTTTCTAAATATGCTGAAAAAGGTCCAGTCAGATTTCCTGATATATAAACAGCTTGGACTTCAAGAGAGCCAAAGTCTAGCACTCGCCCATTGTCGTCATAGGCTACCAATACGTAGTCAATGTTTCCTGCTGATTTGCCAAATTTGTCATTTAGGCGTACTTCTCCAACATGTGTCCACGTGGTCTTATCGTCAAAGACAAACGCTGCTGCATCACTTACGATTTTCCAATCTTCTCTGAATCGGATTGGACAAATGATTACAGGTTTTTCTTTAGGGTTCAGGCTGCAAACTCCCAATGGAAATTCAATGCTGTTTTTTGTGCAATTTGAAACGATGTTGTTGAAAGGACAAAGCTTGTCCTTACGGTAACGAACAGCCCTTTCCGATTGATTGTCAATTGGAAAACCGAAAACCTCTGCTAAGGGTTGATTTTTGTTCTTGTCTGCACTCATTGTCGTCAAAAATAGCTAGGATTTTTCGCATTCAGACTGCCCATTTCAGGCTGAAGTAGCGTGGTAGGCTGGTCGTTTGCACCTGTTGGTGATGCATAAATATACGCACTTTTCGCTTCCTCCCACTAAAGTATCCCAAATTCTTGAATCGCACAAAATTCAGAAAAATATTTCTATGCACTGGATTAAGCTTTATGAAGGTAGTGGCATTTACATCTTTAACCTAAAATAATTCAAAAATCTAGGACTGGCATAAGTTTTTTGTATTTTGTTAGAATCTCAGCCTAACTCGGAGCACAACTTGAAAACAATTCCTTTTCAGCATTTAACGCATCCCTAACATCTCAAACTCATACTTCTTGCGTCTGTTTGTGTTATAGACCTTGCCTATGGCTCAATATTAAGTCCAACAAAACCTTTGGAAGCTAAGTTACCTTTTAAACTTTCACACATGAACCGGACACTCATTTTCGCCCTCTTTCTGTCCTTTTTTTCCATAAACCATGCCTCAGCCCAATACTTCGGCCGCAACAAACCCCGCTACCACCAGGAAAAATTCAAGGTGACCGAAACGGAGCACTTTGTTATTTACGACTACCTCGACAACCCGGAAAAGCTCAAAGAGCTCGCCGCAGCGGCAGAGGTATGGTACGCCATGCACAAAGAGGTATTGCTAGACTCTTTTACTGTCAAAAACCCCCTCATCATCTACAACGACCACGCGGGCTTCCAGCAGACCAATGTGATACGCGGCGATGTCAGCGTCGGTACCGGCGGCGTAACGGAGGGCTTGCGCAACCGCGTGGTGTTCCCCGTGGCCGTGAGCAACCAACAGACACACCACGTGCTGGGCCACGAACTGGTGCACGCGTTCCAGTACAACATGGTCATCAACGGCGACTCCACCAGCATCCGAAACCTGGCCAACATACCCCTTTGGATGGTGGAAGGCCTGGCCGAATACCTCAGCATCGGGCGCATCGACCCTCACACAGCCCTTTGGATGCGCGATGCCGTGCAAAACGACGACGTTCCCCGCATCAAAGACCTCGACAACTTCAAATACTTCCCCTACCGCTGGGGCCAGGCGTTTTGGGCTTATGTCACAGGCGTTTACGGCGACGAGGCGATAAAGCCCTTGTTTATGAACACGGCGAAATACGGGCTGACCGTAGCTGTGCCAGCCACCCTCGGCACCACCGTGGATTCCCTGTCGGAAAACTGGCGGACTAGCCTGAAAAACCACTATGGCCAGTGGGTAACCAAGGGGAAAAAAGAAGATTTGCCCGGCAAAAAGCTCATCGACGAAGGCAATGCCGGCACCATGAACATCAGCCCGGTGCTCAGCCCCAACGGCAAGTACGTTATTTTCCTTTCCGAAAAAAACCTGTTCACCACCGACCTGTTCCTCGCCGATGCCCGCACAGGGAAAATCATCAAAAAAGTATCCAGTACTGTTTCTGACGGGCACATAGACCAGTTCAACGCCATCGAAAGCGCAGGCACCTGGAGCCCCGACAGCAAGCGCTTCGCCTTCGATGTGTATGAAAAGGGCCAGAGCGTGTTGGTGATCAAAGACATATTCAAGGGGAAGAAAACCCAGAAAGTGACCATCCCCGGGGTGACCTCGTTCAGCAACCCCGCCTGGAGCCCCGACGGCAAGAGCATCGTCGTGAGCGGACAAACCAATGGCCAGACCGACCTTTGGGAGTACAATTTCAAAACCAAAAAAGCCCGGCGCCTGACCAACGACAAGTATGCCGAGATGCTGCCCACCTGGAGCGCAGATGGTACCCAGATCGCATTTTCTACCGATGAACTGAGCATGAACCGCGGGCGCATCAACGGCAGTTGGCATGCGAACCTGGCTACATACGATATGGTCTCAGGCACCATCGAGCATATCGACGTGTTCCCTGGCGCTGACAACATGAACCCCCAGTTCGACAAGGAAGGAAACCTTTTGTTCCTCAGCAACCGCGACGGGTTCCGCAACCTGTACCGCTACGACGCAGCCACAAAAAAAGTGTTCCAATTGACAAAGATCGCGACCGGCATCACGGGAATCACCCCTTATGCCCCGGCCATCAGTGTAGCCGAAGACCGCGACCGCATCCTTTACACCCGTTATTCGGACCATACCTACGTGATCCACCAGGCAAAAAGCGAGGATTTCACGCCAGTTGAGGTTGATCCGTTTGCGGTGGACATGGTGCCAGCCTCCCTCCCGCCTTTCAACCCTAAACAGCGCGATATCGTGAACACCAACCTGCGGCTGCTCGACAACAATTTCCAGCCCGAAGTGGAGAGCATAGCCTTGCAGCCCAAAAAGTTCAAGCCCAAGTTTACACTCGAATACATGGGCGGCAGCACGGGCGTGGGCGTGAACACGGGCAACAGCAGCTTCGGCACCCAAACGGGCCTTGCTGGCGGTGTTGACTTGCTATTTGGCGATATATTGGGCAACAATCAGATTTATGCCGGCCTAGCCCTCAACGGCGAAGTGACCGACATCGCCGGCCAGATGTCGTACATCAACAGCAAAAACCGCATCAATTGGGGCCTGAGCTTGTCGCATATCCCATACGTTACCGGGGGGGCTTACTACCAGGACCCGAATTCTTTTTACGGTATCATCGACACCCAATACTACACGAACGGCCAGGCGTTTTTGGGCTGGCAGGACGTGCAGATACTGGAGCGCATTTTCCAGGAACGGGTGGGCGTATTTGCGGCTTACCCCTTTTCCACCACCAAGCGCGTGGAATTCGGATCTGCTTTTGAGTATTACAAGCAGCGGCAAGACGCCTATTTTTACAACTACGTTTTCAACTCGGCAGGTGTTTACCTCGGGCGCAACGACCAGCGCCAAAAGCTGCCCGGAGGCGCGAAGCTCAGCCTGACGAACCTCAGTGCTGCCTATGTGGGCGACAATTCCTACTTTGGGCTAACTGCGCCATTACAGGGCTACCGCTACCGATTGGGCGTGGAACAGTATTTCGGCGATTATTCCTTCACTACCCTTTTGGCCGACGGGCGCAAATATTTCTACAAAAAGCCCGCCACCCTGGCGCTGCGGGGCATGGCTTACGGCCGAATGGGCGGCAATTCCAGCGAGGTATTCCCACTGTACGCCGCCAACTCCTACTTTGTGCGGGGCTATACGCGCGACATTTTCGACGGCGATACCACAGGGCTGATCGACAAGGTTGCGGGCAGTAAATTGGTGATCGCCAACGCCGAAATCCGCATCCCGTTCACCGGGCCGCGGCGGCTGTCGCTCATCCGCTCCAATTTCCTGATCACCGACCTCAACTTTTTCTTCGATGCGGGCTTGGCGTTTTACGACAAGACGTCTTTCCAAAAGGAAGACCCCACGCCGTTCAACGGGCGCGACCACTATGTGCACAAGCCCATCCTTTCTACCGGGGTTTCGCTGCGGGTGAACTTGTTCAATTACCTGGTACTGGAGCCGTATTTCGCCTATCCGATCTCTGCGCCGGAGGCAACGCGGAAATGGGTGTTTGGGCTGAACTTTGTGCCGGGGTGGTAATAAACCTAATTGCGCACCAACTTCCCCGAAAACGATTGCCCATTCACCCACCAACGGAACATAAAAATATTGTCGCTGGGCAGTTGGCTTGCCGCAACACGCACGACCTGCTGCCCTTGCTCCAGGTCATATCGCTCCGAAAATACCCGGCGACCGTCCAGGGTGAACAGCTCCAGCAGTGCCGCTGTGGGGCTGTCCAACAAAACATTGAAATCAACTTGGGAAATGAAGGGGTTGGGCGACACGCTGAATGACTTTACCGGGCTTGCACCGCTGGCATCGAAGCGCAACTGCAGTGGCCGCCGTTCGTTTCCTTGCACGTAGGCTTCTGGCTTCAACCGTGCGGTTTGCAAGCCAAGCGCCTGGGATAGCTGCACCGATTGCAAGGCTTTTACTTTCAACACCAGCAATGGGGCTCCCGCGCTGTACTTGCGGCCTGTCCCATCGTAATCAATGGCGCGCAACATATGGTCGAACAAGGCAAAATCCCCTTCATCAACGCCATCCACGGAAAGCAGTTCCAAGGCATTTGGGTCGGCTGAAAGGGCTATTTGCCAACCGTCGAAAGTATGGTTATCCGTCAGGTCAATTGAAATTTCAGCAGTTTCGCCTGCATTCAGCCATCTGTCCTTTACCCTCAATTCCAAGGGTTTCGCCTCGGTTCGGTCATCTGGCTCGCCCGTCAGCGCAGCAGTGTAGTTCACATCTCCGTATTTTATCCCGACAAAGCTGAACCCCTGAAAATTGGCGTCTGCCTGCAAATTGGCCATATTGACCTGATAGGTATCCACCAGGGCAGTATAAGCGCCCAAAGAGGCAGGGTTGGGCAGCGGGCGCACAAATCGCCAGGATGGCACGTGCTGAAAGGTATCGTTGATTCCCAGGATCAGCTTGCGGGTTTCCACGATGTCGAAAGTGGTGACGGAGTTGCTGTTGTTCACGTCGGCGGCTTCCATTTGATAGGCGCTGGTAAGCGGCTCTATGCCCAGGATATGTTTGGATATCAGCACAAGGTCGAAGGTAGTGACGCCGTTCAGGGCTGCATCGGGCTTGTCGGCGCGCACCACGGCCTGAAAATCTCCGCCGATCGGCAGTTCTAAAACCTGTAGGGAGAAACAGGAATCTGTTGTAGAGATCGTTTTCACCTTGCTGAAAGGTGGCGTCACCCCGGCTGTAGATTTCACGGTCGCCAAAGCGCGGTAATTCGGCAAGCGCTTGTTGTCGGCCGTGCGCGCGCAGCCAGAAAGGCCCAAATCAACGTCCATTATGCAGTCACATTCGGGGCCACCGCTTTGCACCAGCACGTAATTGTTGCACTTGTTGGTAAGTCCGGTGGCATCGCGCACCCATACTTCTACCAGGTTCACGCCATTGTCGCATAGGGCAAAGTCCAAGGTCGATTCGGTTGGGAACCCGGTTCCGCTGCCCTGTATCCTGAGCCCGCGCTCGATCTGGTTGTTCGGGGTGCAGTTGTCCGACAGGTTCAGGATAAAATTGTCGGCAGAAAATGAAATCTCGCAGTTTGGGGGGTCGAGCGTTTGGGTCAGGCCGGCAATGCAGATAAGCGTGGGCGGGTTGCAGTCCTTAATGGTGAATAGATAGGTGCATTGGATCAATTGCCCGCAATTGTCGGAGGCGCGCCAGGTCACTTTGTGCTGCCCGACGGGGAAATTGCCCGATAAGGTGTCTGTGGCCCCTTGAACCTCGATACCGCCGTTGTTGAACAGGTCAACCTTGTATGTGTAGTAGATGGTCGTGCTGCCGCAGTTGGTGATTGCCTGCACTGTGAGCAATACATTGGCTGTGGAACAGCCTTGCATCAGGCAAATTGTTTTGTCGCTGCAGTCCGAAAGCCAGGAAATGGGCTGTGCGCTGATGGTTTGCACCGCAAAAAGCAAAAGGAATGGTAATAATCGATTCATGGAAATATATTTATGCAACAGAATGAAGCTTTTGCCACCGAATCATTGGGAAATTCAGTCCTCGGCAAACATCTCTAGGTGGGATTACAGCAAAAATAATTCCAAATAAGGGGAATTTGATAATTTGACAATGTGATAATTTGATAATTAAGCTGGCAAGATAAGGGCCATCCCGGAAATCCGAGATGGCCCAGCGTTTTTCAACTAAACAGTAATACCTCGCGCTACAAGATTTTGCCCATGAGCGATATGCCAATGTTTTGACTTCCTCTGTGCAAGCCAATGGCCGAAACATGAGTCATCCCGAATTTAGACAGGCATTTCGAATAACGAATACCGTGGTATCATTTGTAGGGCAAAATTGTGTACTATGATTCGCCTGATTTTTGTGATTGAGTATGATTGATTCAAATGATATTCAATTGATTACAAAGAACGGCATGCACAAAACCAAGCGGCGTGAGGTATAGAAACCTATTCGTCAGACCAATAAGAACAAACAAATGCTGCACTTATCCATGGTTTTTTACCTTTTGAAAATTCGGGATGCGCATGTTATTTGCCCAACAAGCTGTGTCGCTGACTGTACCCAAAATAGACCAGGAAGCCAAATGCCATCCAGGCCGCTGCGGCCTTCAAGGTAAATGGGTCGATGGCGATGATCATGCCTGTGCAAATAAGGGCGCCCAAAATAGGCACGAGTGGCACCAATGGGGTGCGGAAAGGCCTGTGCTGGTCGGGGTTGGAACGCCGCATCAGCCAAACGCCAATGCTTACCAGTACAAAAGCCAGCAGGGTGCCGAACGAGGTAAGGTCGCCCGCCACGTTGCCGGGGATAAACGCCGCAAAGCCGCCAACAAACAGGAACAAGAGCCAGTTGGATTTGTACGGCGTGCGGTATTTCGGGTGGATTTCAGCGAACACCTTGGGGATAAGCCCATCGTTGGCCATGGAGTAGAACACCCGGCTCTGACCAAGCAGCATCACTAAGATGACCGAAGAAAAGCCCGCCAGAATAGCAATGGTGACCGCTGTGGCCAACCAGCCGTAACCCGGCATGTGCTCCGAAATGGCGTAAGCCACGGAAGCTTCTTTACCGGCTGTCTTAAATTCCGTCCAGTTAGCAACGCCCGTCAGCACATAAGAGAACAGGATGTAGAGGATGGTACAGATCACCAGGGAGCCGAGGATGCCTATGGGCATGTCGCGCCCCGGGTTCTTTGTCTCCTGCGCCGCCGTCGATACCGCATCGAAGCCGATAAAGGCGAAGAACACGATGGCCGCGCCGCCCAGCACACCGCCCCAGCCGTGCTTGAACAAGCCCTCATGGCCAGGAGTGCCTTCCGGGATCATGAACGGCGTGTGGTTGGCAGGGTTGATGAACTGGAAGCCTACCGCGATGAATATCAGCACGATGGCCACTTTGACGAACACGATGAGCGCATTCAGTCGAGCCGATTCCTGGGTACCGCGCACTAGCACGACGGTCAGGAACAGCAGGATCAAACAAGCGGGCAGGTTCATGATGCCTCCTTCCATAGGGCCATGGCACCATTCAAAAGGGATAGTGCCCCCCAGCAACTTGTTGAGGTATTCCGACCAGGCGATGGACACTGTGGCTGCGCCCAGCGCGTATTCCATGATGAGCGCCCAGCCGATAATCCAGGCCACAAACTCGCCCATGGTGGCATAAGCATAGGTGTAGGCAGAGCCCGCAATAGGGATCATGGCGGCAAATTCCGCGTAACAAAGGCCGGCAAATGCACAGCCGATGGCAGCGACGATGAAAGAAAGCGTAACGGAAGGCCCTGCTGCTTCGGCAGCCGCCGCGGCCGTGCGCACGAACAATCCCGCGCCGATGATGGCGCCGATGCCCAGCGCGACGAGGTTAGCGGCGCCCAGCGTCCGTTTCAGGCCCTTTTCAGAGTCGCCCGCTTGTTCTAAAAGTTGAGAGAGAGGTTTTCGTACCCAAAGGTTTGCCATAAGGAAATAGTAGTTGGTAAATGTTTTCGATGGGCGAAAGATAGTTTCAAAGTTTTTAAACTTGCAAACTATTCCGCCAACTAGTGACGCGTCCGGCAATTCACGGGTCATTTGCCGGATGCGGCACTATGCATTTCCACTACTTTTTTAGCCGCCAGCCCAAGCCAACAGAGCCGCCCGTAGCACCTCCATAGAAATATTGCCCGGGGAAGAAGTTCGGGGTGTTGCCAAAGGCCCAAACTGCCCCAACTTCCACACTGCCAAAAAGCATCAGCCTGCCGGAAAGCCTGGCCTTTGCCTGCAAGCCAAGCGAGGTGGAAGGGCGGAAGTATGCATCGGACACAATGGCTTCGTTTTCTCCCAATTTCCGCTTGTCGCTCAGGTAAAAAGCCGCGACCTTAAAATAGGGCGACAGTTCTACGTCGGAATGCCGCAGCGGGGCGCGGTACAAAAAAGCGGCATGGAACCCAATTTTTTGGCCAAAGTTTGCGGCATAAGGGCGCTCCCAAGTAAGCGACTCCTGCGCTGTGTGCTGGAAAAGGTTCAGCCCGGCCTTGATCCCGGTTTTCCCCAAAAAGCGCTCAACAGAAAACTCGATGTCCCGATCGAGCAAGTTCCAGTTATGGGCGAGGTTGACGTCTAAGTGCTTTTGGGCGGCGAGGTTGTTTGCCAGGAAAACAAGTGCGAAAAGTGCTAGGGGAAAAGTTTTAGATAGTTTCATAGTGCAAGAATTTGTGTTTAATATGCATCAATTTCCCGTAAAGATAAACCCCGGGGCGCGAGCGCTGCCTCCGACTTTTCGTGGACTTCGTGTTTTTGGAGAAGTCCCGCATTTTTAATGTCCAATGATCAACATGGAATGTCCAATGTCCAGGTGGCGCGGCGGCTTTGGACATTAAAAACAGCTCATCTTCCCCGCTCCGCCATCACCTCGTCATACTGCGAGCCCGCTAGCATGGACACAACCTGGCCAAAGCGCCCAGGGGCAGCCAGCTTGAAATGTACCAGGCGGCGGCCCAAGCGTCGGGTTTCGCCCACTTCCACCAGGTCCGACCAGGGGTAGCGGGCGGTTTCCCAATAATTGGTGACAAAAAAGTGGGTGTCGTTGGCATCCACGCGCTTCAAGCGCCATATTGTCTGCTTGACCAAATAAAACCAGCCCAGCAGCAGCGCCAGGGCGGCCAAACGCGCCCAGATTGCCGGAAAGTTCAGGTACAATTCATCTTCCGGGATCAGCAACAGCGCCAAGTTCAGTCCCAGGAGGAACACCGTGCCGAAGATCGGCACAAAGACCCTCCAGAACAGCGTTTTGTTGGAACTTAAACATTCGGTGCGCGTCGCCTCGGGCGCAGGGTCTTGTGGGTTGTTGTCGAGATTTCCCATAATTTTAGCTTGTATTTTGGCAGGGTTTGCGCAAAAATACGGCAAGTGTTGCGGGCATTTCCAGTATTCTGCTGCACATTCATATAATTTATGGCAGTAAGGTGCCGCGCGCTGTGTAATTTGCCCTGCCTAACATTGCCCGCTATGAAATTAAAACCCTCCAGTCTCTTGCTGTTACTGCTGTGCTGCTTTACAAAGCCGGCACAGGCCCAAGGTGGTTTTATGATGCCGCCGGGCATAAGGCAATTGGACATCCCCTTCGAATACGTCAACAATTTCATCATTGTTACGCTGGTGTTCAACCGCACCATACCGATCAAGATGATTTTCGACACCGGCGCCGAGCATACCATCCTGAGCAAGCGCGAGCTCAGCGACCTGATCGGCGTGCGCTACGAGCGGGAATTCCGCCTCAAGGGCGCCGACCTGAAGACCGACTTGATCGCCTACCTTGCCCGAAAGATTCAGCTGGAAGCACAAGGCTTGCCTTTTGTGGCTTCCAGCGAAGATATTTTGGTGCTGCAGGAAGACTATTTCCGGTTCGAGGAGTATGCCGGCGTCAACGTGCACGGCATACTCGCGGCCCAAACATTTTCCCGTTATATCTTCAAGATAAACTACCAGCGGCGGGTAATCACGGTTTATGACCGGGAGGGCTTTGTGTTGCCCGAAGAAGGTTTCCAACAACTTCCCATCGAGATTTTCCGCAACAAGGTTTACCTGAAAACAAGAGCTGGCTTCCGCTCAGATACCAGCATCAACGTGAAACTCCTGATGGACACGGGTGCTGCCTTGCCGTTGTTGTTTTTCAGCAATACCGATTCCCTGGTGCACCCGCCGGACAATGCCATTGCCAGCAATATCGGCATGGGGCTGGGCGGCTTCCTGGAAGGTTTCGTTGGCCGTACACCCAGGATGTACCTGGGGAATTTCCAACAACTCGGGGTCGTCACCTATTACCAGGCGATCGACACCACGCAAGACCTCAGCTACCTCAACAATCGCCAAGGGCTGGTGGGCAACATGTTCCTCAACCGATTCCAGGTCATCGTGGACTATTACGGATCCTATATCTGGCTGAAACCTGCCAAAAATTACAAACAGAAGTACGTTTTCGACCGCAGCGGCCTCAACATCATCGCCAGCGGCATCAACCTCAACGTTTTCACCGTGCAGTCCATCATCCCCAACTCCCCCGCCGCGGAGGCCGATATCCGCCCGGGCGACCGCATCCTGCGCCTCGGTATCACGCCCGCCGGGTTCCTGCACTTGGCCGATTTGATGCACTTTTTCCAAAAAAAACCAGGGAAAAAAGTCAAGTTGGTTATCAAACGCGATGGGAAAAAGCTGAAAAAACATTTCCGCCTGCGCGATTTGATCTGAATTTTAACATTTCATGCAACCTCTTTTTTAAATATCAGTCTATAAAAACGACTAACAAAATGGACGCAACTCAAACCCACCGCGAACTGATAGAACGCTGCCGGGACGGCCATCGGGAGGCTCAGTTCGAGCTGTACCGATTGTATTCCCGCGCAATGTACAACACCGCGTTGCGCATGGTGCGGCACCCACAGGATGCGGAGGATGTGTTGCAGAGCATTTTTATCGAGGTGTTTTCAAAACTGGATTCTTTCCGCTACGAAAGCAGCATCGGTGCATGGATCAAAAGGATCACCGTCAACAAATGCATCAATTTCCTGAAAAGCAGGCGCTTGATGCTCACAGAATTCAGCGATGTTGCCGACCATGCGGAAACAAACGACCAAACAGCAGAGCCAGCCTACACGGTCGAAAAGATAAACCGCGCGATCGCAGAATTGCCCGACGGCTACCGGGTCGTTTTCAGCCTCTATGCCATCGAAGGTTACGACCACGAAGAGATCGGCCAGATTTTGGGTGTGGCAGAGGCTACCTCAAAATCGCAGTACAGCCGGGCGAAAGCGAAATTGCGGGAGATGTTGCGATAAAGAGGGGGGCGGGTTTCAGGTTTCAGGTTGTGCGTCGGGTTTGGTATTGAGATTAGGAGGAAAACAAAGCCGAAAGAATTTGAGCCTCCTTTCAGCCCCTCCCCTGAATATTCCAAGCCCGAAGCACAACCTGAAACCCGAAACCTGAAATCCAAAACCTGAATTAAAATGAACAATTCAATAAAAATATTCATCCAGCAGCACCGGAACGCATTTGATGCGGAAACACCCGGCGCGCACAACTGGAACGGGGTAGAAAAGGCCCTGGAACGGCTGAAGACAGCAGACGGGATGGAAAAGCATTTACTGCTCAACCGAATCTTGTTAGACACTGCCATACCGACAGACAGGGTATGGGCTGGCATTGAAAGCCAGTTGGATGCCCCGACTAAGCCCGGTGACCTTGAAGGCTTTATCCGGCAGAACAGGGAATCGCTCGATACTGAAACACCCGACCTTCGGGTTTGGAACCATGTCATCGCCGCCCTGCCCGGCCCAAAGGCCATGGTGGTACGGATGACTTGGCGACGCTACCTGATTCGGGCAGCAGCTTCCATCGCCTTGTTGGTCGTCGGGCTTAGCGCGGGCATCTGGTACGCCCGCAGCACCGACGGCTCGGGCATGGCCATGGCCGAGGTTTCACCAGAGTACGCCGAACTGGAACAATATTACAAGCACGACATCCGCGACAAAAAAGAGAAGCTCGCCTCATTTGCTGGCAGCCAGTCTGCCGATGTGCTGCAAGACATCGAACAGCTTGACCGCATCATGGAAGAGCTCCGCCGCGACCTGGCCACCGTGCCAAAAGGAAACCGCCAGCAAGTAGTGCGCGCCATGATCGAAAACTATAAAGCCAAAGCCGCTATTCTGGAACGGGTGCTCGAAAGCCTCGAAGAAAAGCAACAAGAAAACGACAACAGCAAGTTAAGCAATGAAATCAAGAACATTTAAAACAGCAGCCATGCCCACCATAAAGCAGGTGATTTTCCTGGGCATGTTTATTTTACCGGCCTTCGCCAAGGCTACGGCGTGTGAACCGTCCACCGTCCACCGTCCACCGTCCACCGTCTATTGCCAAGAATTCACCCGCAACATAAACCGGGAATTTGGCACCACCGCCGATGGCATGACCGCCCTGTACAACCAATACGGTAAAATGACCATAAAAACCTGGCAGAACAACTCCGTCAGGATCAACATCACCATTGTTGTCAATGCCAAAGATCAGCGGGAGGCCGACCGCACTTTCGACAGGGTCAAGGTAAACTTCCTCAACACGCCCGGCTACGTGAAGGCTGAAACCGTCATTGCCCCTACCAGCGAATGGTTTCCAACGCAATGCGGCTATGAAGTGAACTACGACGTCTGGATGCCCGTTGGCAACCAGCTCGACCTGAAGAACAAGTTTGGCAATTCCTGGGTAGCGTCTATAAAAGGGAAACTCTTTGCCGAGGTGAAATTCGGCGACCTGCGCACAGAAGCGATCTACAACGACATCGACCTGTACGTCAACAATGGCAAAGCCTGGATTGCGGGCGCCAACAACATATCCGGGCAGATCAGCTACGGCTCCCTCGACGTGGGCACCGCTAACGACGTGCAGTTGGACAGCAAATACTCCGAAACCAAAGTGGCAAAAGCCGAAAAACTGCGCATCACCTCCAAATACGACGACTTCGTTTTCGGTAACATCGACGAACTGCGCCTGCAAACCAAATACGCCAAGCTGCGGATCAACGACACACGCTCGGCCTATATCACCGCCCAGTATTCCGATGTAGGCATCGCCACGGTGCGGCAGGCCATCGATGCCGATATCTGCTACGGCAACCTGAACGTGACAACCCTTTCCAGGAATTTTGACGATGCCAACATCGTTGCCAAGTACACGCCGGTGATCCTTGGTGTAGAACGGGGCGCGCATTTCAGCTTTGATGCCCAGGCCAGCAATGCCGACGTGCATTACCCCAGCAACGTCACCGTGCGCAACCGCACCGATTCCGGGCGGCTTGAAACCGTTACCGGGTACTACGGCGACCCCAACGCAAAAAGCACTGTAAAAGCCCGCCTGACTTACGGGGATTTTATCATCAAATGAACAAACACTTGCCCGTTTTCGGTGTTTTATTCCCAAGGAAACACTTGAAAACAAAGTCATCGTTTACGACGACTCCTGCCCTATGTGTGAAGCCTGCAACAACCGCAGGATTATCGCGGCCAGCGTTTCTTCGAAAACGGGTTTTGACTGCGCTCCTGATTTGAACGTGTTTTATCGCTGGGTGTATATTGCACTCGCTGCGGTGCCTACCGGTTTCTTGCTGATACCGGATGCTTTGGCCAATGGCTGGTCGTCGGTTGGCTTATTAGGCCTGCACGGGATTGCGCTTGCCTCCGGAGCTTTTGCCAGCAAAAGGCTGGATTTTGCAGGCCATTGGGCAACTGTGTTACTGTTGAGCGCCCTCCTTTTTTGGCTTTTGCCCCATTCCTGGATCACAAACTTGCTGCTCATGGCACTAATGGCCTGGATGTGGCGCAGGCGCTGGCCACAGGTTGCTTAACAGCATTTCAACGTGCCTAAATTTTACATTTGGTCGAAAAACAAGCCACAAACCCGTGAAAGTCAATTTTTTAGCCGTTTTTTGTGGTACAAATCATGTACAACCAGAGAAAGATATTGCCTGAAGTGGGAGATACTGCCCCATCTTTTGAAGTACAAACTTCAAAAGGGCTGGTGAAATTCCCCGAATACAGCCAGGGCTGCTGGTGCATATTTTTTGCGCACCCGGCCAACTTTACGTCTGCCTGGACGATGTTTTCCGCTTTCCTGGCCATGAAAGAGCGTTGGCTCAACGAGCGCAATACCAAGGTGCTGGCGCTTTCCAATGAATCGCTCCGTTCCAACAGCGACTGGTCGGACAAAGCACGGCGTTTCATCGGCATATACCTGAAAGCCCCTGTTATTGAAGACCTCGATTTCCAAATTGCCAACATATTCGGCCTGGCTTCTGGCCGCCGCCCACAGCAGGGTTGCGACCGCTTGGCACTGATTATCGACCCAGAGGGAATTATCCGGATGATTATTTACCGTCCATTGCCCAACATTGAAAGCGCCTTGCTCGACATTGAACGCGAGCTCGACCGTTTGCAGGGAAAAATAGTGGTGGAAAACCAGGTCGTGCCGGAACTTGAAATGGAAGCGGTGGTGGAACAGTCAGATGCCGAAGGCTTGAAATACAAGCCCAAGCCGGCACATTTTCCAAAGAAAAAGCTTTCTCAGAATTGATTTAAGGCATTGTTGCAGCTCCTGTTGCCACCTGAGGATACCAGCATAGCCGATCCAGCATCTCGAGGGTGCCCGGGAACACATTCAAATCCACTTTTTTAGAAATACCATCAACGCAGCCCTGACAGGAGTACTGCCAGAAATCCCAGTTTTTCCCGTCCCGTAAAATGGGCCGTTCCTCGGAATACCGGGCTATCCAGAGCGGATAGTTGTCGAAATGCCCCGCAAGGTAGCGGTCGTAAAAATGTTGGTTGGAATAAATGATGGGCTTTACCTTCAATACATCTTCCACTTCCCGGAGCCAAACCCTGGCTTCTTCCAGCATTATTTCCGGGTCTATGCCGTCGGTGCGCTCAATGTCGAGCACGGGCGCCAGGTCGCCGGGGCGCATTTCTACCAGGGCCAGAAAGTTGTCTGCTTGTTCTTCCCCGCAGCCATACGCGCGAAAGAAATGGTAGGCGCCGCGGCGGATGCCCAGCGCGCCCAGCGCCTCCCAATTCCGGCAGAACAGGCTGTCAACGTAATGATGGCCCTCCGTCGCTTTTACAAAGGCAAAATCGACCGGGTGGAGCGCCGCCACCATTTCCCATTCTATGTCTTTTTGGTAATGCGATACGTCAACCCCCCGCAGCTCTACGGGAGCCGGATGCGTTGCAGCATGCCTCTCCACCCCCGCGAACGGGCTGAACAGCAGCAGCAAAGAGCTTAAGTAACGTAGCATCATATTCTCAAGTGCCGCGAACTTTCAGTTCGCATTTTAAAACGTATCGGAGTACAACGAACTTTCAGTTCGCCTGTTTTGTATCGCCCGACAAAATATTTTCTTTAAAAACGATACTGATTTCAAAATAAGCGGTCGCGTTCAACAAAAAGCGATCACGAAGAAATAGAATCCCCCGGAAATCAAATTGCAAGAAACGCTGAAATAGCCATAAGGCGACAATTAATGGAGCCGGGCATAATTCGTGCCAAAGTTGGTTGCTATGGCAATATGGCTAAGAGGCGCTTGGTTGCCATAATGATCATAAATTACCTTAACCAATGAAATTAGGCGAAACGAATACCGATGGACTAAAGCAATCCTGTTCAGTTTTTAGCCATTTGCCGTTCCAGGCCAAGCGGGAATGTTAGACCCAACATTTGGGCAAGCTGGATTGGTACTCCACGACCAAACCTTTTCCAACAAAATACTACCGCTTCCAAACAACAAAATTCTCGCTTTCAGAGGATTTGAACCGTCCGTTTTTGATTATGACATTCAACTCCGCCAGTTCAATTACGATGGAAGCCCAGACTTAACTTATAGTACCAACAGTTTTAGGACAATCAACATTTTGGGCAGGGAGGCGTGGCACAGTACCCACCAGGAAACATCAACCTTGGATGGATGCACGCTGCCGTCAAGCTGGATGGCAAAATTGTTTTGGCTGGTCATAGTAGCAGCAAATTGGGCATTTACCAATACAACGAGAACGGCAGCCGAGCCTCAAGCAGAAACAATCACCCTACCCAAAAGCCTCATTGCCGGGCAATACATCTTGAAACTACAAAGCCCATCAGGGAATCAAGTGTTGAAATTCGTTATCAACTGAAGCAAAAGATATACTGACTATCGGTTCATCGACTCCAAAAACTCCTCGTTGCTGCTGGTGTGCATCATCTGCTTCTTCATGAATTCCATCGCTTCTTCCGGCTTCATATCAGCCAGGTGGTTGCGCAGGATGAACATGCGTTGCAGGGTATCTTTGTCGAGCAGGAGGTCTTCCCGGCGCGTGCTCGACTTGGTGAGGTCGATGGACGGGTAGAGGCGGCGGTTGGCTAAGTTGCGGTCGAGCTGGAGTTCCATGTTGCCCGTGCCTTTAAACTCCTCGAAGATAACCTGATCCATTTTGGAGCCGGTGTCGATGAGGGCGGTGGCCAGGATGGTGAGGGAGCCGCCGTGTTCGATGGCACGGGCGGCGCCGAAGAATTTTTTGGGCTTTTGCAGTGCTGTAGCTTCCACACCGCCGGAGAGTACTTTGCCCGAGGCTGGCGCCACGGTGTTGTAGGCCCGCGCCAGGCGGGTGATGGAATCGAGCAGAATGACCACATGGTGGCCACATTCGACCATGCGTTTTGATTTTTCCAGCACGATATTAGCTAAGCGCACGTGGTTTTCGGCCAGCTCGTCGAAGGTGGAGGCCACTACTTCCGCTTTCACGTTGCGGCGCATGTCGGTCACCTCCTCCGGGCGCTCGTCGATCAGGAGCACGATGACGTAGCACTCCGGGTGGTTTTTGGTGATGGCGTTGGCGATGTCTTTCAGCAGGAAGGTTTTGCCCGTTTTGGGCTGTGCTACGATCAGGCCGCGCTGCCCTTTGCCGATGGGGGTAAAGAGGTCGATGATGCGGTTGCCGAAGTCGCGGCCGGTGCTGCTGCTGAGCAGCGAGAACTTAGACGTTGGGAACAACGGCGTGAGATAGTCGAAAGGCACGCGGTCGCGCACGTCTTTGGGGTCGAGGCCGTTGATCTTGCTGACTTTAAGCAAAGCGAAATATTTTTCCCCTTCCTTTGGCGGGCGGATGGCGCCGCGCACGGTATCGCCCGTTTTAAGGCCGAACAGCTTGATCTGAGAGGGGGAAACGTAGATATCGTCGGGACTGGTTTGGTAATTGTAGTCTGGGGAGCGGAGAAAGCCGTACCCGTCGGGCATCATTTCTAAGGTGCCGAGGCCTTCGATGATGCCGTCGAGCTCTACATCGAACTTCTCTTTGGGCATAACCGGCATTACTTCCTGTTCTTGCTCGGTTTCTTGCTGTTTGCCACCGTTGTTGTCGTTGTTGGCTTTTGGGGTGTTTTGTGGCCGAGCGACCATTATTTCATCGTCGTCGTCGCCGCCATTGGTTGGCGTGAACTCTTCTTCTTCCAAGTTGCTCAATTTTGCGGCTTCTGGATCGAACAGGCCTGGGGCGCCGGGGCGCTGTTGTTGTTGCGGTCGGTTGCGGTCGCGGTTGCGGCGGTCTTCCCAGCGGTTGCGGTCGCGGTTGCGGCGGTCTTCCCATTCTTTGCGGCGGCCGCCCCCTTCCTGGTTTTGTGGTTGTTGTTCTTGTGGTTGGTTGCGGTCGCGCGGTTGTTGCTGATCGCGCGGTTGTTGCTGATCGCGATTGGGCCGGTCGTCGCGCTGCCGGTTCTGCTGCTCGCGCGGCTTTTCATCGCGGCGTGGCTGTGGCTCGGGCCGTGCTTGCTTGGGTGCTTCTGCCCGTGGTTCTGGTTTCGCAGGTTCCGGCCTTTTTGTTGGGGCGGGCTTCCGGGAAGCTTTGGCATCTCTTTGCGGTTGCAAAGGTTTTTCCACATTATCGTCGCCCATCGTGACTACCTTTCTGGGGCGGCGGCCTGTTTGGGGGTTTGGTTCGTCAACGACGGGAACGTCCTTGTTGGCGGAATTTTTTTGTGCAAGCGCTTGTTCGTCCAAAATCTTATAGACGAGGTCTTGCTTCAGCATTTTGTTGTAGCCTTTGACGCCAAGGCGCTGGGCTATCTCTTTGAGTTCGGTGACCAGCTTGTCGTTAAGCTGTAAAATGTCGTACATGGTGGGATTGGAAAAAGATGATGGTAGATCGAGCGCATTTTATTACCTACAGATTCGAGGTTGATTCAAAAATGGATGCGCGGAAGGAAGTAATTTTATTGAAAAGAATGAAACAAGGAAAGCTCCTTGTCAATTGTTGCGGATTGGTGTTGATATTTGGACAAAAGATCGCAAGAAAATGGCCTGTAAACGGCTAATTGCCTGGGAGGGTTTGATCAAAACAGTGCAAAGAAAAAAGGCAGCCCGGTAGCCAACAAACTCCAAAAAGCCTCGATGCAGGACTAAAAAAACGGTCGAAACAGCAAAGGGAACAGAAGGGAGTGGCGGATTTTAAGGTTGGCGGTTGGCACCGGCTTCTCGATTTGAGCAAGGCAAAGATAAGCTGGTTTTTAAATTCAACCTATCTTGCGGCGCTTTTTTCAGCGAAAGCAAATTATTTTTTTGAAAATATTTTGCCCAAGCCCCATTTTAAGGTGTTTTCAACGGGAAAAGCGCTGCAAGGTAAACGAATAATTGAGGGAAATGTTGTAAAATTTGCCTGCCCATATTTCATGGTTTACCGAATTTTCCGCCCGAAAGGGCTCAAGTTTTCACAAAACCTTGTATCAGCTACGCAAGAACCTATAGAACATGCTGCAACTCAAAACTATCCGCGAAGAAAAACAGCGCATCATCGCCGGCCTGCGCAAGCGCAACTGGGCTGGCCCCCAACTCAAAGTCATCGACAAAATCCTAAGCCTCGACGAGGCCCGGCGCAGCGGCCAAAAAGCCGTTGACGACCTGCTGGCAGAACAAAACCGCCTCTCCAAACAAATCGGCCAACTTATGGGCCAGGGGAAAAAAGCCGAGGCAGAAGCCATGAAGGCCCAGGTGGCCGCGCTCAAAGAACAATCGAAAGCAGCCGAAGAGCAACAACGCAGCACCGAAAGCGAACTGGACGAACTGCTGTACACCGTGCCGAACTGCCCGCACAAGACCGTGCCAAAAGGCAAAACCCCCGACGACAACAAAGTGGCCAAAGACTGGCCCCGACCTTTGCCGCAACTGCCCGACGACGCGCTGGCACACTGGGACCTGGCCAAAAAATACAACCTTTTCGACCTCGAACTGGGCGTGAAGCTTACCGGCGCAGGTTTCCCCGTTTACCGGGGCAAAGGCGCCCGGCTGCAACGCGCCCTCATCCAGTTTTTCCTCGATGAGGCGGTCAAGGCTGGCTACGAGGAAGTTATGCCGCCGCACCTGGTCAATGAAGACTCCGCCCGCGGCACCGGCCAATTGCCCGACAAAGAAGGCCAGATGTACCATGCCACCGCCGACAACCTCTACCTCATCCCGACCGCGGAGGTGCCCGTGACGAACATCGTGCGCGACGACATCATCCCCGAAAAAGACCTGCCCATCAAAATGACGGCCTACACACCCTGTTTCCGCCGTGAAGCCGGCGCCTGGGGCGCGCACGTGCGCGGGCTCAACCGCGTGCACCAGTTCGACAAGGTGGAGATCGTCGTGATCGACCATCCCGACAACTCCTACAAAACCCACCAGGGCATGTTGCGGCACGTGGAAAAACTGATGAAAAAACTGGAGCTGCCCTACCGCATCCTGTTGCTCTGTGGCGGCGACATGGGCTTTGCCTCTGCCAAAACTTACGATTTCGAAGTATGGTCGGCGGCCCAGAAGCGCTGGCTGGAAGTGAGCTCGGTGTCGAATTTCGAGACCTTCCAGACCAACCGCCTCAAAGCGCGTTTCCGCGACGCCAACGGGCAAATCCAGTTGGCGCACTCGCTGAACGGGTCGGCGCTGGCATTGGCCCGGATCGTGGCGGCATTGCTGGAGAACAACCAGACGCCGCAAGGCATCGCCATCCCAAAGGCATTGTGGAAATACACAGGGTTCAAGATGATTTGAGCCGTGTATCCCCATGCAATTCGCCGAAAATTACCCCTAACTTATCGAATATGCTTCTCGGGCTCACACCTCGGCCACACCTTTGCGGCATGAAAAAACAGCTACTGACCCTTTGCCTGCTTTGCTGCGCAGCTATTGTGATCGCCCAAAAAACCATTGTTCACGGACGCGTGGCCGACAAATCGAAAGAAGCGCTCGTGGGCGCAAACGTTTGGCTGCGCGACACCTATGACGGCGCCACAACAGATGCCAACGGCAACTTCAAGTTTGAAACAGAAGAAACCGGCGCACAGGTTTTGCAGGTAACTTACTTAGGCTATGATTCTCTGGTTCAAAAGATTGACTTGAAAGGAGGCAGCGCCGAATTCAACCTCGTGCTGCGGGAAAGCTTCAACGAGCTAAAGGTTGTGGTCATCTCCGCCGGCTCTTTCGAGGCCAGCGACGAGCGAAAAGTAACAGTGCTGAAGCCGTTGGATATTGTGACGACCGCCTCTGCAGGCGGCGATACTTACGGCGCCTTGAAAACACTTCCCGGTGCACAAGTGGCCACGGGCGACCAGGAAGGGCTCTTTGTGCGCGGCGGCACCGGCTCCGAGGCGCCCACCTTTATCGATGGCATGTTGGTGCGCACCCCATTCGGCTCCAGCACGCCCGATTTCGCTGCAAGGGGCCGGTTCAACCCCTTCCTGTTCAAAGGCACGGTGTTCAGCACCGGCGGCTACTCGGCCCAATATGGCCAGGGCATGTCGTCGGCATTGGTGCTCGAAACCCAGGACTTGCCCGAGCGGTCAGCAGGTTCTGTAGGCGTTTCGAGCGTAGGGCTAAGCTTTGGCCAGCAGCAACTGTGGAAGGAGCAGGGTAGGGCGGCAGGGGCCAGTGTCAACTACACCGACCTGGGGCCATATTTCCTTTTGGTGAAACAAACCCCCGATTTCACCAAAAAACCGCGATACTTTGGTTTTGATACCTTTTTTCGCCAAAAAACGGGCAAAAACGGCATGTTGAAGTTTTTTGGCTATTACAACACCGGCGGGGTCGGCTTCAACACAAAAGCCGCCGACGGCAGCCTGTTCGGCTTCAAAGTGGCCAACCACAACGTTTACACCAACCTCAACTGGACGGGCATCCTCAACGACGAATGGAAGCTGAACGTCGGCACATCCTACTCCCGCGACTGGAATGACATTTCCACTTCCTACGATGTGGGCTATCTGAGCCCCGATACCTTCAAAATCCGCAATTCGCTGCTGCAAATGCGGGCCGTGGCGACCCGCTACTTTGGCCGCCTGACAGCCCTGCGCATGGGCGCCGAGCACCAGTATGGCACCGACGAGTTCAAGAGCCGCTATTTCGGGGCAAGCTCGATCGAGGACAACTATTCGGCAGCCTTTGTGGAATCCGACCTGTACATCACCACGCAGTTGGTGGCGCGCATGGGCCTGCGCAGCGAATATTCGGCGCTGCTCGATCAGGCCAACGTGGCGCCGCGCGTTTCATTAGCCTACAAATTTGGCGCAAACGACCAGGTTTCTTTCGCCTGGGGTCATTTTTACCAAAAAGGCGACAGCCTCCTGCGCTGGCGCGGCCAGTTCGACGGCGACGTGCCCGGCTTCCAGCGTTCCGAGCACTACATACTCAACTACCAGTACATCAAAAGCGACCGCACCCTGCGCATTGAAGGATTCTACAAAAAATACAAGGACCTCATCACCACCATAGGCGACATTGCCAACAACGGCAAGGGCTACGCGAAAGGGGTGGAGCTGTTCTACCGCGACAAAAAAACCATCCCCAGCTTCGATTACTGGGTATCCTATTCCTGGCTCGATACCAAGCGGAAATTCCAATGGTACCCGATGGAGGTGCAGCCAACCTACGCCGCCAACCACATAGCTACCCTTGTGGCAAAAAAATATTTCTCCAAAATACGCACCAGCGCCGGGCTTTCGTACAGCTACTCCACAGGCCGGCCCTATTTCAACCCCAACCGCCCGGCCTCGGAATTTTTAGCCGACCGCACCCCGGCATACCAAAACCTCAGCGTCAATTTCAGCTACCTGACCATGATACGCAAAGCGTTCACCGTGATCGTGCTGGGCGTCACCAATGTGCTGAACCAGGAGCAGGTGTTCAGTTACCGATATTCCCCTGACGGCACCATGCGCACGGCAATCACGCCGGCCGCCAAACAGTTTTTTTTCGTGGGGGCGTTTTTGAGCTGGGGCACCGACAGGCGGCAGGAGGTGTTGGATAATCAGAATTGAAGTTGGCAAGTTGGCAAGGGGCAAGTTGGCAAGGGGCAACAAGATCATTTAACCAATAAATTGAGCAAATCATGAATAAAATAACCTTCATCATCACATTTTTCCTGCTGGCCGTGGCCATGCAAGCACAGGAGGCAAACCCGAAATTCGTCAAAGCCATGGAAAAAGCCCTGGCGGGCATGGACACCCTGAAAACAGCCGAACAATGGCTTGAGGCATCCAACAGCTTTGAACGCATCGCCCTCAAAGAACCCAAAGAATGGCTGCCGGCTTATTACGTTGCGCTCGGCCAAACGATGGCCTTCAACATGAGCAAAGACAATTCCATGTACGAGCTCATGGCCAAACGGGCCGAGGAGTTCATCAACAAAGCCGACGCGCTCAACCCCGACAATTCAGAGATTTACGTGCTGAAAAGCATGATCTCCGGGCTGTTCATCCGCATCAACCCCATGGTGAACGGCCAGAAATACGGGCCCATTGCCAGCGCCCAGTTAGAAAAAGCCCTGAAGCTCGACCCCGAAAACCCGCGCGCCTACATGCAGAAAGGCATGACCCTTTATTTTACCCCGGAACAATGGGGCGGCGACAAGAAAGCGGGAAAGGAACTGATGGAAACCGCTGCGGCCAAATTCGAAGTTTTTAAGCCCGCATCGAGCATCGCGCCCTCCTGGGGAAAAGAAATGAACGCATACATACTGGAAATGGCGAACAAATAATGCGGCGGCGTTGTTTTTCGTGTTGGATCGAATGCCATTGTATCGCCAAATTCCCGTAACTTTGTTACAGCAACAGGAAAACCTATGATGCACTTTGGCGTTCTTTGTGCCTAACATTTTATACCAATCACAAAAAATACCTCTTTATGGGTCTTATCATCATCAGCGTTGTTTTTATGGTCATTGGCTTGATCATCAGCAACGTGCTTAAAAGCAAGTTCAAAAAATATTCCCAGGTGCCCCTCTCCAACGGCATGAGCGGCGCAGAAGTAGCGGCAGCGATGCTGAAGTACAACCAGATTTTCGATGTGAAGATCACCCAGGTAGAAGGCCAGCTCACCGACCACTACAACCCGCAGGACAAAACTGTGAACCTTAGCCATGATGTTTACCACGGCCGCTCGGTAGCCGCTGCGGCAGTGGCCGCGCACGAATGTGGGCACGCGGTGCAACACGCCACGGCGTACAGCTTCCTGCAGATGCGCTCCTCGTTGGTGCCCGTCGTGAGCATTGCCGCCAACTTGCAGCAATACCTGTTCATGTTTGGTATTGCCGGGATTGGTATTTTTAATAACCCCATCTTGCTGATCATCGCACTCGTTGCCTTTGGCCTCACCACCTTGTTCAGCCTGATCACCTTGCCTGTCGAATTTGACGCCAGCCACCGCGCCCTCGTTTGGCTCGACGGCAGCGGCTTTGCCCGCGGCCAGGAGTACGACGGGGCCAAAGACGCCCTCACCTGGGCCGCCATGACGTATGTTTCCGCCGCATTGGCCGCGTTGGTGCAGTTCCTGTACCTGCTGTGGATGCTGCTGGGGAGCCGCGACTGATCTGGCGGTGCCCGATTCGTGCGGTGCCCGATTTGGGCGGTGCCCAAACTTAGTGATTTCGCCTTTCAGGGCTGGCTTTTAGGGGTCTTTGAAATTTGAAAAAAGCTCATCTCGTGTTCGGGATGGGCTTTTTTTTAGTTTTGCGCCTGTAAAAAGGCTTGTCACATGCGGTTCATACCATTTTCATTCACCTTCATCCTGTTTGTGTGCAGCTTGGGCTGTCAGGCTCCTGGTAGCAGAGATGTTGCTTTGAATGCCCAATTGCTTCCCCCCAATGCCCAACCTCCCGATGTCAGCATCCATGACCTGAACTGCTGGTCGGAGCAAGGCCAGTTCTTCGTCACAGGTATCTGCGTGAACGAATCGAACACCTGGCAAAAGATATGGCTCAAGGCTGAGCCGATGGACAAGGACGGCAAGCCCCTGAAAATTCAAGGCTTCGATGCCGTGGTGCTGCCCACCTTTTCTAGCGCCGTGCCGCCGAAAAGCCGCACTTCCTTTTTTGCCGGTTGGCCGCTGGCCGACTTCAAGGGCTTGCCCGATTCCTGCCGCGTCGCGGGCGCGGGCTCGATCCAAAAGCCCGCAGGGCCCATACTTTTGGTGGAACAGGTCAGCGGTGTAAAAATGCTGGCGCCCCAGCAAGCCGGACAACCTGCCACAGAGGAAATCGCCTGGCAAATAAACGCCGTGCTCAACAACCCAATGCCCGTCGCAGCCGCGCACCCCCGCCTGGAATTGCTGCTGTACGGAACCGACAAGCGCCTGTGGCTCAGTACCTTGTTGAACCCCGAAGACCCGCAAACCAAACAGATGCTATCGCTGGAAAAAGAAGGCCCGATGCAGCCCGGCGAGAAACGGCAAGTGGGCGTATATGCCTTTTACGAGCGGCTGCCGGCAGCATTGAAGGAGAAAAAGATCGGGAGGGTGGAGATGTTGGGGTTTGAGGAGCGGTAGCGCGACTTTTAAGTCACCCGAAAAAGGCCATTTATGGCCGTCTGTTCAAAAAAACGGCCATAAACGGCCTTTTTCGGGCGGTTTGAAAACCGCGCTACCGTTTTCTGAGAATAGTTGTCTTCGTAAAGTCGGGCGTATAGCCAACAGGGCAGTAGATATCTAATTCTACCATGAATTTTTCGTGTATGATTTCTTGAAAACTGCCCAGGTAATAGTGCCGTTCCGTGTTGTCGATCACTAGCAGCCCGTTGGATTTTAAATGCGGGATGGCTTGCTGGAAGCAGGAGGGCCGTGCGCGACCATCCACCAGGATTATGTCAAAATGATCCTTTGGAAAGGCATCGATTGCGCGGGCATATTTTTCATAGGACAAATGGCCAAGCCCAGGTGCGCCGCTCATGAAATCGGCTGGGTTTGAAGCTGAGCGCTGGTTCGAGCCCGTAAATGGCTCTGGTGGCACAAAAAAACCCTTCCACCCTTGGTAGCCTTTTTTTTCAACCGTTTCTGTCAATATTTTAAACCATTCAGCGTGGTCTTCAACAGTTGACACTTGCGCGTCATTTTTGCAAAAAAACAAGGTAGAACCGCCGCCGCCATATTCAAAAACATTACTTTTGGTAAGTCTTTGGCTTTGCAAAAAATCAATGGCTGCAAAGTTCAACCAAGGCAATTCATCCGCAACAGAGTTCCTCCCCGCAGCAAATGACTGGCTCCAACGCGATTTGTACGACCAGATTTGACGGAAATGGGCAACGCTCTTTGCGTATATGACGGATTGCCAGACAAAAAAGGGCAGGGATTTTTTCCAGGACATTGAAAGGTATGATTTGGCGCAAAGGAAAGGAAAAGCAATAACATTATCGAGACACCTAATTTCAAATTCAATACCCAATTATATGAAACAACGACTACTTACGCTAGGCTTTATTTTTGGATTTGGCTCCTGTTTGTTTGGCCAAAACCCAATTGGCGGCATCATAAACGCCTACTACCCTGTTACGGGCTTTGAATGTGACAGCGCTGTGTTGCTGGTTCCTGGTGTTTCCGGATTGGCAGCTGGCGACCAAGTGTTATTGATTCAAATGCAAGGAAGCACGATAAGCAAGGCAAACAACAATACCTTTGGCGACATCCTCGACACAGGCAGCACGGGAAACTACGAATTCAACCGCGTTGAAAGCGTTGCAGCAGACAGAGTTAGGCTTCGGTACAAAATAACCAGGCCCTATGACGTCACTGGCAAGCTTCAACTGGTTCGCGTACCTGAATTTGCAGATGTGGCTGCCCTGCCATTGACCTGCAAAGCCTGGGACGGCAATACTGGAGGTGTTTTTGCCATCGATGTTTCCGGCACCTTGGACATGCAGGGAGATATCAATGTGAGCGCATTAGGTTTTCGCGGTGGAGAGGCGGTGGACACAGATGCGGCGGGCGACAATGAAACCAATTATTTTTATCCGTATAATCCCATGTTGGCAGGCGCTAAAGGTGAAGGTATTGCCATGATCACGAACAATGAGTCGTTTGGCCGAGGGAAATCTGCCAATGGCGGCGGCGGCGGCAATGCCCACAACGGCGGCGGCGGGGGCGGCGGCAACGGCGGCGGCGGCGGAAATGGCGGCCTTGAATATTACAACACCCCAGGACAACCCACACAGAATACAAATGGCATCGGAGGCTTGAAAATATTTGAATCTAACAGCCTGAAAGCCGTCATGGGCGGCGGCGGTGGAGCCGGCCATGTCAACGACAATGCTGGGGAATCCGGCGGTAATGGCGGCGGCATCATCATCATCAGGAGCAATTTTATCCAATCGAACGGTTTCAAGCTGTTGGCAAATGGGGGCAATGTGATCTCTCCTGGCACCAACCGCAATGACGGCCAAGGCGGCGGCGGTGCTGGCGGGACAATCCTGATTCAGGCAAACAACCTGCTCGACCAACTGAAAGCTGAGCTTAAGGGCGGCAGCGGCGGCAGCTGCCTTTTTTATGTCAATTCACAGATCATCGGACCAGGTGGCGGCGGCGGCGGCGGAAAATTGGCAGTAAACCAGGCGTTCCCAAACCTCGCTTGGGACAATTCGGGGGGCGCGAACGGCATGGCAAACCAAAACTTGTCCAATGGCGCCGAGCCCGGCCAATCTGGCACGATACTACTGGATGCACTACTTTGGCCACAGGATACCATTCCGTTGGTTACAGAAATCGACATTTCCTTTTGTCAGGGCGATTCTGTTGTCATTGGCGGCGTGGCGTACACGACATCAGGCATCGTTTGGGATACCATTTCAGGTTCAGGTGTTTGTGATTCAATCATCGCTTACCACCTGACAGTTCAGCCACACGTCGAGGTATTCAACGACATCGCCCTCTGCCCAAATGAGCCATTCACCTTCAACGGCGTGGACTACTTCGCGCCGGGCATTGTTTCCGACACATCCACCACCTTCCTGGGCTGCGACTCCATCATCCATTACGGCTTGCTGCTGCTGCCGCATTCCGAGGATTCCACCGAAGTTCCCCTTTGCCCGAATGAACCGTTCACCCTCAATGGCGCCGACTATTTTGCCCCGGGCGTGGTATCCGATTCCCTTAGTAACCAGTTCGGTTGCGACTCCATCATCCATTACAATTTGCTCTTGTTGCCCCAACCAACCCGTGCCGAATCCATCAAATTCTGCCCCGGTGAAACCGTTGTGATCGCAGGGCAATCCTATACCCAGCCCGGCACCGTGGTCATTAACATACCCGCCACAGTCGGGTGCGACACCATCGCTACTTATACCTTGAGTTCCCTGCTCCCAGCCCCTTCTGTGGTAAGCATCCAATGCCCAACGGACATCAGCATCATCGTAGATCCCGGTCAGGCTCCCACAGTGGTTGATTACAATATGCCGACTGCCAGCAGCAACTGCCCTTGCCCAGGCCTGGCACTCAACCTGACCGGCGGGCTTGCCTCCGGGGCACCGTTCCCCAACGGTATCACGCAAATTTGCTACCAGGCCAACGATGCTTGCGGCAACAGCAAAACCTGCTGCTTCAAAGTGACCGTGCGAGAAGTGCAACCTTGCGACGTAAAAGTGATCGGCTGCATGCGCTATGATTTGCTGTCGATCACGGCTGACGCTGCCCAAAACAAGACGTACCGCATCAAAGTGACGAACAGTTGCCCGAACAAAATGATTTACACGGCCATCCAGTTGCCCAATGCGGTCATTGCAAAAGCGCCGGCAAACTTGTCGGTGTTCACAACAGACAGCGGCCGGAAATACGAGGTCAGGAACCCCAATTTTTCGCCCTTCTATTCCATCCGATTCAAATCCATCGACGACAGCATCGCAAACGGGCAATCAGACATTTTCCAGTACACACTGCCGCCACAATTGGCTCCCGATTACATCCATGTCACCACGCGACTGGCACCGCAACTGTTCTTTGAATCCCACCTCAACACATTCTACTGCCCTATCGGCATCACACAGTCGGGTAACAGGAGCGAGGAGATCAAATTGGAATCAGGGCGGCCAATAAGCTTGTTCCCCAACCCGACAGACGGCACACTTTGGGTAGATATGGGCAAGCGGGCAGGGAAAGGGGTCCAATACCGCATTTTCAACAGCCAGGGACAGCGCCTGTTGGCCAACACTGCCGCTACAACAGATGGGCTGCTGCACATCGAGCTGCCAAGCGATATCCCCAATGGATTGTATTTCTTTGAGCTTTTAAAGGAAACTGGTGAAAAGGAGACGCGGCGTTTTGTTTTGCAGCGCTAACTTCCCGCCCCAAAACCCTCCCGCTCAAAGCCATTCGTTGGGTTTAGATTGTTTCAACAAAAAAATTCACAATAAATGAAAATCAACTTGTCCATCAGCATAAGCCTTATCTGTCTGCTTGCTTGCGACAGCAACCTTCTCGGCCAAACCACCTTCCAAATAAACTACGGAACCAACGCCGACGAAGTCGGAAACTGGGTGGCCAACACCGCCACGGGCTATATCGTGGCCGGCACCACCACCACGAACAACAACCAGGACGGACTGCTCATGAACCTCGACTTCTCTGGACAGATAATATGGCAAAAACAATTCGGCGGCAACGGCACCGATAGGCTGAACGCGGTGTACGAAACAGCAGGCGGCTTTGTCGTGGTCGGCGAAACCAACACCTATGGCGCGGGGGGCTTTGACGTCTGGGTGCTGAAAGTCAGCAGTGCGGGAAGCCTGGTCTGGAGCAGGACGTTTGGGGACGCATCCCGCGACGAAACCGGACTCGGCTTGGTGCAAGTATCGGGCAACCGGATACTGGTTTCCGGCACGACAACGCCCATCGGCACCACGGGCTTCAATTCTTATTTCCACTTGCTCGATGAAATGGGGCAAACTGTCTGGAGCAAGCGGGTTGAGGGCGGCTCCATCGGCAACCTGCTGCGCAGCAACTATGTGGACAACGGGGTGATCTATGCCGGCGGCAGCACCGAGCAGGACGGCGCCTATTTGCAGCTGAACCTTGAAACCGGCGACTTCATCGGGGGGCGCAGGTACCCTGGCAGCAGCACAGAAGCCTTGTATTATCAACAGCCTACTGCCGACGGGAACCTGTTGCTTAGCGACCATACCTGGTCGGCGCCCGGAGGCTCCCAAATGGCGCTTTGGGTGCAAAAAGTGAGCCCAATCGGCCAAACAATCTGGTCGCGGGTTTATCGGATGGGCACACAAGGGCTGCGCGGGCGCATAGAGGACGCCGGCGACGACAATTTCCTGATCACACCCTATAACGGCACGCTCAATTCCGAGAGCGATGCCCTGTTGTTCAAAATCAACGACCTTGGCATGGTAGAATGGGCCCGGAACTATGGCCAGCCCGGCCGCGACTGGCTGTACAAATCACAGCTTGCGCCCGATGGCGGCTTTGTTTCCGTTGGCGGCTCCACGAACGCCCAGGGCAACCTGGATGTGCTGGTCATAAAAACTGACGAGCTGGGCTTGGTCCGGGGCTGTTGCTCCAAAAACGCGAACATACTCTCGGCAGGTTTTACCCACAGCAACGCCGCTACCAACTTCAGCAACTCGAACTGGGCTATCACAGCAACAGCTACCGTGGCTCAGCCTGTGCCAAACATGCAAGTATTGAACTATTGCACCAGCGTGCCGATCGAAACATTCCTAATGTTCGAGCTTTGCCCAAACGAGCCGTTCGGCCTCAACGGGGTGGATTATTTCGCGCCCGACACGGTCTCAATCACCCTCACCAGTCAATCGGGCTGCGACTCTACTGTACACCACATCCTCATCCCCTTGCCCAAAGTTGAGGTGTTCAACGATGTGGCCCTTTGCCCTGGCCAGCCTTTTGCCTTTAACGGTGTGGACTATTTTGCGCCGGGGCTTGTCTCCGACACGCTGACAAGTTCTCTGGGCTGCGACTCCATCAACCACTACGGGCTCTTGTTGTTGCCGCATTCCGAAGATTCCGTGGCGGTCGCCTTGTGCCCGAACGAGCCGTTCGGCCTTAACGGAACCGACTATTTTGCACCTGGGGTAGTGTATGACACGCTCAGCAACCAGTTCGGCTGCGATTCCATTATCCGCTATTTCTTGGTGTTGAAGCCAAATGTGGAGGTGTTCAACGACATCGCCCTTTGCCCGAATGAGCCGTTCACGTTCAACGGGGTCGATTATTTCGCGCCAGGGCTGGTGTCTGACACCCTGAGCTCTACCTTGGGCTGCGACTCCATCGTCCACTACGGGCTCCTGTTGCTGCCGCATTCCGAAACGGGTGTCAATGTTTCTTTGTGCCCTAATGAGCCGTTCAACTTCAACGGCACCGATTATTTCGCGCCAGGGGTGGTGTCCGACACCTTGAGCAACCAGTTCGGCTGCGATTCCATCCTCCATTACAATTTGCTGCTGCTGCCTCAACCCACTCGCGCACAAACCATCAAATTCTGTCCCGGTGAAACCGTAGTGATTGCGGGACAATCCTACACCCAGCCCGGCACCGTCGTCATTACCGTACCTGCGGCCACGGGCTGCGATACCATTGTGACCTATACGCTGAGCTCCCTGCTCCCCGCCCCTTCTGTGGTAGGCATCCAATGCCCAACTGACATCAGCATCATCGTGGATCCCGGACAGGCTCCCACGGAGGTTGACTACAACATGCCAATCGCAAGCAGCACCTGCCCATGCCCGGGCATGTCGCTCAACCTGAGCAGCGGGCTTGCCTCCGGGGCGCTGTTCCCCAACGGAATCACACAAGTGTGCTACCAGGCGACCGATGCTTGCGGCAACAGCAAAACCTGCTGTTTCAAAGTGACTGTGCGGGAGGTGCAGCCATGCGACATAAAAGTGATCGGCTGCATGAAGTACGAGCTGTTGTCCATCACTGCCGATGCCATCCAGCGCAAGACCTACCGCATAAAAGTGACCAACAGCTGCCCAAACAAAATGATATACACGGCCATCCAACTGCCCAATACCGTGACAGCGGTTTCACCCGCCGACCAGTCGGTATTCACCGCAGAAAGCGGCAGGAAATACGAGGTCAGGAACCCAAATTTCACACCCTTCTATTCCATCCGCTTCAAATCCATCGCCGACAGCATCGCCAACGGGCAATCGGACATTTTCAAATATACACTGCCGCCGCAATCGGCCCCCGATTACATCCATATCACCACGCGCCTGTACCCGCAGTTGTTCTTTGAAGCCCACCTCAACACCTTCTACTGCCCCATTGGCATCACGCAAACGGGAAACAGGAGCGAAGAGGAACAGGTATTGGAATTTGAAGTAGCACCAATGGCACTCTACCCCAACCCGAACGACGGCACCCTATGGGTCGATCTGGGCGAATGGACAGGGCAGCCGCTGCAATACCGCATCTTTAACTCCCAAGGGCAGCGCATGTTGGCCAACACTGCCGCGACTACCGATGGGCCGATGCGCATCGAGCTGCCAAGCGGGATGCCCAATGGGCTATACTTCTTCGAATTGTCGCGGGAGAACGGTCAAAAGGAAACGCAGCGCTTTGTGTTGCAACGGTAGTGGGGTGTCACATGGTTTTTTTTAACACATAGGGACATAGGGACATAGAACACATAGTTTTAGGCACATAGGGACATAGAACACGTGGTTTTGTAACACATAGGGACATAGGGACATAGAACACATAGTTTTAGGCACATAGGGACATAGGACACATAGGTTTTTGCACACGCACTTTTATTTCAATGAATTATATGCCCTTTATCCCTATGTGCCTAAAACTATGTGTTCTATGTCCCTATGTGTTGTGTTAAAAAACCACCTTAAACGGCTTTCTGAGCATCCACCTCCGTCAGCACCGAGCCCAGGAATTTCCCGCCCAGTTTGCGCAAGTACTCCACAGACTCGTTGTCAGCGTTACCCAGCGAAGAGTTGGCATTAAAAACCGCGATCACCCTGTCGGCAAAGGGCTCGAGCTCTTGTGCATCGGAGTATCCGTTCAGTGCTGCTGCTTCCAGCAGGATAATGTCGTAGTGCTGCTGCAAATCGGCCAAAAAAGAGCTGAAAGCCTCGGCCTCCAGCAGTTCGCTGGGCGATTGGTGCAGGCCGGTATTGCCCAGCACGTCCACTAATTGGGATTCCGTGCTGTCGGCGGTTTTTGACTTTAGTTGGAACACTTCGGCCATGCCGTGGTCGCGCAGGGTTTTGTTCAGCACGGCGCGGTTGGCGCTGGGCTGGTCGATGAAGGTTTCGGGCAGCGGCGACTTGAAATTGGTGTCGAGCATCAGCACCCGCTTGTTGTTGAAGGCCAAGGAATGGGCCAGGGAAAGCATGAACAGCGTTTTCCCCTCTTTTTCTTTGGTACTGACAATCAGAAACGTGTTTTTCCCCGAATGCAGCACCTGCCCTCGGATTTTGCGCAAGCTTTCCCGGAACGGCGTGAAGGCTTTCTGGTCGCCGCTGGCCGAAAATATTTTCTCCGGGTCGAAGCCTTTCACGGGCACGACAGGCACGGCGCCCAGCAGGGGCAGCCCCTCGGTGTATTTTTTGAACAGGTCGGGCGATTGCAGGCTGCCGTCCATGTAGGCCAGCAAAAACAGGCCAATCACGGCCATAGTGCCGACGACAATGGCGGCGAAAACGCTCAGCAACACTTGCCGGTTTGGCTCAGGCCATTCGGGCAACTGCGCATTTTGTACGATAGACAGGGGGTTTTCGGCGTTTTCGAGCGCCAGTTTTGCCTTTATCAGCTCGTCGTCCACTTTTTCGAACTCGTAGGTAGCGCGGGCGAGGGCTTCTTGCATCCTGGTGGAAACCTCGTCGTTCACCACCATGCCGCTCAGCTTGTTTTTCAGGGCATAGATTTCATTGTTGAGCCTGGCGTAGTTTTCCTCTGCGTCTATGCGGTCGAGGTCAACAGCTACCCGCTCTTTGTACAAGTCTTCTTTCGTTTTTTTCCCTTCTTCGTTGCGGGCTTTTCCCTGGCTGCGGGCACTGGTGCGCAGGCTTTCCTCCAGTTCGGCATTGGCGGCGTTGAGTTCGGCCTCGATGTCGGGGTCTTTGCCGCCGGCTTCCATGCTGCGGCGCTTGAGCTCGCGCACTTTTTCCATCTGGTCAACAGTGTTGCTGCGTTCCAGCATCCTGTTCTTCACTTCGCGGGCATCGCGCGACTCGTGGTCGCGCTCGTATTTTTTGATGCGGTCTACGGATTCTGCTGCCGAAATCTTTTTCGATTGGGCGCGCTGGCGGTCCAGCTCCAGCTTGGTGATCTGGCTCACCAGCTCCTCGCTTTGTCGGCCCAGCACAGGCAGGCCTTTTTGGCGCAGGTACTCGAAGCGCATGTCGTAAATGGAATCGACCACCCTTTTTTTCTCGGTCGAAAGTTTTTGGTAGGAGTCAACATTCTTGCGCTTTTCCTTTACAGAGAGGTTGAAATAATACTTCAGGAGCCTGTTGGCATACATTGTAGCCATATATTTGGACAGTTCCGGCGATTCCGTGACCAGTTGGATGTCTAAATAATCGGTGGAGGTTTTGCGCTTTACCGACAAGCTGCGGCGCAGGGCGTCGTTGTCGTAGCCGTAAGCGCGGGCGATCTTGTCGAGGGTAAAATCGAACTGCTGGCTGAAAGCCGGGTCGGCAAGGCTGTCGAGCTGGATTTGCTGAAGTTCCGCGAACAGTTGTTTTTTCTCTTCGTCAGAAAAATTGGACAAGCTGCGGTCCGCCTGGCGAAAAGGCTTTTCGGCGCTGTTGCCGCCTTCTGCTGCCAGGTCGTGCTGCAACATTTCGATGCTGAGCAATTTGAGCAGCGCACGGGACTGGGTGAACTCAATCAGGTTCAAAAAAGCGTTTTCCACCTGGTATTGCTGCACGAATGCATCCGAGTTGTCGGAATTTATGCCCTTGTAGTTCACAATGCCCGTTGCGATGACAACATTGGCCTTGTATTTTTCCGGTTTGCTGCCTATGAATAGGAAAGTCGTGGCGGCAGCTATCGCCATAGCGGCCAGGATCAGCCACTTGCGGCGGGCCAATATGCCGATGAGGTAAGCAAAGTCCATAATCAGTCTGGGCAAGATGCTGCTCGTTGTAGCAGCAGTATTATCATCGCAAAGGTAGTGCCAAAGCGTCAAAAGCCGAAAAAGCACTGCGGGGCGCGAACGTTTTTTAGGCTTCGGATGTTATAGAAAAATAAAAAATTGGCTGTAAATTCGCCAGCCACCCGTGTTTCTTGTTCTTTTGTAGAATAATTTCAACGGTAAGACAGAAAACCCACATTCTTGCGTTTCAAAAGAATAATTCTGTCACACAAAGCAACAATATTTAGGACATGCAGTATCTACCCACACGCCGCAACGGAAATTCCGACTTTGGCCAATCCTCTTTCGATATGAAACTCAAACCGTCGCTCTTGCTTTTCTCCTTTATCGGGATGCTCGGCATTGCCTTGTTTTTCAAGCTCTATTCGCCCTATCAAAGCGACCCGAACCCCAAGAAAGAAGCTGCCCTGATGAAAGCCGTGCTGCAGCACCTCAATGGCGTCCACTTCCAGCCAAAAGCCATCGACGACAATTTTTCCAAAGAGTTCTTTCACCTCTACTTGAAAAATATAGACAGCGGAAAGCGCTTCTTTACCCAAAGTGACGTGGATCAAATGATGGCCTTCGAAAAAAAGCTTGATGACGAAGCAAACGCCGGCACCTTCCAGTTCTTCGACCTGACGGTTTCCTTGTGGGAACAGTCGCTGACAAAGACCCAGGGCTGGTACCGCGAAATACTGGCCACCCCATTCGATTTTTCGAAAAACGAAACCATGGAGAGCAACGGTGAAAAGCTCCCTTGGGCCAAAGACGATGCCGAGCTGCGCTCCCGCTGGGAAAAATGGATGAAATACGAGGTGCTGAACCGCGTGACCGACGAACTGGAGAAACAAGGGAAGCCGGATTTCAAAGGAGAGAAAAAAGACTTCGAAGCGCACGAAAAAGAACAGCGCGAGAAAGTGCTCGACACCTACGACAAGTGGTTCAAGCGCATGCAAAAGCTCGACCGGGCTAAGCGCTTGGAAATCTATTTCAACTCCCTCACCAACGTCTTCGACCCCCACTCCGGCTACTACTCGCCCAGCGACAAGGAAAACTTCGACATTCAGATGTCGGGCAAACTCGAAGGCATCGGCGCGCGCCTGCAAAGCGACGGCGAAAAAACGACCGTGACCGAGATCGTGCCCGGCGGCCCAGCCTGGAAGCACGGCGTGCTGCAAGCCAAAGACGTGATCAACAAAGTAGCCCAAGGCGACAGCGATGCCGGATCTGTGGACATCATGGGCTGGGACATCGACGACGTGGTGGCCAAAATCCGCGGCCCCAAAGACACCAAAGTCACCCTCACCATTCAAAAGCCCGATGGATCCGTGAAAGTGATCACCATCACCCGCGACGTGGTCATCATGGAAGAAGGCTTTGCCAAGTCGCTGATCCTGAGCGCGGCAGGGCAAGAGCAAAACAAGATCGGCTACATTTTCCTCCCAAAGTTCTATGCTGATTTCACCCCATCTGGTGTTACCTCCTGTGCTGCCGACGTGCAGAAAGAAGTGAGCAAACTCAAGGCGGAGCAAGTAAAGGGCATCATCCTCGACCTGCGGGGCAATGGCGGCGGCTCACTCCGCGACGTGGTGCAGATGAGCGGCCTTTTCATAGAAGAAGGCCCCATCGTGCAAGTTAAAAGCCGCGGCAAAAAACCCGAGATCATGAACGACAACGACCAGCGCGTACAATGGGGCGGCCCGTTGGTGGTAATGGTAAACGCCTACAGCGCCTCCGCTTCCGAAATCCTGGCAGCCGCCATGCAGGACTATGGCCGCGCCGTCATCGTAGGCTCGGCAGGCACTTACGGCAAAGGCACCGTGCAGCGTTTCTACGACCTTGACAACGTGGTTGCCGACGAATCCGTCAAACCACTGGGTTCCATGAAATTGACCATGCAAAAGTTCTACCGCGTCACGGGCAAAACCACCCAGTTGGACGGTGTGACACCCGACATCGTGCTGCCCGACTTTTCCAACCTGATCGACAATGGCGAGCGCGAAACAGATTACCCGCTGCCTTCCACCACCATCGACCCCGTACCGTTCAACCAGTCGGCCTACCGCATCTCCGATCTGGATCAACTGAAAAAGAACAGCGAAAGCCGCGTCAAGGCCGATCCAACCTTCAAAATGGTTGCCGACAATGCCATGCGTTTGCGGAAACTGAAGGATCAGTCGGTTTACCCACTCCAATTGGAAAAGTTTGAGCAGTGGAACAAAAAGCTGGATGAGGAAGCCGACAAGTACGACAACATCTTCAAGCCAATCGAGGGTTTCAACGTACTGAACCTGGCAGCCGACATGAAGCAGATAGAAAGCGACACTTCCCGCATCGCGCGCAACGAAAGCTGGATGAAAGAACGCAAGAAAGACGTGCAGCTCTTTGAAACCGTGCAGATCGTGCTCGACATGCTGCGCATGGATGCCCTGGTGGGGAAGCATTGAGGGGGTTTGCAAGTTGGCAAAAGGCAAGGGGCAAGTTGGCAAAAGGCAATTCTGGATTTGTGATAACATCAAGCCCTGCGCCTCCACCATAGTGGCAGCCCTGAAAGGGCGGCATCGCTAACATCGGGCACCGCCCGATGCCGCGCCCCGAAGAAGCTATCTTCCGATCACAAATGGGAGAAAGCTGCTTCGGGGCGCCGCACTTAAAGCGCTTTCCAAGCTTAGCGCTGCACCACGATTCTCCGGGCCACATTCTCAATTTTTAACAAGTAAACCCCTGCTGCCAAGCCCTCCACGGGCAGCACGTACTCTTGCACAGGTTTCTCCAGATCAATCGATTTTATTTGCTTGCCGAGGACATCGCACAATTCTAGGCGGGAAAACAGCTGCCCTTCGCTTGCAATGACCACGTTTGTGGCGGCCGGGTTAGGGTAAAGGCGCAATTTTTTGTCTGAAATGTGGTATGGAGCCCTCACCGTTGCGTTGCAAACCAGGTCGGAATCATAAAAACACCCATTGAACATGCTTTTGACGGGGTTGTAGTTGCCGTACAAGGGTTGCACTGTTTCCACCGGGGTCTTCCCTGGGGCGTACAGATAATAATAGGCAACAATCAGTTCGTTCACCGCGCCGGGAAGCAAGGTAAACGGGCCGTAGGAAGCCAGGCCTGCCCGCTGGCCGGGGGTATTGCCGAGGGCTTGTTCCGAGTTTCCGTTGGGGTCGTTGGGGTTGCCGGCGAACATCAGCCCGTTGTTGGGCGCAGGGCTCCCGTCGGCAAATCGGCCTGAAAGCAGGTTGTAAAATTCTGCCCCTTGCAGGGTTTCGGCATTTTCAAGCGCCATGATGTGCTGAAGCGGCAGCTCGTTCCCGAAGGTGTCCAATGCCCCGCGGAACATCTCAACGGCCATCACGGGTATATTCTGCCCGAACCCGTTTTCGTCGTTTGCGTCGCCGTTGTAGGCATACATGATGTTCTTGCCCGGTATGCTGCCGAAATAGTCGTCGCCAGGGTTCCCAATTTCAAAATCGGCAAAAAGACCCAAGTAGCAGGAATCGAGGTTGGTGCCTGTCCGGTTGATGATTTTATACCGGACGATCAGTGCATTCTCAAGCGTTGAGGGGTTCTGGGACTTGTAGGCCAAAACCTGCGCCTGTACTTCCAGAGCGATAGGGCCGAGACCAGAGGGATGTGCCGCGGTACTGTTGAAAGCCCACCAGTTCTGTTCGTCGGGGAAGCGGTCGAGGGTGCAGCCACGCACCTCGATGCTCGGGTAGTCGCCCCTGCTCGGATCGTAGAGGCCATCATCGTCCCGATCGAAAAAGCCGCCAAATGGGAGTTGGGTAAACGGCAAGTCAACGCCATTGTTCAGCCCCGCGAAAAAAGGGTTTCCTTTTGCCGGAAATCTCAGGACATTGAGATTGGGGTTGTCCAACACGCCATTGTCCGTCAAATCGGATAAATGCTGGTGGATATCGGCACAGGTGACCCGCCAGATGTCCGTCACCAAGGCGGGGTCATAGGGCGTGCCCATTTCGTCCAACACACCCGGCTGGCAGTCTGTTTGGCTGTTCACGGTCGCCATGCCCCGCAAGTTGCCCAGGGAGTCGAAGCCCGCGAGCCATATTCCCGAACCTTTTAGCAGGGTTTTCTCTGCCAGTCCGGGCTGAACGGGTATGAACTGCCCTTGTTGCCCGTGGTTGAACATTGTCCCGTCGGCTCGGACAAGGGCCTTCACGTTGTTTCTTTGGATGAGGGTGCTTGCTGTTTGGGCTGTGAGCATGGCCGGCAAGCAGGCCATAAGGCCCCAAAAGGTCAAGATTTGTTTCATGATGATAGGATTGAGTAGTTGTGCATGTTTAAATTTAAGGTATAACAAAAGTAGCCGCATCGCCTGGCGGGAGCAAGCAAAGTTTTCTGAAAAGTCAGGTTTCAAAGCCCGGTGATTTTACCCATTTTTCTATGTGTTGTCGCTTCGTTTCCAAGCGAGGCAAGCACCGCTGTTTTTCGGGGCCCTCTGCCCTGAGAAATTTATCCACAAAAGTTATCCACATTGTTGGGAAGTAAGTGGATTTTTTTCTCTTATTGAAAATCAATTAGTTGTGATAGTTATTAACATTGTGTGGAAAAATCGGCTTGGCAAATCCCCGATTATGCGTACTTTCGCTCTCGCTTCGCTGCTGTTGCGGCGGGCAAATTTTATTCCGCCTTTCCGAGTACGTCCCTTCATTTCAAGATGATATTGCACGCTGGCAGCCATTTGCCAGTAAAGGGAGCGTCTGCAGCAGGAAATTTGCCGACAAACGCTAATTCCGTTACTTCTCCGGTTGTCAAGGAGGCTTAAGGCTTTCGCTCAAACAGTCAACTTTTTTTAAAAAATAATAGTCAACACCCTACCGATTCGATCAATCATGGCACAAAATGCACACATAAAACCGGAACCCATCCTGGCAGAGAACCCAGACCGCTTCGTCCTCTTCCCGATCAAATACGCCACGATATGGGAATGGTACAAAAAGTCGGTCGCCTCTTTCTGGACTGCCGAGGAAGTGGACCTCACGCAGGACATCAGCGACTGGGAAAACAAGCTCACCGACAACGACCGCAAGTTCATCAAGCACGTGCTGGCATTTTTCGCCGCCAGCGACGGCATCGTGAACGAGAACCTCGTGCTCAACTTCATGCGCGAAGTGCAGATACCCGAAGCCCGCTGTTTTTACGGCTTCCAGGTTGCCATCGAGAACATCCACGCCGAGATGTACTCGCTGCTGATCGACACCTATATTAAAGACCCCAAGGAAAAAGACTTTTTGTTCAACGCCCTTCAAAACCTCGAATGTGTAGCAAAAAAGGGCAACTGGGCGCTGCGCTGGATCGACAACGCCCCTACCTTCGCGCACCGGCTCATCGCGTTCGCTGCCGTGGAAGGCATTTTCTTCAGCGGCTCCTTTTGCTCCATCTACTGGCTTAAAAAACGGGGCCTCATGCCCGGCCTCACCTTCTCCAACGAGCTCATCAGCCGCGACGAAGGCATGCACTGCGATTTCGCCTGCCTGCTCTACTCCATGCTCGAAAACAAGCTCGACCCGAAAGAGGTGACCGCCATCATCACCGAAGCCGTGGAGTTTGAGAAAGAATTCGTCGTCGATGCCCTGCCCGTCAGCCTCATCGGCATGAACGCAGAGCTGATGAGCGAGTACATCGAGTTCGTGGCCGACCGGCTGCTCATCTCCTTAGGCTGCGACAAGGTTTACGGCACAGCCAACCCGTTCTCCTGGATGGACATGATCTCGATACAGGGCAAAACCAATTTCTTCGAAAAACGCGTGGGCGATTACCAAAAGGCTGGCGTGATGGCGAATCGGGAGGATCAGGTGTTCAGCATTGAGGCAGACTTTTAGCGTGATGAGTGATGGGTGCCTATAAAATTGAATTCTCAACCTAAAAATTGTAAATAATGGGAAAGTTTGTTATTTCTCTCCGTAAGAACGGGGAATTCCAATTCAACCTGAAAGC
>CAZULM010000017.1:0-98639 GCA_964621185.1 uncultured Saprospiraceae bacterium | reverse complement strand
AGCATGATTGATTCAACTGATCTTCAATTGATTACAAATATCTGCATGCACAAAATTATGCGGCGTGAGGTATATGAGTTTGCACATCATACTGATTATAGCTTAGGAGGGGTTTCCTGCACCAAATTCAATGACTTTATTATTGACGACTGTCTGGTCAAGTTGTGGTTATTACAGTTCAAGTCGCGGTTACCACTCATTTCCGATCAGGTGCTGGAAAACAATTCCGGTTGAATCAATAAGACGTGCAAACTCATAACTCATCACTCATCACTCATAACTCGTCTCTCATAACTCATAACTCATCACTTATTTGGTTTGATTTTTGCTGCACGTTCCTTGCGGATTTGCGGCATTTTTTGCCTTTATTGGCAAAGCTTTCGGGCTGACTAATTTCTTAACATTGAAATGCCCCAAGTATGAGATTTGATTGGTACATTTGCCGCATTGATATATTTTAATCCTAATCCCTTGTACTCATGATAAGTTTGGCCAACCTGGCAGCATCCTTGATTTGACCTGTCCGTGCTCTCTCCTAATTATTGTAGGCGGGTCGATTATAAAAAGGGTTTTCGCTTTTGCGTCCAAATTTTCATTATCCCAAACTGGTTGCTCAGGCAAGGAACTTAGCCTGTCCGAATTTTCGGGCGGGTGTCTTATATGCATAATCAATTCTCATGAAAGGAACTTTTACCCGTACAAATTGCGCTAACCGTATTTTGTTCAGCCTCGCCCTGTTTGTGGGTGTTTCGAGCGCTGCTGTTTCACAGGTCAAATTGTCGAACGGGAGCAGCACCGCGACCATAGATTTCAGCAGTTCCATGCAGGTGTCGGTTGGCACCAACCCTAGCACTGCTTTTGCCGGGAGCGGTTTTTCGCCCGACCCTGCTGTGGCGGGGCGCTTGAATTCCAATGCCTGGGCAGTTACGGGCTGGAGCGACGGCGCTTTGGCATTTGGCGGCACCAACACGGCCGGGGATTACGCCCGCGGGTCTGTGGCGGCAGCGGTCACCACGGGCGGCATGTACGCCTTCACCGGAGCGCCCCAATCGGTGGCCAACCCATGCCTGATGTTCCAGCCGGGGGGGAGCGACTGGGCGCCTGGCACCATTACCTTGCGTATAGAGAACACGGGCACGACCAATATTACCCAACTGGCAATTTCCTACAACCTCTACAACCGGAATGACCAGGCGCGGGCAAACTCCTTCAATTTTTCTCATTCTGCCGATAATATCACCTATACCACGGTGCCTGCGCTGGATTTTACCTCGCCAGAGGTTGCCGATGCCTTAGGCTGGGTATTGGTCGGGTCGGCGCCTTCACGATCCACCACCATCACAGGGCTGAATGTTGCGCCCGGAAGCTTTTACTACATCCGTTGGAACGGCGCCGATGTCTCCGGTTCCGGCTCCCGCGATGAGTTTGGATTGGACGACATCAGCGTTGCCGCTACGTTTACAGCCCCTGCTTGCAGCATCACTTCTGTTGGCTTAACAAACGTCCATTGTGAGGACAACAATGAATCCAGCGACCCTACTGACGACTATATATGGTTTCAGCTAAACCCGGTAGGAATGGGTCTTGGTACGGGGTACAATGTGACCGTGAACGTTGGTTCAGTCCTTCTGAACGGCAATACCCCACCGAACAACGTGCCTTACGGCGCGCCCCGCTTTTTCCGTTTGCAGGCTGGGTCTGCAGGGGGAGGCAATGTGATCGTTACGGTCACCGATGCTACTAATGGGTCGAGCTGCGCGCTCAGCGCGACCATAGTTGACCCGGGGAGCTGTTCCTTTTCGGCATGTGCTTTCGTGGTGACCTGCCCGCCTAACCCAACTGGCACTTACAGTTGCAACAACCCGATACCGCCGCCCGTGACCACCCAGGCAGGATTTACAGCCTTGGGGGGCACCATCACCGGCACGTTCTGCGGGATGCTCAAGATCACATCCACGACAAGCGCCATAAACAACTGTTCCACAACATCTGTAACACGGGTCTATACAATTTTTGACGACTTGAACGGCAATTCAATGCTCGACGGGGGGGAATCATTTCAAACCTGCACCCTGACATACAGCTATGCCCCGGACATGAGCCCGCCGACCTTCAACCAGAACCCTTTGCCGGCCAATATGACCATTCCCTGCACATCGCCACTCCCGATGGCGCCAATGCTGACAGGCACCGACAACTGCGGTGGGGTAGGTTCTGTACCCGATGTGATCTTCATCAATGAATTCCACTATGACAATGTCGGCACCGATGTCGGCGAATTTATCGAAGTGGCCGGTACGGCTGGGATAAACCTTTCAGACTACCAGATATACCTGTACAACGGCAACGGTGGGGTCGTTTATGCGCCAACCATGACCTTGAGCGGGCTTATCGACAATGAAGGCAGCGGGTTTGGGGCTGTATCCTTTGCGTACCCTGTCAACGGCATTCAAAACGGTTCCCCGGACGGTATTGCCTTGTACCGCATTTCCACCAACCAGGTGCTCCAGTTTTTGAGCTATGAAGGTGTGTTTCAGGCAACCGATGGCCCTGCTATGGGCATGTTTTCTACCGATGTGGGCGTTCAAGAATTGGGCACGGAGGCGCCAGGACTGTCCCTTCAGCTGACAGGAACCGGTCAAATAGCCACGCACTTTACCTGGGTAGGCCCCATTGCACAGTCGCCCGGCACCCTGAACGCAGGGCAGACCATCAACCCTTTGCCTGTTTCTATCCCTGCTTCCTTTATGCAGACGGATACAATCGGCAGTTGCCCAGGCTCGCGGGTTGTGACCCGCAGGTGGAAGCTGACCGATGCCTGCAACTTGATGACCACGCACACGCAGATCATCAATGTCACCGATACAGACGCGCCGGTGCTGACGCCCATGCCCCCCAATGTGACCCTTGCATGTGATGCACCAGTTCCTCCTCCTCCTGCTGTAATTGCCACAGATGCCTGCGACCCTGCGGGGATAGTCAACGGCCCGGTCTGGGTCAACGAACTCCACTACGACAATTTAGGGGCCGATGTGGATGAATTTGTCGAAATCGCGGGCCGAGCCGGCACCAACCTCGCTGGGTACGACCTGTTCTTTTACAACGGCACCACAGGCATGATGGGCGGCACTTACGACAATGTTCCGCTTTCGGGCATCATCCCCAACCAGAGCAACGGTTTTGGTACGCTGGCCTTCTTCTTGCCTTCAAATGGGATCCAAAATGGCCCATCCGACGGCATCGCCTTCGTGAAAGGCGGCACCGTCATCCAGTTCCTGAGCTATGAAGGTGTCATGACGGCCATCGGCGGCCCTGCCAACGGCATGGTCTCCACCGACATTGGCGTGTTTGAAGCCGGCACGGAAGCCCCAGGACAGTCGCTACGCCTTTCAGGCAACGGCGCCACCTATGCTGCCTTCGTATGGAATGGCCCCTCTGCAACATTCCCGGCAACTCCTGGTCAAGTTAATCAGGGCCAAACCTTTCCTGCCCAGCCGCCAGTGGGCCTGCCTGTCACCTTTACGGAAACCAGCATGGCAGGCAGTTGCGCTCAAAACCGCACCATCACCAGAACCTGGCGCGCTACCGATGGCTGCGGCAACACAGCTACTTACACCCAGACAATTTCTGTAGGCGACAACACCGGGCCAATAATTACCTGCCAGAACGTGACCGTTAACCTTGACATATTTGGCAATGTATCGGTAACGCAGGCACAACTCCTGCAGTCGGTCAGCGATGCCTGCGCGCCATCCAACAGTATAGTGGTGACGCCCGCAGGCCCATTTGCCTTCAACTGCGCGCATCAGGGAACTACCCAGCCCGTGGTGCTTACCGCTACCGATCCTTGCGGTAACAGCTCCAGCTGCACGGCACAGGTGACGATCAACCCCTTTGCCCGCTGTACACCCAAAATTCTCATCACCGACCCATGTGTCTGCAAAAACAACGCGACCAACCTGAGCAATGGGCAGTTCAGCGAAACCATAAAAATTGAAGGCCTCGCCGGCCAAACCTGGACAATCCTTTCAGCTACCGGCTTGTACCTGTCTAACAGCCAGGCGCCGCCGAACAGCCCTGCGGCCATCCCCCCAGGAACAACATTTACCCAAAGCCCGGCGAACAGCGGCGACTATTACTTCACCGGTATCCACGTAGATGCCCTTGGGTATTCCATAATCGTAACGAATGGCATGGGCAACGCGCTGACCATCGGCAACAGTTGCGTGTATCCAAACCCATCCATCACTTCCGACCTTTCCAAAGCATTTTGCCTGTTCTCCGACCCGGTTGACCTGACGGGCGACCCCGGCGATGCCAATATCGTGAGCCAAGGCTTTACGGTGAACGGCGTGCCGGCCACGCAGTTTATCCCAAGCCAGGTGGGCGTAGGCAACCACACGATCGTTTATACCGTGAACGGCGGCGTGCCAAAAGCCTTCGGGCCCAACGACCCGGGCTGTATCCAAAGCGTGTCAACCGTGGCCCACGTTATTGCGACCCCCGCCACGCTGAACTGCAACGACTTAGTGAACATCTCGCTGCCGGCAACCTGCACGGGCGAAGTGCGCCCCGATGATGTGTTGGAGGGCAGCTATGGCTGTTTCGACGACTATCTGGTAGAGCTTGACCGCGTTGCGCCTTTTGGCAACGGTCCCTGGACCAGCGCGCTGCTCACCAGCGCCGACATCGGCAAAACATATCAATATCGAGTGACCCACAAAGTGAGCGGCAATACCTGCTGGGGCTCAGTAAAGATTGAAGACAAGCTTCCACCTACCTTGTCATGCCAGGATATCCACCTGATCTGCCCGATCACCACTTATGACCCAGCCTATTTGCAAAACGTGTTGGGCATTGCCACGGCTTACCCGGTCATCACGGACTGCTCAAATTATACCTATAACTTCACAGACACCTGGGTTGATGTCAGCTGTACGGGCAGCATCAACGGGCAAAATAACATCAGCGCATATGTGCTGCGCAAATGGGCGGCCACCGACCAATGGGGCAATTCCACCACTTGCAACCAATACATCTATTTCGACCGCCGACACGTGGCCGATGTGGAGTTCCCCGGCGAATTCACCATCCAGTGCAACAGCACGGTCAACACCTCGCCGTCGGTGACGGGAGCGCCTTATCTGACGGCATTTGGCCGCGATTGGCCGCTGCACCCCAACCCTGGCTTCTGTGAACTACAAGCTGCCTATTCCGACCAGATACTGCCCGTCTGCGACGGCACCTACAAAATCATTCGCACCTGGACAGTGCTCGACTGGTGCCTGCCTACCACGCCCGTGCCGCCCTTCACCAACCCGACCTATTACATCCAGGTAATCAAGGTGACGGATGAAACAGGCCCGGCCTTCACCTGCCCGCCCAACACCACGGTATCCATCGATCCGTTTGCGTGCTGTGCAACCGTTGACCTGCCCGACCGCATCATCGAAGACGCTTGTTCGCGGGTGAACAATATCGACGGCATGGTGGTCACTTTTGACCCGAACACCGGCGTACAAACGGGCATGCACACCTTTGGCGGGCAATTGACCGATTTCCCCGGAAACAACTGGTGGGATCGTGACACCATGGGACGCTGGAGCCTGACACCTTGCCTGCCCATTGGCACGCATACAGTTACCTACCGGGCTCAAGATGATTGCAGCAACGTGCGGACATGTACCTTCCGATTGGCGGTTCAAGACCTGATCCCGCCTGTAGCTGTTTGTGACCAGGAGACAAAAGTGGCGCTCGGCGCCGATGGCGAAGCGATTGTAAACGCCATTACCTTTGATGACGGCTCTTATGACCAATGCTGCCTGAAAGACATAAAAGCGGGCAGGGGCGGCAGCGTCAACGATGTCGTTAGTTTTGACTGCGACGACGTTGGAAAAACAATTATGATAACGCTTCGCGCCACCGACTGCAATGGAAATACAAATGATTGCATGGTAAAGGCATTTGTAGAAGACAAGATAAAGCCCATTTGTCAAGCCCCTGCCCACGTGACCGTGTCCTGCGAGCAGTTCGATCCCAGCCTTTGGCTGTATGGGGTAGCAGATATACTGGACAATTGCTGCCTCGACGATTCTAAGGTTTATCAGGGCGTGGAAGGTCTGACGCACTCTGTGAGCTACGCCCAGTTCGATACCCTGTGCAGCAAGGGCACCATTGTACGCACGTTCCGGGCCTTCGACTGCTATGGCAACTCCAGCCAATGTACCCAACGGATCGTGGTGAACTACGAGCAAGACTACTTCGTGCGCTTCCCGAACGATGTTATCGTCACATTCTGCGACGGCACGGGCGTGTATGGCGAACCGACGTTCTTCGGCAAAGACTGCGAACTGCTGGGCGTATCGTACGAAGACCAGATATTCACGGTAGTGCCGGACGCCTGCTTCAAGATCGAGCGGAACTGGAAGATCATCAACTGGTGCACTTACGACCCGAACCAGGGCTGCATCAATGTCCCGAACCCTACGCCGAACGCGATAGCAAACCACGCGTCGAACCTGCCGGGTCCGATCGTGTCGCCAATCCAAACAACGGGCGACCCCTGGAAATCCACGATCGTGAAGATCAACGCCACGGACGCGCAGGCGACGAACTACTCCATTTACTACAACGCGAACGCGAACTGCTATACCTACAAGCAAATCATCAAGATCATCGATACGCAGGCGCCAACACCAGAGTGCCCGGCTTCACCGGTGACGGTATGCGATGTCACGCCGAATGATGCCCAGCTTTGGAACGAAAGCTACTGGTGGGACAACGCCAACCAGAGCCACGATCTGTGCGAGGCGCCATCCGATATCTGTCTGACGGCAACGGATGCCTGCTCGGGCGCGAACATCAACATCGAATACCTGTTGTTCCTCGACCTTGACGGCGATGGGACGATGGAGACGGTGGTGAACAGCACGCAGCTGGGCAACCAGCCTGGCGGGCTTGGCTGGAACAACGTGTTGTACGGCAACGCGACGGGCGCGGGCGTGAGCCGCCAATTTGACGGCCGGCCTGTGGCCAGCAATCAGAAATGGGGCTTTGCGATCCAGGAGACGGTGTCGGGCAACAAGAAGACGGCCTGCGTGAAGTTCAACACTTTCCAGGCACAGACTACTTATGTTACGCCACAGCTCCCGCACGGCACGCACAAGATCAAGTGGATTGTGTCGGATGGTTGCGGCAACGAGAAAGTTTGCGAGTACACGATCATCGTGAAGGACTGCAAGGCGCCGACGGTGGTCTGCCTGAACGGCCTGAGCGTGAACATCATGCCAACGGGAATGATCCAGTTGTGGGCAACGGACTTTTTGCAGTACGCGGAAGACAATTGCACGAAAACGCCTTATCTGAAGTACGGCATCCGCAAGTGCGGCGCGGGCACGGGCTTCCCGGTCGATGCGCAGGGCAACCCGATCACGAACGTGACGTTCGATTGCACGGAGCTGGGCACACAGTGCGTAGAGCTGTGGGCGATCGACCTGGCGGGCAACGCGGACTACTGCGAGACTTATGTGATCGTGCAGGACAACGCGGGCAACTGTGGTTCAAATGGCATAATAAATGTTTCTGGGGCTATTAAAACTGAGGCAACAGATGGAATTGAATCAGTTACAGTGCAAGCTGAAGGCATTTCAAGTTTAGGTGCGCCACTTTCTTATGTTGGCCCAACCAATGCACAAGGGCTGTTCAATTTCTCTACAGCTTTGCCAATAGGTTCTGCATTAACCATCACTCCAAATAAGGACGACAACCCGCTGAACGGTGTAACGACCTACGACCTGGTATTGATCTCCAAGCATATCCTGGGCATTGAGCCGCTGGGCACGCCGTACAAGATGATCGCTGCAGACGCAAACAAATCAAACTCGATCACGACCTTCGACATCGTGGAGATAAGGAAGTTGATCCTGGGCATCTACCAGGAGCTTCCGAACAATACCTCCTGGCGCTTTGTGGACGAGGCCTTTGTTTTCCCGAATCCAGCCAACCCATTCCAAACTCAGTTCTCAGAGAACATTGTTTTGCCGCAGATTTTAAATAGCCAACAAGACAAGGATTTTGTAGGTGTTAAAATTGGTGACGTAAACGGCACAGCAGTGGCCAACAACCTGATGCAGTCAGACGACCGCACGGCAGGCACGTTGTTGTTCGACCTGAGCGACCGCACGGTAACAGCCGGCGAGGCGTTCGAGGTGACGTTCAAAGCGGCAGACAAGACGCAGGGCTACCAGATGACGTTGAACCTCAACGGACTGGAAGTATCTGAGATCATCGGTGGCGACAAGGTAACCGCAAACAACTTCGGCGTATTTGCTGACGCTTTGACGGTATCGATTGACAACGCCGACGCGTTCACGGTAAAGTTCCGGGCTGCGAAATCTGGCAAGTTGAGCGAAATGGTATCGGTGTCGAGCCGGATCACGAAAGCAGAAGCTTATGGAATGCGGAATGCGGATTTCGGAGTGCGGAATGCAGAGCGCTTGGACGTTGCCTTGCGTTTCGACGGCAAGACGATCGCTGGCATCGGCTTCGAGTTGTACCAGAACCAACCTAACCCATTTGTGGACAAGACCTTTGTAGGCTTCCACCTGCCAGCGGCAGCGACGGCGACGTTGACGGTTTTTGATGAGATGGGCCGCCTGGTGTTTACGCAGAAGGGCGACTTCGCGAAGGGTTACAACTCGATTATACTGGATCGCGCGCTGTTGAACACGACTGGAGTGTTGTACTACACGCTGGAGACGGCGACCGATTCGGCGACGAAGAAGATGATACAGGCCAAGTAACGCCAACCTTCGGTTGGCGAGCACCAGCACCGCAGCGCCAACTGAAAGTTGGCGGTACGTGCGAGGGCCGCGCCAACGAAGTAGCTGGCTCAAGCAAAAAGGCATTTATACTATGATTCGCCTGATTTTTGTGATTGGATATGATTGATTTAACTGATCTTCAATTGATTACAAATATCTGCATGCACAAAACCAAGCGGCGTGAGGTATAACCCACTCCACCAACCATAATAAATGGCTGTTGCTCGATACCTTGAGCGGCAGCCATTTTTATCGCATATTGTACCCCAAGAGCAATGCGAATGAATGAAATTGAGTGTTAACGTAGTGGTCGGACGGCGAAAAGCCGTCAGACCACGTGAGACCTCGTCGGACGGCGAAAAGCCGTAAGACCACGTGAGACCTCGTCTGACGGCTTTTCGCCGTCCGACGAGTAGGTACACGGGAACGCCTTTCGATAAACAAGGTCAACTATTTTACCTTGAAACCGTGGGGGTACAATATGCGGATAGTCATTTTTAATATTTTTATGAAGATCAATGACTGGTATTTGGCATTTGCATAAAAATAAAAAAACGTACTGCAAGAAATGATATATTTGTCCGCAATAAAATGCCAAAGACAACCAATTGCCTTTATTTTTTATTTTAAATTACCCTTTTTCCTCTAACCGAACCGACTCAAAAAATGAAACGCAAGCTCCTAGCCCTCCCTCTTTGCCTTTTCCTCTCCCCACTTATCGCCCAGTTCCACTGGCAGCACACCAATGGCCCCGAAGGCGCCGTTTATTCCTACATTTTCAACAATGAAACCCATGCTTTTTATTCGGACGATTACTTTCTGTACCGAAGCAGCGATGGTTATTCCTGGGAAAAACTGCCACATGGCAAGGTTTGGCCGATAGCCGCCCATAGTGGGGTTTTAGCTGCCCAGCGCGGGCGTGATTTGCACAATTTTGGGAATCAGCCGACTGTGTTCAGTGTCAGTCACGACAATGGGGAGACATGGCAGGATGGTGTAATGCCGCCCGGAATGACCAATTTCCAAAGCCTGGCTTTTTGCAGCCACGGTATTTATGTGTTAGATGAGGCCAAAAAACTTATCTTCAGGTCCGAAGATGAAGGCTTGACTTGGGACACGATTATTCCGCCCATGCAGTATGGCTATGAAATTTACGGGTTTGATGACCGGGTGTACCTGGCAAGCATTTATCAGGTTTATCGGACAGACACCGATGGACAGAACTGGGTTCAATGCTCGCCCCAGTTTGGCCCAGGTGAATTTGTGCGCAAATTGATCGCTTTTGGGCCGAACCTCATCATTTCCACAGAAAAAAAGCTGTGGCACTCAAACGACGATGGAAATACCTGGGCGTCCCAAAACAATGCCTGGCCTAATATTTACGATACTTTTGCCCGTGACGGGGATGTCGTATATGGCGTTGCAGGATCAAATGGTGTGCGCAAGACAACTGATTTTGGGCAAACCTGGAACTATTTGTCTGCTGCTGCGCCTTGGAATCCAGGCCTTACGCTCATTGGTGTTGTCAATCACCAACTATTGGGCACGACACACGATAGGGGGATTTATCGCTTCGACGCGCTGGAGGAACAATTTGTTCCCGCCAACGCAGGCCTGCAATCGGCCAGAATACTGCAATTGGCGCCCGCAGGAAACAAGCTTTGGGCCAATACCGCAACAGGACTCTTTGGTTTCGACAAACCTCAGATGACATGGGACAATAGCCCTGGTTTACCACCTTCCTATCTTAGCCCGACCCTTTCTGCAAACGAAACTGGGATGGTTGCAAGGGGAGACGACCTATCTTTTCTCATCAGCATTTCAAATGACTATGGACAGAGCTGGACGGATGTCCCATGGCCAGTAGACCCTTGGGGCAGTACTAACGGTGACCTGAAAATCCTGGACGGAAATATTTTTGCAGGGAATTATTGGGAGCTCTATCGATCTGGCGATGTAGGCCTTACCTGGGCACAATTGCCCAGTCCAATAAAAAAGGTGTATAAATTCAAAAGCCTGTATTTGAGCAACGACCAAAACACGATTTGGGCATCTAACGACCAAGGCATTACCTGGGCGATCCACAGCACCATTCCCGGCGCCGATATATGGGGCATTTACCCGGCTGGCGACCTTTTGTTCGCATTTATGTCAACGCCCCAAACCAAGCAACGGGTGCGGGTGCATACCTCTACCGATGGCATCAGCTGGAAATATGCCCATGATGGCTTGCCGGATTTGAACTTCAGTTACAACCTTGACTTAAATGAGCAAGCTGCTTATTTCGGGTATGGGGGCAAATATTTCATTTATCATCCCAGTGTGGGCTTTTTTGCTTCCAAGGACACCTGCAAAACTTGGGTTTTGGCGGAGTTGCACCCATATTCCACTGTGGTAATGTCAGACAGCGTTTTTTATTCGGGCGGGTTTGGCGGCGGTGTTTTTAGCGCCAGTATCCCAGACATTTATGGCTCTACAGCCAGCGGGATGGTATATCTCGACGACAACAACAACGGGATACCGGATGCTGGCGAATCTCCATTGCCGGGCATCTCCATCGGCCTTGACGCGCCGAATTCCTGGTCGCCCTTTTATTCAACCAATACCAATACAAATGGGCAGTACGTGTTGGCTGCCACGCCGTCGGGCACTGATACGGTTCGCCCATTGATCCAGTCAAATTACCTTGAAAGCATCAATCCCCCATATTATCTGGTGGGCAATGGCGGCACAAACCTTGATTTTGGCGTGAAATTGACCGCCAACGTGCATGACTTGTCCATTACGGGCAATTACGTGGGCCGACCGAGGCCAGGTTTCATATTGCCCATATCTGTCCGCTATAAAAACGTCGGATCTGTAAACCAGGATGCGGTGGTCTCTGTAAAGCTCGACCCGAACCTGACTTTTGTGGATGCAGTTCCTTTGCCTACAGCAGTTTTTGGCGACAGCCTGGTATGGGCAATACCACAGTTGGCAATTTTTTCCGGAGAAAATATTTTGGTGAAGGCCAAAGTATCGGCAAGCGCGCAGCTTGGCACAAAAATCACCAGCAATTGCCGCATCAGCTCCATTACAGCCGATTTTGCCCCTGCCGACAACCTGCACATACTCTCTGATACCATAGTAGGCGCTTATGACCCCAATGAAAAAAGGGTTGAGCCCGCCGATGGTTTGACAGTTTCTGAAATTGCCGCAGGTCGCCCCCTGATGTACACCGTACAGTTTCAAAACACCGGCACTGCTGAGGCTGAGCGGGTTCGCATCACGGATATGATAGACACGGCGCTGTATTGGCCCTCTTTGCGATTTGAATCGGCCAGCCATCCGGTGCATACCTTTCGATTGTCGCCGAGCGGGCTGCTGGAAATCATATTTGATGACATCATGTTGCCCGACAGCAACGCCAATGAAGCAGGCAGTCATGGCTATGTAAGCTTTTCTGTGCAGCGAAAGAAAGCCTACAAGCCAAACTACATTGTGCGCAACAAGGCGGCCATCTATTTCGATTACAACGAGCCGATTTTTACAAACCTTGTCGTTTCCCCCTTGAAATCAAATTCCGTTGCCGTTCAAAACCCGATAGGAATCGAATTCCCTGCTTTGAATATTTATCCGAATCCGGCGCGGGAGGGATTCAATGTTTCTGCCGAAAATCGGCTTGCCGGTACTGGTCAACTCAGTATTTTCAATACCGCAGGCCAATTGTGCCTGCATCGGCCAATTGTTGACTTGAGCCAGCCGATATTCGTGCAGACGGCTCGCTTGCCGGCTGGGGTTTATTTTGTCAGGTTGTATGGGATGGAAAAGGCTTTGGTGGGGAAGGTGGTGGTTAGGAAAGGTGATTGAAACTAGAAACCTTTGCTTGCGATTATTTGTAAAAAAAACCTATACTGTTTTGTTCGAGCCAGTACAATATTCTAAAAACCTGCCTAACCTGTAAGAATTGATATATTTGCCCGCAACATAATGCCAAGGAAAGCCAATGCCGCTACCCTACAAGGTTTTTACCATTTACGCCCGTGAAGATGCAGCCTACATCAAAGAGCTTCGCGGCCAGTTGCGCCCGCTCGAAATAGCCGGGCGCATCAGGGTATGGAGCGACCGCGAGATCAATCCCGGTGTGGATTGGGAGCAGGAAATAGTGCACAGCCTCGACACCGCCGACATCATCCTGATACTGGTGAGTGCAGCCTATTACAACTCGGTTTACATCCACGAAAAAGAAATCAAGTATGCCCTGGCACGCCATGAAAAAGGCGAAGCCAAAGTGCTGCCCATCATCCTGAGGCCTTGCTCGTTTGGCGACGACCCCGTCATCAGCCGGCTGCAAGTGCTGCCGACGGATGGAAAGCCGGTTACGGACAGGCGCTCCTGGCCGGAAAGGGATGATGCCTGGTTAGACGTGGTGCTTGGACTGAAGCGTACCCTGCAATTGCTGGATGATGCGGAGCAAGACCGTCTGAAAGCCATCGCCGATGCCAAGAAAGCAGAGGCAGATGCCAAAGAACGCGCTAGAGCAGACAAAGCTGCTGCAGACAAAGCCAGAAATGCCGAAGCCGCCAGACAGGAACAAGAGGCTGCGCAGCAACGCGAACAAGAAGCGCAACGTGCCGCTCAAGTGCGTGCAGCGGAAGCTATGCGCGAACAAGAAGCGGCATACCACAGGGAACACCAGGCCGTATGGGAGCAAGCCTTGGCACTTGATGCTGTTGAAACATATCAACAATACCTGAACCGTTTCCCCCAGGGAACGTATACCGGCGATGCCCGCCGAAGGATTAAGCAATTGAATAAACTGGACGGCCCTGCTTTGCCCTGGGGGCGGTATGCCGGCTTCGGCGCTTCGGGCATTGTCTTGGTGCTGCTCTTTTGGTTGGGAGCGAAGCAATGCGGCAGGAACAATAATTCAGATTTCATTTTTAACTACCCAACAGCGCCTGTCGAAGGCGGCGCCTTCATGATGGGAAGCCCTGACAGCGAAAAGGGCAGGGAAAGTGATGAATGTCAACACACTGTAATGGTAGATGCTTTCAATATGGGCAAATATGAAGTAACGCAAGCACAATGGCAGGCGGTAATGGGCAACAACCCTTCTTCCCATAAAAGTTGCGACAGTTGCCCGGTAGAAAATGTCTCCTGGAGCGATGTGCAAAATTTTATCAAAACCCTGAACGGAAAGGTTAAGGGAATAAAATACCGTTTGCCAACAGAAGCAGAATGGGAATATGCCGCGCGTGGCGGCAAGAAAGCTGCCGGGGTAGGCAAAATGTATGCTGGAAGCAATGTAATTGATGACGTGGCCTGGTACAGCGATAATTCTGGCTCAAAATCGCACGCGGTAGGCGGTAAAGCCTCCAACGAACTGGGATTGTACGATATGAGCGGGAATGTTTTTGAATGGTGCGCGGATTACTATAAGGCGTATCCTGGATGCGTAGCAAAATGGGTAGGTCGGTGCCGCGTGATCCGCGGCGGCGGCTGGAACCACGATGCATCGCGCTGCCGTGCCGCTTTCCGCTACTACTCCGAGCCTGCGTACCGCTTCAGTTTTGTCGGCTTCCGCCTCGTTTCCGTTTCCTTGCAGTGAGATGGCTGAAGATTTTTGTGGTTGAATGAACCTTATTTTCAAAATCATAGCTGAAACAAAGCTGTTTCCCCTTAAATTTGTATCAAAAACTAAATGGCAAAAAAAGACACCTACCATGACCTTGTTCGTCGCGCTTTAGAAAAGGATGGGTGGCTTGTCACACATGACCCACTTATTGTTCCAGCAGGTAAACGGAAGATTAAAGTGGACTTAGGCGCGGAGCCATTAATCGCAGCGGAAAAAGAAGACCAAAAAATCGCTGTCGAAGTAAAAAGCTTTTTGAACCTGTCCCAGCTGTATGATTTTTATGAAGCCCTTGGGCAGTTCAAGTTTTACTGGCATGCCCTGCAAAAATTTGATCCTGAACGAATTTTGTTCTTAGCCGTTTCAACAGATGTGTTTCAGGAGTTTTTTGATGACCCGTTCATTCGGGAAATAAGCGAATCAGAAAATCTAAACACAATCGTTTTCAATATTCAAGATGAAACAATTGAAAAATGGATAAAGTAACCAAGCACAAAGTCGCTGTCCGCCAGCTCGCAGAAGAAGTGGCGAAACTCGGCCAATTGCCCGACGATATTATTGAAACACAACTTGTCACTGATGACGAGCATGGTCATTATCTGATCTATTTCAGTGGCTGGAAAGGTTACGAGCGCACCTATGGCTGTTTTTTCCATGTGGACGTGAAGCCAGATGGAAAGGTCTGGCTTCAGTATGACGGAACCGACCTTGTTATTGCCGAAATGTTGATGGAAAAAGGGATTTCCAAGGAGGATATCGTATTGGGCTTTCAAGCCCCAGCGAAACGGGAATTGCTCGATTTTGCGGTTGCATAATTCATGCTTTTCGTATCACAGTTGAAGCTAAATTGCCGCCTGTATACACAAAGACAAAAAGCGGTCTTTACTCGGCATTTTCCCCGCCCAAAAAAAATCCTGCGTTAATTCTTCCTTTCCTCCGGCTTTCCCCCCAGACTATCTACCTTTGCATCCCGTAACAACAGCAACAGACTATGACGAAATATATCTTTGTTACGGGTGGCGTGACGTCCTCACTCGGAAAAGGCATCCTTTGTGCCTCGCTCGCCAAACTGCTCCAGGCCCGCGGCTTCTCTGTCACCATCCAAAAGTTCGACCCCTACCTGAATGTCGATCCCGGCACGCTCAATCCCTATGAACACGGCGAGTGCTACGTAACCGACGATGGCGCGGAAACTGACCTCGACCTTGGCCACTACGAGCGGTTCCTCAACACACCAACCTCCCAGGCCAACAACGTGACCACCGGCCGGATTTATCAAACGGTGATCAACCAGGAGCGCGAAGGCACATACCTCGGCAAAACCGTGCAGATCATCCCGCACGTCACCGACGAAATAAAGCGCCGGATGCTGCTGCTCGGCCAATCGGATCAGTACGACATCGTACTGACAGAGCTTGGCGGCACGGTCGGCGACATCGAGTCGCTGCCGTATGTTGAATCGGTGCGCCAACTGCGCTGGGAATTGGGGCGTGAACACTCCCTGGTGATACACCTTACCTTGGTCCCATACCTCAACGCGGCAAAAGAGCTCAAGACCAAACCCACGCAACATTCTGTAAAAGAGCTGCTCAGCCTCGGTGTGCAGCCAGACATTCTCGCTTGCCGAACGGAACACCCCCTCAATATCGACATACGCCGCAAGTTGGCGCAATTCTGCAATGTGGACACCAGCTCCGTGATCGAAATGATCGACGCGGAAACCATTTACGATGTGCCGTTGCTGCTGCTAAAAGAGCGGCTTGACACGGTCGTCATTTCAAAATTGCACTTGAAAGACACCAAGGAACCGAACCTGGTGTCCTGGAAAAACTTCTTGGGCAAGCTCAAAAACCCGCTGTATGAGGTCAACATCGGCCTGATCGGCAAGTACAATGAACTGCCGGATGCCTATAAATCCATTTACGAGGCCTTTGTCCATGCAGGTGCAGTGAACGAGTGCAAGGTGCGCGTACACCCTGTTCACGCTGAAGATCTCGAAGGCAGCTACAAGGACGTGAGCAAAAAATTGGCTAATTTGAACGGCATCCTCGTCGCGCCCGGTTTTGGCGAGCGGGGCATCGAGGGCAAATTGACCGCCATCCGGTATGCCCGCGAAAACAACGTGCCCTTTTTTGGCATCTGCTTAGGCATGCAAACCGCCTGTGTGGAATTTGCCCGTAATGTCCTGCACCTGCACGGCGCCGCCAGCACGGAAGTTGACACAGAAACCGAGCACCCGGTAATCGACATGATGGAAGCCCAAAAGGGCCTCACGCAAAAAGGCGGCACCATGCGCTTAGGGGCGTATCCGTGTGAAATCAAAAAGAAGTCACATGCATTCGATGCCTACCGCAATATACAGGTACAGGAGCGCCACCGCCACCGTTGGGAATTCAACAACGCTTACCTGGAGCAGTTTGAAAAAGCTGGCATGAGCGCCACGGGCATCAACCCGGATACGAATTTGGTGGAAATCATGGAGTTGAAAAAGCACAAATGGTTTGTCGGCGTACAATTTCACCCCGAGTTGAAAAGCACTGTGGAAAATCCGCACCCGCTTTTCTCTGCCTTTGTAAAAGCCTGTATTTCTTTGTAAGGGGTTTCGGGTTTCGGGTTTACGATGATTATTCCCAATTTTGGTATTATGCCTCACACCGCTTGGTTTTGTGCATACCGATCTTTGTAATCAATTGAAAATCAGTTGAATAAATCATAATGAATCACAAAAATCAGGCGAATCATAGTATAACACCTAAAAATATACCGACTTGGATTCCAAAAATTTAAACTTGGCGTCCCAGAACAATCAGCTCCCGTCAACCTGAAACCCGAAACCTGAAACCAGCCCCCCCTTCAAAGCACACTCCGCGCAAACAATATCTTCGGCTCCCAGTAAGTCGATTTGTTCACGTTCTCGATGATGACACCGCGGCTGGTGGTGCTGTGCACGCACGTAATGCCGTTTTTGTCGTTTTTCACGATCAGGGCAACGTGCTGGATCTTGTTTTCCCCGTCGCCAAAAAAGAGGAGGTCGCCCGGTTGGGCGCGGTTGAGGGGAACCCGGGTGCCGGTGGTGGCCTGTGCGGCTGAAGCAGGGGAGAGCGTCACGCCAAATCCTTTCAAAATATAGGAGGTGAAACCGGAGCAATCGAAACCGGTGGCGGGGCTTTGGCCGGCGTATTTGTAAGGCACTCCGACGAACTTGGTGCCGAAATCGGCTATTTCAAGGCGGGTTTTCAGGCTGCTGTTATCGGTGTTGCCTGTATTGGAGTTTTTGCTGCCGGTACTAGGGTTGGCCCCTTTGCTGCTGCCGGGGCTGTTGCCCGAATAGGGGGGCGTTTTAAACGCAGAACAGGCGCTAAGAGAGGCAATTGAAACTATGGCGAGCAATAGGCGTAAGTGAGCCGTCATGGTGTATTAAGTTTAGTTCACAGGCATAAACCCCATGTAGATCAGCTTTAATACGGCGCAGAAAGTATTTTTGATTTGTTTAACCACCCTCTTGGAGGCTCACAAGCCCATCGCCTCCAAAAATTTCTCGCTGTTGGGCTTGGTGTTTGAGCCGAAGAAGTGGGTAAGCCTGCCGTTTTCGTCCACCACATATTTGCAGAAGTTCCAAATGGGCACTTTGTTGTTCCAGCCGTTCTGGGCAGGGTCGCTCAGCCATTTGTACAATGGGGCCTGTGCTTCCCCTTTTACCGAGACCTTCTCGAACATAGGGAAGGTGACGCCGTAGTTTTTCTGGCAGAAACTGCCGATCTCAGCGGCCGTGCCAGGCTCTTGTTCGCCAAAATCGTTGCAGGGAAAGCCCAAAACCACTACAAATTCTTTGTTCTCTTCGTAAAATTTTTGCCAATCGGCGTATTGCGGCGTATAACCGCACTCGGAGGCAACATTGAGCAGGATGAGCTTTTTCCCCTTGAACTGTTCCAGCGAAACGGTCTTTCCGTCCAGCGAGGTAAGGGTGAATTGGTATATCGAGGCAGAAGGGGCAACTGAGTCTGTCGTAACGTTTTCCATAGGGCGGTCGAGTATTTTATCGGATTGCATGGCGTAAAGGTAGTTTAGGGAAATGACCCCAGGGGACAATGCCGCAAAGGCGATGATCCAATACTTTTTTTTCATGTGCAGGAGAACACGAATGCCGTGATAAGGTTCAGTACTTATTCCCGCCGCAATGCTTCCACCGGGTCTAACCTGGCGGCTTTTATAGCCGGGAAAGTGCCAAAGATCATTCCGATGACGATGGCAACGATACAAATAATGAAAAATGTGTTCCAGGTAAGCACCGCATTGAACGGCACATCGGCAAAATAGCGGATGATGGGGATTGCTGCCTTGGCGAACGCCGCACCCAGGATCAGGCCGATAAAACTGCCAAAGGCAGAGACAGTTATGGATTCTGCCAGGAACAGGCGGCGGATATCGCCTTTTTTTGCGCCCACTGCCTTGCGCAAGCCGATCTCTGCGGTGCGCTCGGTGACGGAAATAAGCAAGACGTTCATCACGCCCACCCCCCCAACCACGACCGACAGGCCGATGATCAAGCCCATGATAACGCGGAAGATGGTGAAGCCCATGGTCGCTTTGCTGATCCAGAAATCCTGGCTTTGCACCAGAAAATCGTCGTTATCGGGGCCAAACTCGGTTTTTATCCAAGCTTCCACCTGGGTTTTAACCGCAGGGACATCTTCCGTTTTGGCCACCTCCAGCACCATTCTCGGCGGCGAGCGCTGAAGGTCGTTCAAGCTGAGCAGCGAAACCGGGATACAGGCAACAGGGGGTGTTTCTTCTCTTTTGGACTTTGCAATGCCAATGATGCGCAGCTCGCTGCCAAAGGCGGTGAATGAGCGGCCCACGGCCTGACCCAGGTTGTCGGAGCCAGCGATCAATTTTGCCAATTGCGTATTGATGACGGTGACTTTTTCCCGGCCACTAAACGCCGTGGCGGAGAAGTTTTGGCCGTGGGTAATGGCGGTGTCGCCCCAGGGTGCTTCCGCAGCACAGCGCAACATGGCGCCGATGGTGCTGTCCTTCCCGGATACACTTATTTCGCGGTTGTAGCTGTTGTCGAGGTTGGCGTTCTTTACCAAAGGCGCATTGGCCCTAAAGCGCGCATACCTGTCGAAGTCGATCACTTGGAATGTGTCTTTCCGAACATTCAAGTGGTTGATCGTCTTTTCTGTCTGGGTTGAGACAGCTACCGCGTTCACGCTGGTACTGGATGCGATTTGATCGCGGGCGAATTTTTCCAGCCCGTCGATCAAGGAAAAGGTAGCCACCAGAGCGGCTACTCCAATGACGATACCGAGTACCGATAGGAAGGTGTGGAATAAGTTGGTTCGTATGTTCTGGATGGCGAGGCCGAAGGATTGCAGTGTGTTGCGCAGCATGGGTTATTTTGTTTTTGCTGTGCTAAGAAAGCAATATGCGAAGTAGAAACAGGCTTGTTTTAGATGAAAATGGTAAAACTGCTGATATAACACGCATACAACACGATGCTCAAATTTCTTCAGATGCCCAGTAGGCTAAGATTCCGCCGCTTAAATTGTACAGGTTGGGCAAGGCGTGTTGAAGCTGCAATTCCCGAATTGCTTTTGCACTCCGGGCGCCCGATTGGCAATGGAGCACCACTTTCCCATCCGTACTCAAGCGATGTGCATTTTCAACAATTGTAGTCAGCGGTATCAGTTCCCCGCCAATATTTCCCGCCTGATATTCTGCAGGCTCGCGCACATCTATCAGTTGTATTTTTTCTCCGGATGCTTGCCAAATCTTAAGCTGTGCGGCACTGATTTCTTTGATTGCTGCCAATGCTTTTGTCCCGCAAAAGTCTTCATAGTCAATCAGTGCTGTGATGCTTGGATGGTGGCCAGTCAATGGATTGTCTGCCCGGGGCCTGATTTTGAAAGTGCGCGATTCAAAATCCAGGGTATCGAAATGGAACAGGCGCCCACTCAACGGCTCACCGATGCCCGTGATTAATTTAATGACTTCGCTGGCTTGCATGCTGCCAATTATACCCGGTAATACACCCAACACGCCCCCTTCTGCGCAACTGGGCACGGTTCCCGGTAGCGGTGGGGTGGGGTGCAGGTCGCGGTAGTTCGGGCCTTTATTTCCGTCTTTATCGATGTAGTTAAATACAGAGACTTGTCCTTCAAACTGAAATATTGCCCCAAAGACGAGGGGTTTGTTCAACAACACACATGCGTCGTTCACCAGGTATCGGGTAGGGAAATTGTCGCTGCCATCGGCGACGACATCATAATGCTGCATGATTTCAAGCGCGTTCTCCGCGCTGAGCCGTGTATGGTGCAGCACAATGTTGATAAGGGGGTTGAGTGCTTCCAACCTTGCCTTTGCAGCTTCCGTTTTGGGAATACCCAAATCCTCCTTTCCGAACAGCACCTGCCTTTGCAGATTGCTCTCGTCAACAACATCAAAATCGACGATACCGATATTGCCCACCCCGGCCGCGGCGAGGTACAGCAACATTGGGCTGCCCAGGCCTCCTGCGCCGATCACCAGCACCTTCGCGCCTTTCAGCTTTTGCTGGGCTGCAAGGCCAAATGCCGGCAATGCAAGGTGCCGGGCGTAGCGGGCAAGTTCGGCGCTTGTGAGATTGGTTGGCTGTGTGGGCATGCGGTTGTGTTTGTCTAATGTTTTATTTGCGAGGTAATGGTCGAATCTGTGATCGTGTCGTCTGAAGCGAGCATAAACGCTTTGCTCAGGATCAAGGACAAGCCGTTGTCGCCTTCAAAGGGCAAAAACAAGTTGCTTTGGCCGCCTGGGCTGGCTGCTTTCCTGTCGGGGACAATGCACAGGTATTGATCGTTGGGTTCCATCAGGATATTGCCGCTGCCGAGGTGAATTTTGTAGGTGCGGATTTTGCCGCGGACGATTAAGAAACGGTCTTTGATTTCAGCTACTTTGGCGATTTTAAGCCTTGGAAGCAACCTGCTGAGGATTTCGCGGCGCGACTTGGCCATTTCGGAAAGATCGCCAAAGGAATAGGTCTGCCAATAATCGCGGAAGCCAGGCAGTCCGCCCGAATCGCTCCAGTTGGGGTCATTGCCCACACTGGCTACCCCGACGAACAGGTCGGCATCGCGCAGCACCTCCGACAGCACGATGGGCGGAACGTCCATCAGGTTCATGGGTTCCGGGTTCCGGTATTGATAAAACCGGACCTGATCGGTGGCAATATAGTGCCAGATGCCCGACTCGTTCCAGGCGTCATCGGCATTCACCTCGTTTACCCAATATTCTGCGCGCAGTGATTTTTCGGGCAAATCCAATATGGCAAGGCTGCTGCCGTGCCCATTGTTGTATGCATTGAGCATGGAATAACGCCAGCCGCGCATCCGGGCGAGCACGGCAAATTGGGATTGCCGGAGCAAGTGTGCGGCAAAACGGTTGCTGTAGGTTCGGGTGCGGAGCTCGGCATCGGTGAGCAGGTAAATTTCCCGGAAGGCCTGTTTCATGGGTTGCACCAGCTGGATTTCCTCCAAAAAAGCCCGCCAGCGCAAGGTTTCCGTCATTGGGCTGGCGGCAGGGTGCCAGAGCTGCAGGGTGCAACCTGGCCCGATCCAGGCAATTTTGCGGCCTGAACTGTCGCGCCAGCTTTCACCTGTAAAAAAAACATTTACAGTGGAATGGTTTGGGCTTTCCACGGTCCAGATAAGCCGTTTGGCGAGCCAACCCATCAGGCTGTGTTGGAGGAGAGATTTTTGAAATTGCTCAAACTGGAACTTCCGCTCGATGCGCAACATGCGGTCTAAGCGGTCGCGCTGCGCGGTGCTGGTACTGGCCAGGTTTTTGGCGTCGGAGAGCAGTTTTTTTGCGGCCTCCGGATGTTGTTCCCTGACGGCTGCGGGCATGGATTTTTGCGGCGTGCCATCGGGCTTGTACCATTCAATGGAGGTTTTTCCAACATTCACAAGCAGAACTTCGGCGCGGTAGTCATCAAAATATTGAACGTATTTCCCGGTATTGTCCAAGCCAAAATCGGGGATATTCATTTCCTCCAATTCTGCGGGCGACAACCCCATTTTTATTGAAATGGCGTACAGGTATTTTTCAATGAGGGATTTTGTGTTGAGCGGGATTTTTTTGAGTTTGAGGTTGCTTAAAAAAGCGATGGTTTCGGGTGTGGCAATTTCCGCCAATGCATAAAGTACGGCATTGCTGAAACTGACAGAGGTATAGGCGATGCCGGATGCTTTTTTTAAACTGCAATTGGCGAGATCAATGAGCGATTGGGCCAGTTTTTCATCGGCGCACAATGAAGCGGCCCAGACCAAACCCCGCAGGGTATCTGTATTCGGTTCTGATAAGAAGTTGACTTTTACATAACGGGTTTCATGCTCGGTGCCTTCGAAGAAGACGCTTTCTTGAATCTCAGGTTTTTGTGCTGATACGAATTGAAAAAGATGGGTCAGCTCTTCTGCCCAAAAAGTATTGGGCAGGCTGGCCATTTCAGTTTTGAGGGCTTTCAAGTACGTTTTGGTGGGTTTGCCCCCAGTTGCGTTGGCGGCATAATTCAAGACTTCCTGCCAAACGGCTTTTTGTTCCGCAGCCATTCCTTCTGCCCGGCTATTGGCAAATGCGCCCAGGATATCACCCTCTTGCCAACGAAAATCGCTGGGGATCTCTGCTACAAGTTGGCGCTGACTGGCGAGCATGGATTTTATTTTGGTGATGATTCCCATTGGACGTGGCACTATTTACCCGCCAACCAGCGGCACTAATTGCACAAAACTGACCGAAGAATTGGGGCGAATTTGTACTTCTTGCGTCAGGGATTCCACTTGTTGGTCATCGACCAGCACAAAATAGCTGTTTTTTTGAAAAGCATCCAGCGCCACATATACTTGTTTCTCGGGGTCGACAAACTTGCGGTCGCGCATTCGAAATCCGTTCAAAGTGCGCTCGGCTTCCGTGGGCTGCACCAGTCCATTGAAATATTCGCCAGCTTGGGCATTGTATTTTTCAACCTCGGCAACAACGCGTGCTTCAATGATGTCGCGCACCGAAACGCGGTCGGATTGCAGTTCCAGGGTGGTTTCTGTGATGATTTTGCCGGTAGCGGTTTCGTCTTTAACGAGCAGGGTAGTGGCCATGATGCGTGTAGTTTGCTGAAATTGTTCGGACAAAAATAAACAACTTGTTCGGAATAAAAAATTTTTTGTTTCTATTTGTCTGGAAATATTCAGCATTGGAGTGTGTGGAAATAGTTACGTTTGCTCCATCATGGAAAAAAAGCAAGGCCAACTGCTCCGGACGATCTCCCTGAGCGCAGCAACCATCCTCGTTGTCAGTTCTGTTATCGGTTCTGGCGTGTATAAAAAAGTAGCGCCGATGTCGGCGGAGCTTTTGTCGCCCGATCTGGTGCTGTGTGCCTGGATAATGGCGGGCATTATCAGCTTGTGCGGGGCATTGAGCAATGCTGAAATTGCGGGCATGATGGCTGGCTCTGGTGGAGAGTTTTTGTATTTCCGCCGGATTTATGGCCGCTTTACCGCGTTTATGTGGGGTTGGAGCACCTTTGCGGTGATTAAAACGGCTTCGGTGGCGGGCATTGCTTATGTGTTTGCTCAGTCGTTCAATTCTATGATACCCTTACCACAATTGCCGGATGGCATCGCTAATATTGAAATTGGGGTGTTCAAGCCTTTTGATAATTTTGGGGTGAAGAGTTTATGCATTGTGCTTATCCTGGGCCTGACCTTCCTCAATACCCGGGGTGTAAAGGGCGCTGCGGGCCTAAGCACCTGGATTACCAGACTGGTTATTGCCGGCTTGGCGCTAATCGTCATTTCAGGCTTGTTTTTTGGTGGCGGCAGCTTTTCCAATTTCCAAACCCCCTCCATCCATTTCACCGACCGCTCCTGGACAGATTTTACGTTTATTAAAGCCATGTTTGCGGCTCTTTTGGCAGCTTTTTGGGCGTATGAGGGTTGGAATACAGTGGGCTTTATTGGCGGTGAAATCAAAAACCCGAATAGGAACCTGCCGCTTGCCCTGTTCTTTGGTATGTTGATCATCATGGGCGCTTACGCATTGGTAAATTTCACGTATTTGTATGTGTTGCCCATCGACCAGTTGGTGGATGTGCATGTCGCCAAAAATGATATTGCCGCTGTGGCGGTGGTGCGGCACTTTGCAGGAGGATTGGGTGCAACCTTAATATCCATCATTATTTTGATTACCACCTTGGGCTGTACCAACAGCACCATCCTCATGCCCCCGCGCGTGTACCAGGCGATGGCGCAAGACGGCTTGTTTTTTAAACGTGCGGCAGATATCCATCCAGTGTACAACACCCCGAACCCAGCGCTTTGGATGCAGGGATTGTGGGCTTGCCTGTTGGTGTTGTCGGGCAGTTTCGATCAGCTGACCGATATGCTGATATTCGCGGCATTCTTCTTTTACGGTGCTACGGCCTTTGGCGTGTTCGTGATGCGCCGTCGCGAGCCGGATGCCGAACGTCCGTATAAGGTTTGGGGCTACCCAGTTGTGCCCGCTTTGTTCGTACTCTTCTGTGTGGCTTTGATCATCATAACCTGCATCAACCATCCCCGCGAGGCGGGCTTGGGCATTGTATTGATGTTGACGGGCGTACCGATGTATTGGTGGTGGAACCGGGGGAAATGATCTTATACTATGATTCGCCTGATTTTTGTGATTGACTATGATCGATTCAACTGAATTTGAATCTATTACAAAAAGCGTAACACACAAAACCTGGCGGTGTGAGGTATAGAAGGGGGAAGCGTTTTAAATGCTAAACGCACACTATCTTTTTTCTAATTCTTGACGCAACTTGTTCACATATTCAACGGGCACTTCTACAAAAGCGGCGACTTCCTCATTGCTCAATTTTGGAAATTTTTGAAATGTTTTTAAAATAAGGGCTCGTTTAGTTTCTTCGCGTCCCTCTTCGCGTCCCTCTTCGCGTCCCTCTTCGCGTCCCTCTTCGCGTCCCTCTTCGCGTCCCACCAATCGTCCTTCAACCCGTCCCTGTTCACGCCCTTCTTCGCGGCCTTCTCTCAACCCTTCCCGCTTATATTGTTTTTTCCATTTTTCAACAAAAATTTCCGGGATAGCATCTACCCAGCTGTACTCGGTATCAGGTAATTCTTTGCTGAGGTTCTTGACTTCTGACTGTGGCATGTGATATAGTTTTACAAGGTAAAGCGTCAGCGATTGAAAAAGGATTTTTTCGCGGTCATCCTGGGAAATTCGCACCCCAAAAGTAAGGATTTTCTTCCAATTTTCGCGAACCAGCGCCTCATTTCTAGCGAATTTCAACGCTAAAAACAGGTTCCGCAGCAGCTCGCTTTCTTGTTTTTGCAGGATCAACTGTTGGGGCGTTTGGCTTAAGTCGGTCAGCATATAATGGAAATTCGGGACGAATTCTTTCCAACTTTCCGGTATTCCCGGGAAATAATCAGTCAAGGGCTTGTGCTCCCAACCTTGTTCCCCATGGTACACTACGATTGGTACCACAACAGACAATGGCCGCTTGTTTTTGAGGTCGTCCTCCCAGATTTGCAGGAAATAATCGAGCAATTGCAGATGGATGGGGACGGACGGGATATAGCTTTTGTGCTCAAAAAGGAACAACAGCCGTGCGGGTTGGTCGTTGTTCAACCTGGTTTCGTACACAATATCGCAGAAGGAGATTCCAAAACGCCCGCTTACGAATGCAGTGTCGCTCTTTTGGAAAACGGAAAAGTCAATTTGTTGGTGGATGCTTGCAGTTGTATAGTGCAGCAAGTAGTTCCGGGCGATGATGGCATCGCTGAAAAAGGTCTTGAAAATGGCATCGTGGGCTTGGTCTTTTTTGCGGGGGCGTTTTCTAATTGGCATGAGTCGCGGTTTTGTAACGCAAATATACAATTTGTTTTAATTAAAAATTAATTGTTTTAAAATGGATTCGTTTCTTTACTGCTCACATTTCAATATACCATGCGTACATACCTTATTCTGCTACTGTTCATGGCAGCTTGTTCTTCCAAAACCAAACCGGTTATAACGCCCACTGCGACAGTCCCGGATACTGATTCCATTGAAAAATTGCTCAAAAACGCAACCGCATACCCGGGTTTCTTCCCCTTTTGGTGGGATGATAAAACCGGGAAAATATGGCTTGAAATCACGCGCTTCGACGCGGAATTTTTATACGTGAACTCTTTGCCAGCCGGCGTAGGGTCCAACGACATCGGCCTCGACCGCGGCCAGATAGGCGGTTCAAGGGTGGTGAAATTTATCCGCAGCGGCAACAAAATCCTCCTCGTCCAGCCCAACCTGGCCTATCGCGCAAACACCGAAAACCTCCAGGAACGCCAGTCTGTGGAGCAAGCATTTGCCCAATCCGTCCTCTGGGGATTTACCATAGCCGCTACTGAAAAAGATCGCTACCTGGTAGATTTTACCCCGTTCCTGATGCAGGATGCCCATGATGTTAGCGGCGCTTTGTCCCGCAGTAACCAAGGCGCTTATACTCCAGACTTGAGTCGTTCTGCCATTTTCCTGGACCGCACCAAGAACTTCCCCAACAATTCCGAGTGGGAAGCTACCCTGACATTCCTCGGAAAACCAACTGGCGGCTATATCCGCTCAGTCACGCCCACGCCAACCGCTGTCACCGTACGCCAGCACCATTCCTTCATCCAATTGCCAGACAATGCCTACAAACCCCGCCGCTATGATCCCCGCAGCGGCTTTTTAGATGTCAGTTGGGCCGATTATGCCACTCCCATCGGCGAGCCCATTGTTCAGCGATTTATCGTGCGCCACCGGCTTGAAAAAAAAGACCCCAAGGCCGCCATCAGCGATCCAGTGAAACCAATTGTTTACTACATCGACCCCGGTGCGCCAGAACCGGTAAAGTCGGCCCTGTTCGACGGCGCCCGCTGGTGGAACCAGGCTTTTGAAACCGCAGGCTACCGCAATGCCTTCATCGTCAAAGAATTGCCCGCAGATGCCGACCCCATGGATGTGCGCTACAACCTCGTCCAATGGGTACACCGCTCCACCCGGGGCTGGAGTTACGGCAACGCAGTGAGCGACCCGCGCACGGGCGAAATCATCAAAGGGCACGTTTCGCTCGGCTCCCTGCGGGTGCGGCAGGATTACCTCATCGCGCAGGGGCTGCGTTCCCCCTTTGATGGCAACCAAAGTACCGACCCCATTGCCGAACAAATGGCCCTGGCCCGCCTTCGCCAACTGTCTGCACATGAAATTGGCCACACGCTCGGGCTGGCGCACAACTTCGCTGCCAGCGGCGACAACCGCGCCTCAGTCATGGATTACCCGCACCCCTACATCACGCTCACGCCTGCGGGCGAGCTCGATTTTTCAAAAGCTTATGATGATAAAATTGGCGCCTGGGACAAACGCAGCATCTTGTATGGCTACCAGGATTTTCCGGAAGGAACCGATGAAAACGCTGAACTGAACAAAATCATACGTGAAAACATCCAACTTGGCTTGCATTACATCTCCGATGATGGCGCACGCGCGCCAAGCACCGCGCACCCAGAGGCACACCTGTGGGATGGAGGCTCAAATGCCATCGATGAGTTGCAAAGGCTGATGGAAGTCCGGAGAACGGCGCTTCAACGTTTTGGAGAAAGAAGCATCCCCCAGGGCCGCGTAATGGCCGATCTGGAGCGGGTACTGGTGCCGCTCTACCTGGCACATCGCTACCAAACCGAAGCCGTGTCAAAAATTGTTGGCGGTGTGCGTTATGCTTACGCGCTGCGGGGAGGTGCGCAACCCACCAATGAACCAGTGCCGGAAGCCGAGCAGCAGCGGGCTTTCAATGCCTTGTTGCAGACCCTGCAACCCGGGTTTTTGACATTACCAGAATCAGTGATCCAGCTTATTCCGCCCCAACCCATTGGTTTTGACCGGGACCGGGAAATGTTCAAGAGCAATACGGGCGGGCACTTCGACCCAATTGAGGCAGCTGCCAGCAGTGCGGGCCTGACCCTGGATATGTTGTTGTTGCCGGAACGCCTGAACCGGATTTCGGAGCAAACCGCGCGCGGGGTTTTGTCGAAATTGACGGTAGGTGGAATGTTGGCGCAACTTCGCGCCGGGATCTTCGCTCGCGATGTCGCCACTTCGCCGATGCAGGCGGCGCTTCAGCAGATGGTGCAGCAAATATACCTGGGCAAACTGCTGGGCTTATGCGCTTCAGACGTAGCAACCGGAACCGTGAAAGGCCATTTGCTTGTGGAAATCAATAACTTGGAAGCAGATTTCAAGCAAAGGCTCAGCAGCGCGAAAGATGCTGCTGAAATAGCCAATTTGACCTATATGCTCGAACAGGTTCGACTGTACCGGGAGAAGCCGGAGTCTTTCAAAACGGCGCCCAAACCGGAATTGCCTCCTGGGCAGCCAATTGGGTGTTGGGAAGAGTGAACCCCGCGCTGGTTCCGGCTTTCATCTGGAGCAGCTTTACAATCACAAAAGAAAAAACACCAGCAGCAACCGAACCAAAACATTTAGGTGAAATGCGATGCTGCCTCCAGCTTTTCTGCTTTGCAGCAAATGATAAATGGTCAAACAAACTGCGATTATTCCAAGAATAAAGTCAATACTTCTCCAAATCCAACAACTCATATCCATCCTTTATGAGCACATTGTGTTTGTCGTTTACCCAAGTACCCATGTCGACATTGAACCAACGGGCTTCTGCCTCGGTGGCAGGCTCCCAAATACCTGCAAACTTGCGCACGGCGCCGTCAACATACGTTTCTACATCAATCAAGCGGTATCCGGCATCAACGCGGTCGCGGCAAAGCGCAATGAAATCGTCTTGTGAATAGCCTCTGTTGAGCAGCGAGGTGCCTGTGCCGAGCCAGACCCCGGCCCATTTCCGGTTTAGGCCGATATGGTAGGTTTCTATATCGACAAGCTTTTTGCCCGCATTTTTCATTTCTGTGTATTTGTCGCCGAAATCGTCGGTGCTGAAATCCCTGAACATGGCGTAATTACCGCTGTTGTTTGCTTGAAACAGCCCTGCCCATTTCGTCACCGTACCGTCCTTGTACGTTTCCAGGTCGATGAGCCGCCTTCCTGCATTGTTTTCTGCTACCCATTTGTCATAAAAATCATTTGTTTTGAAGCCGCGCCAAATAGAGGTTCCCGTTCCTCCTTTTTTAAAAATCCCGTCCCATTTGCGTACCGCACCGTCGAGGTAGGTTTCCATATCGATCAGGTGCCAGCCCTTGTCCTGCAATGCGTTGCGCTCGGCCAGGAAGTCGTCGTGTTTGAGCCCCCTGCGCACCACGGTTTCAGCGGCTTTGCCGGTATTGCGCCACACAGAGACCATCGTTTCCCCACAACCGGTTTTTCCGTCATTGTCGTTGGTAGGCAGGTCGGAGTGGTTGAAATTGTAGCCCATCAACTTAAGCAGCTTTTCGCCAACACGGTAGGCATCGCCGCTGTCGCCGGTATTCATCATGACACAAACACCATTGCCGTCGCCGGGAAAGAAACCCATGTAGGTGCGCACGTCGTCATGGGCGCCGCCGTGGTAGATGTAACTGGAACCGTTTACGGTTTTCTTTTTAAAGCCATAGATGTAATTGCTGTTGTCGCTGGAAAAGGTGACATCCTGCCAAAGCGCGTAAGAAGTAGGGATAAATTCATTGTTAATCACCCCTTGCATGAAGCGGGCGAGGTCGCGCACATTGCTGCTCCAGCCGCCGCCCGGGATTTTGATGTTGGTATTGCCCTCGTTTTTTGAATCGCGTTTCAAATTGCAATCAAGGTCGAAGCCGCCCGGGCTGCTCGCGAAGGCATCGAGGCTGGTCAGCCCAGCCACATTTTTCACTTTTTGGTTCACATAAGCCACGTAGTCCGTATTGGTGGCTTCTTCAATCAGCGCGCCCAGCAGATCATAGGCGTATGTACTGTAACAATGCTCCGTACCTGGCGTAAAAAGCAAGCCGCAATGGCTGAACCGGGCAACGCTGCCCGCTCCGTTGAAGTTGCCATTGCTGATGATGGCAACGGCGTTTGGGATGCATTGCGTTTTGTCGTCTGCATCTTTGCCATAGTGGACGATGCCGCTGCGGTGGCTCAACAAATGGGAGACTTTAATATCGTCCTTGTCGCCGCTGGAAGGCCAGTACGAAACATGGTCAACCACTTTGTCGTGCAAACCGAAATGCCCATCGGCAATGGCACGGAAAGCGGCCACTGCGGTCAACGGTTTCGACAGGGATGCCCAGCGGAAGACGGTTCCCGTGGAAACAGTCTGCGTTCGTGCCTCATTTTTATGGCCGTAGGCGCGCGTGTGCGTGACAACACCATTTTCAACTATGCCCACAGCGATGCCGACAATGTTTTGGAGCACCATTTCCTGCTCCACAAGGTTGTCGATGTCGGATGCGGAGAGTTTGGAAACCGCGGCGTTGCTGGGGGCGTCGATGGTTTTTTTGCAGGTGGCGCCGATGGTGGCCCAGGCAAAAACAAAAATCAGGAGTCGGGTAAAGTTGGTTGTTTTCATGGTGATCTTGTTTTGGGCGGGCTGGAAATCCGGGGCGTGACTGCCCGCAGGGTGAAAAGATTGTAGTAGAACAATGCAGCAACGGGGTAGAATATTGTCTTTAAGGCCTGAAAAATGGGCGAATTGGCGGGTTGGCGAGGCGTGGAGAAAAAAGCAGCATCAGTTCGTCATATTTAATGTTTGCTTTTTGAAAGGGTACACATTTTTTTCGTACCGATCACGGAGTTTTTTCACCACGGAGTTTTTTTTCACCACGGAGTTTTTTTCACCACAGAGTTTCGCAGAGTTTCACAGAGGTTTCGCAGAGTAAAAACGGCTTCGCCGCATTTTTTAGTGGTGAAAAAAAACTCTGTGGAACCTCTGTGAAACTCTGCGAAACTCTGTGGTGAAAAAAAACTCCGTGAACCCTCTGCGAAATTCTGAGGTGAAAAAACTGCGCTAACCATTGATTGTAAAGACTTCGCACAATTCCTAAGAAGAAATGATACAAAAATGTGTCCCCTTTCGAAGTTTGCTTCAAAAAAATGTTGTACCATTGTGCCGTTGAAATAAAATATTTGTTTTTGGCTAAAGGTCAAAATAAATATGGCAAATGAAAGCAAAGGCAGGAACCTACGGCGGGTAAAGCTTCCATCAATCCATCAATTCCAACCAAATCCTGGTATAAATTGAGACGTGTTCCCCAAATCGGCCAAGGTTTTTTCTTTCCCCTTGAGGGGCTGGGCTTGGTGTTTTCACTGCTCTGCCTGGCCTGCAACCAAGTAGGAAAAGGCGCAAAGGATGCCCCTCCCACTCAGCACCGAGACTCCCTGGCCGGGCATGCCAAACCAGACTCCATGCCCCCGAAGCCGCCCATGGCCATCGGCGAATATATCCCCATCGACAGTGTGCCACCGCCGGAAATCGTGCCCTTGCGCGGGATACCCAGGAAGGTTTCTGCACATCCCAACAGGTTCCCCGCCGGTCAGCCCAAGGTGATCCCCTTGCCTGATAAGCTCACCGTCATCACGCCAGGAGAAAATGGGGTGCCAATGCCCAAAGTCGTTCCGGCAACAGGCAAAGTAATTCCTGCCGGCCAACCCAAATGGTTTCCGGCCTTGCCGCCAAAGTATAAGGAAGGCGCCATCATCGATATTCAGAACCTGGAAATAGATGTAGGGCAAAAGTCAAACGAAATTAATACAGTTTTTGAAGACAGCCGCGGGTATATGTGGTTTGGAACTGGCGCTGGTGCAATTCGCTACGATGGTAAAAACATGCAATTGTTTACTGGAAAAGAAGGCTTTGGGCTCAGGGGAGTTACAAATATAACAGAGGATCAGCATGGGCGCATGTGGTTTGGGAATTTTAGAGACGGAGTTGTTTGTTACGATGGCGCCAATTTTATTCAATACACCGAAAAAGAAGGTTTGAGCAAGAATTTTATCAGGGGTATCCAGGAAGATGATAGCGGTAAAATATGGATTGCCACCCAAGGCGGAGGCTTGTTGTGTTTCGATGGGTCAAATTTTACAATATATACCGAAAAAGAGGGGCTAATTAGCGACGATGCTGTTTCCATGAAAAAGGATAGACATGGCAATATCTGGATAGGTACTTTTAATAGCGGGGCCTGCAAATTTGATGGAAAAAGTTTTACCCATTATACCAAACAAGAAGGCCTGAGCGGCAACCTGATTTTTACTATTACAGAAGATGACCAGGGCAACATCTGGTTTGGCACCGGGAATGGCGCCAGCCGCTTCGATGGCATCAGTTTTTCCAATTTTGCAGAAACAGAAGGGTTGATGGGTAGCCTAGTGCATGGGATAGTACAAACGGAGGATGGAAAGATTTGGATCGCGGCCTCAGACCCGGGCATAATGAGCAAAAGTGCCTTACATTGTTACGATGGTAAAACCTTTACACGATTCACAGAAAATGAAGGACTGACCCATAATAGGCTTATGTGGCTTTATTTAGGTTCGAAGGGAAGGATTTGGGCGGGAGCACAATATGGGACAAACCGAATCAATATAAACGGGTTTACCTCATTTGATAAAAAAAATGGCCTTGAATACGAACTGATGGTATCTGATATTTTGCCGATCACCCACAATGATTTATGGCTCGGTACACATGCTGGCGGATTGATTCACTATGATGGTGATAGTTATTCTTACATTAATATAAAGGAAGGTTTAAAAGGTTATACCATAAATAATTTAATCAAAGACAATTCGGGCAATCTTTGGTTTGATTACGGCGGTCGTGGCGTGACCCGTTTTAATGGCAAGACATTTGCCCATTATTCAATAGATAGCCTTCCAAAGCTATTTAAGCCACTGATAAAAGACAGCAAGGGTAACCCATGGTTTAGGACAAATTATTGTGCTGCAAGCTTTGATGGGAAAGGTTTTTCCACTTTCACGATCAATGATTCTACCTCTCGTTTTCCTATATATTCGCTTGTTGAGGATAAACAGGGCGCTATTTGGTTTTGCACCAGCATAGAAGGAATAATCCGATTCAAAGACGGAAACTTTACACAATACAGCATCCAGGACATTTTTGGCGAACCCATTACCGCTGCGGCTGACGGCTCTATGCTGCGAAAAATATTCGAAGACAGCCGGGGAAATATTTGGATACTAACGGTCGAGGATGGTATCGTATGTTTTGACGGAAATGATTTTGTGCGCTATACTGAAAGTGATGGCCTTGGGAGCAACATAGTCTATTCCATAACAGAAGACCGCCAAGGGGTAATATGGGTAACCAGAAATAAGGGGCTGAGTTTGCTGGTAAAAAAACCGGACGCTTTGCAGGAGGGGGATAATCCTTTAGGCGCCAAAAAGCAGTTCAAGATTTTCAACTTTGACGAACGGGACGGTTTAAAAGGCAAAAGATTGATAGCTATATGCCCTGACCCAAAGAACAATATGTGGATCGGCTCTGAAAAGGGCCTGATGAAGCTGGACTTGAACCGTTTCGCATTGCCCTCGGACATCCCCAATGTTCGCCTTGTGAACATTGAGCTTATGCAGCAGTTTGTTGATTTCACGAAACTGGGCGACAGTGCCTATCAACGGGAATTGCCCATTGCAAAGAAAATCAAGCGGGGCGTACAGGCCGTATCGCCTTTTTTTAACCTGCCCAAGACGTTGGCATTGCCCCACGATTTAAACCATTTAACCTTCCATTTTTCGGCAACCGACTGGTCGGCCCCCCATAAAATCGTGTACAGCTTTTATATGGATGGTCTGGAAAAAACATGGAGCATCCCACAATCCGAATCCTACGTTGATTACCGCAACCTAACACCGGGCAGCTACACCTTCCGGGTGAGGGCAATGGGCGCCTCGCAGATTTGGAGCGAACCGTTTGAATATAAGTTCCGCATTCGCCCGCCTTGGTACCGCAGCTGGGTGGCTTATGTTTTATACCTCGTTGCAGCAGGAATCATCCTGGTGCTTTTGCGAAACTACGAATTGAACAGGCAGCTTGCCAAATCAGAAGCGTCCCGCCTGCAAGAACTCGACAACTTCAAGTCCCGCTTCTACACCAACATCACCCACGAATTCCGCACGCCCCTGACCGTTATTGTTGGCCTGGCTGAACAACTTGTAAGCAATGCCAAGGGCGACCTGAAAGCGAACCTGGAGATGATTCACCGAAATGGCCGGCAAGTATTGCTCTTAGTGAACCAAATGCTCGACCTGTCGAAGCTGGAATCCGGTTCCATCCCCCTGAACATGGTTCAAGGCGACGCTATCCTGTTCCTGCAATACCTGCTCGAGTCCTTCCATTCCCTTGCCGACCAAAAACAGATAGCGCTCAACTTTATCTCCGATCAAAAGGCGTGCTGGATGGATTTTGACCCCGATAAATTGCAAAAAATAACAGCAAACCTGCTTTCCAATGCGATAAAATTCAGCCCGCAAAATGGGACGGTAAGCCTTTCTGCCACCACAACAGCCGAAAGCTCGGCACAATTCGTCTTTTCCGTCAGCGATACCGGCCCGGGCATCTCCAAGAAAGACCTGCCCTATATTTTCGACCGCTTTTACCAGGCCGACGACAGCGCCACCCGCATGGCGGAAGGGACAGGCATCGGCCTGGCCTTGACCAAAGAATTGGTGAAGCTGCTGGGCGGGAGCATCCAGGTAGAAAACCAGCCACATTCCGGGGCAAAGTTTACAGTTATGCTGCCGCTGCGCCAAAATGCCCCGAGAATCGAGGCATTGCCCGATATGCAAACGCAGCAAGTTGCCGTCAGCCCTGCACTGCCGAACAGAAAAGAGACCCTGTTGCCCGATGCAGCAAAGCCCACCTTGTTGATTATTGAAGACAACCAGGATGTCGTCTCCTACTTGTCCATGCTCCTGGCAAAAGACTACAACCTCAAGCTGGCCCCGAACGGCCGAAAAGGCCTGGACGAGGCTTTCCGCCTGATCCCCGACCTTATCATCAGCGACGTGATGATGCCGGAGGTGGATGGCTTCGAGGTTTGCCGCACCTTGAAAACCGACAAGCGCAGCAGCCATATCCCCATCGTCATGCTCACCGCAAAGGCCGACATCGGTTCCAGGATCGAAGGGCTTGAGCTGGGCGCTGATGCTTACCTGGCGAAACCTTTTGAAGAGCGGGAATTAAGGGTGGTGTTGCGCAAACTGCACGAGCTTCGGCAAGCCTTGCGCGAGCGCTATGCCACGCCCGGCTGGGCCAGCGCCATCGACTCGCCGGTATTCAGCCGTGAAGATGCGTTCTTCCGGGAAGTGTATGCGGTGCTGGAAAACAATTTCAGCGAACCGGAATTCGGGGTGCCGGAGTTCAGCAAAGCGATGAACATGACCCGGATAACCCTGTACCGCAAACTGGTGGCGCTTACCGGTAAAAATGTGGAAGACTTCCTGCGCTCCTTCCGCCTGCAAAAGGGATATTCGATGTTGCAAAAGACCGATGAGCCGATCAAAACCATCGCCTGGGACTGCGGATTTAAAGACCACGCCTATTTCACCCGTTGTTTTCAGGAGGAATTCGGCATCCTGCCCAGCGATTTGCGCAGCTGATTTTCCGTTGATTTTTTTGGGGATAAATTGCTTGCCAATAGGCAAAAGGCCTCTTATTGCCCTGAAAACGGGCTTGGTGAACGCAAGATGCAAGGGATTGAGCGTAGAATGCAAGGCGGATGGGTAGGATTGGTCAAACCTTTGCAGCAGGCTAATAAAACCAAGGTGCCAAGAAAACGAAATAGAACGCTCAAACTGATCCCACCTTGTATAACCTCGAAGCGCAATGACAGCGATCTGCTGAAATAATAAAAAAGTGCCCCAGTTATACCCAGATTTGGGTGGATTTGAAAGATTGATGGATGCTAAATTTTGATTTTCAATGGATTGCAGACTTTCAATTCTCACAACCACTTTGCGTTGGCTATATATTCTGAGCCAGGGTTGAATATTAGGCTTCCCTAGAATTGTTGCCAAAGCAATTCGAGCCATTGTTAACACTAAAATTTAAAAGACCATGAAAAACAGCCTTGTTCCACTAACACTCATTTTATTTTTTTCCATATCCAGCGGCTTTATCTTTTATGGCAATAGCCTCCACAGATATGCAACGACCTGCATTGAGAATGACGCTTATGGCCCTATCCATTATTCAAGAAAATGGGGAGATGGAGAATGGAAGGATTTTTCAATTCAACCCGGGGATAGCCATTTCCATTCATGGTCGTATGCCAATCTTAATAACCCCACCAGCCCGAAACTGTACATAAGGTTCGACTGCAACCGAAACAAGAGCGGTTACCAAGAAAGGATGTATGAATTGGAGCGTTTCCAAACATTCGAACAGGATTGCAACGGAGCCAAAAAATACAAGTTTATTGAATTTCAAAAAAGCAGCAACGGGTTTCTTAAAGGGGACTCTGACGGGTGGCTTGAAATTGATATGCGTAGTATAAATTAGAATACATCAGGATCAGATATAAAAGTGGAATACCCAACCCATTTTCCTCACACCAAACTCTCCTCACCATGAAAAACAAACTCCTACCCTTCACCCTCCTCTTCCTCCTTACCCAGACCTTCACGCTCTCTGCCCGCTGGGGAAGCCCCGGCTCCGTTGCCCCGCTAAGCAACCATATTTTCGTCGCCGCCGCCGCCACTGGCCTCAACGACGGCTCCTCCTGGGCAAATGCCTACAACAGTTTGCAGGATGCCCTGTTGGCGGCAAAAGAAGGCGACCAGATATGGGTAGCCCAAGGAACTTACCGCCCGGATGTCCCAGGCGGCAGCCGATATACCTCCTTTTATGTGGACAAAAACATCTCGCTGTATGGCGGATTTGCCGGTACGGAGACTAACCTTTCGGAGCGTGGCGACCCATCGATGCACCCGAGCATACTCTCCGGCGACTTGAATGGAGACGATGTGGTGGGCGATTTTGCCATGAACAGGGCCGACAATGCATTCTCCGTATTGCTGGTAGAGGCTGGTGTTACCCAGGTAGCCATCATTAACGGGTTTACCATTCAGGGCGGACAGGCAGATGGATCAGATGCCAATGCGAGCCCATCAAGAAGTGGTGGCGGGCTGTATGCTACCGGCACGCCAACAATAGCACAGTGCAAGTTCCAACAAAACTATGCCGTCTTTGATGGTGGAGGGGTTTATGTTAATTTCAATGGCGCGGAAAGCCTTGCTGTCGCCAAATGCACTTTTTTAAACAACCGAGCGCTCAGGGGCGGTGGAATGGCCATCGTGAATGCCAATTGCCTTGTTTCTGAATCGGACTTTCAAGGCAATGCTGCAACACATTATGGCGGAGGGATGTGGTATAATACGATCGTAAAAAAACGGTTGGCTAAAGTGCTAGATTGCAACTTTGAAAAAAACCAAGCCACTATTGGCGGGGGATTGCGGCTCCAAGCATTGGCTGACGACAACAATTTTATCATAACTGATTGCACCTTTTCAGAGAATTCCACGGCCCCCCTCCAAGCTGGCTGGTTCGAGTCGAACGCAGGTTTTGACTGCACAACCTATCCGGGAGCTGACAACAATTCGGCAACGGTGGAGCATTGTACCGTCAGGAACAACATAGCGAACGGCTCTGGTGGCGGTGGCGGTTTTTATGCAGCCGGTGCAAGTACGGGTATAATAGCAGACGACAACCTTTTTGAGGGCAACAGCGCGCCTTACGGTGGCGCCTTAGGTGTCGGCACCTACGATGGCGGCCAAATGGTATTGGACATGCGAAACAGCGTCTTTTCCAACAATGAAGGCATGGAGCATGGCGCCATAGAGTTTTTAGAAGATGTAAACGCCCCGTTGACGGCATCAATCGACAACTGTGTTTTTGATGGCAACAAGGGGACAGCTTATGGCAGCACCCTGGGCTTCCTCGCACATTCCAACAACCTGAGCGCCAACATCAGCAGCTGCAGATTCCTCAACAATGAATGCCCAACGGGTGGGGTAGTGGATGGGTACCTCTACTTCCCCGGTGTTGGTTTTCAAGACAGTGCCCAAATTTCCATCGACAACTCCTTGTTTGCGGGCAATAAGGTAGCGGCCGTGTTCGCTCAAGATATAGTTGGTTCCTTGAGCCTGATGAACTGCACCGTTGCCGGGAACACAGCGAAGGCCGTTAGGCTGACCAACCAAAGCGGCATCACCCTCCAAAACACCATCCTGTATAACCCTGGATTCCTGGAATTTGAGGCTGTCGGCAACGATGCCAGCTTTACTTCTAAAGGCGGCAACCTCATAGGCGACCAAAGCCTCGCTGGGCAGCTGCTTCCCAGCGACAAGCAAAACCTCGACCCGCTGTTTGTCGCAGCAGATGACCACCAGCTCAGCCAGGGAAGCCCATGTATCGACGCGGGCAACAACACGGGCGTGACCGCCGACTTTGACCTGGCCGGCGCCCTGAGGGTCCAAGGCCAAAGGGTGGACATGGGCGCGTTTGAAAGCCCTTTCACCAGCGCAGTAAAAACTGCCCTCTACCAAAAGCTTGTCGTTTCGCCCAACCCTGCCCTTGATTTTTTAAACCTCCAAATTCCTGAAGCCGCTGCAGACATGCTGCAGGTGCAGGTTCTTGACCCGCAAGGTAAAATTGTGCTCGAGCGCATGTTGCTCCCTGGGAAACAGCTTGATGTACAAGCGCTTCCATCAGGAGCCTATTCCCTGAAAGCATTTGCGGAAGAAAAGGTGTACCTCGGAAAATTTATCAAGCCCTCAAACAAGTAAGAACACCAGCAACAGCCGCACCAAAATGTTGACGTAAAATGAAATGCTGGCCCCAGCCTTTCTGGATTGGACCAAATAATAAACACTCGAACCAATGGCCGCAAGCCCAAGGATGTAGCTGAGCACCAGTATCTCTTTGCCAAATTCCCAAGATTCTATTGTAAACATGCTGGCCACAAGGTGGAGAAACAGCGTAACGCCCACACCAATAGCGATCAAGAGCCTTTCCTTGCCTTTGGCACCGGTGATTAAAAAGGTAAAAAATAGGTAGAGCAACCCAAGGGTAGTGCAGAATAGGATAAGCAGCAAGGAGCCTCCTTCCCAAGACTCCAATTTGAAAAGCGCGGCCATTGAGCCCAATAACAACCAGATGGCAATTTCTAGGCCGACAGCAATGCCACGAAGCCATTTGTATGCGGTATTATTGGATTTGGGGGAAGGAGCATCAAGAATGTTGTTCTGTTGATTCATCTCAGGTTTACATTTTTAATATTAACGTGAATGTAAAATTATTGCTTTCTGTAAATCTGTGAACGCACGGTACCCGCATTATTTTTGATGCTGGTTGGATTTGTTTTTTAGCCTATAATTGCAATTGGATAACAAAATAAGAAGCCCTTCGGTCGTTGGACCGAAGGGCTTCAAAAAGTTTATGCCAGCGCCTTCAAGCGCCCAAATACGTCTTCAACAACTTGCTCCGGCTCGTGGCCCTGAGTTTGTTGATCGCCTTGTCCTTGATCTGGCGCACGCGCTCCCGCGTAAGGCCAAACTTGTCGCCAATGTCTTCCAGCGACATGGGATGCTCCACGCCGATGCCGAAGTACAGCTTGATAACGTCGGCCTGGCGGTCGGTCAGTGTGCCGAGCGAGCGCTCGATCTCCCGGCGCAGCGAATCGGCGTATTCCAGGTGCGAATCGGTGCCGGGCATGGTGTTGTTTTCCAGCACGTCGAGCAGGGAGTTGTCTTCTCCTTCCACGAAGGGCGCGTCCATCGATACGTGGCGGGCGGCCACACCGAGGGTGGTTTCCACCTCGTCGGTGGAGATTTCGAGCAGTTCGGCCAATTCTTCGGGGCTTGGTTCGCGCTCAAAGGTTTGCTCCAGCTCGGAGAACGCTTTGTTGATCTTGTTCAGGGAGCCCACCTTGTTCAAGGGCAGGCGCACGATCCGGCTTTGCTCGGCCAAGGCCTGCAAAATGCTTTGCCGTATCCACCAAACGGCGTAGGAAATAAACTTGAACCCGCGGGTCTCGTCGAAGCGCTGTGCTGCCTTGATGAGGCCGAGGTTGCCTTCATTGATGAGGTCTGACAGGCTCAGGCCCTGGTTCTGGTATTGCTTGGCCACCGATACGACGAATCGGAGGTTGGCTTTGGTCAATTTCTCCAGCGCGATCTGGTCTCCTTGTTTGATGCGCTTGGCGAGGTCCACTTCCTCCTCCGGTGTGAGCAAATCCACTTTGCCAATTTCCTGCAGGTATTTTTCCAGCGATTGGCTTTCGCGGTTGGTAATGGACTTCGTAATTTTTAACTGCCTCATGTGCGGTGCTGCTGTTGATGTTTTTTCGGGCGCAAAGTTATGATTTTAAGCCCCCGCAGATTTATTTTTTTTCAGTAAATGGCATTTTTTTGAAGTTTTTCCAAAAAAGACCCTTCCACATACCTCAAACGTGGCAAGCCTCCTTTTGTTCAACCCTTTGCAAGCTGTTGACAACAATCCGATAGATTTCGCAAAAAACAGCTGCCAGGAAGCCTTAGCGGATCACCACCTTTTGGGTTGTATGCGCCCCATTTGCCTGGAAATCAACAAAGTAAACTCCCGGAACATGTTTTCCAGCATTGAAAAAATAGTTCTGCTTGCCCGCCGGGATTTCACCCGTGAAAATGGTTTCCACAATTTGCCCTTGCAAATTGACCAGCAAAATCTGGCCGCGCACTTTTTTGTTTGACTGTACGGGTACTACCGTGATGGCCGATGCGGGATTGGGATAAATATCGCTCATTTCAAGCCGTAGTGGCTCGATGGCACTGGTAGATTGCTTGACGCAGAACGACCAATGCCCAGATGGGGCTGTCAGGGGGCGCGTCAGGGTCTTTCCGTTGTTGGCTGTGGCCTCGATGTAGTAATAAACGGTGCTACCTGCTGCCTGTTTGGGGATATCAGCTTTCCAATTGTTGGGCAATCCTCCTGTAACTGCTTGCATTTCAGCAACTTGCCAAGTGGTTCCAAGATCAGTCGTATAATAAACCTTGGCCGATGCGATGCCGGATCGGTGCTGTATTTTTCCCAGCACCTCATATTTGGACAGGGAGGATTCCTGGCATGGCAGCACACTGTGGGTGATCAGGAGCGGGTCGTTCACGCCGATTTCTTTGGTGATGCAGTGCACGGCGCCGCCACTGCCGATGATCGCGTTGCAGTTTACGGGCACAATGGTGTAGCCAGGTAGGTATTTTTGAAAAGTATCGCGGGCTGCGGCGTCCAAAGTATGGTTGTAGGATGGCATGATCACTGTTTTGTTTACGAAAACAGCGTTGGCATAAGTCGGATAACGGGCGCTGTTGCCGGAAATCGGAGGGTGTTGGCCGTTGTAATCTGGCATCGGCACCCTTACAAGTTTGAAGTCATTCCCATACGTCGTTTTAAAGCCCGAGAGCACATACTGGATATTGGCTTCGATCTGTGGGCCGTCAGATGTGTTTAAGGGGTATTGTCCCACAAGCAAAGTCTCCTCATCGAGCAGCTTCATGTGCATGTCTATGTGATGGATGCCATCATAAGGCAGCTCTTCCATCTTGATATACCGGTCTATGCCCATAAACTCCTGCAGGATGTTGTCGATTTCAGATTCTGTATGGTTGCTCGTGCCAAAAATGTCGTTTGGGTTGCTGCCTTCCCCGTTGGCAATGTTGTCGTTGTTGCGGAAAATCAGTTTGGAAGCAAATGCGGTGCCCATGCCGTCTGACATGAAATTTCCGCCGGTATTCACCAAATCGTACGGAGCCTGGGTAGTTGCGTAAACGGGCAAGTTCAAATACTGGCCAATTTTTTCCGGGATGACGTTGTCCAAAGGGCGGTTCCGGTTGTATATCCAGTCGACGATCGACAATGAGTCCACCCCATTGGAATAAACGCAGTTGGGGCCATAATCGCGCACCCATATATTGTCGATCGGGGCTACCAAAAATTCAACATTTGTAGAAAAGTCCACATTTTTTGAAGCCAGGAAGCTCTTGGCAGAATTTACGGTAGCGGCATTGTTGCAAATAATGATCACTTTGCACTCAAGGCGCGAGGCGCGTGTTATCTCTGCCAGGATAGTAAGCCAGGAATTGCTCCCATACCAGGTGACCGTGATGGCCTGCAGTTCCTCCCATTCTGCCATGGTGCGCACGGGAGTTGCGGGCGGCGTGGTAAAAGTTTGTGCCGACATGGCAAAGCAGAAGTTCAGTGCCAGAAAAAGCGCGGGAAGTCGTTTTGTGCTCATAATTTAGAATGCTAAGGGCGAGAAGGTTTCGATATTAAGCCAAAGAAACAGGGTAAACGGGAATATGCTGCAAAATTATTCGAAAATGGTGGGACTGGGCACAAAAAAAAGCGGCACGCTACAGCGCACCGCCAAACAAAACCCATTCTATCGTATGAAGTAAAAACTGTTCCTGATCTATACTGCGATCGGCAGTGCGTTCAAGTCGCGGAAAAGGATCTTTTTCCGGTTGAAATACAACACGTTGGAGCGCTTCAGCTGGTTCAGCACGGCCGTCACCATCTGACGGCTGGTGCCCGTGAGGTCGGCAATGTCCTGGTGTGTCATGTTATGCTTCACCAGGGTCTCAAAACCAACACGGCGGCCTTGCTCGTGGCCCATCTGGTGCAGGAATTCGATGATCCTGCTGCGGGAATCTTTCAGTACCACATTCTCCAGCTGGCTTTCCGTGTAGCGGAGGCGCTCGCCGAGGAAGTAAAGCAGCGACTGTGCAAAGGCAAAGTTGCCGCGCATCACGGCCAAAACCGCATCTGCATGAAGCTCCAGCACTTCGAGTTGGTCGTCCATCGCATAGGCGAAATCGCGGCGGGCGCTGTCGCCCGTCAGGCACGACTCGCCGAACAGGCCGCCAGCCCGAACGACATACTTAATGATGTCTTTTTTCTCGGCGTGAACAGCTACCTTCACGATGCCCTTGAGCATGAAGTAAACTTTGTCGGCGCTTTGCCCGGGCTTGTACAGCACCGAGTGCTTCCCATAAGCTTGAACCACTGCGCCACGTTGCAGGAGCATCCTCTCTTCGGGGCTCAAGACGGCAAACAGGGGGCTGTTTTCCAAAATGTATAATGCGTTTTTCGTATCCATGTTTTTGCTGAAGCTGTTAATTTAAGTTCTGTCACATTTCTGACTTAATGACAATTTGTTTGGCCGCAGCCCCTATCCTTTTTGGGAAAAATATTGTTCGCCAGTGCGAGCGGAATCCGCTTAATCTGCCGACAATCCGTATTTTTTAGAATTTTATTTTATAGCTATTATATTTTTTTGTTTTTGGTTTGGAATAAATAGGAAAAACATCACCTTTGCAGAATAAAATAAATTTTGTTTTTGGCTGAAAATTCTGATAAAATATGGCTTGAGGCCTTGCGCAACGGCGAAGAAAAAGCCTTGCAACAGTTCTTCGACCAGCACTATCCGCTGCTGATCGGGGACATTTATCGGGTTTTGCCAGACGAGGACACTTGCCAGGACCTGGCTCAGGAAGTGTTCGTCGAGCTGTGGCGCAAACGAGCCGACCTGGAAATACACACGTCGTTGCGCGCCTACCTCCGGCGCGCTGCCGTCAACCGGGCGCTCAACTACCTGAAAATCCAGCGCCGCACGGTGTTGGAAGATTCAGAGACGTTTGCGGAGGCGCCCGACGACACGGCGCAAGAGGCTATGATCCGCGAGGATCAAGAGCGCATGGAGCAGGTTTTGCATGCCGCCATCGACACATTGCCCGAAAAATGCCGTGCGGTGTTTGCCCTAAGCCGTTTTGAAAACATGTCGCACAAGGAAATCGCCGAGCAGCTGGGCATTTCCGTGAAAACCATCGAAAACCAAATCACAAAAGCCATGAAAATGCTGCGAGAGGCCCTGACAGTACTTGCTGTTTTGTCGCCGGCTGTCATTTCATGGCTAAAATGATACATATTAGGATAGGGGATGGCCCGCTATCGATTGTCTTAAGTGTGTACCTTCAATCCAGGATCCATTAAAAGAATCCATGAAAGAAAACGATTTCATATTGCTCGTTTTGAAACGCTTGAGCGGCGATATCACGCCCGCTGAAGCCTCGCTGTTGAGCGATTGGCTCAGCCAGTCGCCCGAAAACGAGCGCATCGCTGCCGAATACGCCCTGATCTGGGAAAAGTCGGGCAGCTACCAAAAAGAATTTAGCCCAAATCTTGTGGCCGATTTTGCCAAGGTGCAGGCGCGCATCGGCGCCGAGGAAGCACCAGCGGTAAAAGTTACATATGTTTCCGCCCGCCTGCTCCGCGTCGCAGCAGCGCTGGCATTGCTGCTGGTCGCTGTGTGGGGTTACAGCAGCTTTGGGTGGGGCGTTGGCTACGACAGTACCTTGTCAGCCCAGCAAGCCGGCAAACAATTGCTCAGCCTTTCCGACGGCAGCCGCGTATGGCTGCGCCAGGGCAGCACGCTGGAATACGCCAAATCGTACGACGGCAAAAAAACACGGAAGGTTAAACTGTCAGGAGAGGCTTATTTTGAGGTTACGCACGACCCAGCCCACCCTTTCAAGGTTGAACTGGAAAAAGGCGGCCAGGTCGAAGTGCTGGGCACAGCGTTTAATGTCAAACAATCGGCAAGTGAAACGACCGTACTGGTACGCTCTGGCAAAGTACAATATACCCTCGAAAACGGCACCAAAAGCCCGGTGCTGCAGGCCAACCAGGCAGCAGTTTACGATCGGAATGCAGGGACGCTGCGGGTGGCGCACAAAACCTCCTTCAACGAATTGTCCTGGCAGACAGGTGGCCTGGAGTTCGTCAAAACCCCTTTGTCGCAAGTCGTGTCCGACTTGGAGGAATTCTACAAGGTGAAGATTTCCCTGCAAAATAAAGCCATGGCAGATTGCCCGCACAGTGCCCTGCTTTCTGACGAATCTTTGGACAATGTTCTGGACGGGCTTGCAGTCGCCTATCAATTGAAAGTCAGCAGAACCGCTCCAGGGCAATATGTCTTGAGCGGCGGCCATTGCCAGTAAAGGACAACATTGAAATTTGCCCAACGGCAAGTGGTTCCCGAAACCCGCGCTGGCAAATCCAATAAAATCAATTTGATCGATCCTCAATCCATCAAATGTTGGTATAAAAGCAATTGACAAATTTATAAGCACAAAAAAGCGGGAAGGTTAACACCTCTCCCGCTTTTACATTATAAAATTGGCACATTTCCCCATTGCCAAATTAAAGCCCGTATTCCTTGATCTTCCTGTACAGCGTCCGCTCTGAAATCTTCAGCTCTTCGGCCGCTTCTTTCCGGCGGCCCTTGTATTTGGCCAATGCGCGTTTGATGGCTTCCTTTTCGATGTCCTCCATGGCCAATGGGGTGTCTTCCTCCTCACCGCTGACGTAAGCCCCGGGGTTTTTGTTTTGGTCGATGATGATCGGGCGGGCGCTGTCGTTGCCGTGGCTTTGGTAAAAATCCTGGCGCTCCTCAAATTCTCCCTCAACGAGCTCCGCCGCGTTTTCGGGGTAGGCGCCGCCTGAATAGGTAGCGTGAAGCTGCCGCATCCCGCTGATATCCGGCATGTGCAGGTTGTTGCGCTTCACCAGCTCGAAGTACATGGTCTTCAGGTCGTTCATGTCCTTCTTCATATCAAACAAGACCTTGTACAAAAGCTCGCGCTCCTGGAAATCCGCCCCGTGCTTGCCCCCGAACCCTTTTCGGTCGGAAATGGCAGGCAGGTTCCGGTTGAACAGGTGGGGCATGGTTTTCTGGAGGCTCTCGGCAGTGATGGTCCGCTCCTCCGACAGCACCGACAATTGCTCGGCCACGTTCTTGAGTTCGCGGATGTTTCCCGGCCATCGGTAATTCTCTAGCACCAGTTCTGCCCGCTCGTCGAGCTTGACGGCTTCCATCCTGTATTTTTCGGCAAAGTCGTGGGCAAACTTGCGGAACAACAGTGCGATGTCCTCGCGGCGCTCCTGCAACGATGGCACCTTGATGGGCACGGTGTTGAGCCGGTAATAAAGGTCTTCGCGGAACTTCCCTTTGTGCACGCGCTCCTGCAGGTCCACATTGGTGGCGGCGATGACGCGCACGTCGGTCTTCTGTACCTTGCTGGCGCCCACCCGAATAAACTCGCCCGATTCAAGCACCCGCAACAAGAGGGCCTGGGTGTCGAGCGGCAGTTCCGCGATCTCGTCGAGGAAGATGGTGCCACCGTTCACGGTTTCAAAATAGCCCTTGCGGTCGCTCGTGGCGCCGGTGAAAGAACCTTTTTCGTGGCCAAAAAGCTCCGAGTTGATGGTGCCTTCCGGGATGGCGCCGCAGTTGACGGCGATGAACTCGTTGTGCTTGCGCGTGGAGAGCGCGTGGATTATCTTAGAAAACACCTCTTTGCCCACACCGCTCTCGCCCGTGATGTTCACGGTGAGGTCGGTCGGCGCCACGCGCGCAGCCGTCTCCAGCGCCGCGTCCAACAGTTTGGAGGTGCCTACGATGCCGTAACGGGCTTTTATCGATTGAAGGTTATTGCTGGCCAAAATTTTTAATTTGATAATTAGCTAATTCGATAATTAGCTAATTATCACATTAGCTAATTATCACATTAGTTAGTGCCTTTCCACCAGTATGAGCTCTTCTTCCTGGCCCATGCGGTTCATGCCTAAAACCAGCGTATCGGCACTGATGTTGACGATGCGGACCACTTTTTCCACCTTGTCTTCTGCGGTGGTGTAGAGTTTGTCGCCCGACAGCCGGTAGGCGCCTTTCTCTTTTTGGCTGCCATAGGCGGCGATGTAGGTGCCTTCGTTCATCTGGGAATCGGAAAAGGGCGCGAACACAAAGAACACCGATTCGGCGTCCCTGCCCGATGAAACGCCTTTTACCTTCCAGTCCACACCGTTCCAGGTGCCGATGAGGAGCTCGGGGTTGATTTTTGGCTCGGATTTGCAGGCGAAGAGGAGGAGGGCAGCAACAAATAGCAGTTGAATTTTCATAACAGGTATTGCATCGTTTTTGTCTTAAATGATCGCGCCAAGCAGGGTAGCGCTCGAAGCGTCGTGAATTTTCACCATTACATAATCCCCTGGTTTCAATCCTTCTTTTTTGGGGAACACGCACATTTTGTTCTGCGAGTTCCTTCCGCAAAAATCGGCGGCTGACTTGCTGGAATCGCGCTCGATCAGCACCCGGAAGGTTTTGCCGATGTCGCGCTGGTTGTGCTGCAGGGAAATATGGGTTTGCAGCCTGATGACTTCGCTGAGGCGGCGCTTTTTCACGTCTTCTGGCACATCGTCCGGGTATTTTCGGGCGGCGAGGGTGCCGGGCCGTTCGGAATAAGCGAACATGTAAGACATGGAATAACCCGCCCATTCGATCATGGAAAGAGTGTCTTGGTGTTCCTCCTCTGTTTCTGAGCAGAACCCGGTGATGATATCGCTCGACACGGCAGCATCGGGCAGGATGCGCCGTATGCTTTCCATGCGCTCCATGTACCAGGCGCGGTCGTAGGTGCGGTTCATCATTTCGAGGATGCGCGAATTGCCCGATTGCACGGGCAGGTGTATGTACTTGCAGATGTTTTCGTGGGCGGCCATGGTGTGCAGCACCTTGTCGGTCATGTCTTTCGGGTGACTGGTGCTGAAGCGCACGCGCAAGTCGGGGCTTATGGCTGCGGTCATTGCCAGCAGGTCGGCAAAGTCGGCGCGCTGGCTGGTTTCGGGGTTTTCCCATTTGTAGGAATCCACGTTTTGGCCCAGCAGGGTCACTTCGCGGTATCCATTTTGGAACAGGTCGGTGGCTTCGGCCACGATGCTAAAGGGGTCGCGCGAGCGCTCGCGACCGCGGGTGAAGGGCACCACGCAGAAGGAGCACATGTTGTCGCAGCCGCGCATGATGGAGATAAAGGCTGTGACGCCGTTGGAGTCGAGCCGCACGGGGCTGATGTCGGCGTAGGTTTCTTCGCGGCTGAGCAGCACGTTCACCATGCGGCCGCCGTCTTCTGCGGCGCCGATGAGGTTGGGCAGGTCGCGGTAGGCGTCGGGGCCCACCACCAGATCGACCAGCTTTTCCTGTTCCAGCCATTGTTTCTTCAGGCGTTCGGCCATACATCCCAGCACGCCCACTTTGGTGCCGGGCCGCGATTCTTTGATTTTGGCAAACACTTTCAGGCGCTTGCGCACGGTCTCTTCGGCTTTTTCCCGGATGGAGCAGGTGTTGACGAGGATGAGGTCGCTTTCTTCCATGTTGCGCGTGGGCGCATACCCTATGTCGCCCAGGATGCTGGCGACGATCTCGGAATCGGAAAAGTTCATTTGGCAGCCGTAGCTTTCGATGTAAAAATGCTTCAGCCCGGGCGTGTTGCCCGGGATGGCCTGTTCTTTGAAAAACACGCTGCCTTGCTTAGCCTCAACTATGGTTTTGACCCCTTCCAGGGTTGGATTTGAATCGTAGAGCATCATTTACTATGATTCGCTTGATTTTTGTGATTGACAATGGTTGATTTAGATGATTTTGAATTGATTACAAGCATTGGGCTGCACAAAACCAGGCGTTGTGAGGTATAACAAACTGTAATCCGGCGGTACTGCCCGGGAACAGCGCGCAAAAGTACGGCTTCTTTTTGGGAAAAATGCCAGAATGTCACCCCAAGTTGCACAAAATGTCAGCAACGGCTACCAGTCTTTTTTAAGGCGGGAGGGGCTGTTGGCGGGCGACAGTTCTCGGTATGCCTTGGCATTTTTCTGTTCTTCGGCCAAAACTGCTTTTGCGAGCATTTGGCGGGCCGCTTCGGGCGGCAGGTTGGCGGGCGGTGTTTCTTTTGCCCGATTTTTCGGCGCTTGGTCCACATAATAGCGCTGCGGCTTTATGCTGGGCGGCGGCGGGGGGGGGGGGGGTGGGGGGGGGGGGGGGGGGGGGGGGGGGGGGGGGGGGGGGGTGGGGGGGGGGGGGAGAGGCGCTTGGCGATTTGCAGGTTTTTCTTGGCGTCCCACTGGTTAGGCGCGAAGCGCAAACTGCCCTGGTAGGCAGTGATGGCCTCTTCATATTTGTTTTGGAGCAGCAGGGCGTTGCCGAGGTTGTAGAGCGCATCAGCTTTTATCGCTGTATCAGTGCTTTTGTTGGCAGCTTCCCGGTAGAGATTGACGGCATCCGCCAGGTTGTCTTGTTGCATGGCTGCATTGCCGGCATTATAGCTTCCAAGGGCATTTCCTGCTTCTTTGTAAGTTGCTTGAGCCCTTGAATAATCGCCACGGTCGTATTGTGCCTCGCCTTTACGCAAAGCACCGTGGGCTGATTGTGCCATAAGGCTACTTCTAAAAATGAAGCTAACAATACACCAAACTGCAATTTTCCAAACATTACCCATGCCGAACATTATCGCATTATCAAATTTTCACATTAAGCACTAAGGTTTTTTCCACCACATCAGCTGCTCCGCAACCAGGAACACCAGCGCCAGCAGCAAAATCCAGGGGAAGTAATACACCTTTTCGGTGGAGGCGCTGGTTTCAACGGCGCTTTTTTGTAAACGGTCAACCCCGTTTTTGATTGTTGCCAGGGCGCGGCTTTCGTCTTGGGTGTTCAGGAACTCCCCGCCTGCTGCCTTTGCCACGGATTGCAGCATGGCGGCATCCGCGGCGCTGCGCACGGGTTGCCCGTTGAAATCGCGCTGAATACCGCCCCTGCCCTCCGGTATGTTGGCGCCACCTGGCGATCCTACGCCCACGGTATAGATCAAAATCCCTGCAGCGGCAGCTTCCCGCACCCGTTGCAGGGCTTTTTCCTCGTGGTTTTCCCCGTCGCTGATGAGGATGATGGCGCGCCCGGTGGCCTTTTCAGTTTCCAACATGCGTTTCCCCAACTCTACGGCGGCCCCGATGTTGGTGCCCTGGTTGGTGATAAAATCGGGCGTTGCGTTGCGCACAAACATCATCAGCGCCTCATAGTCGGTCGAAAGGGGCATTTGCGGGAAAGCCTCGCCGGCAAAAAAAAGCAAGCCTATCCGCTCGCCTTCCAATGCAGGCACCAATTTTTGGATAAACCCTTTGGCCTGCTCCAAGCGGCTGGGCTTGACGTCTTCGGCCAACATACTGTTTGAAACGTCCAATGCGATCAGCACATCGGCGCTTTTTTGGGTTTTGCCGGGTACTTTCACTGTCTCCACGGGCGAGGCGATGGCCAGCACCACCAGGTTGATGCCCGCCGCGAACAACAGATTTTTTATCCAAAAACGCCGTGAGGAAAAGCCCAGCAGCAACCTGGCTTCCAGGGCAGAAGCGCCCAGCAGCCTCAAGGTGCGCTGTCGCCAGCGCCAATAGGCCCAAAGCAGCAGGGCTTGCAGGGGCAAGGCCCAAAATAGGTTCAGCAAAGCCGGGTATTCGAAGTAGGGCATCTTTTTCTTGGTTTGGCGAGGGCCTTGACGCCCTCTGGGTTCTTTGAAAGGGTAAAACTCCAAAAAAAATCCCGAATTTTCCGCTTCGGAAAATTCGGGACGACAAAGGTTTCAAAAACCCTGTAAAACTATCCTTTCGCCTTCACGGCATCCAGCACCGCCTTAAAGGTAGCGGGGTGGTTGAGCGCCAGGTCGGCCAGGGCTTTGCGGTTGAGGCCGATGCCTTTCTCCGCGACGCCGTGGATGAAGGTGCTGTAGTTCATGCCTTGTGCGCGGGTAGCAGCGTTGATACGGGCGATCCAGAGGCGGCGGTACACGCGCTTTTTGAATTTCCGGTCGCGGAACGCGTACTGCCAGCCTTTTTCAAGGGCATTCTTTGCAACGGTGTAAACTTTGGAACGGGCGCCGAAGTAGCCGCGGGCGGCCAGCATGATCTTCTTCCGGCGGGCGCGACTGGCCGGGTTGTTTGTTGCTCTAGGCATTGTGTGTTTTTTTAGTGCAACATTGGGGCGGCGCTCTGCCGCTCTTTTGCCAATGCTCTCGTTAAAAAATGTTGTTTGAAATCCCTGCCTTTGCAGGGACTGGCGATATCCCTTCTGGGCTATCAGATCACCAACAGGCGCTCGATGCGAGCGTGCTCTGTCTTGTCCACGATCACAGCGTTGCCCAAGTTGCGTTTCTGCTTCTTGGTCTTGGTAGATGCGATGTGGCGCAGGCGTGCGCGGTTGCGCTTGACTTTCCCGGTGCCAGTCACCTTGAATCGCTTCTTGGCGCTGGAATGGGTCTTCATCTTAGGCATAACAAAATGTGTTTTTAAAAACGGAGCGCAAAGGTAGCACGAGCGGGCGAAGTGCAAAAGGAATCTTGGATTTTATTGAAAAAAAAGCCCGTTCGCGAAATGGGCGAACGGGCTGGACGAGAATTTGATATGGTTTGATTCCTGTTTTCTGACGGTTAATCAGCACTGCCAGTAGAGCTCTCGTCGGTGTTTTTGGCAGTTTCTGATGGTTTTTTTGCTGCATCTTCGGATTTTTTTGCTGCACCATCGCCTTTTTTGGAGCCGCTATCGCCTTTTTTAGAGGTATTGCTGGCCTTTTTCGGCGACATGATGACCATCATCCGCTTGCCTTCGAGCTTGGGAAGCTGTTCCGCCACCCCATGCTCTTCCAATTCTTTCATAAAACGCAGCAACAGCAGCTCGCCGCGCTCCTTGAATACGATGGCGCGGCCTCTGAATTGCACGTAGGCCTTTACTTTGTTCCCGTCGGAAAGGAAGTTTTTCGCATGGCGGAGCTTGAACTCGAAATCGTGGTCTCCAGTTTCCGGGCCGAAACGGATTTCTTTCAGCTCCACCTTTGCCGTGCTCGCTTTCAGTTCTTTCTCGCGCTTTTTCTTTTGGTAGAGGAACTTGTTGTAGTCCACTATGCGGACGACGGGCGGATCGGCGTTGGGCGTGATCTCCACCAGGTCGAGGCCCACTTCTTCGGCCCATTTTTGTAGGCGAGAAGTGGAGAACACCCCTGACTCGAGGTTTTCTCCGACAGCTTCGCCAATTTCTTTCAGGTTGTCGCCGACTAAGCGCACCTCATTGGCGCGGATATAATTGTTGATGTTGTGCTCCGGGGCGCGAGGGCCACGGTTGAAACGGCCGCCGCCAGGAGGGCGGGTACTGGGCGGGCGGGAGCCCGCGGGCTTTGGTCGATACGGTTTAAATGCCAAGTAACTTTTTTGTTTTAGTAAAAGAGCTAGGTGCGCAAACATGGTTGGAAGCACCCTTGAATTAAAAGTGACACAAAAATAGTTCCTTCATGGCGAAAGGCGGCAAAGCTGTGGGAAATATTTTAACTTTGTGAAAAATTTGTCATTATGGATAGACATGAACGACAAGACCTCATAGATATCCTGTTCGGTTAATGCCTATCTACGCTGACATAATTTTGCCCCTGGCACTGCCCAAACGCACCTACACCTATTCCGTGCCGGAATCGGTGGCCTCGCTCGTGATGACCGGCGTGCGCGTGGAAGTGCAGTTCGGCAAGAGCAAGCTGTATAGCGGCCTCGTAGAACGGGTACACGACGAAACCCCCGATTACCGCTTAAAGCCCATCATTTCCGTGCTGGACGAGGTCACGGTTGTCACCCCCGAACAGCTCAAGCTCTGGAACTGGCTCTCCGAATACTACTGCTGCACCCTGGGGGAAGTGATGGCCGCTGCGCTGCCCGGCCACCTGAAACTCAGCAGCGAGACGAAAATCCTGCGCAACGAAGCCTTCGGCGACGATTTTTCGGAACTGGACACCGATGAATACCTGATCGCCGAAGCCCTCCTCCTGCAACAAGAAATCACCGTTGAAGACGCCCGCAAGATTTTGAACAAAAAGACCGTTTTCCCCGTCATTCAAAGGCTGCTCAACAAAGGCGTGCTGTTCTTGCGGGAAGATTTACAGGAAAAATTCAAGCCCAAAAAAGTGTCGGCAGTGCGCCTGGCTGAGCCGTACAGCGGGCAACCCGAACGCATGAAGGCACTGTTTGCCGAGCTCGAATCCAAAGAGCGGCAACTTGAAATCCTGATGGCTTATTTGGTGTTGGAAAAAAACGCCCCATTCGTGCGCAAACAAGCCTTGCTGGAAAAAGCAGACGTGTCAGAGTCTTCCCTGCGCACCCTGGTAAAAAAAGGGATACTCGAAATATACGACCGAGAAGTGAGCCGCCTGGGGGGCTACGAAGACGAGCTTTCCGAGGCCGACAGGCCCTCTGCCCAACAAACCCGCGCCCTGACTGAAATCGAAGCCCATTTCAAGAAAAAAGACGTGGTACTCTTGCACGGCGTTACGGGGAGCGGCAAAACCAGGGTATATGTGGAACATATCCGGGAAGTGCTGAAAAACGGAGGCCAAGTGCTGTACCTGTTGCCGGAAATCGCCCTTACTACACAGATTGTCAGCCGTTTGCAAAAGGTATTCGGCCAGGAAATATCCGTTTATCATTCCAAGGTAAACACCAACGAGCGGGTAGAAGTGTGGAAATCGGCATATTCTGGCCAACCCGTCATTCTTGCGGCCCGCAGTGGATTGTTCCTGCCATTCCACAAACTGCAGCTCATCATCGTGGACGAAGAACACGACCCTTCCTTTAAACAATATGACCCGGCGCCGCGCTACCATGCCCGGGATACGGCTATTTATTTGGCAAAACTGTATGGCGCAAGGGTGCTGCTCGGCACAGCCACCCCTTCCCTGGAAAGCTGGTACAACGCCACTACGGGAAAATACGGCCTGGTGGAAATGCCCGAGCGCTTCGGCGGGCTCGAATTGCCCAGCATCAGCACCATCGACTTGCGGGAGCAGCAGAAAACCAAGCAGATGCAGAGCATTTTCTCCGCCCCTTTGCTCGCGCAGTTGGAGGCCACCCTTGCCAACAACGAACAGGCGATCCTTTTCCAAAACCGTCGGGGCTATGCGCCCATGTTGGAATGTCAGGTCTGTGGCTGGAACGCCATGTGCAAGCACTGCGACGTGAGCCTTACCTTCCACAAGCACACCAACCGCCTGCGCTGCCACTACTGCGGCTATACCGAAGAGCCTGCTGTGCTGTGCCCGGCCTGTGGCTCCGGGAAAATCGCGCTGAAAGGGTTCGGCACCGAAAAAATCGAAGACGAGCTGAAGCTGTTCCTGCCCAAAGCCCGCATCGGGCGTATGGATATGGACACAGCGGGCACAAAATCAAACCTCATCGCCTTGCTCAACGACTTCGAGGAGCGGCGCATCGACATCCTTGTTGGCACCCAAATGGTGGCCAAGGGGCTTGATTTTGACAATGTAACGTTCGTCGGCGTATTGGGCGCCGATGGCCTTGTCAAGTTCCCCGAATTTCGGGCCGGCGAGCGGGCTTTTCAGCTGCTGACCCAGGTGGCTGGCCGTGCCGGCCGAAAAAAGAAACAGGGTTTAGTCCAAATCCAGGCTTTCGACCCGGCGCACCCGGTTATCCTGGAAGTGTTGCGCGGCGATTTCAAAGGCTTTGCTGCGCGAGAGTTAATAGAAAGGCAGGAGTTCAAATACCCGCCTTATTTCCGTCTGATTCACATAGAGCTGCGGCACAAAGACCCCAAGATCGTAAATGCCGCCGCTGCTTTCTTCGGAAAAGCCCTGCGCGACAAAATGGGCGGCAGGGTGCTTGGCCCCGTGATCCCCAACATCGCGCGCGTGCGGGGCTACTTCGGGCAACACATTTTGCTCAAGCTGGAAAAATCGGCGCCTGTGCTCTCAGGCGCCAAATCGCTGATCCGGGCTGTTGCGGAAAACATGGTCGGCAAGCCGGGCTTTTCGCGGGTCATTGTGGCCGTGGATGTGGATCCGATGTAACAACTTCCAAGTCTATTGTTATTTATTTCTTAAGGTAGCAGCGATTGGCCAACGGCGCCGCGTTGTTGCTCCGTCTTTCCGGCCATTACATTGCAACCATCATTCACCTAAACTCAAACTTATCGTATGAATTTCAAAAGCTTCATTTTCGCCCTTTCACTCGGATTCATTTGCAGCCATGCAGTCGCCCAGGATGCTTCCCCGCGCAGGGAGATTGGGCTACAGTTCAACAATGTAAATTTCAGCGGGACTGGCGCTTTCAGTGGGTTTTACAAGAAAGAGAAAAAGGAAAATGTTTACCGCCGCTACCGGTTCCTGTACGGCAACTTCAACACCCAGTTCCTGCTCGGGAACGACATCAGTGGCGACTTTTTCCGGAGCACCAGCATCGGCGCAGGTTTTGCCATCGGCAGTGAAAAGCGGAAAGCCCTGGACGAAAAATTGATGTTTTACCAGGGGCCAGAATTTGCCCTTACGGCTGGCACTTTTTCCCGAAACAACCATACATCGCTGGCTGCCACCGCCAGGTTCGGCTGGGTGTTGGGGCTACAGCACAGCTTTAATGACCGTTGGGCAATCAACCTGGAATCGATCCCAGGGGTTGGTATAAACCTCACAGAATCGAGCAGGCACGATTACGAAACCAGCGTGCAAGGAGGCTTCAGCAACACCTTTTCCATAGGGTTGGTGCGAAAGTTTTAAGGCTAATACCAATAACATCAAAGTATCCGTGCCTTGAAGGGCTTCTGCCCTTGATATGAAGCAGAAAAGCCCCTTCAGGGCGCGGATTGCCTGGCTTCTTTAATTGGGCGCAGCCTAATTTTGATGTTATTGCCCCTTCAGGGCAAAGCTGGTGCTTGAAAGGCTGATTTCATTTTATCAAATCCAGGATGAATCTGTTTTTTTTGACAAAGCGGGGTAAAGCCATCGCATGTTTCATGCGCTAAAACCCTAAACTCTGGCGTTTGAAAGTAATTAACGTACTTTCGCCCCTGCTGTAGTCAAATATGGATATCTATACCCGCAAATCAAGGTGGAAATGGTACTTGGCAGCCACCGGAATCCTTATCATCTTGCTGTCGCTCTGGTACACCAAATACCTGGCCGACCAACTGGCAACCCGTGAAAAACAGCAAGTAGAACAATACCTCGCCGCCCAGCAACTGCTCGGCAAGGCAGAAACCGACCCCAACCAGTTCTTCAACTGCGACGTAAGCTTTCCCCTCAAGGTAGTGCAGGACAATAACACCGTTCCCATTCTGCTCATTGGCGACAATGGCAAGATTGACGGCTATGTGAACATCGGCGAAGACAGCATGGGTTACATTGACCCCGTTAAATTGGAGAAGATCCGGCAGAAGATGGTAGAAGATGGCGCAGACACCTTGCACATCAACCCTACGGAAGACATCCACCAGGTTGTCATGTACTCCAAATCGCAGCTCCTGGATTTGTTGGAATGGTACCCATACTTGCAACTGCTCCTTATTTCCGCCTTTATCACTTTGGGCTACCTTGGGTTCAGCGCCGCGCGCCGCGCCGAACAGAACAAGGTATGGCTGGGCATGGCCAAAGAGACGGCCCACCAGCTCGGAACGCCCATCACCGCCATCCTGGGCTGGATAGAAACGCTGAAAGCCGTCAACGAAGACAGGCCTGACAACCAGGAAATGCTCAACGAGCTTCGGAACGACGTGACGAGGCTGGAATTGGTGGCCGACCGTTTTTCCAAAATCGGGGCCACCCCGGAACTGAGCGCCGTTAACCTCTACGACGAACTGGATGCCTGCCGCGAGTACATGCAGCGCCGGGCGCCCCGCCGTGTCACGTTTGAGTTTCCCGACCCAAGCGCCCACCCTCCGCTCATAGCCTACCTCAACCCGCCCCTGTTCGACTGGGTCATCGAGAACCTTCTGCGCAATGCCATCGATGCGATGGAGGAGGGTGTCGGCACCATTTCAGCCCATGTATATTCTGAAGGCCGCTGGGCCTGCGTCGATATCAGCGACACGGGCAAGGGCATCCCTTCCAGCAAGTTCAGCACGGTATTCAAGCCCGGCTACAGCACCAAAAAGCGCGGCTGGGGCCTTGGCCTCTCGCTCTCGCGGCGCATCATGGTGGAATACCACAAAGGCAAAATTTTTGTAAAGAAGTCCGAATTGGGCAAGGGGGCGACATTCACCTTGAAGGTGCGCACGGGGCAGACTAGTTGAATATACTTTATGAGTATGAATTTCCAATGTTAAATGATCAACAAATAATTTCCAATTTCCAACATGGAATGTTCAATGTCCAAGTGGTGCAGCGGCTCGGAAGGGGGCGCTTTTACTGCCCAATGACCCAGCCTTTGGCACCAAAAATCGAGACAAGTTCGAGCATGGCCAGACGGTTTATAGTTGCCGCAATTATTGCCTTTGCTATTCCTTCTGCTGTATTGCACGCCCAGGAGCTCCAAAAGATCGGGCACCTTTCTTACGCCCCCCTCACGCTGGCGGGCTGCTGGCACCATGTGGACAGCAGCGGCGGCGAATGGGCGCTTGTCGGTACAAGCGAGGGTGTCAGCTTGGTGGATGTGAACGACCCTAGCCAGCCCATAGAAAGGTTTACGGTGCCAGGGATCAAGAACAATTGGCGCGAGTTGCGCACTTGGGCAGGCTTTGCCTATATCGGATCAGAAGCGCTGGGAAGCGGCATCACCATTGTTGACTTGCGGGAATTGCCAGATACAATCCAATGGAAAGTCTGGCGGGGCGACGGCATTTATGACAGCTTAGTTGTCAAAAGCCATGCCCTGCAAGCGGTTGATGGATACCTTTATGTTTTTGGCGGCGCTTATATAACCAACGGTGCGCTCATTGCCGACTTGAGCGACCCCTGGAACCCCAAAATCACGGGCAAATATTCCAAGCAGTACGTGCACGATGGCTATATCCGGGGCGACACGATGTGGTCGAGCGAGATATACCTCGGGCAGTTCGGGGTGGTGGACATTTCCGACAAAAGCAACCCAGTGCTGTTGGCCACCCAGCCCACGCCCGGCGCCTTCAACCACAACAGCATGTTGAGCCCCGATGGCAAGACCCTGTTTACTGCCGACGAATCCTTAGGCGCCCCCCTCTGTTCCTTCGACGTTTCAGAACTGGACAACATCACCTTGCTCGATACTTACAACCCCAGCAAAAAGCCGGAGGGCGAGGTGCACAACGTTCGGGTTTTCAATGATTTCTTGATAAATCCCAGCTATCGCGGGCAGCTTACGCTGGTAGATGCGTCTCGGCCCGACAACCTGATCGAAACAGCCTGGGACTCGCTGGGCAATTCCCTGGTCTGGGATGCCGACCCATACCTCCCCTCTGGCATCATATTGGCCACTGCCAAGTCGGAAGGCTTGTACATTTATAAAAAACCAAGCTACAAGCACGCCGCCTGGCTGGAGGGGAAGGTAATTGATGCCGTAACCGGCAACCCCATTGCCAAAGCGTCGGTTTATGTCCTGGGCACGGCGAATACCGATCAGTCGAGGGGTGATGGAAGCTACAAAACGGGAAATGGGAAACCTGGCTTTTACAGCCTGTATGCCTTGCGGCCGGGGTACTACCCGACAAGCATAACGGGCATCGAGCTGAAAGCCAATGAAGTCACCGCACTCGACATTCTGCTCACGCCTATTCCGTCCGGTGCCGAACACAGCAGCGAGGCCAGCCTGAAAGTGTTCCCTTCCCCGTTTGACGATTTCATCAGCATCGGTTTTTCGGAAGGAAGCCCTTTTCTGGGGACTGAAAAAATCTGCCAATTGTTTGATTTTTCAGGAAAAATGGTCGCCAGCGCTGCTTCCAACTCCCATGCAGAATTTGTCATGCGCGGCTTGAAAAGCCTGCCCAGCGGTATATACTGGCTAACAGTCAAAAACGAAAAGGGCTTTTGCATAAGGGCCAAGCTCTTAAAACAATAGCCGCCAGATTGCCTAACACCAAGCGCCGTAACAGGAAAGCCCGAGCCCAAAAACTACCTTTGTCCTCCCCCCCTTGCCCAAGACATTCATCATTCATTTCTCATCATTCATTTCTCATCATTCCAAACTTGGCTTCTTTCATCGTAAAAACATTCGCGGGCCTCGAGCCTGTGCTGGCAGAAGAGCTCCGCACGATCGGCGCCCAGGAGGTGCGCGAGCTCAAACGCGCCGTTGGCTTCGAAGGCGACAAGCGCCTGATGTACCGCACGAACTACGAGCTGCGCTCGGCCTTGCGGGTGCTTTTGTACATCAAATCTTTTGAGGCATTCCGAGAGCAAGACCTGTACGACGGCATCCGCAGCATCGACTGGTCGAAGTACATGGGCGTGCACGACACGCTGGCGGTGGATGCAGTGGCAAGCGGAGAAATATTCCGGCATTCCAAATACGTGGCCTTGCTGACCAAAGACGCTATTGTTGACCAGTTCCGGGAGTTTGACGGGCAAAGGCCCAGCGTCAATACCGTGGCGCCCAACCTGCGCATCAGCATCAATGTGCACGGCTCGAAAGTGATCGTGCTGCTCGATTCCAGCGGCGATTCGCTGCACCGCCGCAACTACCGCCGCGATACGGTAGAAGCGCCCCTGAACGAAGTGCTGGCAGCGGGCATGATCTTACACGCCGGATGGGATGCCAGCGGGCCTTTTGTTGACCCCATGTGCGGCTCCGGCACCCTGCCCATCGAAGCGGCGCTGATTGCCAAGCGCATCCCGCCGCAGTTCAAGCGAGAGAGCTTCGGCTTTTTCAGGTGGCCCGACTTTGACAAAAAACTTTGGCAACAAGTGAAGAAGGAGGCTGACAGCCAGGTCCGCGACCTTGAATTCGACATCCTGGCGTATGACATAGATGCCCGGGCACGGAACTCCACGGCGGTCAACCTTATTTCTTGCGGGCTGGAACGGGCGGTAAAAGTGGACAAAGTGGCCTTTGAAAAGCTCGCGGCCCCATACCCCAACGGCACCCTGATGATGAACCCGCCCTATGACGAAAGGCTGAAATTAGAAGATACCCATGCTTTTTACCAAAATATCGGCGACAGCTTGAAAAAAAACTGGCCCGGCTGGTCGGCCTGGGTCATATCTTCAAACAGGGATGCCTTGAAGCACATTGGCCTCAAGGCATCCCGAAAAATGACTTTGTTCAACGGCGCGCTGGAATGCTCGTTCCAAAAATTCGAGCTGTATGAAGGAAGCCTTGAACCTTAGAAAGGCGAACAGCTCAGTTTTTCAGCATTTTAGCCGTGTATATCCCTTTTTCCCCCGTGATTTTTACGAAATAAATGCCTTTCGCAAATGAGGTGGTGGGAATGGCGACCGGGCTGGCGGTGTTCCCCTGGGTCAGATATACCCGCTTGCCATCGGCAGCATATACTTCTGTTTGGAGCGCGTTGTCGCCGCCGATCTCGGCGAACGTGATGTCGGATGCGGGGTTTGGCGAAAAGCGGATGCTTTGGGCAAGGGATTCCGGGGCATCCAAGGTGAGCGCCGGATCGTACTTGGTGCCGCTGTTGAGCACTTGTTTGCTGTCTATGTTCTTTACAAATGCCAACACATAGACTTCGTTGGCGTTCCAGGCCCCATCGACGGTGTAGTTGAAGTTGAAGCTTACGGCCTGGCCGGGCGCTGGCGGGGTAAAATCTTGTCCGGTAACCGCCGTCAGCATGTCGCGGAAGACATCGTGGTGCACCGATTCACCGTTGGGCGTGTTTTGGTTCACCGTTTTTTCGGCCACCGCCACAAAAAGCTTGTAGTTGCCCGCTGGGATTTGGCTGAGCGCCCGGGCTTCGATGCTCGCGGTTCTGGCGCTCCCGGCGCCTGTTTCGGTCACTTTAAGGTACAACGGGCTGGTCTGGTTGAGGTATTTCACCAGGGTGTCTTGCCGCAGCAACTGGCTTTGGGCGGGTATCAGGTTGCCGTTCAGCGCCACACGGGGAGTCCCCTGGATGTTGTACACAGCCGCCCAAGCGTTGTTCTCCGTGGTGTTGGCTAAGTAGAACACGCAATTGTTGTACGGCACAGGCGGATGAACGGAGATGTGGTGGATGTCGGGAGCGTATTGTGGCTGGTTGATCAGGGAATAAAATGCTGGGTTCCTGCTGGCACAGATGCCGCACCTGGAATTGGTGAAATGTTCCAGCAGCACGTATTTTTTAGCACTGCTCTGGGCAGACAAGACGGAAACGAGCAGCAGGAGGACGGGGATGACTTGTAGTTTTTTCATGCTTTTTTCAAAAATGATTACAAAATATAGTGTGATTGATAAACAAACCTGTGGGGCGATGGTTTGAAGAGCCTTCTTGCAAATGTACGGCTGGCGGGGCCTTTTCCAGAAATCATGCATGATTATTGGCGTAAATGTCGCCGCGCCAACCTTTTTAGCGCAGGAATTTTTCGTGTTTTCAGCGCTTGATAAATATGGCTTCAAAGGAATGCCGTATCCTTGCCCTCGAATTATACCAGTCAATCAAACCAGCAGCAAATAAAGCCGTATGTATCTATTGACAATGCCCGACTTTACTTCGGGCGCCGTATGGGTCAGCCTGCTCACCCTCACTTTTTTGGAAATCGTGCTTGGGGTGGACAACATTATCTTCATTTCCATCATCTCCTCAAAACTGCCGCCCGAGCAGCAGCCCAAAGCCAGGAACATCGGGCTGATGTTGGCTATGTTGCTGCGCATCCTGCTTTTGTTCGGCATCACCTGGATCATCGGCATGAAAGCCCCGCTGTTTTATGTTGACCTGCCCTGGGTAGGGTCGCATGGGCCGGAAGACGTGGTGCCTTATGTCAATGGCCAGGGATTGATACTGCTCCTTGGCGGCATATTTTTGCTGTACAAGGCGACCTCGGAGATTCACCACAAACTGGAAGGCGACGGCACTGGCGACGACCCGGTGGTGTCGAAGGGCAAAGCCGCGCTCAACCAGGTGATACTTCAAATTGCCATCATCAACATCGTTTTTTCCTTCGACTCTATACTGACTGCCGTCGGCATCGCCAACGATGTGTCCGTGATGATCATCGCCGTGGTGGCCTCCGTGGTTATCATGATGATTTTTTCCGGGCCTGTCAGCAAATTTGTGAACGATCACCCCACGATCCAGATGCTGGGACTGGCATTTTTGCTCCTGATCGGGTTCTCCCTCATCGCCGAAGCCGCACACCTGGGCCATTTCATCGATTCGGCAGTTCCCAAAGGATATTTGTACTTTGCCATTTTCTTCTCGCTTTTTACCGAAGTGCTCAATATCAGGGCCTCCAAGGCCAAAAAACCGATCCAGTTGCATGGCTACGGGAAAACTGCCAAGGAAAGGGGCCTGCTCGACGAGAACTTGCTGGACAATGTGAAGCAACAAGATTGACGGCTGCCATTGTACGCCGTATTGGGCGGTATTAACGGAAAACAACTTAATACGATGCAAATCAACCTCACACGCGACCTTGTATTTTTTGACCTGGAAACCACCGGGCTGAACGTGATCCGCGACCGGATCGTGCAGATCGCGTTGGTGAAGCTGCGCAAAGACGGGAAGCCGCCCGAAGAGTACTGTACCTTAGTAAACCCAGGGGTGCCCATCTCTGAGGAGGCAATGGCCATTCACGGCATAACGCCCAAAGACCTGGCAAACAAGCCTACCTTCAAACAATTGGCCCAGAAAATCTGGGACTTCATCGGCGATGCCGACCTCGCAGGCTACAATTCCAACCGTTTCGACGTGCCCATGCTGATGGAAGAGTTCGCGCGGGTAGGGATGGAATTTGAGGTGTCGAAGCGGCGTTTGATCGACGTGCAGCGTATATTCTATAAAATGGAGCCGCGCACGCTCAAGGCTGCTTACCGCCTGTACTGCCAAAAAGAACTGGAAGACGCCCACGACGCGCTCGCCGACGTGCGCGCAACGCTGGAAGTTTTTCAAGGGCAGCTCACAGCATATGAAGGGAAAGACCTCATCGACGAAAACGACAACGTCATCGAAGCCCCCATCAAAAACGACATCCAGGCACTGCATGACTTCACCAACGACCTCAACTTCCTGGACGCCACCCAAAAGCTGAAAGTGCAAAATGACGGCACCGTCGTCTTCAACTTTGGGAAGTACACCGGCCAGCCCGTGCTGGAAGTGTTGCGCAAGGAGCCGCACTACGGCAACTGGATCCAGGAAAAAGATTTTTCCTCGCAGGTGAAACAGATCATTAAGCAGATGATGAAAGAAATATGATTAATAAGGTTTCAGGTTTCAGGTTTCAGGGTTGGGGTTTAAGTATTCGGGCTTGGGTCTTGCTGTTGGGCCTGGTGTTGAGCCTTGGCTCTTGTTTTGAGCCGCGGGAAGGCTGCCTGGACATTGCCGCCATCAACTTCAACGCCGCTGCCGACAGGGATTGCTGTTGCCGCTACCCGGAGTTGGTTCTAACTACAGACCAGGTTTATGACACCCTTTTTTTCCGCCGCGATTCCTTGTACGTCGGCACGGGCGGCCACTTGTTTCGGATAAAAAGCATCGTGTTCTATCTATCCGAATTTGAGCTGTTCAGGGCTTCCGAAAAATTTGAGATTGGTGAGGTGGTTGACCTCAGGGTTTTTGATGCAGCCACCAACGACACCATCACAGAAACCTTCACCGATGATTTTACCCTTTTGCGGCGCACCCCATTGGATAACCCTGTAGGCAGCTTCCGCGAAGGTGGGGCTTTCGACAAGATCAGGTTCCGGCTCGGGCTTTCACAAGCGGCGGAGCGCGTAATCCCAGCCCTTGCGCCAAGCGAGCACCCGCTGGGACCGCAGGCAGAAAACTTAGCCCATAACGGCTATACATTCTTGCAGGCCGTCGTCGTGCGCGACTCCATGGCCGCCACCGCGCCGGACACGATCAGGATCGGCCGCGCGGAATTGGGCGACTTTTTCATCGAAGGGAACGGCAATTTCCAACACCCGCTCGGGTACAATTTCGCGCTGACCCTTCGTGCCGACTGGGCGCAGCTTTTCAAAGGTGTTATTTGGACAAACCACGACATTCAAGCCTGGAAAAGTCAGATTGTCGCCAACTTGCCAAGCGTTTTTAGCGTTTCACAGTAGATATCCGCATCTTTGCGCTGCGGTTTGAAACGCAACTTTCTAATTCATATACCCAACGAAAAGTGGTTTGCGAAAATATCAGGGGATGAATCTTTGATAATCAATATGATCCATCCTGAAAATCTCGCAAATCACTGGAGTCTTGGTATATACCTCACGCCGCTTGGTTTTGTGTATGCCGATCTTTGTAATCAATTGAACATCACTTGAATCAATCATACTCAATCACAAAAATCAGGCGTATCATAGTATAAAACCATATTTTTATGAAAAACAAGCTTTTTCTATTGCTTGCTGGCCTCATCCTCACCGGGCTTTCGAGCTGTGACCCAACAGCGGGGCCTGATCCCGGAATCGATTTTGACATCACCTTCAAAGCCACCTACGATGGCGCCCAGCTTGAAAAGAACAAGGACTACATGCACGGCACCTACCCCTTTTTTTTCGTGCGCTACCGGCTTTATCTGTCCGACATCACCCTGTTGAAGTCGGATGGCGGAGAAGTAAAGATATCAGAGGCCGAGTACCTCGATTTCACCCCCGACAGCGGCGCTTCCGATATGTCGGTCACGCCAAAAATCACCTTCAAGAACGTGCCGGAAGGCATGTATGATGGTATCCGCATCGGGTATGGGGTAAACCCTGTGTACAACGCCAAACAGCCCTCCGACTTCCCAGACGGCAGCCCGCTCAACGTTGAAATGGACTATTGGCTGGCCTGGAAAAGCTACATCTTTATGGTGCTCGACGGCAAGGCAGACCCAGATGCCGACGGGATAAAAAACCTGGCCTTTTCCTATCACTGCGGTGGAGACGCAACGTACAAGGTGTTCACGTTCAACGAGCACATCCACGTTGAGCAGGGTCACCAGGGCATCGGCATCGAGTTCGATATCCGGAAATTGTTCACCAATGCAGACGGTTCCCCCTACGATATTGGCGCCAACCCATCCACATCCAACAGCGCCAACGATACGCGGGTAGCCAATGATTTTATGGGCAAGCTGGGCAACGCCACCACCATCAAGCAATAAAACCATGCAATCATGAAATTCAACTGGATTTCTAGGAAAATAGGGATAGCCGGCGCCACCCTCTTGACGATCTGTCTTGTCGGCGCCTGCGACAAAATGTGCCCCCCCGCAAACGAGCCAGGCGATTTGACAGACATCCCTTACGACCCAAAGCCTTACACCATTGTAAAGCCCGCCCATTTCCCCCCGGTGCCGGTGCCGGCCAGCAACCCAATGACGGTTGATGGCATACAGCTTGGCCGCAGACTCTTTTACGACCCTATCCTGTCGGCAGACAGCAGCATGTCCTGCTCCTCCTGCCATTTGCCGCAGGGGAGCTTTACCGACAACAAAGCCGTCTCCGTGGGGATCGACAACATAGCGGGCCGCCGGAGTTCCATGTCGCTCCTGAATATCGCCTATGCCAACAACGGCCTCTTCTGGGACGGGCGTTCGCCCAACCTGGAGGCGCAGGCCCTCAAGCCGGTGGAAGACCCCATCGAATTGCACAATACCTGGCCCAACGTGGTAGAAAAGCTGAAAAACCACCCCACGTACCCAGCCCTGTTCCGGAAGGCATTCGGCATCGTTGACCGGGATTCGATTACCAAAGAGCTGGCGGCCAAGGCAATCGCCCAGTTTGAGCGGATATTGATCAGCAGCGGCAATTCAAAATTCGACGAATTCCAGCGAACAGGCGACCTCAATATATTTGATGAGGAAGAATTGGACGGCAAACTGATGTTCTTTGACGAAGGGGGGAACGCCAACCTCCCCGATGCACAATGTTTCCACTGCCACGGCGGCATCACCCTCACCGGCAACCAGTATTTCAACAACGGCCTCGACAGTGTGGGCTCGCTCATGGAATTCAAGGACAAAGGCAGGTTTGAGGTGACCAACAACCCGAATGACCAAGGTAAGTTCCGTGCCCCCACTTTGCGCAACATCGCCCTGAGCGCCCCTTACATGCACGACGGGCGTTTTCAGACATTGCAGGAGGCTGTTGCCCAGTACGCCGACAATGGGCGTGGCGTATCGAACGAAGATATTTTTATCGGGCAAATAGGCTTCCCGCTCGGCAACGGTAAATATTCTGGCCTATCTGCCTACCACATAAAGGCGATCACCAAATTTTTGGAAACCCTGACCGATACGGATTTTGTGAACAACCCGGATATCCAGAGTCCGTTTTGACGGTTGACGGTGGACGGCCGTTCAATGCCTTGAATATTTGTTTGTTATTTTTGGGTTAATTGGCTTGATGCAAAATCGGCAAGGATTTTATGTTAAATGGGTCGAATGAGGGTGATTAGCAGCCAACCTAAAATTTTCAGGGGATTGGCGCCACCTCGGGCTTTAATTAAGTTTTTTAGGGATGCCCGTACTTTTTCTGCCAAATTTTCTAGTTCAGCTAAAGATACAGCATCCAAGTATCCCAAGCGGTGGGCTAAGTTTAGCTGGGTTATGACTTCAGCTATTGAGCCTTTTGAAATATTGAAAAAATGGACGGCTTCACGGTTTGTGCCGCGCTCGTCACCTTCAGCTATGTTGGATGGAACAGAGATTACCGCTCTGGTAAGTTGGTTCTTAAGTCCAAAATCTTGTGCGAAAGGAGGGTTAGTTTTTATTGCCAGATAAACGTCCACCGTCCACCGTTTTTGGCTCAATTTTCGCGGTATGTTTTTGGCTTGGTTTAGCCCTGATGCCCCAATGCCGATAAGCGTTAACGATTCATCCCGTGATCTATGCGAAACCGACTTACACTGCTGGCCATTTTGGCGGCCTTTTCTGCCCACGCCCAATTCAGCGAGGGTGGCCTTCCCCCAAGTTTTTCGCCACAAAACCTGCCTACACCCACCATCGTCGCCCTGGCGGCTGTTGACAAGGATGCCCTGTTGGCCGAGGACAGCAAAATGCCCGGGCAAAACCGCTTTGCAGCACCTGTCAGCGCCGATATTACCTTGGAAAATGCCGGCACCTGGACGATTTTGGCAAATGGCGACCGGCTGTGGCAATGCGCCTTGCAATCGCCCGGCGGCCTGGGCTTGACCTTGCTATTTGACCAGTTTGTGCTGGCGCCCGGCGTAAAGTTGTTCGCCTACAGCGCCGACCGCCAGCAGGTTCTAGGGGCCTACACCGCGCAAAGCTGCCTGCCCTCCGGCAAATTCCTGATCGGGGTGATCCCTGGTGAAACCGCTTACCTCGAATGCGTGGTGCCGGTCGGTTCGCCCGCGAACAGCCAGGTTCACCTGTACCGCGTTGACGTGGCGTTTGACAAAAACAACATGAACGGCGCCGAATTTGATTTTGGAGAGTCCTTGCCCTGCAACGTGAATGTCAACTGCAGCGCCGGGAGCAATTGGCAGACTGAAAAAAAGGGCATCGCCCGCATCCTCATGGTATTTCAAAACGGCGAAGGCTGGTGCAGCGGCACGCTGGTCGCCAACACGGCTGGCAGCTATGAGCCGTATTTTTTGACGGCACACCACTGCCAACTGCTGGGCACTAACCCGGATTTCGACCTGTGGCGCTTCGATTTCGACTATGAAGGTCAAGGCTGCAGCAACCCCGCCACAGAACCCAACCCGAAATCCGTGTTGGGCAGCCAGCGCATCGCCAACCGCGCCGAAACGGATTTTATGCTGTTGAAAATCAACCCCATACCCGCCAACTACGATGTCTATTTCAATGGCTGGGACCGCGACAACACCACAACTACCCTTGCGCCCAATACCACTATGATCCACCAGCCGAATGGCGACATCAAAAAGATCACCATCGACGAGCAGGCGGCGGTGATTCACGGGAGTGCCCTGAATTGGGGCGGCATTTACGGTATCAGTCCAGCCAATTCGCACTGGAAAACCATCCCCGACATCGGGGTACAGCAGCCTGGGTCTTCCGGCGCGCCCCTTTTCGATGCCAACAAGCGCATCCGTGGCCAACTCCACGGCGGCAGCGTGAGTCCAACCGACCAGTGCGTGATGACAGGTGTCTATTACGGACGCTTCAACCAATCCTGGGACCAAGGCACCAGCAGCGCCGCCCGGCTCAAGGATTGGCTCGACCCGGGCAATACCAATGCCATCACACAAAACGGGTATGCGCGGCCAATCCCGTCCGGTTTTAACATCAGCGGGACGGTCAAGACACATTGGGGCGTGGCAATGCCTATGGCCAGGGTCAGGCTGAGCGATGTCGGGGGCAGCTCTTATGTGGTGCTGACCGATACTGCCGGAAATTATTTGTTTCAAAATGTGGCAGCAGGACATAACTATACCATCACCCCTGAACGGGACACCAACGACCTGAACGGCATCACTACCTTCGACCTGGTGCTGATCTCCAAGCATATCCTGGGCATCGAATCGCTCAACTCGCCCTGGAAAATGCTGGCTGCCGACGTGAACAAAAGCAATTCTGTCACTACCAGCGACATCGTGGACGCGCGAAAAGTGCTGCTCGGCATCAACCCCAGCTTCACGAACAACACATCCTGGCGCTTCTTCCCGGAATTTGCCGTCTTCGCCGACCCGACCAACCCCTTCCTCGGGCCATTGCCGCCGAACAACATCAGCATCAACAACTTGCAGGCAAATTACCAGGGAGCGAATTTCAAAGGCATTAAGATCGGGGACACGAACAATTCGACTGATCCCGGGCTTTAGGCTTCCAATACCTGTCGCACCACAAATTGCTGCTTACCAATCTCAGCGGGCATACCAGTGCCACCCGCCCGTGGAACGCAATTTTATGTGAAAATACCGTCGGTACAGTTGGGTGTACAAGGCCGTGTCGCGCAGCGCCAAATGAGAAAGCCCAAAAACCGCCTGGTATTTGGCCAGGGTATCTGCCGTGATGCGGTCGCCGAAATTGTAGGCGGTCCAGCCGTGGCGTTGGAGTGCCAGCAAGGCGATATTGGGCGAGGGGTCTTCCGGGCAAAGGAACCGCGCAGATGCTGGGATGCCCGCTTCGGTTAGCGCGTCGTTTGGCAAAAATGCAACAGGCGGGAGGCTGAGGGTGTTCTTTGGGTAAAATGCAAGGTCGAGGCGCTTTCTCATGACATAGCCTGTGTGCAGTAAACCCAGCAGCCACAAAAAGGATAGCACCCGCACCAATTGTTCGTCGGGCCAGTACTGCCTGGCAAACTTTAGGCCAGCCAACAACACCAAAGCCGGCAAGGCCCACAGACAAACGACATAATAATCGTGCTCGCGGAACATGCGGAACCAGAGCAAAAAATAGCCAAGGCTTCCCAGGCTGCACCATACGAGCAGCTCCCGCAAGAAAACGGGCAATGATTTCCAATGTTTCCACAAGAGCCAGACACCGGCCATCAAGGCCGCATAAAGCCCAGCGTTGGCATACACGGGCAACCCGGAACGCAGCACCAGGGCAAGGGTCTCCCGGATAAATTGCGCATCATAATCCCACACAGGCCGCGTGGTGGCGAGGAAATAGCCCGTATGGTGCGCGGCATTGTAAGCACTTATCCACCAGCGCACGGAAAAAACAGCAAAGGCCGAACCTGCCAAGGCAACTGCGGGCCAAGGGCTGCTCCAAAGCGATGCAGCCGACCAGCGCCCCTGCCAGCGCCCCCGCGCCCAACAAAGCCCAAGGGCAATCGGCAATATGGCTAAGCTTATTTTTAGTAAAATAGCCAAGGTGCCGGCCATTGCAGCCAACAGCAGCCATCGCGGCTGTTGGTTTTCTTCGGCCTTCCACAGACAGCCCAACATCAATATGGCGCACCAAAATGCAGGCGCATCGGGCAAAAAACCGAGGCTGTAATAGGCGAGTATGGGCGCGTTGGCCAGCAAAACCCCGAACAACGCTGCCAGTACCGGGTGCTTGCAATACCGCAATGCCATCCAGCCAAAAACCCAGGCGCCGAACAGCATCAGTGCCAACCCGATCCAGCGCAATGGATAGGCGGGATGGGGCATGCAGCGCTGCCATGCCCCGGCCAGCCAATACAGGACCGGAAATTCACCCACCGCCCGGTTGTCGTCCGCATAAAAAAGGTTGAAAATGGCGGGTTCCCCGAAGCCCTGCCCTTGGGCGTAATGCCAAACCGTGGCTTCCCCGTCGGCCTGCCGCCACTGGTGGATGGACACGGGCGGCAGGGACAACCATTGGTTGTAGCGGTTGACCAGGGCTGAGATGCCAGTCAGCAAGAAGAGGGTGAGGGTGTAGCGGAGGAGCATGGAAGGTGATATTTACGTCATTTCCAATGTAATCAGATCGGCCGATGCTCAAAGGCTTTCGCCATCCTGAACAGCAGTTGAAAAGGACAAAAGCAGCAATTGTAGCGATTACGATCCGATAAGTTTTCATAGTTCTACCAATGGGTGTAAGGGTTATGGGTTCTAAAGCTTGTAAAAAGTTGTTGGACGCGGCACTGAGCATCCGGTAGCAGGGTTAAAGTTAGTAGCACAGGTGCTGACACCACTGCTAATCTAACCAATTTGTTCGTTGCCGCCCAAATTCTTCGCCAACTGAAAGTTGGCGGTACATGTCGCTGGCCTTACCTTAGCGGTTCACAATACCATTATTGAGCTTACTGAACGCACCATGCCAACATCTCCTTTCAAGCACAGCGCGAAAGAGCGCTTCCTGCAATACGTCACCATTGATACCCAAAGCGACCCCGACAGCCCCACTTGCCCCAGCACCGAAAAACAAAAAAATCTTGGAAAAGTCCTCGTAGCGGAACTGCTGGCCATGGGCATCAGCGATGCCCACCTCGACGCGCATGGCTACGTTTATGCCACCCTGCCCGGCAATTCCAGCAAAAAAGTCCCGGTAATATGTTTTTGCTCGCACATGGACACCTCTCCCGACTGCTCTGGCGAAGGCGTGAAGCCGATCGTGCATAAAAACTATCAAGGACAGGATCTGGTGCTGCCCGACGACAAATCCGTAGTGCTGCGCATGCACGAGCATGAAGACCTGAAGCACCAAATCGGCAACGACATCATCACCGCCAGCGGCACCACCCTGCTGGGCGCCGACAACAAGGCCGGCCTCGCCGCCATCATGGATGCCGTGAAAATACTGCTCGACAATCCTTCCATCAAGCACGGCGACATCCGCATCCTGTTCACGCCCGACGAAGAAATCGGCCGGGGGGTTGACAAGGTGGACATCAAAAAATTAGGCGCCAAATACGGCTACACCATAGACGGCGAAACCGCTGGCAGTATTGAAAACGAAACCTTCAGCGCCGACGGCGCCGTCATTACCGTCCAGGGCATATCCGCACACCCGGGTTTTGCAAAAGGCAAGATGGAAAGCGCCATCAAAATCGCCTCCCGTATCGTGGCCAAGCTGCCCGACAAGCTCAGCCCCGAGCACACGGAGGGCAAACAAGGCTTTATCCACCCCGTGCACGTGGAAGGCGGCATCGAAAAAGCCACCATCAAGCTCATCCTGCGCGACTTCACGGAAGCTGGGCTGAAACGCCATGCTAAGGTGCTGCAACGCATCGTGGACACAGCCCTCAAGCCATTTCCCAACAGCAGCGCCGAGGTAAAGATCAGGGAACAATACCGCAATATGGGAAAGGTGCTGAAAAGGCACCCACAGGTCGTCGCCAATGCGCTGGAAGCCTTAAAACGCGCCGGATTCAGCACGCCCAAGCTCAGCTCCATCCGCGGCGGCACCGACGGTTCCCGCCTCTCGTTCATGGGCTTGCCCTGTCCCAATTTGTTCGCTGGCGAGCACGCATTCCACTCCAAACAAGAATGGGTGTCGGTGCAGGACATGAACAAGGCGGCGGAGACGATCGTGCATCTGGCACGGGTGTGGGAGGAAAAGGCTTGATTTCTCCCGACCTACACAATTATTTCACCATTACCATGGTTGACAAACCCACGGTAGCGCGACATTTATGTCGCCCGAAAAAGGCCATTTATGGCCGTTGCCCCTTTACCGATAGTGCTTAGTCCGCCCAGGTATATTGTTTGGAGCGAAATGCATGAGCTCGTTATTGCCTTGGCCAGCCTTGTTTCATTCCCGATCCAACTTTATCAACTTTTCAACCTGAAGGAGCCTCCCCAATTGCCCCACCATAGCAAAATAAACCCCATTAGGCAAACCAGTTGTCTCGATCTCGATTCCCCCCGTCGTCACCAACTGGTGAAGCACCAGCCTTCCCAAGTGGTCGAACAACTGAAAGCTGCCGCCTTGAAGTTCATGCCCGCTGCGCAGGGTTATTTTATCGAAAAAAGGGTTTGGGTAAATGTTGATCGGCTCAAGCCCGGGAATATTCTTTGTTTTCGAGGTGAATATGGCCGTATCGCAGGGATATGGGACGAAACGAAGGTCATTTGCCGAGTCGGAATAGCAGCGGATGCCGCAGGGGCCGTTCTCGCACAAGTCGCTGGAAGGGCCCAGGAAACAGGTGTTGCCGACTTTTTCGAGTATTTCAGTCCCCCAGTCAAACCATTCCGGGGAGTAGCTGACACACCATGCCTTCAAGGTATCATTGCCCACGACCCGCGTGGAGAGGGAATCTACCTGGATACGAACAGCGCCAACTGGCGGCAACATCCCGTCAATCTCCCAGGAATCGCCGGGCACGGCGCGAAAGTCGTATAGCAGTTGAAAACTGGAAGTATGGATGCTCCAATAAAACACCGAGTCGTTTTGCGAAAACACATAGCAGGGGTTGTGCAGCCCACAGCCCGTCAGTCCTTCTATTTTGCGGCATAATTTACCTTGAAAAACTTCTTCGCCCGTAACTTCCACCAGCCTGAACTTTTCAGGGTAGGGTATGATGAAGGACACTTCGCTGTAGTACCAGGTGGCGCCGACGGGGGCGAAGTCGGTGGTTTGGGCAAATGCCTGGAGCTTGGAGACTGTGAACGCGAAAAGGAATAGGTATTGTTTCATCTTGTAAAGTTTAATGTTGTACCAAAAATCGTCCGCTGAACACGGCATGGCCACCTTCAAAAAAAAGAAGCTGATATGTTCCTGTAGGCCAATGGCTTACATCTATCGGCTGTGCGGAAACGGCGCTTTCCCAGTTAATCTGGGCCATTAGTTTTCCATGTGCATCGTAACATCGCAGCACTTGTTTGTTCTGGGTGGTGCCTGGTATCTGTGGTAGCTCAACTTGCACAATTGTCGATGACGGATTTGGAGCGCAAATCATCTGGGGCAAAGGTGCATTCTTAATAATCGCTTGATAAGTGCCTGTGATATATTGGTTGAGCCCGTTACAGTTGGGCTCTAAACACCCGTCAGCGCCAAGCACCATGAGGCCAATATTGACATTGAACGTACCAATGGCACTGGTATCAAAAACAAGGCCCGTGGCGGCAATCCGCCCATCCGCCATTTCACAAAGGTCGAGCATTTCCAATTGTGGCGACCAAGGGCGCTGTATAGAGTCGGAATAGTGGCGTTCCCAAAGCAACTCGCCGTCGGGACTCATCCTGAAAAGCCAGGTTTTGCCTTTGTCTGCATTTTGCGAAAAAGCACCACAGCCAAGGATATCCCCGTTGGCTGCGGTAAGTATCCTGTAAACGTAGCGCACCGACACATCATTCCATTCGTGTGTCCAAAGCGTGTTCCCATCGCTGTCGAACCGGTGCATCTCGTTGAATTCGAAAGCGATGTTTGGGTCTGTCGTGAAGGTATCTCGGCTCCACATCAGCGCCCCGCCGCTGCCCGGCAATGCGGTCGCGGTTGGCTCTTGGCGCCCATATTTGCAATAATTTATCATCCTGCTCCAGATTGGGTCGGCATTTTCATCCAATTTGTGCAGGATCGCGTTTTTCCTGTAAGTCCCGAATAAGGGATGATAGTAATAACCGATTACCTGAGAAGAAACGAGATAATTGCCATCCTCCGCAAGCGACATGTGCCCATAACCCACAGTTTGCGTAAAGGTGTCGGGTACGACCTTGCTGAATATGGGGTTCCCAAGCGCATCCGTTTTTACCATGCGTATCCAGCTTTCCACAGTTTGCCAAGGGTTGCCTGTGGGCAGTGATTTGCCTTCCGTTAGATATAACATAATGTCGCCTGACGGCATTTCCGCAATGGCCTCTCCATACACATGGTATTCAAAAAGTCCAGGGTAATAATTGATCCAAGCGACTTGCAGGTCTTTGTCTAATTTTGCGATAAAAGTGCGCATTCTGGTGTTGTTGTAGTCGCGCCATTCGCCCGTCAGTAATATATGGTCGTCAGATGTGAGGAAATAACCGCCTCCAAATTCAGTGATTGCAATGTCCCCCTGCGGCCCAACCATTTCTATCTTTTTTTCAATTTCAAGTGTACTAGCATTGATCTTAAACAGTTGTTGCCTTCGGTTATACTGCATATCTAAATAGCCGTTTACCACATAAAGATAGTTGTCAATACTCCAAACATTTGTTGCCTTGTCGGCAATAAACATGTTCTGTGGATTTGGGTCGAACGACTTGACAAAAGTGTCCCCGGATTGGGAATTTCCTGCCATCGCAAATATCAGCCCAAAAAGGACGAGCAAATTCTTAGTTGCCATAGTATTGAATTTTGGATGGGGGCGGCATTCCACGAAAAGTTGAATCGCCGCCCCATTGTTGGAAATTAATGTTGGATGACGATTTTTTGCCGTGACTGGGCAACACCATGATTTCGGAGGATGAGTGGCTCTACTATACTATAGAGCAAATTCAGTCGAACAAAAATATAGGCAAATCTCACAAACCTGCTAATTTCACACCTATATGTCAAACAATAGCGCAATCCACCAGTTTATTGAATAGGGCCAATTCGATCTTTTTTTATTGAATTTGGCTGCACTCTTTTCTGTGAAAAAAATACTGTAACTTCCCCGATTATTCGCGTCAAGCCTGGTAAATATCAACAAACAAAACAAATCGTCCAAATACTAATAAACAAACCGATCAACATGGAAGATTTTTTGAAAAACGCCTCCGATGCCGCCAAAGAAGCCGCTGAAAAAGCCGCCGTCAAGTTCAATGAACTGAAAGATGCCGCCTCGGAAAAATTTGAAGAACTGAGCGAAAAAGCGGAGGCAATGGCTGCCGAAGCCAAGGCGGAAGCCGCCGAAAAAATGGCGGAGGCCAAAGCCGCCAGGGAAAAAATTGCCGCCCATGAGGGTGGTGCGCTGGGTTTCCTGACCGACAAAGCCAAGGAAATCGTCGGCGACATCAAGGAAGAGGCCAGCGAATTGGCGGAAGAGGGCAAGGATTTTTGGCAAAAAGCCAAAGATTACGTGGATGGCAAAGAAGATGCCCCAAAACAAGACCAATAGTCACAAAATTTCCCGGATCACATTGCCGCTCACGTCCGTCAGCCGGAACGGGCGGCCCTGGGATTGATACGTGAATTTTTCGTGGTCGAACCCAAGCTGGTTCAGTATCGTGGCCTGGATATCAAAGGCGCTGACTTTTCCTGAAATGGCATTGAAGCCGATCTCATCGGTTTCGCCGTGGGAAACGCCGCCTTTGATACCGCCACCGGCCATCCAGATCGTGAAAGCATCGGTGTGGTGGTCGCGGCCTTTGAAGGGCATCTTTACCCCGTTCCTGTTCTCCAGCATAGGCGTGCGGCCAAATTCTCCGCCCCAGATCACCAGGGTTTCATCGAGCAAGCCGCGCTGTTTCAGGTCGAGCAGCAAAGCCGTGACGGGCCGGTCGGTATCGCGGCACTTGTTCACTAAGCCGATGTCGATGGCCAGGTCGGCGCCCGTGCCGTGGGTGTCCCAGCCCCAGTCGAAAAGCTGCACGAAACGCACCCCTTTTTCCACTAATTTTCTGGCCAGCAAGGCATTGTTTGCAAAACAGGCTTTCCCCGGTTTTGTGCCGTACAGGGCATGAATGTGCTCAGGCTCACCTTCAATGTTCATCACTTCCGGCGCGGTGACCTGCATCTTGAACGCCATTTCGTACTGTGCCATCCGGGCCAGGGTTTCCGGGTCTTTGAATTCCTCAAAAGTCTGCTGGTTGACGGCGTTGATGGCCTCAATACTGGCTTTGCGCAGGTCGCGGTTCATGCCGTCCGGGTCTTTCAAAAACAGCACCGGGTCGCCCTCGCTGCGGCACTGAACGCCTTGATAGACAGAGGGTAAAAAGCCGCTGCCCCACACACTTTTGCCGGCATCGGGGTTGTTTCCTCCGGAAGTGAGCACCACGAAGCCGGGCAGGTTGGCGTTTTCGGAGCCGAGGCCATAAGTGACCCATGCCCCGATGCAGGGCCTTCCCAAGCGCGGCGCGCCCGTGTGCAGGAGCAGTTGCGCAGGCGCGTGGTTGAATTGATCGGTCTGCACGGCTTTCAGCAGGGCAATATCATCCACCACGGTGGAAAGGTGGGGCAGGTAATTGCTCATCCAGGTTCCCGATTGGCCATGCTGCTGGAACTCGGCTTGTGGGCCCAACATCTTGGGGATGCCCCGGATGAAAGCGAACTTTTTCCCTTCCAGCAAAGAAGGCGGGCAATCCTGGCCGTCTAATTTGGCCAGTTCCGGCTTGTAATCGAACAATTCAAGCTGGGAAGGCGCCCCGGCCATGTGTATGTAAATGACCGACCTGGCTTTTCCTGGGAACATGGGCGGTCGGGCTGCCATCGGATTCATGGGGTCAATGGAGATCGGAGCATACCCAGTGCTGGAGCTTCCAGGCCAATCACAGCCGCCCAACAGCGAACCCAAAGCCAGGCTGCCCAATCCCAGGCCGCATTGCTTGAGAAAGTGGCGGCGCGTGGCAAACAGCAAGGAAGCATGTTGCGCCTCTTGGTGGATGGATTGCTTTTTCATATTGGATCGGTTCCAGTACAAACGTAGGGTTTTATGGGGAATTGCTATTTGTACATTTGAATTTATACCAGGATTTTAGTGGTTTGCGAGTGGTATAAACCCTAATTATACTGTGATTAAAGTGATTTGTATGATTTGAGTGATTAAAAACATCTGATTTTCAAATGATTATGCGATCGAGATATTCACAACCACTTTGCGTTGACTATACTCCACCCCGGAGCGTCGGGCTGAGCATTTCAAATTAAAACTTTCAGCCCACTCGAATTGCTAACGAAAAAGCCATATCGTTGCGTTTGAATCAATCATTAAAATATTTTTTTGCCAAATTTTCATCAATTTGAGCAATATGTTGAAAATGCGCTTACATTTGCCCATCCTAAGGCGGAAGCGATCAATTCCAACAAGCGCTTTACGCCTTTTTGATTCAACATATACCCTTGAAACCAAGCGCAAACACCCCATTCGCCATTTCAGCCTTTCACATTTTCAAACATCACATTCAAAACACGAACACCATGTGCGGTTTTATCGGACTTTTTGGCTCCAAGGGCAACGACAGTCAGTTGCGCGAGCAAGTATTGGGCATGTCGAAAAAATTGAGGCACCGCGGGCCCGACTGGAGCGGTATTTTTTCCTGCGAGCATGCCATCTTGTCGCACGAGCGCCTCGCCATTGTTGACCCGGCCTCTGGCGGGCAGCCGCTTTTCAGCCCCGACCGGAAACTGGCGCTTGCCGTCAACGGAGAAATCTACAACCACCGCAGCATCCGCCAGCAGTTTGCCGGGCGCTACGAATTTCAAACAGAATCGGATTGCGAGGTAATCTTATCACTGTACCAGGAAAAAGGCAAGGACTTTCTTGAAGACCTGAACGGCATTTTTGCCTTTGCCTTGTACGACTCGGAAAAGGACTGCTTCCTCATCGGTCGCGACCATATCGGCATCATCCCGCTGTACATGGGTTGGGATCAGCACGGGAACTTTTACGTCGCCTCCGAGTTGAAGGCCTTAGAAGGCATCTGCAAGCAGATCAGAGAGTTCCCGCCAGGCCACTACCTCTACAGCCCTGAAGGCATGGAGCCGCAGCAATGGTACAGCCGGGAATGGACGGCTTTTGATGCCGTACAAGACAACGAATCCGACATTGCGCAATTGCGCAAGGCTTTAGAACAGGCTGTGGAGCGCCAACTGATGTCGGACGTGCCGTATGGGGTGCTGCTTTCCGGCGGCCTCGACTCTTCCATTATTGCTGCCGTGGCCAAGAAGTACGCCGCCCGCCGCATCGAGACCGACAACCAGAGCGAGGCATGGTGGCCGCAACTGCACTCTTTTGCCGTGGGCTTGAAAGGCTCTCCCGACCTGGCCGCAGCCCGGAAAATGGCCGATCACCTCAAAACGGTACACCACGAGATACATTTTACCATTCAAGAGGGCCTCGATGCCATCCGCGACGTGGTGTATCATTTAGAAACCTACGACGTGACCACCATCCGCGCCAGCACACCTATGTACCTCATGGCGCGCGTGATCAAGTCTATGGGCATCAAAATGGTACTTTCTGGCGAAGGTTCCGACGAGCTGTTTGGCGGTTACCTGTATTTCCACAAAGCGCCCGATGCCAAGTCGTTTCACGAGGAAACGGTGCGCAAGCTGAGCAAGCTGCATCTGTACGATTGCCTGCGTGCCAACAAGTCGCTCGCTGCCTGGGGCGTGGAGGGCCGCGTGCCCTTTTTAGACAAAGAGTTTATGGACGTGGCCATGCGCCTCAACCCGGAAGACAAGCGCCCGGGCAACGGCCGAATCGAGAAGCATATCCTGCGCAAGGCATTTGAAGATTTGTTGCCGCACGAAATCTGTTGGCGGCAAAAAGAGCAGTTCTCTGATGGGGTAGGGTACAGCTGGATCGACACGCTGAAAGCCCTTACCGCGGCTTCAGTGTCAGACGAAGAACTCGCGAACGCGAAATTCCGTTTCCCCATCCATCCGCCCATGAGCAAGGAGGAGTATTTCTACCGCTCCATTTTCAGCAGCCATTTCCCGTCAGATGCGGCGGCGGCCTGTGTGCCTTCGGTGAAATCGGTGGCGTGTTCTACGCCAGAGGCGCTGGCTTGGGACAAGTCGTTCCAGAATTTGAACGACCCGTCGGGGCGGGCGGTGAAGTCGGTGCATTTGGAGGCGGTTTGACCCCACCCCCAGCCCCTCCCCCTTCGGGGAGGGGAGTGGCATTGCGCTTCGCACTTGGGGATCAGTTGCACCTTGGCCAATGGCTGGGATGGCCTTGATTTAGGTGCATATTTTCTATTTTGAGGAAAATATCCGTTAATATGGCCAAGGTGCCCGAGCAAAACAAGCGAAGCGCAATGCCACCCCTCCCCGAAGGGGGAGGGGCCGGGGGTGGGGTCAAAAAAAAAAGCCCCGGAATCTTGCGACCCGGGGCGTGCGTTCATTTATTTTTTCAGTTAATTTTCCCTGTTAATTTCACCTGCTTCACCAGCGGGTAACCCTTTTCGTCGGTGTTTTTGAATATCACATCAATATCTTTTGTGACGTCACCTTTGAAGCTGCGGGTATTGAAATCTATTTCTATTAGGCCAGATTGGCCGGGCAGAACCGGTTCGGTCGGCCATTTGATGTTCATGCACTCGCAGCTGCTGACCAGTTCCACTTCCAGGGCGCGGGTGCCGATGTTGTCGAAAATGTATTTGGCGGCCACCATTTCGCCTTCCCGCACCTGGCCGTAGCTGAGCAGCTCGCTGTGGAACTTGATCTCTTTGTCGGCAGGGTTGGCCCAGTTCTGTGCTGTTGGCGGCATGGTGTCGCGGCTGGCTTCGATGATTTGGCGGAGTTTGTCCATCATCGGGTCGAGCGACTGTTTGCCGCTCGAGGGGGCGGGTTTTTCGCGCTTTTCGATTTTTTCCGTGATGATGCTGGTAGGGCCTGAAATGATCTTGAATTCGGTGCGGCGGTTGAGCTGGTGCTGCTCTTCGGTACATTCTACCCCGTTGCCGCACTCGTTGAGCAGCTTCTTTTCGCCGTAACCTTTGGCAACGATGCGGTCTTCCTTGATGCCTTTTGCCAATATCCAGCGCTTGGCGCTTTCGGCGCGGCGCTGCGACAGGTCTTCGTTGTAATCGTCTTTGCCGCGGGAGTCGGTGTGGGAGGAAAGCTCGATCTTCATGTCGGGGTACTTGAGCATCAAGTCGGTGAGGTACTGAAGGTCGGGCTCGGCATCCGGGCGGATATTGTCTTTGTCGTAGTCGTACAGGATGTTGTCGAGGCGGATGGGCTCGTTGAGGCGGATGGTATCATATTCAGGCTCCTTGCGCTCGAGGCGCAGGGTGAGCTTCTTTTCGATGCTCGTCGTTTTTTTGATGCCCACGGTGTTGAACCGGACGGTATCGGGCTTGTAGCCTGCAGCGTTGGCGACCACCAGGTAAGATTTTTCGGGCAATAGGGTAAAGTTGAAGTCATTGGAGGAGGGGTTGCTCTTTTCCTCAACATCCAACGGGCTTTTGCCAGTCACGTCAACAATGCTGACGGTGCAGCTTTTCAGCGGCTGGTTTTCTTTTTCCCCTTTGCGGCGCAAGCGAAAGGTAGTTGCGGCCAATTCGACCTTGATCCGCTCGATTTCCCAGGCATAGATATCGTCGCAGCAAGTCTTGCTTTTCAGGTTGTTGGGCCCGGGCCGGTTGCTGACGATGAAGCCGCTCATGCCATCGGCAGCGCGGGAGTAATATTGGTCGTCAAGAGTGGTGTTGATGCCTTCCGGCAGTTGCTTGGGCGCGCTCCACACCGAGCCGTTCCATTGTGACTCGAACACGTCGAGGCCGCCCATGGAGGGATGGCCGTTGCTGCTGAACCACAGTTTGCCGTCCTGGTAAAAAGGCGATGCCTCTTCGTAGGGCGTATTGATCACGTCGCCCAGGTTGACGGGCAGCCCGAACACGCCTTCCGATTTTCGGGGGGCGTAGTAAATATCGAACCCGCCTTTGCCGCCGGGCATATTGGCCACGAAGAACAGCACTTTTTCGCCAAAAAGCTCGCCTTCGCAGGGGTGCTTGGCGATATAATCGCCGTTCACGCCCACCACTTCGTTGGCGGCCCCCCAGCCAGCAGAGGTCTTGGTGGAATAGTAGATTTTACTTTCGGCTAGTTCCTGGCCTTTTTCGGCGAGCATGGCACGGGTGAAGTACATGGTTTTCCCGTCGGGCGTGATGCTGACGTTGCCCTGGTGCCAGTCTTCACGGTTGATTTGGGTGCCCAGTGGGGCAGGCTCGCCAAACTCAGCACTTGTGCCAGTCTTGCTGGCCGATACGATCTTGGAATACCAGTCGCCCTCTTTCCCGTTCAGCACGATGACGTCTTTGGCCAACAGGGTGGAATAGTACAGCTCGCCGCCGCTGTAGGATGGGGAACCTTCGGTTTGCGGGCTGTTGGCCGATTTGCCGATGTTGTTGACCAGCAGGTTTTCCGGCTGGCGCATCTTGCGGGCCATTTCGCTGCCGGCAATTTCAAGCTTGGCAGCGGCCTTCAATTTGTCGTCGGCGCCATCGGCGATGTACTGTTTGAACATTTCGATGGCTTCGGCATGTTTGCCGTTGTGTTTCATGCTCAGGGCAAGCCAGTAGCGCAGCTCCACGAATTCCATTTTGCGGTCGCGCGCCACGAGCCGGTTAAAGCTTTTTTCGGCTTTGGCATAGTCGCGCAGCTCAAAGTTGAGCATCGCGATCTGGGCTGCGAGCGTCTTGTCTTTTTTGTTGTCGTCATACACTTTTTCGTACAGGTCGAGCGCGGCATAAGGGTTGCCGTTCTCTTGTGCTTGCTGGGCCGACTTCAAATTGGCCTCCGGTGTGGAACGGTTGATCGGTTGAGCGTACATGGCGCCAAACGCGAGTGTTGCTATGCTGAGGATCAGGACTCTTTTTTTCATAAATATCTTTCCGGCCTTCCGGAGTTGGGTTGAAGAATGAAAGGAGCGAACAAGGTCAGAACCTGGGGCAAAGCACCTTGGTCTTGATCACCGCCGGCTTGTAAATCTTGATGATGTAGTTGGCTGCCAGTTCGAAGCCGCCGCGGTAATTGGTCGCGGTGTTGAGGGAAGAAATGTTCACATCGTAGGCCAGCCCCACGCGCAGGGTCTTGTACTGCATCCCGACAATCGGGTGAATGGCGTCGCGCAGGCGGTAGCCCGCGCCAAAGAGCAGGTTAATCTCCTTTTCCGGGTTGAAAACGTAGGAGCCGAGGCCCTGGATGATGATCTCGTCGGCCCCGCTCATGGTCTGATAGATAAAGGTGGGGCTCACTGTCAGCCTGTCGTTCAGCTTTATGTTGAAAATGCCGGTGCCTACGGAGCGGCGGCCAATTTCGTCCTGGCTGGATTGTGCCGGCCCGCTCGGGTTGCTGCCACCCGTGACAAGCCCGTATTTCCCTTCGGCAATATGGTACATGGCGTAGCCCAGGCTGAAATCCATGCGGTCGTTCAGCTTGGATTTCAGGATAATGCCTGCGTCGATGTCGGTCCAGCTGGCCCGGTCGCGGTTCAGGTTGGCAAAATCGACATCTTGAGCCTGGTTATAGCCGCCGCTGGGGGTTGGGTTGTTGTAGCCCTCGGCGAACAGGAACCCGTCGGGGTTCAAGCGGCGGCTGGCTTTGCCGTACTGAGCGCCCAGGGTGATGAAAGTGGTCGCTTTTTTATTGAGCGCCAGGTGGTAGGAAGCCCCCAGCTTTGCGGCAGAATGTGTCAGTTTGCCAACACCTGCCTTGTCGGTGAAAAACATGAACCCGACGCCCACCCAGTCTCTTTTGCGAAAGCCGGTGATGATGGGTGCATCAACAAAAATGGAGGGTGTTTGGTATTGCCCGCTGTTGCCTAATACGCTGGCAAACTGGCCGCGGAATATCCCGCCAATCCGTGCCGTGCCTTCGAAGCCGCCGATGTTGGCGGGGTTGAGGGTCATGGGCGACATGTTGAACTGCGAAAAGTGGATGTCTTGCGCCCGCAGCCCGGAAACGGCCATTGCGGCGACAAAAAGCAGGAGTAGTTTTCTAATGTTCATAAGCATTGTTGATTGTTTTCCCGCTGTCAGCAGGTATTAGGTGTTTCAAGCTTGGGTGCGAACTTTTTCTACGCCGAAAAGTAGCGTAAAACCACCAATCTACAAGCAAGCTGTGGCGCTCTTTTTGTTAAAAAAGGGATTTTGGCAGCAAGCTGGCAAAATATCCGGGTATTAGCGCTTCTTTTTGGGCGCTGGCGCCGCCTTTTTGGGCTTTTCCGGCGTTGCGGATTCATAATCGCTCAAATGGGCTGCTGTTTCCACCCTGGCGCCGCCTTTGTACCAAAAGTACAAGCCTGCGACACAGAGCAGCAAAGTGATCAGGGAAGCCACGTAAGAGATGGTTTCCCCCAAGATATAGGAGCGCGGCTCGAAGCGCATCTCCAGCTTTTGGTTCTGGCCGGGCGGCAGGCGCATGGCGCGGAGCAGGTAGTTGGCCTTGGTGAAATCAGCGGTCGGCTGGCCGTTCAGGTAGCATTTCCAGCCTTTGGAGGGCGGGTAGTACATGTCGGAGAACACGGCGAGCTGCTCTGTCTTGGCCGAGTATTCGTACACCAATTTCTCGGGATGGTAGGAAACCAGCTTGATGGTGGCCGTGCTGTCGGGCTGCACGGTGAACCCGCTGAGCATGTCGGCGTATTTTTGTTGAAATACCGCGCTGTCCTTTGGGTGGAGGGTGCGCAGCGCGGCGAGCTCTGCATTGCCGTCTGGCACGATGTCGAAGTGGTTGACAAACCAGGCGTTGCCGCAGGTTTCGGAGTTCAGCATCGGGCCGTTTTGGGTGATGAGGTATTTGACGTTCATCATGCCCAGGATGTGCAGGCTCTTGGCGAGTTCGTTGCCCGAAAGGAAAGTATCGACCACTTCCTGGAAGCGCTGCAGCTTGGCGGCGTGGTAGCCCCCGATGTTTTTGTGGAAGAACGAGGCGCCGTAATTGGTCGCGATATTGCCGCCTTTCAGGTCGAGCACGCGGTAATACGGGTCGGGGTCGGCCTTTATATGTTTGTCGGCAGGGGTTTCTTTAGGCAGGGCTGTGGCCGTGCGCTTGGGCTCGTACTTGCTGTCGTTGAGCGTGCGGCGGCAAACCATCCAGTGGTCGCCCAACGCCAAGGCCGCAACAGCTATGACCAACAAGCCAGCTTTCAGGGTGCCGCGGAGGTACAGCCACACCAGCCCGGCAGCGAATGCCATAAAGCCCAAGGAGCGGAACAGGTCGCCGTAGAGCAGCGTTGCCCGGTCATCGGCGGCCAATTTCAAGAGCTCGGCGTTGTTGCCAAGGGCATGGTCGTTGGGGCCTTCTGCCGGCGCGCAAACGATGGCCATGAAGCACAATACTGCGGTAATGCCGGCAGCGGCCATGAGCGCTATTTTCTTTTTCTTGATCGGCACCTCGGCATCGGCCAGTCGCTGCAAGCCCAGGGCTGCCAGCACGGCGACGCATAGTTGCCCCAGGCCAAAAGCCATCGTCACTGCCCGGAACTTGTTGAACAAAGGCAGGTAATCGTAAAAAATATCATTGAGGAAAAAGTTTTTGCCCCAGGCCAGCATCACCATAAAAATGCCGCCGGTGAGCATCCACCATTTCACGTTGCCCGGCACTAAGAACGCGCCCAGGAAGAACAAAAACACCGCCACGATGCCGTAATAAATGGCGGTTCCGACAAATGGCTGGTCGCCCGTGTACATGATGCCGCTTATCTGGCGCTCCAACTGTTGGGGCGTCAGGTCGATGGGCATGTTTTTCGACACGGTTTTGTACATCGACAGCTCTTTGACCGATTCTCCCGCGCCGCCGCCCATCGCGTGCGGCACCAACAGCGTCACGCTTTCGCAGATGCCGCTGCTCCAGCCAAACAGGTATTCTTTGTCGAGGCCGTCGCCTTTTTCCGCTTTTTCCGCCAGCTCCGAGCCGCCGCGGATGGTTTCCTTGCCATATTCATAGGTCGGCCACACTTTGGAAAGGTTGCAGGCCACGCCCACAAGCAGTGCCGCAGCGCTGAGCAGCGCCGCCTTGCCCCAAGTGGCCAACGATTTGTCGCGAACGGACAGCACCAACTGGCCGATGCCATAGATCGCCATCAGCAGCAGGGTGTAATAGGTTATCTGGACGTGGTTGACGGAAATCTGCATGGAGGTGAACAATGCCAGCAAGGCCGTGCCGGCCAAAAACCGCCCGTTGAACAGCAAGACCAAGCCCGCGAACATGCCGGGCGCGAGGGCCAGGGCAGCCATTTTGGTAGAGTGGCCGGCCTCCAGGATGTCAACATTATAGGTGGTGACCCCGAAAGCCAGCGCCCCGAACACCGCTACCCGCCAGTCGGTTTTCAGCACGATCAGGAGCAGGTACATGCACAACATGGCGGCAAACATGGAAGCCCAAACGCTGCTGGCGTCTGTCCATAGGAACATGGCCTTGGTCAAGGGCTTGGTGAGGTTGCCATGAGGGGTGGTGTATATCTGGAAGCTGGGCATGCCGCCGAACAGGCTGTTGGTCCACAGCGGGGCATCGCCTTCTTTTTTTATGTATTCCTGAATTTCAGTTTGGATGGCCCGTGCCTTGTCGTTGTCGGGCTGGGGCAGCGCCTTGTCGCCAAAAAAGTTGGGCGCGAAAAAAATGGCCGCCACTGCCAAAAGGATTGATACAGCGGATAGGTGAGGAAGGAATTTTTTGAAATCCATATTAGGCGGAAATTAGGCTTTGTGCCCTTGGGCATGCCAGTTGGCGCGCTGCGGGCTGTTCGGGGCGAAGGTAGCGAGAAATTGGAGTTTGTGGGAAGTGGGGTGGGGAAATTGTGTGCGCCCGATTTCTAAGGTTGTCCCTGCTCCTTCCGCTGGCCTTTTTTGTCGTTCCCGCAAGAACCCGTCCTCGTAAAAAGGAGAAGGAATGCTGCAAGCGCGGCTTCGCCGCAGTTGATGGAACACGGATCGAACGGCTTGGACGGATTCTTGCGAGAACGACAAAAAAGGGCAGCTCCAACATGGGGCGGCTGTGGGCGGCGCTTCCATGTCGTATTGGGACGCCTTTGTGCAGTATAGTCAACGCAAAGTGGTTGTGAAAATCTCGATCGCATAATCATTTGAAAATCAGATGTTTTTAATCACTCAAATCATACAAATCACTTTAATCACAGTATAATTGATGTACAGGCACCCGGAGTTTGGCGAAAAAGCGCCGCCGCCACAGTTCCGCTGCGCAAAATGGTACTGGCTGGGATTGTAAACAATGATTCGCCTGGTTTTTGTGGTTGAGTATGATTGATTCAACTGATGTCCAATTGATTACAAAGATCGACATGCACAAAACCAAGCGGCGTGAGGTATAGAACCGCCCTTCCCGGCGGACGAAATCGTAAAGGTCGGCAAAGCGCTAGAAATTTTTCGTAGGCAAACCGATTACCGTATCTCCTCCACCCGGTAAACCAAATAGTCGGTATCGCCCTGCCAAACAAATGCATCGACCTTTTCCTTGTAGTAGCATTTCACGTTTTTGCCTTCGTATTTCTGTAGCTCCTTGTACACAGCTGCGTTTTCGGCGGAGAAATCCCAGGTGCTTTGGCTGGTGAGCATGACGCTGCCAGCAAGGTGGAGCTGGCCTTCATAGGTTTTAAAGATGACGCCTTTTTTCGATATTTTGAACAAAGTTCCGCTGCGCGAGCCTTCGCTGATGGTGTAGGTGCGGTAAAAATAGTAGCCGATCGCGAAAACCAGGGTGGCGGCCAGGGCGATCCATAAAGTGCGGCGCAGCATGCGCTTCGCCCCTTCTTTTACTTTGTCGAGTTGAGCTGACATATTATTTGATTCTTGTTTTTTTTTGCAAAATTACGGCAAATCGACGGTCAAGGCCTTTGTTTTTGAAGCCTGCTGTCAAACGCCTTTTTTGCTGCCCCATATCTGAATGTGCAAGCGGTCGGAATAACGGAAGCCGTAGGCCTTGCAAACTTCTACCAGCCATTTCCGGCGCTTGGTGAGGGCAGCAGCGCTGGTGCCTTCGGGCATCAGCCAAACTTTTTCAGAAGCGATGGCATAGCAGCTCAGAAGACGCAGAACTTCTTCGAGGTCACTTTTTTCTGCCACGACAAATTTGAAGTTTGCCTTGGGGCTGGCAGCAAAAAAACGGAGCGCTTTGGCCTTTTCCCGCAGGTTTTTGGGGTTGTTGCTGTTCTCCAGTTTTGGGGAAACATTGTATTGGTCCACAGCAGCATCAAAATTGGCTGTGGGCACAAGGGTGCCGTTGGTTTCTATTTCAAAACGATAATGCGGTGATTTTGAACGCAGCTCCAACATAAGTTGCGTCAATCCAGGCTGTTGCAACATCGGTTCACCACCCGTGAGGATGATATTTGGGCAATTAAATTGGGATACCGTTTCTGCTACATCAGTGACGGAGCATGCTGCAATCCAGTCTTTTTTATCGAATTTCCGATATCCGGGTTTTGCATCGTTCACATGCTCAAACCGCGTTCCTTTCCAGTTCCAGGTATAATCGGTGTCGCACCAAATACAGTGGAGGTTGCACAGCGACGTGCGCACGAACACGGAGGGCAAGCCAATGCTCCGCCCTTCCCCTTGAATGGAGTGGAAAATTTCGGGGAGGCCGTTAAGGCGTGCGAGTTTGAGCATGTTCAGGTGGTTGGTTGTCCGTATCTCCAGGTCTTTTGAGTTTAAGCTTGCTTTCGAGGTCAATCTTAAAACAAAGACGGAAACGATTTTTTCAATCCATCCAGTTTGCCTTCCAGGAAAATCAGCGGGTGGGCGGCCAGGTCTTCGAGCACGTCGCCGGGATACAGGAAGGCCCGGTCGCGGAAAATTTCCCGCAGCTCTGCCGTATCCAGCGCCGAAATATTGGCGGCAAATTGCTCCGCCCGCTCGAAACAATACTGCAGGCGGTCGATCAGGAACTGAATGTCTTTCACCCAAATGACCGTTTCACCGGGGAGCACATTGAGCAGCGACACTTTTTGGTCCTGGCGGAAACGGGTGTTCAGGTTTGGCACAATGTTCAGGCTGCTCAGGTTTTTTTGGCTCAATTGGGTGGTGGGATCGAAGGTGCGCAGCGTTTCCACTTCATCGTCGAAAAGTTCAATACGGTAGGGCAGTTCATTGCCAAAAGAAAACAAATCGATGATGCCGCCGCGGATGCTGAACTGTCCGGGTTCATATACAAAGTCGGCGCGCTCGAAGCCGTATTCCACCAAAACCTGGATCACGAAATCCACATCCAGTCGCTCGCCTTTTTTTATCTCGATGCGGCTTTGTTGCAGCACGTCCGGCTTTACCACCTTTTCGAACAAGGCTTCCGGGTATGTTACGATGATGCTGCGTTTCGCAGGGTTGCTTATTTTACTGATCGTCTCGGAGCGTTGCAATACCTGTGTCTGGTTCAGGTCATCGAAATAGGCAGGGCGTTTGAAGGAGTCGGGAAAAAAGTAAACATCTTCTTTATCGATCATGCCTTCCAGGTCATCGTGACGGTAGGCAGCCTCTTCCTTGGCGTTGGCGATGAGCAGGTGGAGGACATTCCCCGCCGACTTTTGGCCGTTCAGGGTGGCGGCAATGGCGAAGGATTCCTGTGCGCCCGTGAGGCCGGCCAGTTGCAGCCGGATGCTATCGGCGGGTTTTTCCAGGTGCTGGAGTATTTTGTGCACCGCCGGATGATCGGCGTAGTGTGCCAGCAAGTGTTGGAGGTTGCTCATAGCGGGGCAAAGGTAGGGCTCCTCAGAGTGTAAACTTGTAGCCTACGCCGCGAATCGAATGAAAAAATTGCGGCTGTTTGGCCTCGGTCTCAAAGTATTTTCGGAAGGCGAGGATAAAGTTGTCGATGGTGCGTGTGCTGGGGTACACGTCGTAACCCCAAACTGATTGCAATATCTGGTTGCGGCTCACCACCTCGTTCTTGCGCTCGGCGAGCAGTTTGAGCAGCATGGCCTCTTTTTTGGTGAGCATAAAATCTTCGCCGCGGAGGTTGCGGGCCTCGAAGGTCTCAAAATTGACCCGGTTGCCGCCGAACTCGAAAATTTCGATGTCTTCGCCCTTCACCCGTTGGCTGCGGCGCAGCAGCTTGCTCACCCGCAGCAGCAGTTCTTCTAAGTTGAAGGGCTTGGTCAGGTAGTCGTCGGCGCCTTTTTTTAGCCCTGCCACCCGGTCCTGTGCCGTGTCTTTGGCGGTGAGCAGCAAAATGGGCACTTCAAGGTTGGTCAGGCGAACCTGTTCGGTAATGCTGAAGCCATCCACATCGGGCAGCATGACATCGAGCAAAAGCAAGTCGAAATGCTGGCCGCCGATCAATTCAAGGGCTTTTTTGCCATTGCCGGTACCGACCACTTCGTAGCCTTCCAGCTCCAGGTTGAGCTTGACGGCGTCGCGGATATGGGATTCGTCTTCGACGAGGAGGATGCGCATGTTTAAGAGAGGGTTTCAAGGTTTCAAGGTTTCAGGTTGGTGGGGTTTTGGGTTATTTGGTGGAGATGGGGCTAGGTGATGTTGTGGTGGGTGAAAAAATCGTCTGCATGCCAAAGTTGGAAGTATTCGTTGTTTTCAAAGTGTTTGATGAGTTTTGTGTCTGTGGTGACGATTATTTTTTCTTCGGTAGTTTCGGCTGATTCGAATAGGTAACGATCGCTTTCAATATTGGTTAGTGGTGATACTTCTGGTGGCTTTAATCTGGTTTCCGTTTCATCCGGCAATTTTGGAGGCTCATCAACAATTCGGCAGCGGTCTGGGTTCATAATTATCTGACTGAAAAAGAGTTTCAGATAAATATTGGTCATCGGGTGGTGGTCGAAATCGCGTCGAATGTTGTTGAGTTTGTGCGTGAAATCACTGTCTTTTAGCAGAACAACCCTGTTTTTACTGTTTATCAGCCAATTTGTAAATGCCCGCGCCATGCGCTGTTCTTCAGGTGTAGCGCTCGGTTTATGCCACTCCAAAAACCATTCGTTGATGACAAACTCCATCGTTGTTAGGCTGTGGTAGCATCAAAAAAGCGTTCGGCCAGGCGCATTTGCGCTTCCATGAAATTTTTCAATCCGCCTTGAAGCTGACCGTTTGGCATTACCTTTTGTTGCTCAATACTGGTTTCTTGCCCTGTTTTTTGGAGGTAATAAACCTTGAGTTCGTCTGCAGCCAATCTTCCATCATTCACCTCAGCCAGCATAGACAAAAGCCAATGCTCGCTGTGCGTGGAAAAAATGAACTGCTTGTCTTCTTTCTCTGCAATCTCCACCAGAACCTTTACAAATTGCTCGATGAGTGCAGGGTGCAGGTGGATTTCAGGTTCGTCGATACAGATGAGGCGATTTTTGTCGTACAGGATTTTGGCAAGTAAGAAAATGATTTGGTTCATGCCCATGCCTTGGTTGACGAGCTCGGTAGTAAAGGAACTTTCAACATCCCGTACCTGCATGTAGAAAAAACCCATGCCGGGCTGAATGGAAATGTGGAACCGTTTTCCAGTTATTTTCTCAAAGTAATAAGCGACTTTTGATTGAACTCCCTTATCAATTGCAAGTAGGGTTGCGACTTCGTCTTCGGTAAAAATGTGGCCATTGAGTGGGGTGGTATTGAAAATCGGTTTTGTAAAACCTCTATGCGTTGGGGTAACGTCAGATGCTGATAAGTAAAAGAATGGGAGTGTTAATTGCTGGGTTATTTCATTGATGGAATTTTTGCTTGAAATTGAGCCGGGTTGATGAATTTTATCGACAATCTCAACGGGTAAAATTCCGTTCCATTTTGCATCAAAGTTTTTCTCTTTGTCTGTAATAACCTTATTAGTTTGGAGGGAGTAGGGAAAACTTACTACAATTGAGTTCTCAAAGCTATACGGACTTTCCCCAATTATTGAAAACCTGTTGGCCTCTCCTCTTATCCCAATTCCGAATTGAGTTTTACTTCTTTTTTTTTGGACAACAATTGAGATTCCAATCTCCCTAAATTCAATATTCAGGCCATTCATAAAGGAGGTGTTCTCAAGCCCCCCCAAATTCAAAAACCCCAAATTCAACAACTCATCTACCGACCTGTTCGGGTTTGTAACCACGTTTTTCATCACCTGCAAAGCATACAGCACACTGCTTTTCCCGCTGTTGTTGGCGCCCGTAAGCACTGTGAACCGCCCAAGTTCCAGTGTTGCCTCCCGGATGCTGCGGAAGTTTTTGATGCTCAGTTCTTTTATCATTGTTGATAAGCTACTTGCAAAAATACAAAAACACAGAAGAAGGGCGAGAAAAATTCAGTAGAGAAGCTGTAAAAAAGAACGCGCCCAATGGTTGAAAGAGTTGCGTGGGTGAACGTTGCCCGGAACCAAGTTCTTATGGAACACCAAACAAGAACCAAAGAAAAAACCATACAGATAGCACCAAAGCTGATGTCCAGCCAAGCGCAACACCAACCTGAAACCTGAAACCCAATACCTGAAACCCCAATTTTCAATCCATACCCAAGTCAATATCCAACCGCTCGTTCCAAGGCAGCCCGTCCAGGTTCAGCCTTTCCATAAACGGATCCGGGTTCATTTCTTCTACGTTGAACACGCCTTTCCCGGCCCATTTCCCTTCCAGGATCATGCGCGCGCCGATCATGGCTGGTACGCCTGTGGTGTAGCTGACGGCCTGCGTGCCGGTTTCTTTGTAGGCATCCACGTGGGAGCAGTTGTTCCAGATATAGCAAGTGCGCGTTTTCCCATCTTTCACGCCTTTGATGCGGCAGCCGATGCTGGTGAAGCCGGTATAGTTTTCACCCAGCTCTTCCGGTGCGGGCAAAACGGCTTTGAGGAATTCCAGCGGAACAATGTCCATGCCTTGAAACTTGATGGGTGTTATGCCCGCCATGCCGATGTTCTGGATCACGCGCAGGTGCGTGAGGTATTCCTGGCCGAAAGTCATCCAGAAGCGGGCGCGGCGCAGGGTAGGGAAGTTCTTCACTAAGCTTTCCAGTTCTTCATGGAAGATGAGGTAGGAGCGCTTTGGGCCGATCTCCGGGTAGTCGATATCCTTCCAAATTTCGTGTGGCTCGGTTTCCACCCATTTTCCGTTCTGCCAGTATTTGCCCTTTTGGGTCACCTCGCGGATGTTGATCTCCGGGTTGAAATTGGTGGCAAATGCTTTCCCGTGGTCGCCGGCATTGGCGTCCACGATGTCGAGCTCATGTATTTCGTCGAAATGGTGTTTGTTGGCGTAGGCGGTGAAAATACTGGTCACGCCAGGGTCGAAGCCACAACCCAGCAGGGCCATGATGCCTTTTTCCTTGAAACGGTCCTGATAGGCCCATTGCCAGGAATATTCGAACTTGGCCTCGTCTTTTGGCTCGTAGTTGGCCGTGTCCATGTAGTTGGTGCCGGTTTCCAGGCAAGCGTCCATGAGGGGCAAGTCTTGGTAAGGCAGGGCGACGTTTATGAGCAGGTCGGGCTGGAACTTACGGATGAGCGCGACCGTTTCGGAAACGTTGTCGGCATCGAGGCGGGCGGTCTCTATTTTTTTGCCGCCGTATTTTGCGTGGATGGCATCGGCGATGGCGTCGCATTTGGACTGGGTGCGGGAAGCGAGCATGATTTCACCGAACACATCGCGGTGCTGGGCGCATTTGTAGGCAACAACCCGGCCCACACCGCCGGCGCCTATGATGAGAACTTTTGACATTGATAGCGTTTTGTAAGAATGGAGCGCAAAAATAGCGAGAAAAACGTGAGTTATCTCGAATTTTGGCAGCCTGACCAATAAGTATAAATATTAAGGTGCATCTTTCAAGAGCTTTTATCCGTTCTAAAATTCTGGATGACGCATATTTCTGCATACATTAGCGTCTAAGTTTTGGTTATAGCTCAAGCTGCTTGGTTTTGTGCATGCCGGTCTTTGTAATCAATTGAACATCAGTTGAATCAATCATACTCAATCACAAAAATCAGACGAATCATAGTATAATCCGTCAATTCACTCAACGCATTTTTTCCTTGCAACCGAAGACCCTCCCACAGCTGCGCGACATTTCTTTCAATCCGAACCCGATTGAAGAATATATCCCCATGCAGTCGCTGCACACGCAGGTCTTCGACCGCTTTTGCGAAGACGGATGGACGTATTGGGCCGACCTTCTGTTCCGGCGCAACTATTGGGAATGGCGTGGCCAGCCTTGCCGGGTGGTGCTGCTGCGCATCAAATTGGACGGCTTCGAGTTCAGCAAGAGCCAGCGCAAGAACCTGCGCCGCAACGAAGACCTCACCCTGATCCGCCGCGCCATCAACATCCAGCCTATGCACGAGCTGCTGTTCGAGCGTCATGCCAGGCGCTTCACCCACAACCGCCCGCAGAGCATTTTCGGCTTTTTCAGTTTTTTCAGCAGTATCATGCCCTGCTACGGGGTAGAGTTCGACGTTTTTAAAGGCGATCAGCTGCTGGCCGCCAGCTTCTTCCACATTGGCCGCAAAAGCCTGGCAGCGAACTACGGCATATACGAGCCGGAAGAGTGGCAGCGCGGCCTGGGGACCTACACCATGCTGAAGGAGATCGAATTCGCCATGGAGAACAAGCGGGAATACTACTACCCCGGCTTTGTGTACGACGTGCCGAGCGAGTTTGATTACAAGCTGAATTTCAACAACTTGGAGTATTTCGACTGGTGGGGGAACTGGTATCCGCTGGAGCGCTTGCCGGTGCGTGACTGGCGGGCGGAGTATGGGGTGTGAGGAAAACTTCTTTCTTCAGGACAAGGTCGAGCGTTCAAACTCCGCCAAAGAAACTATGTTTATTTCGGCAACTAGTTTTGCCTCCAACATCTTTTTGTCTCCAGTTAAAATGAAACTTGCTGCACCGTCCACTGCAATTGATAGCAAATAATTGTCCTTTTGATCTGAGAACCCTTGAATTTCTGAACTGGGGAAAATGATATCCATCCTTTGGCGAAGGATTTCAAGAAAAAGGGCAAAGGTTTGTATCAATGACGATATTCATGGTTTTCCCTGTCGAACAGCCCTGACCTCCTCGACGATTTCATCCATCGAAATCTCTGGCAAATCCGGCAAACTGTTGGATAAAGCCTGCCACTGTTCTTTTGCAACCTGAGCTCGCAGCATGTTTGCAACCTTCAATTTTTCTGGCGCTGACAGTTGCTCTAATAAAGCGAATAATTGCTTTTCGTTGATTGTCGTTTGTAGCGTGAGTGAGCTCATATTCAAATTTTTATTTCAAAAGTAGTTGTATTTGTGCGTTCAGCCAATTTTCACAAGTAAAAAAATCCCCGCGTCCGTTGTTGCGGCGCGGGGATTCTACATATCCACTGAATTCTGATCCTGAAATTACTTCTCCAGGATATCCTTCAGTGCTGCGAGGGAAGCCAGATCGCCGAGGGTTTCTTTCTCGCTCTCTGCCTTCTTCTGTACTTCCATGATGGCCGCTGCGCTCTCGCCATCTTCTTTGGCGCGCTCCGCTTTCACGACGGCTTCTGCCTTGTATTTCAGGTCCTCCAGGTAGCGCGTGTGCGACACGAGCAGGCGGCGGTCGTCTTTGTTGAACTCGATGACTTTAACGGTCAGCACTTCGCCCGACTCCGGGTTGCTGCCGTCTTCCTTGCGGATGTGCTTGGCCGGGCCGAACGCTTCGAGGCCGTGCGGCATCTGGAAGGTGGCGCCTTTGTCGTCGCGCTTGTTCACGGTAGCTTCGTGGTAGGAGCCGACGGGGAACAGCGTCTCGAACGCGTCCCAAGGGTTCTCCTGTATCTGCTTGTGGCCGAGGCTGATCTGGCGCTTCTCCTTGTCGATGTCGAGCACGACCACTTCAAGCTCGCTGCCAGGCTTGGCAAACTCGCTCGGGTGGGCATAGCGCTTCGTCCAGGAAAGGTCGCTGATGTGGACCATGCCGCCTACGCCTTCTGTCAGTTCGACGAAAATGCCGTAGTTGGTGATGTTCTTCACCACGCCGGTGAAGCGGGTGCCAACGGGGAACTGCTCTTCGATGTCGCTCCAAGGGTCGGAAGTCAACTGCTTGACGGACAGGGACATCTTGCGGTCGGCGCGGTCAACAGTAACCACACGGGCTTCGATTTCCTGGCCGAGTTTGAAGAATTCCTTGGCATGGACGCTCTGGTTGCCCCAAGTGATCTCGCTCACGTGGATGAGGCCCTCGACACCCGGCTGGATTTCCACGAATGCGCCGTAATCTTCGATGTTGACGATTTTGCCGGTAACGGTGGAGCCTTCGCCGATCTCGGCTGCCAGCACGTCCCACGGATGCGGGGTGAGCTGTTTGAGGCCGAGGCTGATGCGCTTCTTGTTCTCGTCGAAGTCGAGCACCACGACGTTGATGCGCTGGTTGAGCGAAAGCACTTCGCTCGGGTGGCCGATGCGGCCCCAGCTGATGTCGGTGATGTACAGGAGGCCGTCAACGCCGCCCAGGTCGAGGAACGCGCCGAAGTCGGTGATGTTCTTGACAATGCCCTCCAGTACCTGGCCTTTTTCGAGGCTGCCGAGGATTTGCTCGCGCTGCTCGGCCAGGTCGCTTTCGATGAGCGCTTTGTGGCTCACCACGGCGTTCTTGATCTGCTCGTTGACTTTCACCACCTTGAACTCCATCATCTTGCCGACGTACTGGTCGTAGTCGATCACCGGCTTGATGTCGATCTGCGAGCCGGGCAGGAATGTTTCCAGGCCGTTGCAGTCCACAATAAGGCCGCCTTTTGTTTTGCTGATGACGGAGCCGCGGATGATGGTGCCGTTTTTGAAGGAATCGACGATGCTTTCCCAGGCGCGCAGGATCTTTGCCTTGCGGCGCGAGAGGCCGAGTTGGCCTTGGCTGTCTTCCTGGCTTTCCACGTAAACTTCCACCTGGTCGCCTTCGGCAAGCCCGGGGATGTCGCGGAATTCGTTGAGGGAAATAAGGCCGTCGCTTTTGTAGTTGATGTCGAGCACGACGTCGCCACCGCTGATGGCGCTAACGCGCCCGGTGATGATCTCGTTTTCTACGACGTTGCTGAGGGTGGCATCGTATTCGGCGAGCATTTTTGCGTGCTCTTCGGCGGTGTAGGCCTGGGTGCCGCGCTTGTTGATGTTCCAGTTGAAGTCGTCGTGTGCGCCACCGGCTTGCACGTCGTCAAATACTGGGAGCTCTACGTCCTCGTCTTCGTCTTCGTCAGATTCTTCTGTTGCCCCATCTTCCTGTGCAGGGTCTGGGGCGCTTTCAGCTTCAGCCGGGGTTTCTTCCTCGACAGCTTCGACAACTGGCGCCAGTTCTTCGGCTGCCGCTTCCTCGGTTTCAGCCTCCACTTCAGCTACTTCTTCGGCTACTGCGGCTACCTCCTCCGTGGTTTCGGCAACTACTTCAGTGGCCTCTTCAGCTACTGCGGCAACTTCTTCCCCGGTCTCGGCAACTACTTCTTCAGTGGCCTCTTCGGCTACTGCGGCTACCTCCTCTTCGACTTCGGCTGCCACTTCAACGGCCTCTTCAGCCACTGCGGCAACTTCCTCCTCGGCCTCGGCTGCCACTTCTTCCACAGTTTTGGTAACTTCGGCTGCTGTTTCTTCGGCAGCGTTGGTCACTTCTTCCTGCTCTTGTTTGATTTCTTTTTCTTCTTCTGGAAACATAATGCTAAGCGGTTGATTTTGAGGCTTTAAAAAGGTTGATACGTTTAGGCTTCACTTCGGGGCGAAGCCTTTGCCCCCTGCTTTTTGACAGTGGTTGTCTGCTTGGGAAACACCAGTTTTAAAAAGCGGGCGCAAATGTAACAAGTATTTGAATCAGAAAGAAAAATACTGGCAAGTTTATGGCCTATTTTTATTGAAAGAGTGCCGGTTCCCGTTACTTTGCGCCTTGTCCTAAAATTTTTTCAAATTATGGCCATTTCAGAAGCAGATACAAGCAGCCTGCGCAGCAAAGTGGATCGGTACAAAGAGATTTTACAAAACACGCTGCAATACCGGGAAGCCTGGCACAAAAGCCTGAAAAAGGAACTTGCCGCCAAGCTCAAGGAATTTGCCGAAGCTGCGGGTTTGACCTTCACCATTGAAGCGCGCGACGAAATCCAAAACCTCGGGGCCATCGTGCTCAACCTGGGGAGCGAGGCAAGTGGATTGCGGGAACCGGTGGGCAATGGGCTGCACCGCGACCTGATCAAGCAAAATGGCTCGCTGGTGTACCAACAATTGTTCAACGGCAAGATATTGGTGCTCATCAACATACCGCACGTTGAAAAGTACGGAGAACCGCAGCCGCCCAAGACATTGGCCATCTATCGGCCGGCGGAATTGAAGGAGGCATATATTTTGCAGCATTTGGAAACCTTTGTTTCCGATATCACAGTGTGGGAAGATTATGACGACGATTTGCCAGAACCGAACCAACGCATCGGGTTCAAGCTGAATTTTGAGGGGAAGCAATAGGCTTGACTGGCCTATGCCGCCAACTTTTACCGCCGAGCGTGGGCAGCGCATAGTTCAGGGGGCATCGTGCTGTACCTTCAATTTATGCGCTGACGAGTGTCGTATCCGGCGAATGACCCGTGAATTGAGGCGGCACTTGCGGTGCCAAAACATCCCAACTTTGGCCACCGCGATTTTCCCCAAATATTTCAGCCCATTGATACTGAACTGTTTGCCCGCTAATTTCGCCTTGTGCCAATGCACCGAATTGACCGTCCAGCGCACGGCAAAGTCGTAGTAGCGCCGCGGATACGTGCGCCGAAAATCGAGGTCCCGGTCGGTGCTTTCAGTCCAGGGCATGTCGGCAAATGCCGTGGATTGTACTTCTTCGTACAATCCTGTTCCTTTGATGGGATAGGCGACGGTTATGGTAAAAAGGTCGGGGTTGGAATCTTTCAAATGCGCCACGGTTTCCCGGATATCGGATTCTGTTTCGCCGGGGTAGCCGAGCATGATAAAGGTGCCGGCCTGAATACCTTCCCGCCGGGCTGCCTTGATCATGGCGCGTACCTGGCCCACATCTACCCGGCGGTCCATGGCATCGATGATGCGCTGCGAGCCGCTCTCGGCGCCGATCCAAACGCGGAAGCAACCGCAGGCGCGCAGTATTTTCAGCACCTCGTCGTTGAGCCGGTCGGCGCGGGTGATGCACTCGAATTGCAGGGTCACCTGCCGTTTTTTGAGTTCGTCGTGAAATTCGCCCAGCCATTTGTGGCTCACGGTGAACACGTCGTCCACAAACCAAATCAGGTCGAAATCGTAGTTTTTTTGCAGGAAAACAATCTCGTCAACCACGTTTTCGGCGCTGCGGCGGCGGTAACTTTGCCCATAAACAGCGGTGCTGCACCATTTGCAGGTGTAGGGGCATCCGCGCTGGGTGCTGATGCTCACCGCGCTGTGGCCATGTGCCGTTTTCCAGGCGCTCAAATATTTTCCCAAATCAATTTTATGGCGATTTGGGAAAGGCAGGGTATCGATGTCGCGTATTTTTTCCCGTACCGCGGTTTTGTACACCGAACCGTCTTCCAACAAATAAGCCAAACCGTTTTGATTGCGGAATTCGGAGTGCGGAGTGCGGAGTGCGGAGTGCGGAGTGCGGAATGCGGAATGCCCAGCTGCAGCGTTGTTCTCCAAATCTCC
>CAZULM010000016.1:0-102047 GCA_964621185.1 uncultured Saprospiraceae bacterium | reverse complement strand
CGATCTTTCATCGGGAGGGTCCTGGGTTCGAATCCCTGATCCTCCACCAAAACAGCGGTTTTGCCTCAGCAGCGAAACCGCTGTTTTTTTTGACCGAAAATCAGCGGCAGAGCATCCCGATCAAGGGCCATCGTCTGACCGCTTTTCGCGGTCTGACGAGTAGGTATTTACAATTTTTACCCTACAAGTGCTACTGCGCCATTCGTTTTTTGAAATGCCTGGCAAAATTCGGGCTGACTCATGTTTTTTTGCCACCCGTTTCTGTCGTCCGTATATTTGTAGCACCCTTTCAGCCTGGCACCTATGAAAAGCAGCAATATATTGGGTATTTTGGCACTGATAGTTTCAGCGATTTGGCTGAACCTTTGGGCTAAGGATGTGCCTACCCCCGGCGAGATACAAGGTTCCATTGAATATTTCGTTGAAAGGGAGGGGCTAAAAAACCTGAGCATTCGGGAAGTGTTGGCATTGCCAGACTCCATCTATCGCGTCCAAGAGCCTTGCTGCAACATCGGGCTGTCGAGGCAAGCGATCTGGTTCAGGTTTAAGGAAACAAATGCCTTGCCGGACAAAGAGGATTTTTTGATAGAGATCGTAAACCCCAGCATAGAATCGCTCCATTTTTTTCAAGTTAATGGAAACACTGTTGTGGATTCTTTTGTAACCGGGGCCGCTTTCAAGTATTGGCAACGACCCGACACCTCATTCCGGGCTGCCAACAATCGGAACTTCATTTTCCCCATAAAAATTGCGCGGGACAGCTCAACATGGTGCTACCTGAAAGCTAAATCTGTTTATCCGCTCTCGCTGCGCATCCTGTTTTTTGAAAAAGACCTGCGCATGCAGCAACAACAGCGGAACGTGGACATATTGATGACCATTTTCTTTGTCATTTGTGTGGTCTTCCTGTTGCTGGCCGCCATTTTGATCGAATACATCCAGCAGCCGTTCCACTGGCACTACTTTATGTACGTGTTGCTGACCACCTTGTTTGTCCCGGCGCACCTGGGGCTGGGCTTCCGATATGTGTGGCCCAACAACCCTGACCTCCAATTTGTGGTGCCAATGGCCCTGAACAACCTGCGGTTGATATTTGGCATCCAATTCTTTAGGTACTATTTTGACTTGCCAAACACGGCGCCCCGTTTCAACAAAGTGGTTAACTGGACGATCGGGGTGTTTTGCCTTACCCTGTTCATCCAACTCGTGCACCGCGCTTTTGATCCCTGGATATTTGTCGGCTGGGTTTTTTACCCGTTTTTTGGGTTATTGGTCATGTTCTCTTTATTTGTGCTGGCATGGCTGTTGCGCCAGATTCTCTTGCGGCGCTACGGGCGGGTCACCTGGATTTACATTATCGTTGCGCTCAATTTCCTGGGCGTAACCATCACATCTCAACAATACACAGGTTTCACATGGCTTCAAAAGTTTGGGATGGGCTGGATCGACCTGGACATTGCCGACAAGGTGTTGACGGCTTGCGGGATTGCGAACACGTTTTTCTTGTCGCCCCTCGTCATTGCCGCATTTTTCATCGAAATGGTGCTCGTGTTCAACATATCCAACAAGCGTTACCTGAAACTGATCGAAAAAGGGCAGAAAGCACAAATACGCCTGGCCAAGGCACGCGAAGCGAGCTTGAGCGCACTTGTTGTAGGCGCTGAAAATGAGCGAAAGCGGATCGCGCGCGACCTTCACGACGGCGCTTGCGTCAACCTGGCAGCCATCAACATGAAAATGGATTCGCTGGCAGAAGAACTTGGCGAGGGCAGGCCTGATCTCGCTTCAAAAATCGCGGAAATTGCCGAGGACATTGGGCTTACCTTCAAAGAAGTGCGCGACATTTCCCATGATCTGATGTCAAAATCCCTGGAAAAAACAGGGCTGCGCCCCGCTATTGAAGAGCTCGTCATGCGCAGCCAACGGGCGCAAGCAGGGCTGAGCATCAATCTGATTGTGAACTACCCGCTAGAAACGGTGGGAAGTGTTTCAAAAATTCACATTTACCGGATGGTGCAAGAACTGTTGGGCAACGTGCTCAAACATGCCAAAGCCACCGAGCTTACGCTCCAAATACTGGAGAACGAACAGTCTTTGCTGATCACTATTGAAGATAACGGCATCGGGTTCGACCCAAAACAGCTTGTCCCTGATGGGATTGGCTTGTCCAATGTGCGCAACCGGGCTGAAATGCTCAACGGCCTGATGCACCTGGAATCTGCCCCCCGCAAAGGGACTTTTGTTAGCATTGAAATCCCTAAAAACGAACTTGGGTAGCACGTTCAACCATCCCAAAGCCCGTTTTTTTTCAACCATTCCCCTACCTCGTAGCGGCTTGAGGCGCCAGTTTTTGACCTGATGTTTTTAATATGGCTCTCTACCGTGTCTTCGCTGATAAAGAGCAGCTCCGCGATCTCTTTCACCGACTTGCCTTTCACATAAAGGGGCGACACCTCCATCTCGCGCGGCGTGATCGGCGCCTTGCCCGTGCCAGGTTTTCCAACGCTTCCTGGCACGGAGGAGCACAAAAACCCGATCACTTCAAGCATGGAGCTCTGGTCGAGGAAATGCGCGCCACGCGCAACGGTATGGATGCCGTGCAGCAATTCTGACTTTCCGATGTCTTTGGAGGCATACCCGCGCGCGCCATTTTGAAAGGCTTGGCGGATTACCGCGATCTCGCAGCTCACGCTGAGCATGAGCACGCCAAAATCCGGGTCTTTTTCAAGCAACAAGCGGCAGGTTTCGCCGCCGTCGATACCGTTTCCCTTGAAAAAATAGTCCAACAGCAGTACGTCCGGACGGTCTTTTGCTGCTTTTTCAAGGGTCTCTTCGCCGTTTTGTGCGCTCCATATCACCTCTACTTGCCCTTCGATGCTGGCAAATAGCGCCGTAAGGCTCTCGATGAAGAGCTCCTGATCGTCGCACAGTGCTATTTTGATTGGTTTCATGTCTGGCTAATTTACAGCGTTTTTTACTGAAAAATTATTTTTATTGCTACATAATCAAATTTGTGCGAGGAGGCCCATATATACGCTGATTAAAGTGATTTGTATGATTTGAGTGATTAAAACATTTGATTTTTAAATGATTATGCGATCACGACTTTCACAACCACTTTGCGTTGACTATAGTTGGGTAGATGCTATCCAAGAAATTTATGGTGAAAAATGGGAAAAGGCTGGAATGCGAAAAGGCATGAAAATAGGGATCGAAAAAAGGAATCGAAAGTGAAAAACAAAACTATACCCTAAAAACAATCAACAAGTTTCCAGATTGAAGCGACGACGAGGTAGCCTCCTTTGTAGGAGTTTCAGAAGAGTATGTCAAGCAATAGAGGCAAGAAGCAGCCTCTAATTGGAGGACATTGCTTTTCAACGTTGCGTGCGCACCGAATTCCCGTTCGCCACGCTCAGCTTTGCCACCGAAGCCTTGCCGTTGCGCTTGTTCTGCACCCTGACAAAATACATGCCCGCCGCCAAACCGGAAACGTCAAAATAGTAATAATTGAAGCCTGGCTGCACTGTTTCTGTGCGCATGGCGATCAAGCTCCCGCCAAGGCTGTGCAGGGAAACCAGCGCCTGGTAGGCATCCATTTCGGGGTTTTCTACCAACACTTCCGTCCCGTAATTAGCTGGGTTCGGGAACACCGACAATGGCCGGAATTGATCGTCGACCACAGGCGCCCCGCCCCATTGACAGCTTGGGTCCACACGGTGGTCGCGGTCAACAATCTTCATTTTGGCAAAGCCGTCAAACATGGTCTGCTCCATCGTCCAAGGGTTGGCGCCCAACCAGTCCTGCAACAGCGTTGCGAACACCTGGCGGTAATCGAACTGCATGTACTTCAACTGGTTGTCGTTGGTCAGGTCGTCCATTTTTGGGTTGGTGCCGCTGACGCCCGGCTTAACGTTCTTGCCAAAAACGAGCATGGGCGCCAGTGTGCCGTGATCTGTCCCAAAAGAGCCGTTTTCTTTGGCACAACGGCCAAATTCCGAGAAGGTGCAGCCGAGCACACGGTCGGCCAGCCCAAGTTGGTTGAGGTCGTCAAAGAATGTTTTTACAGCATTTGAAAGCGTTGCGAGCAGGTTGGCGTGCGCGCCGATGCTGGTGTCGCCGGAATCGACCTGTGCGCTGTGGGTATCGAACCCGCCAAGCTGACATAGATAGATTTTGGTTTTGCAGCCACCTTTTATCATCCGCGCCACAGTTTTAAGCTGGCTGGCAAAGGAGTTGTTCGGGTAGGCAGTGATGGCATTTGAGCCGGCATTGAACACCTGGGAAATCCGCTGGGCATATTTGTTGATGCTCTGCTCAACACCCATGATAAACTTAAGCTCGTCGCCGTGGTCGCTGTCGGGGATATTCAGTACCGGCGCGCCGCCAATGGTTTGGATCAAAGAGTAAAACCCGGCAGGGTCTTGGCCGCTCAGGTTTATGGCATTTTGGTGCTCGGTATTGGTGTGAAAGCCCAAGGAGGTGTTCGGATCGCCAACCTGGATGCCCAATGGATCAGGCATGTCAATGGTAGGGGCGCCTTCCACATCTGGGTAAAGCGCTTGGAGCGATCTCCCCATCCAACCTGTAGCCGTGGTGGCGCCTTGACTGGAGTCGGCGCCTGAGAGCCATATGTCGGTGCCCTTGAAATGCGACTGGTTCATGCTTTGATAGCCGGCAGCTTGGATGACATTAGCCCACCCTTTGTCGTACATTTCCTTGACAGCTGTCATCGCCGGGTGCAGCCCAACCTCGCTGCCGGAAGGCAGCGTGCTGTCGAGCGGGATAAAAGCGCTCTCCTCAATACGTGTGGTTGGCCGGAGCGTTGCGTATCTGTCATAATTGGCGGCTGGGATGATCATATTGAGGCCATCATTTCCACCTTTGAGCTGGATGAGCACCAATATCCGATCCTGAACACCGTCACAGTCGGCCAGTATCTTTGCCATGCGCGAATTGGCGAAAGGGCGCATCGCATGTCCATTTACCGCAATAGAAGTGACACCAGCCACAGGCAAGAACTTGAGGAAATTTCTCCGTTTCATAAGCAGGAAGGTTAGCAGGTAAACAAAAGGCGGCCGATGGGAGAAACCATGTTAGAAGGTTTTCGTTGTAAAGGTTTAATAGAACTTGGACATTTTTTAGTTTTTTTTGAAAAATGTTTTGCTGATCGGGTTGCGGGCAATAGAAAAGCCCAGTGGACGGATGTCCGCTGGGCTTTCACAGGCTATATTGCTACTACCTGTGTAAAATAATCTTCCTTCCGTTTATGGACATTTCAATTCCTGCGAATATCCGTGTCCAGTGTTGCAAAAGTAGGCGCCAGGGCTTGGCGCAAGGTTTCTCTCTGTGTCAAATTGGTTCGTATTGGTCGCAAATACAGGGTATTTTCAGGTTTTTTTTAGTGATCAGACCTCGCTGGGCGATTTCCCGAACTTTTCTTTAAAGGCGGTTGAGAAATGTTTGGCATTTACAAAACCAACCTGCCAGGCCACTTCACTTACGTTGCCGGCGCCGTTTCGCAACAATTCCATTGCGCGTTCGAGGCGGTAATTTCGGAGGTATTCTGATACCGCGAGCCCTGTCAGCGCTGTCAGTTTCCGATGCAGTTGAGATCGGCTCATTGCCATTTGGCGGGCAATTTCGGCTGGCGTTATGCGGTCATTGTCGATCTCTGCTTCTACGATTTCGATAAAATGGTTCAAGAATTGGCGGTCAAGGAGCCCAAGGGCGCTTTCTGGCGCGGAAGGGCCGACGGCAGGATGATCGGAAGGCTTTGCCATCATGCCTTGCCCAGTGCCTTTGTTCCTGAAGGCTTCTTGCAAGCGCTTGCGGTTTTCCAACAAATTGCGCAGCCAGGCGAACAGCTCTTCGGTTTGGAAGGGCTTTCCAAGATAGGCGTCTGCCCCTTGTTCAATGCCTGAAAGCTTGCTTCCCAGCTCGGTTTTTGCTGTCAGCATCAAGAAAGGAATATGGCTCGTCCTGATGTCGTTTTTTACCATCTTTAACAAGCCAAGCCCGTCGAGCCGCGGCATCATCAGGTCGGAAACGATTATGTCAGGTATCTGTTCCAACGTCAATTCTACAGCCTGTTGGCCATCTTCGGCTTCCAGCACTTCATATTGTTCCTGCAAAGTTGCGGCGATAAAATGCCTAAGTTCTTGGTTGTCTTCAGCCAACAACAGTAATGGCGGCTCCGTTCTCTCATGGGTATCGGGCAATTGGCCCGTTGTTTCTTGGGCCATTGTCGCCGTTGACGCCTCCGGTTCGGCGCCCAACATGTTGGCTTCCACAGCATTTGTGCCTTCTGTCAAGCCCAACATTGGCAGCCAAAGCCTGAAAGTGCTGCCTTTCCCTTCCTCGCTTTCAGCTTCAATCCGCCCGCGCATCAACTCCGCCAATTCCCGGCACAATGCCAAGCCGATGCCCGTGCTGGCCTGCTGCGATTCCGAGGCATCCCCTTTGGAAAAAAAACGGTCAAATATTTTTGGCAAGTCGTCTGGGGGGATGCCCGGGCCTGAGTTGAAAACAGTGAGGACAAACCAGTTGTCAGGCTCGAGCTGCCAGCTCATTTCCACTTTTCCGCCATGTGGCGTGAATTTCATGGCATTTGACAGCAAATTGGAGGCGATTTTACCCAATTTGTCGGCATCAAATTTAAAAGGAGGGACAACGACCTCATCGGCATTGAATATGAACGAGATGTTCTTGCTTTGGGCATTGACTGCAAAAGGATCAGCTGTTGACTTCAAAAGCAGGGCTATCTGCCCGAAGCGGTCGTCGGTTTGCATGCCCCCACCTTCCAATTTTGCCAGATCCAGGAGTTGGTTGACGATCAACAGCAGTTTTTGGCTGTTTGCCTCTGCGGTCTTGACATTGGCCAGCCAATTTTTGGCCGTTGGCTTTTGCAAAATCTGGCGCAGGGGCTCAACAATGAGGGTAATCGGGGTGCGCAGCTCATGGGTGAGGTTGTTGAAAAAGTTGGTTTTCAACTGTTCCAATGCCTTCACCCGTTCGGCTTCCCGATGCTCGAAGACCAGTTGACCCTGCATTCGGATGCGCCGAACCTGGAAACGATAAGCGAGCCAGCCCAGCCAGGCGGCAACCAGGCCGTAAGCCAGGAAAGAAGGCCAAGATTTCCACCAAGGCGGCAGGATCGTAATCTCGATTTTCCCGGGCTCTCCTGTCCAGATGCCGTGCGCCCCGCCTGTCCGCACCTCAAACACATATTTCCCCGGGGCCAAGTTTGAGAAGGTAGTGCTGTGGTTGTTTGTAGCTTCCGACCATCCGTCGTGCACCCCGATCATCCTATACCGGTACTGGTTCTTGTGCGGCGTAGAAAAATCCATTGCCGTGAAGTCAATCGTGACATGGTTTTGATGGTAAGGCAGTGTTATGGCCAATTCTTGGCCGGGGGCGGCTGGGTTCCAACCTTGCCCAGGCTGTATCGGTTTGCCATGTATTTTCAATGCCGTTATTTGAACTGGCGGTGGCGTCTCGCCAGGTTTTATTGTTTTTGGGTCAAAAACACTCAGCCCATTTACCCCGCCAAAATACATGCGCCCACTTGGGGACTTGGCAAAACTCGTTGTGTTGAACTCATTGTCCTGCAAACCATCAGCTGCCGAAAAATTTTCGAAAAAGTTGGTTTTGAGGTTGAACTTTGAAAGGCCCGAGTTGGTGCTCAGCCACAAACAACCTTGGTCATCTTCTAGTATCCCATAAACCACGTCGTTGGGCAGACCGTCATTTGGTGTAAAGTGGTGGCATTCCCCAGTTTCTTTGTTCAACCAGTTGAGCCCCCCTCCTTTTGTCCCAACCCACAGAAACTTTCCGGGGTTTCTGGAATCGTCGAGCAGGCACAGAATCGCATTGTTGTTCAAGCTGTTCCTGTCAGAAGGGTTGTTTTTGAACAAGGACCACTGGACGCTTCTATTGGCAATGTTTGGGATGCCTCGGATCAGGCCATGCGGGGTGCCTACCCAGATATGGCCGTTTACGTCTTCCATCAGCGCAAAGGCATACTCTTTGAAGCCAGTAAACGAGCTCATGTCAAATTTTTGAGAGGCACCTTCGGCTACTTTGTACCATACCAACTCGCTTTTCGCCCCAAGTATCCAAATATCCCCATTCCTGTCCTCCATGAGCTGGCTGTACAGCCCGGCGGCTATCAAATCAACAAACTGCTTTTCTTGCCCAGTCTGCAAGTTTTTGTGTATCAAAATAGAATTGTCCGAAGGGCCTGTTTTTTTTTGCGCCAAAACCCATAAATTCCCCTTTCGGTCGAACAAAAGGTCGTGCTGGAACAGATTACTGCCTTTGAGCAATGATCTCTCGCTTTGTCCGCCGGTTTCGTCCAAATAGGAGAACACGCCGGCACTTGTCCAAACCCAAGGCTCTCCTTTTGCGTTCATGCGGATTTTTCTGGTGCTGACACCTGGCAGATAATGTTTGAAGAGCCTATTTGCAGGGTTGTATTTGCGGATGCCGTAGCCATTGGTCCCGATCCAAATCAGCCCTCTCCTGTCGCAAAAAATTTTGGAAGCCCCTATGACATCTTTTTCTGGAAAGCGGAAAAACAACTGAGGGGCAGGGGTGGCACTGCCTTTTTTACCCAATGGCAGAAAATGAATTTCTTTTCTTCGGTTCACGTATAAATTCCCCTCCCGGTCAAATGACAAAGCAGCTGAAGTGCTGTTTTTCAAAAAAGGGAGTGGGTAAACAACTGTTTTGTGGCCGTCAATTTGAACTACTTGGTCAACCTGTCCTATCCAGACGGAACCATCTGACGCTTTTGCCACGTAATTTGTTTTGGGGAGGCCCTGTCCCGGCGTTGAAACCTTGTTCAGCTTTTTTGTAACCAGCTCATAGCAAAAGCTGTGCAGCATTGTCCCAGCCCAAAGGCGCCCATCATCTGTTACTGCCAAGCTCAAATAATAGTCATTGCGCGCAGGCAGCCCTACGTCAGAATTTTCCCAGAAAAACTGTTCGGCGCTTGCGACCGAACTCAAATCGCTGTTGTGCGCCGGCAATGTTGCCGGCAGCAATATCCTGTTCAAGCCATATTCCGTTCCCACCCAAATGGCGCCATCGGTTGCCTCTGCCAAGGAAAGCACGTTCTGGTTTGAAAGCCCATTAGTCCCTTTGCTTAAATGAAAGAACTTTCCAGATGCCGGATCAAACACATCGACCCCGTTGTTCTCCGTGCCCACCCAAATTCGGCCATAGCGGTCTTCCAACAGCACCCTTATGATATTGTCTGCGATTGAGAACTGGCTGAACGGGTCGTTTTTATGCACTTGAAAGGAATAGCCATCGTAGCGGTTCAGCCCGTCACGGGTGGCAAACCACAGGTACCCGAGCCTGTCATGCATGATATCGTACACCATCCCTTGGGAAAGGCCCTGATCCGCACCAATGGTCTCAAAGCGGGCCTGCTGCGCCGAACACCAACAGGGAACAAGAAGCCAAACGAGTGGCAAGAGTATTGTTGCAGATAAACGGAAGGCCATTTGGCACACTAGATTGCTTTACTAAGGAGGGGCAGCAAAAGTCGGGTTTATATTGGGAAACGCAGCTATATTAACTTGTGTTGGCATGAAATGTGACAAAATCCCTATGCTTTTCTTATTTTCGCGCCGTGAAACAATTAAAATTAAGACATGAAACAATTGCTTTTTTCGCTCCTTGGGCTTGCTTGGGGGATTAGCCTCTGCAATGCCCAAACCAACGAGCCGTACGAGTTCAAAGAATATAAACGAGCGGCAGCCACCGCTGTAAAAAGCCAGGGCCAAACCAGCACTTGTTGGGCATTCAGCACCGCCTCTTTTTTGGAAAGCGAAGCCATCCGCCAGGGCAAAAGGGCCGCCGATTTGTCCGAGATGTACGTCGTGCGCAATATTTACCGCATGAAATGCGAAAACTATGTGCGCCGGCAAGGCACGGCCCAGCTTGGCGAAGGCGGCCTTGCGCACGACATGCTGATGGCCGTCAAAAAATTCGGCATCGTGCCAGAAAGCATTTACCCGGGGCGGAAAGACGGCTCAAAACCCTTCAACCACAGCAAGCTGGAGAAAGCCCTGAAGGAAAAATGCGCCGAATTTGCCCAACAAGGGAAAGAAGGGAAGCTTGACCCGAACTGGCTTAAAGAGATAGATGCCCTGCTCGACCAGGAATTCGGCCCCCTCGTCAACAAGTTCAGCTTTGAGGGCACCGTGTACACTCCCCAAGCGTACCGCGACTCCCTGGGCATCAAGCCCGACGATTACGTGACCGTCACCTCCTTTACCCACCATCCTTTTTGGGACAAATTCATCCTCGAGGTGCCCGATAACTGGTCGAACGGCGAATTTTACAACCTGCCGCTCGACGACCTGATGCGCTGCGCCACCCATGCTATCGAAAAGGGCTACACCATCGAATGGGATGCCGACGTGAGCAATATGGGCTTCTCCGCCGGCAACGGCATCGCCATCGTGCCAAAAACCGCTTGGAAAGACAAAAGCGCCTCCGCCCGTGAAAACGCCTTTAAAATTTGGGAGCCAGAACAAAAAATATCCCAGGAATACCGCCAACAGCTTTTCGACAGCCAGGAAACCATGGACGACCACCTCATGCACATCGTCGGGGTGGTTGATGAGAAACATTCGGGCATCTATTTTGTCGTGAAGAACTCCTGGGGTGAAATATCTGACTTAAATGGCTATGTGTATGTTTCGCACGCCTACATGGAGCTCAACACCATCTCCTTCACCCTGCACAAGAGCGCGCTGCCGCAGGATGTCCGTCGCCGATTTGGCTTCGAAGCTGGCGAGGTGAACATCGAAAAAGGCCCTGGGCCGGGAATGGGGGCTACCCCAGCGCCCGCAAACAAGGCCAAGGCTGAAACTCAGGAGCAATCATACAAGGGCAAGCCGCATTTGAAGGTGGCGAAAAAGGAGGCGATCGACAACTTGCCGAAAGAGTAGCACAACAACAACGCGCGTTTTTAAAAAAGCCCGCACCATACATCGATACAGCAAAACAGCAGATTTTTCAACACCATCTCATGAAAAACACACCGCTCACCGAAAGGCACCTTGCCCTCGGCGCCAAAATGGCCGAGTTCGCCGGCTACAACATGCCCATCTCCTACTCCAGCATCACCGAGGAGCACCATGCCGTGCGCAACGCCTTAGGCGCCTTCGACGTGAGCCACATGGGCGAGTTCATCGTGCGGGGCAAAGACGCCACCGCCTTCCTGCAAAGCGCCACCTCCAACGACGTGGGCAAGCTCAACCCCGGCGACATACAATATTCCTGCATGCCCAACAAAAAAGGCGGCATCGTGGACGACCTGCTGGTGTACCGCCTCGACGACGTGCCGGAGATGGCTGTGGCAGGCGAGCAGTCATACATGCTGGTGGTGAACGCCAGCAACGAAACCAAAGACTGGCGCTGGCTAAAACGCTTGTCCAGAGGGTTCGAGGTGAAGATGCAGAACATCTCTGCCAAGACTGGGCTCATCGCCATTCAAGGCCCCAAGGCGGTGGGTGCGCTCAAAAAGCTGACCGACCTCGACCTCGGCGCCATCAAGTACTATACGTTCAAGCGCGGCCGCTTCGCCGGCTGCAACAACGTCATCATTTCGGCAACGGGCTATACGGGCGCGGGCGGCTTTGAGATATACGCCAAGAACAAAGACCTCGTAAAGATTTGGGACAAAGTATTCAAGGCCGCCGAGAAGCACGGCATCAAGCCCTGTGGCCTCGGCGCGCGCGACACCCTGCGCTTAGAAAAAGGCTTCTGCCTCTACGGCAACGACATCGACGACAAGACCAGCCCGCTCGAAGCCGGCCTGGGCTGGATCACCAAGCTGAACAAACCTTACGACTTCCCATCAAAGGATCGTTTCCTGAAGCAAAAATCTGAAGGCGTGAAACGCCGGCTCGTCGGCTTCATGCTCGACGAGCGCCGCGTTCCACGCCACGGCTACGAGATCGAAAGCCCACGCGGCGCCAAGATCGGCGTGGTGACCTCTGGCACCCATTCGCCCTCGCTCGACAAGCCCATCGGAACGGGTTATGTGAAGGTCAAGTTCGCAGAGCCTGGAACCAAGATCAAGATCGTGGTGGGCAGCAAAAAGCTTGATGCTGTGGTGTGCAAGTTGCCTTTCCTGTAAAGAGGTCGCGGTTATTGCTTTACCACAGATTGTACAAACACGGTCGCGCCATTGTGCTCCAAATGGAGAAGATACAGCCCCGGCAGAAGTTTTTGGAGGGGCATGTACAGTTCCTGCGGGCCTGAAGCCAATGCTCCTATTGCCTTGGATTCCAGCACGCGGCCGGAAACATCTGTCAATCGGAGCTGGCCGTTTATTTCCTCCTTATTGTTGAAGCGGATGGTAAGCCCTTCTGTCGTTGGGTTGGGGAATACCTTAAGGTCAACAATTATAGGTTCCAATACTTCAGAAAACGAGGCGCACAATATCCCCCTATGTACCTGGCCGCGGATTTCCCCGCCGGGATGCGCCACGGTATGCACGTTCATATAAGTCCCTTGAGCCTCCACCACAACGGCATCGGCGCCCGTTATGGCAAGTGCACCTTCGCTGAAGGGATTTGGGAGCGACAACGGGAACCTCACCGGCCCGTTCGCGCCAACGACCGCGGTGTGGATATGTGCCGCCGAGGCAGCGCCCGTCAGCCCGTCAACAGCGAGTTTGTAGGTCAATGCAAGGTTTCCCTGGTCTATCGACACCATGCCCGCCCCATAGCCCTGGCTGTTGTTGAAGGGGTTTTCCTGCCCGGCACAAAGGTCGAAGGTATAGGCCTTGCGCAAGTTCGTCTGGATTTGCCCGCGGATTTCACCCGCAGGGTTGGCAGCGGTGTGCACGTTGAAATACAGGTTGTTGTTGATAAAATCGGTCAAGAAAGCTGCATTCACGGGCACCGTTGAGGAATAAACCCCTGGCACTGGGCCCGCTGCCAGTGGGAACACCACCCCACCGGCCGTACCCGCCGGCGCTTTATGCACGTGCGCCGCTGTGGGGGAGCCACTCAACCCGCGGACGAGTACGCCATAAATAACGCTGTCCATGGCCGCATTGGGCAGTACAAAGCCAATGCCTGAGGCGGAAGTCGTCACCGGGGGCGTTTCCTGGTCGCCGTTCAAAATAGCCACGCCATTCAAGAAGCCGTTGAACAAGAGCTGACCCCGTATCTCCCCTCCCGGATTGGCCGCGGTGTGCACATTGACATAATATTGGCCTGCAAACAGGTTCATCATAAAATCGGCGGGCAAGCTGTTCAAGGCTACTTCGCCTACCAGGCTGTTGCCCGAAAAGCCCAAAGGCTGAACAACGGGGCCTGCTGCCCCTGCGGCGCCTTTATGGATATGGGCGCCGGTAATAGGGCCGCTCAAACCGTTTACCAAAATATTGTACTTTAATTTGTCGTAGCCCAGGGTGATATTGACCCCTCCGATCCCAAGCGCCGTTGTAAGCACCGGGGGCACTTCGTTCAGGCCGGTCAGAACGGCTCCGAAATTCAAATCGCTCTCCGGCAACAATTGCCCTCGGATTTCGCCGCTCGGGTTGGCAGCGGTGTGCACGTTGGCGTAAATCCCCCGTTTCAATGCATTTTCGAGGAACCCGGCTGGCACCGGCAACTCCCCCGCAAAACGGTTGCCGTTGCGGATTGGGGCCAGGTTAACGACAACCCCGCCGTTTTGGCCGACGATCCCCGTGTGAAAATGGGCGGCAGACACAGGGCCGCTCAACTGGGAAACTACCCCCTGTACGAACATCTTGGACCTGTCGTCGTTGAAACGCACCGTGATCAGACCTTCCCCATTGGTCGCGACTGGCGGGTTTTCTTCGGCGCCCGAGAGATGCGCCGAAAAAAGAAGGTGGCCGGCTTGGCCAGCGCTGCGGTGAGCGAAAAAAAGTACGACTGCAAAAAGAGCAGTCTTGGCGAGGTGATTGGCAATGGTCTTCATATCGACAATAATTTGATAGGTGAAGAAATCAGTTTTGGATGATGCGATGAGTGCTGCGGGAAAAAAGCCGAGCTTGCAGGCCTTGACAATATGATGCTGAAGCCAGCACCTGCTACAACAAAAAAAAACAGAAAAAGCCTTTGAAACTACCGGTTTATTTTCAAAACAAGCTGATTCCCCACATTTTTTGAAAAAAAACATCCAAACAGGCAAAATATTGCGCTGAACCAAGGCACGGCGAAGCATATGCCTTCGCTGCGAACAGCAATGCCAGGACAAGAAAAAAAACCAAAAACTTTGTGCTAATACCTGCCGGGGTCAAATGCCGAAGCGTTGATCGCGGTCTGTTTCCCGCTCGCCATTTCCGCCACCAGTTTCCCCGTTCCGGCGGCCTGGCTTAGGCCCAACATGGCATGGCCTGTCGCGATTATCAAATTCTTGGTCTTTTTAGCAAAGCCAATGTAGGGCAAGCCGTCGGCAGAGAGTGGCCTGAAGCCGTACCAGACTTTTTGGCGCAGGTTTTCTTGCAGCTTTTTGAAATCAGCCAGTTCCTGAAAAGCCTGGTCGGCGGAATAGCCCGGGAAGAACTTAGGAACAGCCTCCAGTATCCCTTGCACCCTGGGGAGAAGGATTCGGTCGTTCACCGCCCCAATTTCCATGGTGCTGCCGATGCGCAGCTGGCGTTCCCAAGGGGTGAGCGCCACCTTTGCTTCCAACAAAATACAGGGGTAGCGAAGCGATTGGCGGCTTACGTCCACGGTCATGGAATAACCTTTTCCAGGCATGAGCGGCAGGTTTTCCCCGGCCATTTTTGCAAGTTCAGCCGACCAGGAGCCGGCCGCCAGCACGACGAGGTCGCAGGTGATCGATTGTGCGTCTTGCCGGTTTACGGTGTCGCAGTACTGCAGCGCTGCGACCTTTCCTTTATTTTTTTCAATGCCAATGACCGTTGCGTTTTTTAATATTCGCACGCCGCGCTTTTCAAGCAAGGAGGGCAACTGGCGCATCAGGGTATTGGGATGCAGGTGCGCATCGTCGCGATACCAAACGGCGCCGCGCACATCAGGCATCAAATCTGGTTCCAGGGCCTGGGCTTCCTCCCGGGACAGAAGGTCGATTTTGAGGCCCAAGTCTCGCCCTATGCGCACGTTCTCGAGCTCGCCTTTTTCGTATTTTTCGGTTTGGAAGTAGTTGATGCAGCCGTTTTCCGCGTATTCGAACTGCAAGTTGCCGCTTTTTTTCCAGGCAGCCGTCAGCTCTTTGGAAAGGAGCAGCAGTTCGAGCATTGGGCGGGCGCTGCGTGCTACATGCTTGGCGGTGCAGGCACGCACAAACTTGAGGCCCCAATCGAGCAGGCGCGGGTTAAGGCTTGGCCGCACGTAAAACGGGCTTTTCTGGTTGAACATCCACAGTATTCCCTGGCTGAGGATGCCAGGCTGGGCCAATGGGGCGAAATGGGAGGGAGAGAGAAAACCCATGTTGCCGAAAGAGCAGTTGTCTTCGAGGGTGTCGCGCTCCAGCACTGTCACCTCCCAGCCTTCTTCTTGCAAGTACAGGGCGGTACAAAGGCCGATAATGCCGCCACCAATGATACAGGCTTTCATATCGGAAACTGCTTATAATGAATCGTTATCGTCCTCGTCGCCCTGATAGGATGCCCCGTTGCCGTTCAGGATGCCCAGTGCGGTCATGGCCCGCTCGCTGGCCAACTGCTCGGCGCTCTTTTTGTTGAAATCGTCGGCAGTGCCGTATTTTTTCCCGTCCACAAATACGGCCACCTTGAACTTGTCCCGCTTTTCGCTCTTGTACTTGGCCACCACTTTGTACTCGATGGCGCGGCCATTTTTCTGGCACCACTCCAACAGCTGGCTTTTGTAGTTGTCGTCGAAGCTTTCCAACTCGTGTATGTCGAGGTATTTGCGCAGGATTCGGCGCACCACGTATTCCTTGGTGCGCTCGTAGCCGACTTCAATGTAAACGGCGCCCACCAATGCTTCCAGCGCGTTGCCGAGCATGGATTTTGACAAACGGGTCTGGTTGTAATTGGCCAAAAACAGGTCGAGCCCCATCTTGTCGGCAATGTCGTCGAGGGAATTTCGCTTGACGATTTTGGAGCGCATCTTTGTCAGGAAGCCTTCGTCGCTGTTCGGGTACTTTTTGAACAGGTATTCCCCGACGATGGTGCTGAGCACGGCATCGCCCAGGAATTCCAGGCGCTCGTTGTTGGCCACTGCGTAGTCTCTGGAGGTAAAGGTGCTTTTATGGAAAAAAGCGAGCTTGAACAATGGGAGGTGCAGGGGGGTGAAACCGATCAACTGCCGCAGCCGGCGGGCAAGCTCGCGGTCGGGGTGGAAATAATAATTGTATAATCGACGGATAAATCGCACAAGATCAAGGTTTTGGGCAGGCTCTTATGCCTGCCGGAAAATAATGGAGGCATTGTGCCCGCCAAAACCGAATGTATTACTGAGGATGGCTTTCACTTTTTTGTGCTGCGCTTCGTTGAAGGTCAGGTTGAGCTTTGGGTCTATTTCAGGGTCGTCGGTAAAATGGTTGATGGTCGGCGGCACAAAATCGTATTTCATAGCGAGCAGAGAGGCGATGGCTTCCACGGCCCCAGCAGCGCCCAGCAGGTGCCCGGTCATGCTTTTTGTGGCAGAAATGTTGAGTTTCGCAGCTTCGGCGCCAAATACAGTCTCGATGGCCTTGAGCTCGGCCACATCGCCCAACGGGGTGCTGGTACCATGCGTATTGATGTAGTCGATATCGCCAGGTTTCATACCCGCATCTTCCAATGCCAAGTTCATGACGTTGATCACGCCGTAACCTTCCGGGTGCGGGGCGGTGATGTGGTAGGCGTCGGCAGTGGCTGCTGCGCCCATCACCTCGGCATAAATATTTGCCCCGCGGCGCTTGGCATGTTCGTATTCTTCCAGGATCAAAGCGCCGGCGCCTTCGCCGAGCACAAATCCGTCGCGGTCTTTGTCGTAAGGGCGGGATGCCGTCGCAAAGTTGTCGTTGCGCTCGCTGAGGGCTTTCATCGAATTGAAGCCGCCAACCGCCGTTTTGGTGATAGAACCCTCAGAGCCACCTGTTACGATAATGTCGGCCTTTCCAAGCCTCAAGTAGTCAAATGCATTCATCAGGGCATGAGACGACGAGGCGCATGCGGAAACGGTGGCGTAGTTGATGCCCCGAAAACCATATTGAATAGAGATTTGCCCGGCTGCGATGTCCGAAATCATCTTTGGTATCAGGAAAGGGTTGTGCTTTGGGGTGCCGTTTCCGAGCACATGGTCTTCGATCTCTTTTTCGAGCGTGTTCAGGCCGCCGATACCCGATGCCCAGATCACGCCAACGCGGTCTTTGTTGACGGCATCCAGGTCGAGCCCGGAATCCGCAATCGCTTCGGCAGTAGAAACCATCGCAAATTGCGTGAACCTGTCGAGCCGCCGCGCTTCCCGCCGGTCGATAAAATCTTCTGCCACAAATCCTTTTACCTCGCAGGCAAATCTTGTCTTGAACTGGCTGGCATCAAAAAGGGTGATGAGGTTGGCCCCACTTGCGCCTTTTTCCAGCCCAACTTTGAATTCGGCAACGGTATTCCCGATCGGGGTGATCGCACCAATGCCTGTGATGACTACACGTTTCATAATTTGTACGGTTCGTTGATACCTTGGGCAAAAGTAACACTATGCACCATTGCACGGTAATACAGGCAAGGGCAATTTGTTGGAAAAAGCAAAAGAGGTTCAAAGCTGCACAGCTTTGAACCTCTCGAATTGCCTTGTCATGCAGCAAAGCAACAGCAAGTATTACGGTTGAGCGTTAGCCTCAAGGTACTCAATGGCGTGACCAACAGTTTGGATGTTCTCAGCTTGCTCGTCGGGGATTGACACTTCGAATTCTTTCTCGAATTCCATGATCAATTCAACGGTGTCAAGCGAGTCAGCTCCCAAATCGTTGATGAAATTTGCGGAGTCAGTGACTTCAGCCTCGTCAACACCAAGCTTGTCAACGATGATCTTTTTAACGCGTTCGGCTATAGTTGCCATGATTTTTCTAAACTTTAGGTGAAAAAAATTCGGTTTTTCGAGCCGCAAAGAAACGGCAGCGGGAGGTTTAAAAAAAATTTTTGCTGTGGAATTTTTTGGAATGTTTTTGTTCAGCCCCTTGCTGATCCGTTCGCGCAATTGTCAACAAAGAGCAAAAACACTGTTTTTTTTCTGATCCCCACCGTAAATTTGGCATTGCAAGTCAATCCAGCTCATTCGTTCCGATTTTAACAAGGCTTGGCATAGTTGTTGGCATCCCTTACTTTTGCAGCCCCTACTTATTGTGTTTTTTACACTTTTTAATTTTTTTCAGATATGACACTGACAGAAGCTGCTGCTTTGCTAGAAAGGAACAAGTCGCCCTTGCGCAAAGACGGCTCCCAAAATACAAAGATCGTCGCCACCGTCGGCCCGGCTTGCAACACCTACGAAAAGCTGCTGGCCTTGGTAAAAGCTGGTGTTGATGTTTTCCGCCTCAACTTCAGCCACGGTTCTCACGCCGACCACCTCAAGGTGATCCAGATGATCCAAAAGATCAACGAAGAGCACAAGCTGCATATCGGCACATTGGCCGACTTGCAAGGCCCGAAACTGCGCGTCGGCAAGATCAAGGACAATGCCCTGCCACTAAAAACGGGCGATGTCATCACCATCGTCAACGACCTCAATGCCGAGGGCACAAAAGATGCCATCTACATGTCGTACGACCAATTTGCCGAAGACTGCGAAAAAGGCGAGCGCATTTTGATGGACGATGGCAAGCTGATCTTTGAAGTTGCCGACACCAATAAAAAGGATACCGTCAAGTTGAAATGCCTGCACGACGGGGTTTTGAGCAGCAACAAAGGCGTCAACTTGCCAGATACCAATGTGAAGCTGCCTTCCATGACGGAGAAAGACCGGGAAGACCTGAAATTCATCCTCACGCAGCCGATCAGCTGGATCGCCCTGTCGTTCGTGCGCCGCGCTTCCGACATGGACGACCTCAAGCAGGCAGTGCAGGAAGCAGGCCATGCCGCCAAAGTAATGGCCAAGATCGAAAAACCGGAAGCGGTGAAAAACCTGCGGGAAGTTATCCGCGCCTCCAATGCGATCATGGTGGCGCGTGGCGACCTCGGCGTTGAGATGCCCATCGAGCAACTGCCCACCACTCAAAAAGAGATCGTTCAGATGTGCATGCAATATGCCCGCCCGGTCATCGTGGCCACCCAGATGATGGACAGCATGATCACCAACCCCTCCCCTACCCGTGCGGAGGTGACCGACGTTGCCAACGCGGTGCTGGACGGCGCCGATGCAGTCATGTTGAGTGGTGAGACCTCTGTAGGGCAGTTCCCTGAATTGGTGGTGCAGTACATGAGCAAGATTATCAGCGAGGCGGAAAAGCATTATTGGCCCCAGATTGAAGGCAAGCGCCCACATGCTGTCGTCAAATCATCCATGTTCTACTCTGATGTCATTTGTTTCAATGCCTGCCGGACGGCGGAAGAGATTGGCGCCAAAGGCATCATCGGCATCACCCGCTCGGGTTACAGTGCCTTTAAGCTCAGCAGCTTCAGGCCCCGGGCCAGCATATTCATGTTCAGCGACCACCTGAGCATGTTGAACACCATGAACTTGTTCTGGGGCGTGCAATGCTTCTTCTACGACCGTTTCACCACCACCGACGAAACCGTGGAGGATTGCACCGACATTCTGAAAGAAAGCGGGTTTGTGGCCAAGGGCGACGTTATCATCAATACGGGAGCCATGCCGTTGCAAAAGCGCTCCAGCACCAACATGTTGAAGGTAACAGAAGTGGAATAAACCCCTATTTCGGCTTCTTTTTCACGGTGCAGCCCACCGCCCGCGTGAAATCGGGCGAAGGCAGCTGCCCTGCCAGCATAGAATTCACGGCAGATTCCACCCAGCGGTTCCTGGCCGCGCTGGGCGTCTCAGGGTTGTCGTCGATGGCGCCGATGTACCGTACGATGAGGTTGGAATCGAGCAGGAACACGTGCGGGGTGCGCGTGGCGCCAAACTTGGGCATCACCGTTTGCTCCTCGTCGAAGAGGTATGCAAAGGGGTACTTTTTTGCGCGCGCGCGTTTCTGCATCTCCTCGTAGCTGTCCTCCGGTACGATGGCGGGGCTGTTGGGATTGATCGCCATCACGGGCACGCCTTGGGGGGCGTAAGTCCGGTGAAGGTCGATGATCCTTTGCTCGTAAATCTGGGCATAAGGGCAGTGGTTGCAGGTGAAGATAACCAGCAAGCCCTTGGAGCCTTTGTAATTGGAGAGCGTGACGAATTTGCCGTCCACATTTTTCAGCGAGAAATCTTCCGCTTTGTCGCCAACGATGTAGCTTGACTGCGCCGACCAGTTTTGGAAGCAAAATGTGACTAGGGCAAGGAGAATAATCGTGGGGAGATTAATACTCTTCATGACTAAAAAAATATTAAAGGTGTAACCGTCTTGGAATTGAGACTGCGTGTTTCAAATAACATGCCACATATTATTTCCCCCCGCAAGTGACGGGCTTCAACAACGTGCCGGCATCGACTAAAAATGGCTGAATGAAAGCGTCTAGCTCTTCTAAGGAATCGAACTTGCCGAGCGAGAAATCCCGCTTGTCGCCCTTCAGGACGATGGTTGCCGGGATGGCGCCATCCCAGGCTTCATAGATGAGGGGCATCCAGGTGTTCACGTCCTGATCGGCCAACAATACTACTTCTGACTTGATATTTTGTGCCCGCAGAAAGGGGACGAACTTTTTTTCCAACTGGCTCTTAAAGTCCAGGCTCACCAACAGCACTTCGATGTCATGGCCCGGATACTGGGCTTTCAACTCATCGAAACAGGGCAGTTCTTCCACACAAGGCTTGCACCAAGTCGCCCAAAAATTGACCACGACGGTCGCATCGCCCGCTTGGCGGATGCGGGCTTCCAACTGCTGGATGTTGTCGTAAATGGAAAATTCCTGCGCGAAAGCGGCGCGAGGCGTGAAGACAGTTAGGGCCCAGAGAGATAATACAAGGCGAAACCGATGCGAGTGTGAAGGCTTCATATTAAAGGATATTAAAAAAAACAATGCAAGAAACGAAGAAAACATAGACTGTCAAGGGCTTTAACACTTTTTTGGACAAAAAATATTCAAGGTAACGACAAGAGCCACCCTGAATACTCGGGATGGCTCTTGTTTAACCTTATGGAAACAGTGCTCAGGCTTCTTCCAACATGCCGTCTGGGTGCGAAATGGTATGGTCAACCAAAATGCGGCCGCAGTGTTCGCAGGCGATGACGCGCTTGTGCAGGCCTATCTCCAATTTGGCCTGAGGCGGCACCCGGTTGAAGCAGCCTCCGCAGGAATTGCGCTCAACCGTTGCTACGGCAATGCCGTTGCGATAGGTGCGGCGGGTTTTGTCGTATGCGTTCAGGAGGCGGGTTTCGATGCCTTTGCGTGCCTTTTCGCTTTGGTTGCGAAGCTTCTCCTCGTCCTTCTCGGTTTTTTCGATGATGCCCTGCAGCTCAATCTTTTTGGCCTCCAGTTCCTTGAGCTTCGCTTCGTACTTTGCCTCGGCGATGGCCAAGGTCTCTTTTTTCGCGTCCAGACCGGCTTTTGCCTCCCGCACGCGCTTTTCCGCGAGCTGTATGTCCAGCTTTGCCAGTTCGATCTCTTTGGTAAGCGCTTCGTACTCGCGGTTGTTCTTGACTTCGTCTATCTGCTTTTGGTACTTCTTGATGTTGGCATCAGCTTCCTTGGCAGCGGTCTGCATCTTTGAAATGTCCTGCTCGCTCTCTTTGAGGGCGGCCTTGAGCTTCTTGATGCGGGTGTCGAGGCCGGCTACCTCGTCCTCAAGGTCTGCAACTTCCATCGGCAACTCGCCTTTCAGGATTTGCAGTTCGTCTAATTGGGAATCAATCTGCTGTAAATTCCACAGCATGGTGAGTTTGTCGGCAATGGATGCTTCTACGGCCATTCTTATTGGTGAATGAGTGAATAATAAATTGGGTGCATTGCGCCAAAAAACGCGATTTTTAGAGGTAATGCACCGGATTTGTGCTCTGTTTGGTCAAATGGAGCGCAAAGGTAGGGAGTTTTTCGCGTATTATCTCATATAAAAGTTCAATCGTAAATTGCTCGCTTTCGTAATGCCCGATGTCGGCGATCACAAGCTTGCCTTCAGCGTCAAAAAACTCGTGGTATTTGAAATCGGCGGTGACAAAAGCGTCGGCGCCGGCGCGCAGGGCATCTGGAAGCAGGAAGCTGCCGGCACCGCCACAGACGGCCACGGTAGACACAGGCTTGCCGCGCAAGGCGGTATGGCGCACACAGGCGGTTCGCATGGCTTGTTTGACGTGCAGGAGGAAAGCCTGCTCCGGCATGGGTTCGGGCAGTTTGCCCAAAAGCCCTGCGCCCACCTCCAGGCCTTCGCCCGCCTTCGGGGCCAGTATCCGTGTATCGGAAAGCCCCAACTTTTCTGCGATCTTGGCATTCACGCCCTGCCGGTGTACGTTGTCGAGGTTGGTGTGGATGGCGTAGATGGCGACGTTCTGCTGTATTGCCTTTATCACGGTGCGCTCGATGTAGCTGGCGCCGTTCAGCCGCTTGAGGCCGCGGAACACGATGGGGTGGTGGGCTACAATCAGGTTGCAACCCAGGCTTACGGCCTCATCGACAATGGCTTCCGTGGAGTCGAGGCAGAACAAAACGCCTTTCACCGCGTCATCGGGGTTACCGACGATGAGGCCCGCGTTGTCGTAGGATTCCTGCAGGTGCGGCGGCGCTACGGCTTCGAGGATGGAGAGGATGTGGTGGATGTTTGTCATACCTATAATATAAGGAACACCAAACAGGCACTGAGGTTTTGAATTTTGTTAAAGTTTTGACCCGCCCAAGAAAATGCTTGGCGGAGCGGATTTTTGCTGTTAGCTTTGTAAGCGCAAATTGCAGGGACCAGTTTTCTAGAGACTCTGTTACTGACCATTTGCCAAGTAGGCCTACTGATAATCCGTCATTTTCTCATCAAAGCGTCAATATCGAATTACGCCAAGAATAATCGCTTCAAATATCTCTTTAAATTTTCTTGTGTGCCTCAGGGAAAGTTTTGCCGACTGTGTTCAGCTCGGCAGTTAAACTTGTTTACTTTTCACCAACACAACTACTTTATCATGAGAAACAATCATGCTTATCAGGGTTTTACCCCCCCCCCCCTCAACACAATAATTACAAAAAATAATAAAGGGGCTTTTTCCACACTTGCACTTCTGCTGCTATTCCTTTCAAATACTTTTGCACAATTGCCATGTTTAGGTGTCTCATCCAGTTGCGTAAGCGGATTAGGTGACCCCAGCACCTATAAGTGTATCGATGCGACAAGTGCTGCTATTCAGGGGTCTATGCAAAATGCAATAAATCAAAACATCATTGTAAGCGCTGCCATGTCGGCAACAACTGTTCAAAGGGTCGTAATCAAAGGTCTGCTTCGCGTTGACATATCGGATCCCAATGGCTACACTTTTCCTCCAGGTTCTGTTGTAGTTTTTGCAGACAACACAAGCGAACTGAGCGTTCGTCCTGGAAAGAAGCTGACCATTCAAGGTTCAACTGTTACAGGTTGTAGTACAATGTGGAACCAGATTGATGTTTGGCCTAGCGCTACACTAATCCTCGAAAACTCTAATGTTTTTGATGCTTTAACTGCAATAAACGTTCAGCCAAGTGCGACCATATCATTGACAGGCAACCAGTTCAAGAGAAACTTGGTTTCCGTTCGGCTGGGCACAGGAGTTACCGGACAAATCAATTATTCATCAGGGGGTGGAATTTCTGGCAATACTTTTGCTGGTGAGGAGGCGCTCAAAGCACCTCACGCAGGTTTTTTCCCATCGCAAGGTGTAGTGGTAAATGCGATCAACAACATTACGATTGGCGGCACTGCCCAAAACTTGTTTCGGAATTATACCAACACTTTTGGAAGCCTACAGGGGTGCATAGGGCTACTTGTCATCCAATCGGCAGTAAGCGTTTACAATACCAGGTTCCAGGATGTTGGTCGGTCAAACATAGGTACTTCCAACGCTTCAATAGCAGTAAACTCTGGAACCTTAACGCTAAGCGGATTGGGCAATACTGGCTCAGACCTAACCACAATTGTATATTCAACCAGTTCCGTACTTCCATCTGCTGGAGATGGCATCCAGCTATTTAGTTCCAACGCAACCGTGACGAACACCAAATTCGAAGGTGCAAAATATGGAATTTACAGCTATAGGCTCAACGGGTCTTCACCTTCAACCTTTTTGAATGTTAGCAATTCAAATTTTGTTGGTTTCGCCAAAGATGCAATAACAGCTGTTGTCAATCCCGCGCAGTTCATCCCCTTGAACATGTCATCATTTCTCGTGCAGAATTGCTTTTTTGACGACAATTCCCTGATTACTGGTTTAAAGAATGGCGTTAAGGCTTTGTCTGGGGCACCAACTTCGGGAAAAGGATTTAGGTTTATTGCTAACAAAATGTATCACCGAGCCAGGCCAACGGACGACAATTACAAATTGCATTGCTTTAACATGACGCTAATTGAAGGTGGGGTAGGGTCAAATAACGAACTGTACGATGAGGGTACACTGTTTTTTTCGAGCCCTAACGAGTTTAAGGGGGTTGCCATGTCCAATTGCAAAAATTTCAGCTGGAATGGCAACAGTATTATTGGAAACGCGATACCCGGATTTAACAATGAATTCGCTTTTGACATCGCAGACTCCCCTCAATGTTACTACAACTGTAACAATACAGATCTTCTTTTGTACGGGATGCGATTCTCCAACATCTGCCTGGGTTCAGGCCTATCAAGAAACAGTTTCAACAATCACGCAACGGCAGGAGTTGGCTTGGTTCAGGACGGGACAGAAATCGGCCAGCAAATTTACAAGGACAATACATGGAATTCTGGTTCTGGGAGAGAGGCGTTTATGAGGTTTACAGGGTATAACCCCTTTAATATTTCTGACATTCAACAAGTCCGGAAGTCCCTGTTCCGCATTACCACCCCCAATCAAAATTCGAGCCGCTGGGCAGACCCTCGGGTGGTAGAGTCGGGAGGCAACGATCCCAATTGGTTTTTGGGGCCAAATACAGAGCAAGTTCCGCTTCCGATTGCTTGCAGTATGCCGGCACCAAGATCACTGGATGAAGTTGAAAAAGCTTTGTTGACAGGTGTCCACTATCCTTATCGCGGGTTTGCGGCCAATACTTGGGAGTCAGAATTTCAGCTATTCGACAAATTAGCCACCAACCCAGATTTGCAGCCGGTGGGCAGCCCAGAATACAATTGGTATCAAAGCAAGTTTTACACAAATGTTGGAAAATTTGCACGGGTATATAGGGGCATGGTTGACATGACAGAGCCTGCCCCTTCTGGCTCGACATCGCAACTGCTTTCTGACTTGAATGCCATTGTTACAACTGCTCCCTACGAGCAGAACTTGAAGTCTGTCCTGCAAGTTGCCATAACAGATGCTGCATCCGAAACCGGCACTATTACCGAAGCCCAACTTTTGAACCTGCAAGCAATATCGCACCAATGCCGGTATGAAGGTGGGATTGGGGTAGCTTTGGCCCGCGCCATGCTACAATTGGATGCTGTTTTGGAAGGCGATTGCCCTCCTGAATCACAAGAACATGGTTCGAACGACCAAGAACTGGCAATCCAAGCAAAAGTGTACCCGAACCCGCTCCAGGATGCATTTTTCATCACCTTGGGCACACCTTTGAATGATGGCAAAGTTCGGCTGTACAACTTGTCAGGAAAACTAATCAACGAATGGGCAGCTACAGGAGAACAGTTGTTTTACACTGTAAATGGGCTTCAAAATGGCATTTACCTGTTAGAAATTAGCGATGCCTCTAGTATTGCATTTAGGTCCAAAATAGCTATCTTGAAATAATTTTTTTGCCAGGCAACATGCATTTTTGTTGCCTGGCACTTTTATTTTCGCAGATTTATTTTCTCATGAAACAGCATTCCTGCCTCCTGTTCTTCTTACTGGCAACCTCATTAGTTTCAGCTCAGTTTCACGACAACAATTGGATTTATGGCATCAGTGGCCAGCCTTACAATGTCCCGAATGGGGTTATCGTGCACTTCGATCAAGGGTATCCCACCTTTTCTGTTGAAAACATCCGTCAATATTACGGGCCTTATTGTGCGATATGCAGTGATTCTTCCGGCAACATGCTTTTCCATACCAATGGCAGGGCGGTACGGACCCGTTTGCACCAAATCATGGAGAATGGCGATACCATAAATCCAGGCTCTATTTGGGAACATTATGTGTTCGGATATCCATCTATCACTGGTGGATTTGCAATTCCGGCCCCAGGGTTTCATAACCGTTATTACCTTATCCACACTTCTGCCAACAACGACCACCTAATCAACCCGGCATTTCCTACATTGTATTATTCCACCATCGATATGAACGCAAATGGAGGGCTTGGCAAGGTCTTGTCAAAAAATGATACACTTGCTGATGGAGATATACCAAGTCCAGTGGCCATAAAGCATGGGAACGGTCGTGACTGGTGGCTAATAGTCGGAGATTATTTGAACAACAAATACCAAACTTTTTTGGTGGACCCAACAGGAATCCATTTTAAGTTCGACCAGGCAATTACCCCAGATGCTTTTGCAAGCAGCTCTGGCTATCATTTGGCTTCGCCCGATGGCAGGTATTTTGTAAACAACGACGATGTGTCAGGACTGTGGATTTACGATTTTGACCGTTGCTCTGGCCTTTTGAGCCATCCCAGGGTTTTGCCCTACCAACCTCCCGCATTTTGGACAGCTTCAAATGCTTTTTCGGCAGATTCTCGCTTTTTGTATGTTGGGACGCATTTAGTGGTGTACCAATTGGACATGCTTACGATAGACGCACCGACAATTTCTTTTGATACTATTGGGCGTTACGAATATGGAGCAAGTCCCGCCCCTCCGGATTATACACATTTTTTGTTACCACAATTAACTAGTGACAACAAAGTCTATTATACAACCTTTGCTGAGACAAATACCTACCATATCCTAAACCGCCCTCAGGCACCGCTTTTAGCTGCTGATTTTAGCCAACGTGGTATAATTTTGCCTAAAAAACATGATATAACCCGTTGTTATTTCCCCCACTACCGTTTAGGCCGGTCCCTCAATTCCCCTTGTGACACACTCCCGTATTCCGGCTCGGCAGAAAGCAGCTTCCACCATGTCCCTTGGCAAGTTCCGCTTCAAATTAAGAATACGGAATCAATAAGGTATCTAAAACTGCCCGAATCATTCCGTGTGCCAGAAGCACCCAAGGAGCCTCCCAAACCCCCCTTTTCTCCAGTAGAAGTGTTGAAGAATAACCAATTCGTTCAAAAACAAAAAAAGGACACCAGAGATGAAAAAAAATAGCGGAACCTTGATGATTGGCCTTTTCTTACTTGTAAATCTACTTCAAGGGCAGGTTTATCCCGACCGGTATTGGCTATTTGGCGCTAAGGAAAGTTCAGGGCAACCTAGTTATGGCAATGCATTTATCCGGTTCCATCAAACGGGGCTAGAACTTGTGGAAAAAGACCTGAAGATGAATTTTGAAAGCACGTCTGCCAGTATGGTCGATAGCTTGGGCAAACTGATATTTTATACCAATGGATGCTATATAGCGAATGCCTTAGGTGACACTATGGAAAACGGTGCCGGGATTAATCCCGGCGAAATGAACGACTGGACTTGCGGCACATCGGGTTATGTCGCCCCATTTGGTGCCATGGCCATTCCATTCCCAGGCAGCAATTCGAAATATATTCTATTGCACATTGGCGTAAATTATGCGCTGGAAAAGAAATTGACTTATGGGCCTTTCTATTATAGTCTGATCGACATGACCGCGAACGGCGGCTTGGGTAAAGTTGTGTCTAAAAACAACATACTTGCAGACAAACGGAATTTAGCTCCTTTTTCTGCTGTAAGGCACGGGAATGGACGCGACTGGTGGGTCGTAGTGCCAGAATATGGCACAAACGCCTATCATAGGTTTTTGATCTCAAGTACAGGAGTTCATGTCTCTGAAATTCAACATATTGGAGAAACAATCAGTTGTAGATATATTGGAACAGGTGCGTTTTCTCTTCAGGGAAATCAATATGCCCGGCAACACAGTTGCGGGATATTTATCAATAGTTTCGATCGTTGCTCTGGGCTCTTTTCAAATCCAAGACACATCCCATTCCCACCGAACGCATTTGGTGGTGGAGGGATTGCCTTTACACCAGACGGCAGCAAAATACTTGCCTCCACACAAATGTCTGTTATGGCAGTGAACTTAAAAACACTACCACCTACCTTAGATACGATTGTCGATTTTTTGAGCTTGTTGGGCACCAGCTTAGGCCTTTTCCAATATGGGGGAGACGGGAAGCTGTACCTGTCCACTATGGGCAGAGGGTCTTATTACCACGTGTGCACTAAACCTGAAGACCCAACGGGAAATATTGGGTTTCAATTTAGGGGACTAGCATTGCCAGTGCAGAACATGAGGACACTGCCCAACCTACCTAATTACAGGCTTTATGATTTTCAAGGTAGCCCTTGCGATACTTTAGGCATTTCGGTTTCTACATTCGAGGAGTCAACCGTGGATCTTTCGGTAAGAACAAGCCCAAACCCTGCATCCAATCGCGTAAACATCCAATGGGAAAAGGTAACTTTTAGTGTACTCAGCCTTTATGACATGACTGGAAACCGACTAATATTCCAGCCGATCGAGGAGCATCAATCAACGGTTGAATTGGATATTTCCAACTTAGTAAGCGGGATTTATTGTATTGTTTTGCAAAACAGTTCTGGAATGCATTATTCAAAGGTTCTGGTAGTTCAATAGCGTACTAGCCTGAATATGGGTGGTTTTGAGGACATGAATAAACTTTTTTAGCAGCATAAATTCGCATTTCCTAGGGCCAAATAGACCTCAACCCAAACCCTTCTCCTTTCCTCAACCCCACTTTCCCATTTTCCGCAAACAGCGCAATACTTCCAAAATCCTCACTCGGAAAGAAAAGCTCCGTCATGCACAGCGCGCCATCGTCGGCAAAAAGCTCTATCGAAGCAGCATCGATGAATACATGCAGTTTCAGTGTTTTGCTGGAGGAAGGCCTGGGATCGGAATAAATAAGGCCGGCAAATTTATTCGAGAAAGAAAAATCGCCCGACTGGGTGCGGTCGCTGAAAAAGCGGTTTTTGGCTGCGTCGAAGCCGATGCGGTACCACTCGCCTTTGCTGTTGGACAGTTCGATCCCACAATTGACAGCGCCTTCGGCGGGCAGCTCAAATTCCAGGATAAACTCCGACTTTACCGGGGAAAACCCAAGCGAAGGGGTAAGGTCCATTGCGCCTTCTAGGGTCGTAGCCGCTATCTGGTGGGCAGCGCCGCGCAGGGTGCTAAGTTCTGTTACCGGCTGGGTGAAAAGGCGGTAACCCTGTTCCGTTTTTTTCAAGGTCAATGCCTTGGGTATGGTCATAGCGCTGCGCCACTCCAGGGTTGGCACTTCCTGGGCGTAGAGCCAGTTGCTCATCCATCCCAGCCATAGGGTGCGGCCATCTTTCTCCGGGATGCCCGACCAGGTGACGCCGGCATAATTGTCACGCCCGCAATCGAACCAAACGCCTTTCCCTTTTGGCACGTATTGCTTAAAATCCGCGTCGAGCGTAAATTGTTTGCCGTCAAAATCGCCCACAAAATACTGGGTGCCGGAGCCGCCCTGGGGCGTGCCGGGGTTGAGGCTTTGCAGCAATACCCATTTTTTTTCGCCCGTGCCTTCTACTTTCATGGGAAACAAGTCGGGACATTCCCACACACCGCCATGTACGCCGAAATCCTTGCCCCAATCACTGAGCTTGGCCCAGCTTTTTAAGTCTTTCGATCCCCAAAATTCGGCGTGGTCCTGTACGGCCAGTACCATGACCCATTGGCTGGACTCGGGATGCCAGACGACCTTGGGGTCGCGGAAGTCCCGGATATTGCCCGGGTTGGGGATTACCGGGTTTCCTGCGTATTTCACCCAGGTACGGCCTTTGTCGTTGCTGTAGGCGATGCCCTGGTTTTGGAAATCGTTCCTGCCCGCTTTTTCCTTGTTTGGCTCGTGATAGGTGTAGATGGCCACAAGGGGCGGCTGGCCATTTTGTCCAAAACCGCTGGTATTGTTCCAATCAACTACAGCGCTGCCGGAGAAGATATACCCGAGCGAATCGGGGTAGAGTGCGACGGGCAGATGCTCCCAGCGCACCATGTCGGTGCTGACGGCATGGCCCCAGTGCATTGGGCCCCAGCGCGTGCTATCAGGGAAATATTGATAGAACAGGTGGTATTCGCCATCGTAAAAAACCATCCCGTTGGGGTCGTTCATCCATTTTTCCTTGGGCGAAAAATGGAACTGCGGGCGGTGTTTTTCCAGGTAGGTGCTTTGGGGCGGTGGCTCCTTCTGTTGCTTTGTGTTGGGTTGTTCACAAGCGAAAAGGATGCACCCAAAGAGGAGGACGCTCAGGATGTATATGCGGAGATTCATGTGAAAATATCTATATTGTTGATGGCAAATGGCACAGCTACTCAAGCTGCACTGCTCTGCATCAGTGTTTGAATTTCAAACAATTGAATTTGGGGGGTGCCGCCTTTTTTGGTGGCCACCAGCGCTCCCACGGCTCCGGCGAATGCCAGGCAATTGTGGATGGGCTCCCCGTTCAGGTATTTGCTCAAAAATGCCGCCAAAAAGGAGTCGCCGCTGCCGATGGTGTCTTGTACTGTAACCCGGAAGCCCCTGTGCTCCCAAAAGCCGGAATCGTCGAGGCAGGCCGCACCGTCTTTCCCGCGTGTCAGGATGAACAGTTTTACCCCAAACTTTGCTTGCAAGCGCTGCAACTGCGTTTTTTCGTCGCCGACAATGCCATGCCAGCCAGCTATGAGCGCGAGCTCTTCGTCGTTCATTTTGACCATATCGGCCTTGCCCAGCAGTTCTTCGATCAAAGCCTGGGAGAAGAAAGGGCTGCGCAAGTTGACGTCAAAAACCCGAAGCCGGGCATGGTCGAGGTACTGCAGCAGGGTATTCTTGTTTTGCGCAGTGCGGCAGGCGAGGCTGCCAAAAACCAGGGCATCGGCGTTTTTCACCGCTGCCGCAGCATCGGTGTCTGGCTGGATATTGTCCCAAGCCACAGGGCTGACGATCTCGTAGGAAGGCGACCCGCCAGCGCTCAGGGTCACGTTCACGGTGCCGGTCGGCAGCTGCGGGTCGGTTTGGATCAGGTCGAGCGGGATGCCGAGGTTGGCCATGAACTGGGAAAGGCCCTCGCCCAGCGCGTCGGCGCCGATACTGCTGATAAGTTTCGCCTTCAGCCCGAACTGGTTGGCATGGAAGGTTACGTTTAGGGGCGCGCCGCCGGCCACTGGGCCGCTGGGCAACATATCCCAGAGGATTTCACCGAAGCATATTAGTGTTGGGTTTGGCATATATTTTTTTTATAAATAACCGAAAGATGAACCCCAATAAGGTACGCACCGTTTCCTGTTTCGCGCAGATTTTACGCGGATTTTTACGCAGATTTTACGCGGAAAAATCTGTGTGGAATCTGCGTAAAAATCCGTGTAAAATCTGCGCGAAATTATATGTACAGGGATATGCGCCGCTCCCCTTGAATTCTTGCCCACTTGGTCATTTGCATACTTGTAAACTTGCCCCTTGCAAATTTGCAAACTTGCCTACTTCCCCTTCAACTGCTTCTCCAAATCCTCCAGCGACACACCTTTTGTTTCCGGCATCATCCGCCAGACGAACAGCAATTGCAGCACCATCATAAAGGCGAAGAAGGCGAATACCGGAGCAGCGCCGATTTTGGTAAAAAGCACCGGCACTAAAGAAGGGATGGCCGCTGCCAGCCACCAATGTACTGAACTGCCAAAAGCCTGCCCGTTGGCCCTTAAATGGTTTGGGAAAATTTCAGAGATAAACACCCAGATGACTGTGCCCTGGCCGATGGCGTGGGCGGCAATGAACATGAACAGGAAAATGGGGACTGCCATGCCTTTCCAGCCCATCACGAAAGCCAGGGCGACCAGGGAAAGAGAGACAATATAGCCAACGGAGCCGATGTACATGAGCTGTTTGCGGCCAAAACGATCGATCAGCGACAAGCCTACCAGGGTAAAAATCAGGTTGGTGGCGCCAATGCCGATGCTGCTCAGCAATGCCGCGCGCTGCTCCAGGCCCGCCACTTCAAAAATCCTGGGCGCGTAGTATAAAAAAGCATTGATGCCCGAAAACTGGTTAAAAAACGCCACCAAAAAGGCCAGGGTCAACGGGAAGCGGTATTGCTGGCTGAAAATGCTTTCGCTGTTGTCTGTTGTGGCGTGATCCGATTCGATGCGTTGCATCTCGGCCGCCGTATCCATGCCCGGATCAATAAGCTTTAGTGTTGCCGCAGCCGCTTCCCGGTCGTTCTTTTTTATCAGGAGCCAGCGCGGGCTTTCCGGCACCGTCAACACCATGATAGTGTACAAAAAAGCAGGGATGGCTTCCACGCCGACCATCCAGCGCCAGGCGTTATCGCCAACACCGCTCAAGAGGTAATTGGACAAAAAGGCTACCAGAATGCCCAAAACGATGTTGAACTGGTACAAGGCCACCAGTTTGCCCCGGTTCTTTGCCGGTGCAATCTCAGAAATATAAGCTGGCGCAGCAATGGTGGAGGCGCCCACGCCCAGCCCGCCCAGGAAACGAAAGAACGCAAATACCCATGGATCGCCCGCCAGCCCGGAGCCGATGGCAGACACGGTATAGAAGATGCCGATCCAGAAAAGCGTCTTTTTCCGGCCCAGTTTGTCAGTAGGGATGCCGCCGAACATAGCGCCAACCACCGTGCCCCAAAGTGCGGAAGCCATCACCACGAAACCGTGAAAGAGCTCGCCTTTTTGCCAAAGCGCCTGCAAGGAAAGATCGGCGCCCGAAATCACAACCGTGTCGAAGCCGAACAGGAAACCCGCCAGTGCGACCGTGATTGACCAGAACAAAATTTTACGGTGGTTCATGTATACTATGATTAAAGTGATTTTGAATGATTTGAGTGAAACTAAGGCCTAATTTTAAATTGATTGTAACATGCTTACATTCACGTCCACTTTGCGTTGACTATATGACGTTTTATCGGGGCAAGGTAGTTCGGCTATCCCAACATTTCCAAGAACCAGGCTTTCTCTGTCAGCACTTTCTCTTTTTCTATTTTTTCCCGAAATGCAGCCACGGCGTTGGCGTTGGAAAAATTAAGGGCGCTCATCTGTTGGGTGTACTGAACCAGGCGGCTGTAGTTGCTGCGGTGGTAGCCAATGGCGGTGTGCCGGCGGATAAAGTTTTTCATGCTGGCTAAGTGGCTGGCGAGTAGGTCGAACTCATCTGTTTCATAGTATATTTTCAGCTGCAATGTCTTGGCAATCAGGTTGTTGATAAGGTCTTTGTAATCGGAGCGCTGCAGGTTGAGCAGGGCCGTTTTGTAGTCTTTGCGCGCATAGGCTACCCGCGCCATATTGAGGCTTGCGGTGGCATCGCGCCATTGGCGTTCAAGTTTCGGCCGGTAACTCAGGATAAAGTTTTCGGCCCAGTCCAACTCGCCTGCCCGCAGGGCAATGGCTGTGATGTTGTTGAAGGCGAAGCGGGAAATCTGGTTGTTTTCAAGCAAAAGGTCGAGCTGCAGGGCGCTTTTGTACAGGTCGAAGGTGATGCGCAGCCAGCCTTCCCGGCTTTCGTTCAGTTTTTTGATGCCGAAGTTGATGGCCAGCAGGTACAGGGTGCGCAGTTCTTCGGGTGGGAATTTGGTGGCGCAGGCAGCCAGCATTTCCCGAAAGCGGGCAAAGTGTATTTCTCCTTTTTCAAAAGCAGTAGTGAGGAAATGATAGCAGTGGAAATAGAGGCCAATAGCGGGCGTTTCAGCCAGTCCTTCCGCCTCGACATGCGCCATCACGGCATCCATCAGCCCGATTTTGTACTCGGTTTTGTACACCGCCTGATGCGATACGGCAAGGCAAGCCAGGCGCAGTTTGCGGGCAATAAATGCGGTGTCCATCAAATCGGAAGTATCCTGGATGTTGAGCGACTCGGTGCGGTGGGCGGAAGTGTCGTATTGATACTGCTCCCACTCGATCAGGTTAAGGTCGTGGTAATAATCGGCATGGCGCCAGGGCTGTTTGTCGCGGCTTTTTCGGGCTTTGCGGAGCGTGATCTGGAAGTGCTTGCCTAAGTTCCGTTTGCGGTAGGCAGCGGCAAGCCTGATTTTGCCGCGCTCGGCATCTTCAAACTTCTCGTTGTAGGTCAGGTACTTTTCGAGCAATGCCAGCAGGGCGGAATTGTGGAGGCGTTCTTCCACAGTAGCGGGCTCGGTGCGGTGGGGCGCCGTGCCTGTAGCCATGCAGGCGCCCATCTCTTCTAAAAGCTTGACCAATTGTGCTCGGGTGTTGAAAAAGGGAGATCGGACGAATTTGTCGAATTCGCGCATTTCTGCGCTTGACAATGCGGAGTATGCCTCCCAGAGCAGTGTTTTTTCCATGGAAAGTGGCGTTTGGGCGACAAAGATCGGGGATAAAGGTGGAATTACAAAAATTACATAATTTATACAACTACTTAAAAATCAATAATTTCAAATTTTTTATCAAATTATATCATTTACAACCAAAGAAATTTGTCCTTTTATTTTCAAGCAGCAAGGCCAACATTTGCAGTGTCATAATCTGTGCTGACCTAACTGTATCTCATGCTAGTAAAAGAATTACCTATGAAACATATTCTACAACCCATGATTGCCACCTGCTGCGGGCTGCTCTTTGCGTTCTCAAGCAGCGCCCAATGCGGCTTCAACCCTTCCATCAACAGTATCACCAACACGAGCTGTAACGGCGGCAGCAACGGCGCCATCGACCTGAATGTAAGCGGTGGCCCAGTGCCGTTCAGCTTTGTTTGGTCCAATGGCGCCACCACAGAAGACATTTCCGGTTTGACGGCAGGGGCCTATTCGGTGACCATTTCGGACGCCGTAGGCTGTACGATGACCTTTTCCGGCACCGTGACCCAGCCAGCGGCAACCATGGTGACCGCACAGAACCTGCTGTTGACCTGTATAAATCCAAGCGGTAATGTCCCCGTGAGCGTTACCGGCGGCACATCCCCTTACAGTTGGGCGCTCTCCAATGGAGCAAGCGGCGTGTCGGCTTCCAGCCAGTTCAACATCAGCCAGATAAACACCCCGGGGAACTATACGGTCACCGTTACGGATGCTAACGGCTGCACCGGCACCGACCAGTTTGACGTGTTTGTCGATATTGCTGCACCAATTGCCAACGCGGGCCCCGATTTTACGCTCACCTGTGCCATTACATCGTTGACCTTGAATGGTGCTGGCAGCTCCACTGGCCCCATGTTCACATACCTTTGGATAGGGCCAGGCATCACCGGCGGCCAAATCACGCTGTTTCCGACCATTAACCAGCCTGGGGTTTACACCCTCATCGTCACCAATACCCAAAACGGTTGTACAGCGACCGACCAGGTTGTAGTGACCGGCAATTTTATTCCTCCGCTCATCACGGTATTGTCGCAAATAGGCATCCCCTGCGGTGGCGGCCTCATCACCCTGCCCGTATCGGTTTCGGGCGCGCCCAACACGGCGTTTCTTTGGTCGGGGCCAAACAACTTCAATTCTACTGTTGAAACACCTACCACCACTGAAGCGGGCCTGTACTCCCTTGTAGCTACGAATACCACGAATGGCTGTACGGCATCTGCGCAACTGACAGTGTACCCTGGCCCTGCCATCCCGCTGCAAAATTTCAGCATTACCGACCTCTCTTGTGTGCCGGGCAGCAAGGGCAACATTGATTTGAACCCAAATTTCGGGACGGCCCCATACACCTTTTCCTGGTCGAACGGCGCCAGCACGGAAGACATCAGCAACTTGAACGCAGGCACTTACACGGTTACGGTCACCGATGCTGCCAGTTGCGCGTTCCAGGCTTTTGTCGTGGTGAAACAAATACCTTCCAGCATGGTGCTTTCAACGGTAATAGCGCCGGCGCTGTGCTTCGGCGGCAACAGCGGCAGCATCGATCTGACGGTTACGGGCGGGACGGCGCCTTATGTCTATTCATGGACTAATGGCGCCACCACACAGGATGTGAATAACCTAACTGTGGGTACATATACCGTTACCGTCACTGATGCGAGCGGTTGCACAAAAACCAACTCCAGTACCATTACGCAGGCGGCAGCGATTTCCATCGCTACCAGTATCACCCATGTACTATGCAATGGTGCTTCTACGGGCGCAATCACCCTGACCGTAAGCGGAGGCGTGCCTCCTTATACCTATAACTGGTCAAATGGGGCGACCACCCAAAATTTGATCAATGTAGCAGCCGGCACCTATACCGTTACCGTCACCGATTTGCACAATTGTACAAAAACGATATCTTCAACGGCAATACAACTGCTCCCAATAGTTTCAAGCATTATTGTGACAAATGTTTCATGTTTTGGGAGCAGCACAGGCAGTGTTGACCTTACGGTATCCGGAGGGACACCACCTTATGCATACGCATGGGCGGGGCCGCAAGGTTATACCTCCACCGTGCAGGACCCGGTGGGACTGGCGGCTGGAATCTACATGGTCACCATAACAGATGCGAATGGCTGCACCCGAACAATTCAGGCAACTGTTGCCAGTCCCCAGCCAATGGCAATCCCAAACAACAATATAGTGTTGACAAACATAACCTGCTTTGGCGGTTCCAACGGCGCCATCAGCATTAATCCTACAGGCGGCACCCCACCCTACACTTACGACTGGAGCAACGACGGCCCGGAGGATCCCGACAACGATGCCAAGGATTTGACTGGCGTAGGCGCAGGAACGTACACGGTGACGGTTACAGATAGCAGAGGATGCAGCTTAACTTTCCCAGCCATCTTTATTGCCCAACCGGCCCAAATGGCTCCTGTCACCACAACAGACCCGATCCCATGCGGCACACCGAACCCTAGCGGCACAATTGACCTGGCGCCCATTGGGGGTACGCCCCCTTATGGTTATATATGGTCGAATGGCGCCACGACACAATCTCAAGGCGGGTTGCCCCCCGGCGCCTATTCTGTTACGGTTACGGATGTCAATGGCTGTACCGGCGCCAGTACCAGCACCATTTTTGTAGGGGAATACATCCTTCCGGGCGATTTTACCATCACTCCGGCATCCTGCCAGCCTGGCGCTTCGGACGGAGCCATTAGCCTGAATGTTTTGCCTGTCAACGCAAGCGCCCCGCTGGTTTTCAACTGGCAAGGCCCGGCAGGGTTCAGTGCCAGCACCCAGGACATCAGCGGCCTCGGGGTCGGCAGCTATTCATTGACGATCACCGATGCCAGCGATTGCCAGTTTATCGCCACCTTAGCCGTTGGCAACTTGCCGGGCAGTTTTTCCGTTGCCATAAACCCTGGCGCTTCAAGCTGCACAAGCGCCAGCACAGATGTAACGGTGACGAACGGCTCTGCCCCATTTACCTATCTATGGTCGAATGGCGCAACTACAAAAAACATCGCGACTTCGATCTCAGGAACTTATACCATTACTGTTACCGATGCCACAGGCTGTACCAAAACGGCCAACACCACGATCTCTATTGCGCCACCAATATCAATGGCCTCTAATTTTACCGGCCTCTTCTGCGCCGGCGGGAGCAATGCGGCCATAAATATTACGGTAGCTGGCGGCACGCCGCCCTACACTTACTTATGGAACAATGGCGCCACGACCCAAAACCTGTTCAACCTCCCGTCCGGCACCTATTGCGTCACCGTGACCGATGCCGTGAACTGTACCGTGGCTCAATGCTTCACCATCGCACCTGGCCCCCAATTTGCCGCAACGATGGCGCCCACCGCGCCTACCTGTGCCGGCGCAGGCGATGGGAGCTTGCTGGTTGCGCTCAATTCTGGAAACACCGGCCCTTTTACCTGGAATTTGGTGGGGCCGGCAATGCAGAACGGCAGCTCCCCCTCAAACAGCTTCACCATCAACGGGCTCAGCAGCGGCACCTATTGTATCACGGTGACCAATGCCTTGGGCTGTACGGCCATCGCTTGCGCGCCCTTGGGCTCCCCAAGCCCCATTTTGGCCGACCTGACAGAGCTTTCCAACACTTGTGATGCCGCTGCCATTCAGGCGAATGTATCTGGCGGTGTTCCACCCTACACTTTTTCCTGGGCAAACAGCGCCCCCCTTCCCAACGTGACCCAAACCATCATCGCCAACACCTCCGACAATTACCACGTCACCGTGACAGATGCGAATGGCTGCACCAAGGTCGCTACCATCAACGTCACGCTGGCCAATGGCGGCGCTTGCGGCTACGTGCGCGGCTCGGTGGTGCAGGATGACAACAAAAACTGCATGGTTGACCTGGGAGAGCCCGGCCTGTCTGGCTGGCTGATACGCGCCGAAGGCCTGGACACGCTATACGGCATCACAGGCGCCAATGGGAAGTACCTGGTCGCTGTGCCGGCAGGCGCCTATAAAATGGCGGTGTTGGCCCCAAACGGGCTTTGGCAGGTATGCCCGCTGGCGCTCCTGGCGAATGTGGCCATGCAAAACGACACGGCGTTTGGGGGTGATTTTCCGGTGAAAGCCGAAGTGCTTTGCCCGGCCTTGAGCGTATCCATCGGGACGCAGCAGTTGCGGCGCTGTTTTTCGACCAACTATTACAATGTCAGCTACTGCAACGATGGCACCGCGCTGGCGGAAAACGCCTACATTGAAGTGCTTTTCGACCCGTTCATCACTTTTGTAAGTTCGGCCATCCCCTCTCAATCAATCGGCTTAAACAAAAGGCGTTTCTTCATCGGCAATGTTGGCATTGGCGACTGCAACAATTTCAGCATCAGGGTTTCCGTCAATTGCAGTGCCGTTTTGGGACAGACCCACTGCACCGAAGCGCACATATTCCCCGATACCCTGTGCATCGACAATGCCCAGTGGACGGGCGCCAGCTTAGCCGTGCGCAGTGTTTGCAACAACGACTCCATTCAGTTTATCATCAAAAATGTGGGCAGCGGCAATATGGGCACTGTCACCAATTACATCGTGGTGGAAGATGCCGTGATGCTCATGCAGGCGCCCATGCCCCTGCTGGGCGCGGGCGATTCGATCACCCTGAAGTTCCCCGCTAACGGCAGCACATGGCGGGTGGAAGTAGGCCAGGAAGCTTTTCACCCCTACCCGCAGCCGGCAGGATTGTCCGTGGAGGGCTGTACTACAAGCAGCTCGTTCTCAACAGGTTTTGTCAACCAGTTCCCCATCAGCGATTACAGCGAATCCATTGATATTGACTGCACCGCCAACATTGGATCGTACGACCCGAACGACAAGCAAGGCTACCCTATCGGCTACGGGGCGGCACATTACGTCCGCCCCGGCACCGAGATCGAGTACCTGATACGTTTTCAGAACACCGGCACAGATACGGCGTTCACGGTGCGCATCATCGACACCTTGTCCGTGTGGCTCGACCCGGCTTCGGTGAAATTCGGCGCCAGCAGCCACCTGTACCGTTACGACCTCTGCGGGGAAGGCATCGTGCACTTCATTTTTGAAGACATCATGCTGCCCGATTCGAATGTGAACGAAGCGGCCTCGCACGGTTTTGTGAAATTCAAGGCGACACCGCGCAGCGATGCCCTGCTGGAATCGGTGATCGAAAACACTGCAGCCATTTATTTCGATTTCAATGATCCGGTCATTACCAACACGACTTTCCACCGGCTCGGCGAAAATTTTGTGACCGTGGGCTTGTGGCAACCAAGGATACCCCATGCGCAAGTGAGCGCAAGCCCGAACCCGTTTGGCGAGGAGACGTTGTTGGAAGTGAAAGGTTTGCAAAGCCAGCGGCCCTTACAATTGCAAGTATTTGATTTTCAAGGGAAAGCAATACGGTCAATGGAATCTGACGACAGCATGTTCCGGTTGAAAAAAGTTGATTGGCCTGCGGGTGTATATTTCTTTAAGATCACGCAGCAGGGAAAAACAGTAGGTTCTGGCAAGTTGATTGTGCAGTAAATCCGCAACCTTTATTCAAATTGAAGGTTAATTTCTTGGCAAACAATTTAATTCCCGCTTGTCGGGTGTAACTTTGCGCGTCTTTCTTAGTCGAAGTGACAGGTTTGAAAACCGGCCAATTGCCGGATTTTTCCACAATCAAATATACAGTTATGACTGACACACTATTGTTCCTCAACCAATTGGGCGGCACCGAGATCATGCTCATTTTCCTCGTGGTCGTATTGCTGTTCGGCGGCCAGAAGATTCCTGAGCTCATGCGTGGCCTTGGCCGCGGTATCCGCGAGTTCAACAACGCCAAAAACTCGGTGGAAGACGAGTTCCGCCAGGGTATGCGCGACGCAGAGAAGAAAAAGATCGACAATTGATCTGGGGCATTTTTTGCTGTACAAACAAATTTTTATGAAAAAACCGCCTGGCCGTAGCCAAGCGGTTTTTTTCGTTGATGACGTAATTGTTATGGCCTTAAAACGGAATATCCTCATCATTCATCCGCGAGGCCCTTGTCACCACGCTAGGCTGGAACGGCCCGGCAAGCGGTGCATCCAAGCCGGAGAACGCCGGATCGTCGAGGTTGCTAAACTTGGCGAACGTGTCGGTAAACTTCAGCTTTATTGTGTCGAGCGCACCGTGGCGGTGCTTGGCGATGATAAATTCGGCGATACCCTTCAGGCTTTGACCGCTTTCGTCTTCCAGGATTTGATAGTACTCGGGGCGGTAGATGAAGGCTACCATGTCGGCATCCTGCTCGATGCTGTTGTGCACGATGATGTCGTTGGCTACAAAGTTGTGGTTGCCGGGGATGGTCGCGTCGTACACATCTGCTTCGCCTGCGGGCGTGATGGACAAAATTTCATCCCAATAAATATCGGATGCTGCCAGCCTGCTGATTGGATCAAAAGGCAAAACTTCGTGCAGGCGTTGCATGCGTTCCTTAGAAATGCCGCGCTTGAACAGCGCAGAGCCAGAATATTGGGCGCCCAGGCCTGTCTGGACTTCCCACCATCCTATTCCCGCTGTTTGTTTGCAGGGCTCTACAACGAATTTCCAGGCTTCCTTTGGGATAATATCCGTGTTGGGGTTTGGCTCAATGGCGCTCAATGCCGTGGTCAGTGCAGGGATAATACTCCCACGTTCCCCATGGCAACCAACAGTTTTGAGGAAAGCCAACTGGTTTTCACACCCGCTGATATGGACTTGATATGCGTTGCGGTATCCTTTTTTCGGGCTCGTCCGCAAGGTTGACATTATCCCAAGGCGCAGCAACAAATGCTGTACTTGTTCTGCTAAAACAAGGCTGGTGCTGGCGTAATAAATGGCAGCAGCTGCTTTCCTATCCGATGATTTTTTCCAACTGATATTGCCGTCAGTCGCCCACAAATGCTTTAAAAACAAGGCGATATGTACATTGTCACATTCAAAAAGCTGATCCGGCAGACATTTCTCATGCGCGCGCGCTCGGGCTAATCCCAGGGATTCGTACCATACAGTAATCGGGTGCTTTTTACGATGTGTCAGGTGATACGGCGAGGGCAAATAGGCGTGTTTCCAATTTTTTTGCGGCACAACCCTGGCCTCGATGTCAAATAGCTGTTTGGCTGCCTGCACCACGGCTTCGATATTGGCATCGTCCGCACTGGTATAGTGGTAGGGTTGCTTTGGCAGGATACAGCCATCGCCGATCAGGTGCGCCAGCAGGATCAATGCATCTGGTGACATTGGGTTTGAAGGTGCTGAAATTTCCAGCTTGCGGGGCAGCGCTATTTTATTGCCCACCCGCAAGGCATCCAGGCGCGTCCAGCCATGAATTTTAAAAAAAGGGTGGTTGGCCGTGGCGCTTATGTTGCGACCGCTCTTTGTCCTTATTTCAAACACAGGTTTCCTGCCGGAAAAGAAAACATTTGAAATGGGCATGGCTGCCAGTTTCATATCTCCGGACAAGGAATGGGTATCGAACCACACCCGATCTTGTTTTTCGGCCAGGTCTTTTATTTTAAAACGTTTGCCTGACTTGGCATCTGTGATGAGCGTATCGCCCAGCAGGCATCCCGACTCGCGAAGGTCGCTCAACTGCGGCCGCTTGCTGCCACCGCGCATTTCCACGGCCCGGCTCAGCTGCGACAGTGCGATCACCGGTACGCTGATTTCTTTGGCTAAGCTTTTCAAGGCGCGGGAGATGCTTGCGATCTCTTGTTCGCGGTTGCCGTTTTTGCCGTCTGTGGCCCCCGTCATCAGTTGCAGGTAGTCGATGATGACTAATTGGATATCATGTTGTTGTTTCAAGCGGCGGCATTTGGCCCGTAGCTCAAAGATGTTGATGGCAGGGGTGTCGTCGATGAAGATCGGCACCGTGTTCAACCGCTCCACGGTGGTTTGCAGTTGCTGCCATTCGTAGTCTTCCAGTTTCCCGTTGCGCATTTTAGAGCCTGCTATTTCCGATTCCATGGAAATAAGGCGTTGCACCAATTGGGTGCTGGCCATTTCTAAGGAAAACATGGCCACCCCTTTGCCAAAGTCGCGGGCGGCATTGAGGCAGATGGCCAATACTAAGGAGGTTTTACCCATGCCGGGGCGCGCTGCCACGATGATAAGGTCGGAAGGCTGCCAGCCGGAGGTCAGTCGGTCGAGGTCGGTGAAGCCGCTGGGTACACCCGTGAGGCCGTCTTCTTTGCCTGTGAGCGCTTCTATCTGTTTGAGCACGCGGTTGCTGAGGGTGCCCATGCTTTCGTAGCTCCGGCTGAGGTTGTTCTGGGTGATGGCGAACAGTCCTTTTTCAGCTTCATCGAGCAGGGTGAACACGTCGGTGGTATCCTCGTAGGCATCGCGGATGGTGCTGGTGCTGACGCTGATGAGCTCCCGCTGTATGTGTTTTTGGGCGATGATGCGGGCATGGTACTCGATGTTGGCCGCAGAGGCGACGCGGTGGGTGAGTTCCACGAGGTAGTAGCCGCCGCCTACCTTTTCAAGTTCGCCGGATTTTTTCAGCTCCTCGGTCACGGTGAGCAAGTCCACCGGGTTGCTGCGCTCAAACAGGCGGATAATGGCTTTGTAAATCAACTGGTGCGCTTCGGTATAAAAACTTTCGGCGCGCAAAATATCCATGACCAGGGGCAGCGCATCCCGGTCGAGCATAAGGGCGCCGAGCACCGCTTCCTCGAGTGGCACAGCCTGGGGCTGCACCTTTCCGAACACATAGTTGGAGAGGCTGTCGTTGCCGGAAGTGTTGCGGCGCTTGCCGCGTTCGCCCGGCTGTTGGTTTTGTTGGCTGTTGCCTGATTCTGCCATTGCTGCTATTTTTTTGCACTTTTTCCCTCTTGGCGAAGGACAAACTTAAAATTCAGGCGGGTTATATCCTATTTTCAAACATTAAGTGTGGGGTATATCTGTGGAAAACTCGATCAATTCCTGTGGATAACCCTCAAAACAAGCTGATTTACCAACACTGCTACAAGTTTATCAACATCGTGTTTGTCCGATGCCCCGGGTACTTAGGTAGTTGATAAGCATGGTGTTGCGTTAATTTAGGGTTAATTTTTCAGCGGGTTCAAAGGCATCCCGATTTGGGATAAATGCTATTTTTCAACAGTGCAAAAGTTTTTCGGCGGCTTGTTCGGCCTGCCAAAGTTAACAGTTTTTGTTTAAAAAACCAGTGTCAAATTGACGCTTTTTCAAAACTTTTTGATTTTGAATGACTTAGCCCAAAATGAGCCATAACTTGTCCGTTTTATGCTGGTTGTTCATTCCTGAACCGGGCAATATAAAGCGCAACAGATGCGGCTACCCCGGCACTTAAGCCGAACATCCAGCCTGCGCCAAAGTTGTACCAGACCAGCCCTGCGAGGCTGCTGGCCAGCATGGTAGCAATGCTCTGAAAGGCAGTGTACGTTCCGATTGCCGTGGCGGTTTGCGCCCTATTGCTCAGGTTGGTGATCCAGGCTTTGGCAACGCCTTCCGTGGCTGCCGCGTACACGCCATACAAGAAGAACAAGGCGGCAAATGCTGGCCAGCTACCGGCAAAGGCCATGCCTGTATACACCGTGGCGAACAAAACCATGCCTGCAACGAACACACGCTTCATGCCGAACTTGTCGGCCAGCAATCCCATCGGATAGGCCGCAAGGGCATACACCAGGTTGTAAAAAATGTACACCCCGATCACGGTGCTGTCCGTGTGCCCCGCTTCCTTGATTTTCAGGAGCAGGAAAACGTCGGAGCTGTTGAACAGGGTAAAAACCAGCAGCGCCCGTACCAATTGCCGGTATCGCGCCGGGCTTTCCCGCCAATAGCGCAGGAAGCTCCAAAAGCCGGGTTTGGAGGCGGCTTCCTTTTTTACCTGCCTCGTTTCCCGGATCAACAAGGTGAACGCTATCGCAACCATGCCCGGGAAAAAAGCCAACAAAAACATGGTCGCATATTCCCCAGGGTAATGGTGCAGGTAAACAAGTGCCAACACCGGGCCCAGCACTGCTCCCAGGGTGTCCAAAGCCCGGTGAAACCCGAACACCCGGCCTTTTGTGGCTTTTGTCGCCTCGTCCGACAACAGGGCATCGCGCGCGCCCGTGCGCACGCCTTTGCCCAGGCGATCGGTGCTGCGCGCAAAGAATATCCAGAGGGGGTGCACAAAAACCGCCATCATGGGTTTTGAGATGGCGCTCAAGGCATAGCCGATCTGGACAAATGGCAGCCGGCGGCCTTTTGCGTCGCTGAGCTTGCCAAAATAGCCTTTGCTCAGCCCCGCCACCGCCTCCGCGACACCTTCCAGTATGCCGATCACAACAATGGAAAACCCGATGCTTTTCAGGTACACCGGCATGATGGGGTACAGCATCTCGCTCGCCACATCGGTGAAAAGGCTGACGATGGAAAGCACCCAGACGTTGCGGGTGACGATCTTTGTGTTGGGTGCTTGCGGCATGGCTGAATATCTGAAAAACAAAAACGCAACTTCCTGAATGTCAGAAAGTTGCGTTTAAAATGTTGGGTCACAAGGACTCGAACCCTGAATAACAGAACCAAAATCTGCTGTGTTACCATTACACCATGACCCAATCGCGCCTCAAAAGCGGGTGCAAAATTAGCATGAATTTCCTAACTGACAAAGCCCCTATCCAAAATTTATTTTCACTGTTGCCGGTACCAATACTGGGTGCGGTAAAAAGGCCCGATATACCCGCGCACCACCAGGGTGTTCGGGTCGCCCTCTTTCAGCCAGAGCTTGCAGTTGTACCACTTTCCCTTTTCGGGATCGAGGATGTCGCCCGATTGGTAATAGCCTTCTTTTTTCTGCATGTTCACCAACACGACCATGCCCAAGATGGGCTGGTTTTTGCGCTCGCCGGGGCATTTGTCGCATTTTTTGTCGGGTGCCGACTTCAGTAGCTTAACAACCTTGCCGTAGAGTTTGTTCCCCGATTCGTACAATTCGAGGTGGCTTTTGGCTTCGTGCGTCTCGTCATCGATGGTTTTCCACACGCCGGTGACGGACTGTGCGTGGACTGCTGAAGCGAAAAACAAAAGCAGGAGGAGGATGTGTGTGTGTTTCATTGGCAAAAGATAACGCGCTGTGATATCATGGAAGCGGGGAAGCTCCGGTTATGCTTTTTTGGTAGTTTCCTTCTCTGCCAGGTTCTTCATGACAGTTTTCAGCTTTTTCAGTTTTGGACGGCTTTTGCCGTGTGAGCCACGGTTGATCTTGCCACGCTTAGATTTGAAATCTCCTTTGCCCATAATTGGTATTGTAATTTTTGATGGTGAATTTGAAATAACGGGGGGCAAAAGTAATGCGTTTTGGGGAAATCGTGCAAGGCCGCGAAAAAAAACGGCTCCGGGGACAGTCCCGAAGCCGTTGAGGAGTCTGAGGGGGTCAAATCCTTATTGTTTGTCGAGGCGGATTTCCTGGATGCTTAGGTTGCTGCCCTCAACTTTGAGGTACAGGTACATTCGGAAGGTGCCCGTGCTGGCCGAAAGGTTGCCGATGCAGTACTGGTCGCTGTTTTCGCGGCTGGTACCTTTGTGCACCAGGCTGAAAGACTTTGTCTTGTTGGTGTCGAAGAAAGAACGGAGCACTTCGGTGGCTTTCGCCTTGGAATATATCTGTTCCTTATCCTGGATGGAGATTTCAACATTGTCGGCGAAATACTTGGACAATGTTTCAATGTCTCCAGCATTCAGGGCTGCTGAAATGGCTTCAAGGCCGGGGTTGCCCTGTTTGGCAAATGCGAGCGCGGGCAAGAGCAGGAGAACAAAAATCAGATTTTTCATCAGTGAGCAGGTTTTGTTTGCGCCCCGGAAACCGGAGCAGTTTGCTTTTAATACGGTACAATACCAACTAAGTAACTCAAAAAAAGCCGTTGTAGTGTAAACGCAAAGTTAAATAACCCAAACGCCTTGCTCAAAACAGTGATAGTTAAAGTTTTACAGCTTTAACAATTGAAGCGCCGCCGCCGCCTTCCAGCTGTAAATAATAAACGCCAGGCGACCATGCAGCTGCCGGCAATTCGACGGTAGCACCCGTTTCCGGCAACCAAAGCTGGTTTTCCCAAACCATTTTTGCGTTGTTGTCATAAGCCCTCAACCTGTAATCCCCAGAAGCTGCCTGCCCAATTTTCAGGTAGGCGTTTTCAGGCATTGGACTCGGGAAAACGGCCATTGGGGCCATGGCGGCGAAAGGCTCGGCTTCCGAAGCAGTGCCGGCTTCGGTCAATTGCAGGGAATTGAGCCCCGACCCGTCGCCACCGGTGCCGCCGTTCGCGTTTACCCCGTTGCCCGCCGCGTAAAAAGTAACGCTGCCCGTGCCGGCAACCGGGGCTGTCCATTTTACATTAAAGGTATTTGAAACGGAGATATTGTCGTGTTCGGCATAGGTGCGGCCATTGCTGATGCTCGCAATTTTGTAGTTGTTGGGGTTTTGATCGGAAAAGCCGTCCAAATCTGTGTTGCCGGCATCCCTCAGCGCGATCATCTGGAAGCCATAGCCCACCAGCCCGCTGCCTGTGGCGGTTATTTTCACCTGCGCGGTGTACTGCTGGCCAGGCTGGTATTGGGTTACAGGCTGGTTGTTGGCATCCAGCACCGAAATGGCCAAGCTTGCCGTGATGGGCCCCTGGTTGTGGCAGTTCGCGCAGGTTTTGGGCAGGCCGAGCGAAAGCTCGTCGCCCGGCGCCCCGGTGTTGCCCCGGTTGGCGGAGGAGGCACGGCCGTTTTTGTTGCCCATAGCGAGGAGCAGGATCAGGGATAGGATGAGGGTTGAGACTGTCAGGCGCATTTTTTAATGTGACAATTTGATAATATGGTAATTTGATAATTGGGAGATAGTGGAGCATTGGACAACTTAAAACGCCAAAAGTTTGAATTTGGGGCGAATATTTAGTGGAAAACGGGATAAATGTCCGTATTAGTCAATCTGCTGGGCTGTCAATTCCATGCCAGGCGGCCAATCGAGGGTGGCGGCTTCTTCGGTGCTGACTTTCCAGACACTGGCTTTGATGGCCAAAAGGGTGTCGGCAGCCTCGCTTTTGCGGATGCCCACTTCGATCATGCCGCGGTTGTCGAATGTTTCTTTTTGGATTTCGATGTTCATGGATTTCAGGGTGTGCACCAGTTCGGGCATGATGGCGTAGTCGAAATCGAACCTGAACACATCTTTGACGATCACTTCCGCGATTTCTGCCTGTTTCAGTGCTTCTGCGGCGCTTTCGCGGTAGGCGTTTATCAATCCGGAGGCGCCAAGCAGCACCCCGCCGAAATAGCGCACCACGACAACCACTACATCTGTCAGTTCCAGCGCATCGATCTGCCCCAGAATAGGCCGTCCGGCGGTGCCGCTGGGCTCGCCATCGTCATTGGCGCGGAAACGCAGTCCGTCGAGGCCCAGGCGCCAGGCGAAGCAATGGTGCCGGGCCTTGAAATGTTCCTTCCGCACGCCTTCCAGGAAAGCCAAAGCTTCTTCCTCGCTGCGTGCCGGGCTGGCGTAGGCGATGAACTTGCTGCCCCGGTCTTTGAATTCGCCGGTGCTGGGGGCGGAGAGGGTGCGGTAGGCGTCGGTCATGGACTGTGATTCGCCTGATTTTTGTGATTGAGTATGATTGATTCAACTGATCTTCAATTGATTACAAAGATCGGAATGCACAAAACCAAGCGGCGTGAGGTATAGCTGATTTTGAATTGATTTCAAACCTCGTATGCACAATTCGTGGCGACGAAGGTTATGGCGCGAAGGTTTTGCGCCCACAAGGTGAAAATGTTTTTGGTCATTCAGGCACAGTTGATGCCCGCAGTATACAATTTTTAAAAATTGGTGGTTGTAATGATACCGACGCAGACGCTGGGATCGGGATAGATTTTCAAGCCGCCTTGCTTTCCCGGCGGAGGGCTCACTTTCTGTTTTTCTATCACGGTTTGAAGCTGCGTTTCGGAATCAGTTACAATCCGTCAAATCCGTTCAATCCGCGTTCCATTTGGGTATTGGGAGGGTTTTAGAACCCCTTCAAGAACTTCCCGGAATACAAGCTCCCGGTTGCCGACCAGGCCGACACAAAGTACAAGCCGGCGGGAAGCCTGGAAACGTCAATTTGTCCGCCATCGCTGGCCCTTGCGCGGAGGCGCCTGCGCCCTTGTGCGTCCATGATGCTCACCTGGTTGGTTGCGCCATCGCCGCCGAAGCGCAAGGTAATGGATTCTGTGGCTGGGTTCGGGGAAATTTCCATGGGCAGGGGATGGGGCTCCGGTGCTACGCCGACGGATGCGGCGGAGAGTTTTACGACCCAGAAGTCGCTTTTGCCCTTGTTTTCTGTAAGGGCGCCATCGCTTGACCAGGCCATGCCACCCACGATATATCCGCCATCGCTGGTTTGTTGGATGGCTCTTCCAGTTTCACCGATAGACCCTCCCAACAGCTTTTGCCACTCAAGGGTTCCTTCTCTCGACAACTTCAATACCCAAATATCGTATATACTCGCCGGGTCCTCGATGTCCCCATCGTTTGACCAATTTGAGCCACAAATAACATAACCGCCGTCGATTGTCCTTTGAATTGCTTGCCCCCAATCCTGATCACTCCCGCCAAAGGACTTTTGCCATTCAAGCGTACCGTTATGGCTCATTTTTACCACCCAAATGTCGTAACCGCCACGTGGGTTTGTGATATCGCCATTGCTCGATGAAGCTTGGCCCATAACGATATAGCCCCCATCCTCAGCTTGTACAACGTCATTGGCTCTGTCAAGCGCGCTCCCGCCAAAGCATTTCTGCCATTCAAGGCTCCCCGACGGGCTCAGTTTTACCACCCAATAATCATAATCACCATGATTGCCTGTTACGTCGCCGTTGTTGGAGTCGGTATATCCTGCCATAATAAACCCGCCGTCTGGTGTGTTTTCTATGGCGTATCCCCAATCTACACCACTGCCCCCATAAGTTTTTTGCCATTCAATGGTGCCTGAGTGGTTGTATTTTACGACTAGGAAATCTATACCACCATGATTGCCAATAATGTCGCCATTGTTTGAGGAGGTAAACCCGGCAGCGATATAGCCGCCGTCATCTGTTTGCTGGATTGAAGTTACCTCGTCGAAATTAGTGCCGCCGATGGATTTTTGCCATTGGAGGGCAGGTTGGGCGGGGAGCGAGTGGGCAAAAAGTGTGGATAGCAGGAGTGCGAACAGGGATTTCATGGCAAAGCGCATTATTTGTGACATGATTGATGGAACGCAGATTGAACGGATTTGACGGATTGAAACTGATTTTATAGCGTGTACAAAAAAATCAGTTTCAATCCGTCAAATCCGTTCAATCCACATTCCATTTGGGTATTGGGAGCACGCCCTAGAACCCCTTCAAGAACTTCCCGGAATACAAGCTCCCAGCAGCCGACCAGGCCGACACAAAGTACAAGCCTTCGGGAAGACTGGAAACGTCAATTTGTCCGCCGTCGCTGATTCTTACACGCTGGCGCCTGCGCCCTTGTGCGTCTATGATGCTCACCTGGATGGTTGCGCCATCGCCGCCGCAGCGCAAGGTAATGGATTCTGTGGCAGGGTTCGGGGAGATTTCCAGGGGCAGGGAATGGGGCTCCGGTGCTACGCCGACGGATGCGGGGGAGAGTTTTACGACCCAGAAGTCGGTTCGCCCTTGGTTGGAAGTAAGATCTCCATTATTTGACCAAGCAGATCCAACAACAATATAACCTCCATCGCTGGTAGGTTGAACTCCATAACCGTCGTCCCCTTGCGCCCCTCCTAGGGTTCTTTCCCATTGAATGGCCCCTGAAGAGGATATTTTTATGAGCCATACATCAATTATGCTAGAAGTGTTCGTCACATCTCCATCGTTTGACCAATTTGTACCACAAAGAATATACCCTCCCTCAATGGTCTTTTCAATGGCATCACCCCAATCTTGGTCGCTCCCGCCTATCGACTTCTGCCATTCAATAGTCCCTATATTACTTATTTTGACCACCCAAATATCGTACCCGCCTCGAGGATGAGTTATGTCACCATTGTTTGAGGAGGCCTGGCCTACCACTACGAATCCTCCGTCATCTGCTTGGACAATGTCATTGGCGCGGTCAAGGCTACTTCCCCCATAACATTTTTGCCAATCGATTTTCCCTGTATGGTCAATTTTCAGCACCCAATAATCCATATCGCCGTGGTTTCCTGACACGTCTCCGTTGTTCGACAAGCTCTCACCAGCTACAATAAACCCACCATCGCTGGTCTGGCGTATGGCATATGCACTGTCTTCATTGGTGCCGCCAAAACATTTTTGCCAGTCAATAACTCCAGCATAATTCATTTTAACCACCCAGTAATCAAGGAATCCATGATTGCCGCTCACATCCCCATCTGTGGAACTTGTCCTTCCAGCCATTATATAGCCACCATCACTGGTTGCCTTTATGGCCCAAGCTTCGTCCCAGCCACTGCCACCGAAGCATTTCTGCCATTGTATCGCGCCTGTATTGCTCAGCTTCACAACCCAGGCATCCTTACCCCCATGGTTGCCAGATACATCGCCATTGTTTGAATTGGTAAAACCAGCAACGATAAAGCCACCATCATGGGCATTTTCTATGGCATACGCCCGTTCCTCACCTGTTCCACCATAAGTTTTTAGCCATTGTACAGCACCAAAATTGCTGTATTTGACGACCAAAAAGTCAATACCTCCATGGAAACCAGTGATATCTCCGTTGTTGGATACTGTGAGGCCAGCTGCGATGTACCCGCCGTCGCTTGTTTCCTGGATGGCATAGGCTTCGTCGAAATTTGTGCCGCCTATGGACTTTTGCCATTGGATGGTGGGTTGCGAAACCAGAGAATTCGTAATGAGGGGAAAAATAATGGAGAAAAAACGAAGTTTCATATTTCTGATGAGTAAAACCATGACCAACTATAATTCAATTCTCATTACTTGATTGACAATTGGGAGCCCTGATGAATCCAAAACTTTTGAAGTCACTTAACTTTAATTGTCTTTAAAGTGCTCACTTTTTCTGACGATTCGATTCTAATAATATAAATGCCTGGTTCAAGGTCTGCGGTTTGAAAAGTAAGTGTTCTATTGGATTTTGGTGCATCTTTTTCCAAAATTACCTTTCCGGTGGCACTAATCAAGAATACCCTTGATATTTCATTGCTTTCCTCAGCAAATGAAAGTGTTACATTGAGATATTCGTTAAATGGACACTGAACCCTAGCGACATCAGATTGATTTAATTGAGTCTCGCCACGTTCTTCAATATTTCCAGTCTGAATTCCATTTGCAAGCTCAGCAGTCATGGCTGTATACTCATAAGATTGACGCCAAGGACCTTCAGTGTTGTTAATATCGGGGCAAAGATCTATGCTGTTCGAATAATTTGTCAACTGAATAAAGCCGACAGTTAAGGAATTAATCCCGTCAGGCTTCTTATGCCCCATTCGAAATGGATTTGGGCCAAGCAAAACAGGTTGACTAACTGTTGGCCATTTCCCATATTCATTGGTAGCAACAATAGGATTAGGATAATCCACCCTTTTTATCCTTACATGAGTTAAAAACCCTGGTGCATTAATATCTCCGTATGGTTGAAGCTCAAACAAGCTTGAAAGATGTATCCCTTCTTTCGTAATCGTCTCGACCTTAAACCCTACCCACTCATGTTCCAAATAATGAATATTGTGACAATCTACCGACACAGGATTTACAGGATTTCGCCCTCCAATTGTCAACTCAAGGATCAAAGTTATGCCATCAATTTTCTTTTTTAGGTAGCTCGGCTCTCCCAGCCCGCAATTCGTCGCAATAATAAACCTATATTCCACCCCCGGTGTAAGATTGCCCACCGTATATGCTTCCCCAGGAACGGTAAATGGCGGCAAAAAAACCTCCCAGGCACCGGTGGGATTTCTTTCTAGTACGCTCAGCGTTTGTTCGGCCCCTACCCAGGCAGGCTCCCAGGCCAAGGCAATGAAATTGCTGCTCACGCTCGTGATCCGGAAACTATCAGGCGCAGGAGCATAGCAGGTGTCTGTAGTGATGTCAATTGGAAGGTTGTTGGCTGCAAATAGGGTTGTGTTGCTGACGGCTAACGCTGTGTATAACAGCAAAATATGGAGCATTTTTTCCATGATGAATGATTTTTGTTACGATAATTAGTTAATTTCTAAGTCAAAGGTCATTTCTTCGGCCTGGAAATTTACTAACACTTTTATGCCCGACTTCCAAAGCGAGATCACTGCCCAAAGCCGGCTTGTCGAATTGCTCAACATTTTGACGCCTGAGGAAAAAGCACAGCTACTGCCTTTTCTAAACATTCCATTGTTCAATGGTGGCAACCTTCGGACAAAAGTGAGCCCCCTTATTGAGCTGTGCTTGCTGCATCCTTGGGACAATCCGGAGCGTAAACTTGTAAAAAAAGATGTGTTCGCGCTCCTTTTTCCTGGCCAGGATTTTGTCGATGGAAAACTTGAAAAGGTCATGGTGGAAGCCTACAAAGCTGTCCGCAACTTCCTTGTGGCCCAAAACTATTTTGTTGCTGACAATGAATTTCAGCAAATACTGGACTTTTCAGAAATGATTCGCCTGCGAGGCCTTGACACGCGCCACCAGCAATTTTTGCAAAAACTAAAGAAGTTTCAGGAAGAATATCCCTGGGACAATGCACAGTTTTTGAACCAACAATTTTTATTGGAGTATGCGATTCACCAACATGAATGTTTGCATAATCAGGTAAAAGGAACCCTTAATGTGCCAAATGTCCTACAGGCATTAGATCGCCATTACCACCTCAGAAGGTTTGAACTGTTAAACCACCTGCTTTTGCAACAAAAAATGGCCAGCCTCCAAATTCCAGATGAAATCCAATCCCTGATGGACGAAAATCGCGTGCCAAATAGATACTTAGAAGAATCGCCGTCTATTCGAATCACTTTTGAAATATTTTCCCTGCTACAGAAAGACGTTCCAGAGCCTTCTGATGTCCGTTCTCTTTTTTCTCTTCTGCAGCTTCATGAAGAAAAACTCACCAAAGAAAGCCTTCGAGAGTACCATGCTTATCTAAGAAATCTTTGTTCTTTGATCTCTTACAAACAACCTGACAACGAAGAGATTCGACAAACCATTTTTGAATTGTACCAAGACAACTTACCACGCGGATATCTACACTTTGAAGGGAAACTTCCCCCAAGCGTATTTTTGGCCGTCACCTTGGTTGCTGTTAGGGTTGGTGAATTGGATTGGGCATTGAGCTTTATTGAGAAATACAAACACGAAATTATTGGCGAAACAGAAGACCATGAATTCTATCGCTTTTATATGGCAATTTATCTTTTTGGAGCAAGGAAATTTTCTGAATGTTTGGACTATATGCCAGCAAATATCCCTATGACAGATCATTTGATTCACAGCAAACGCCTGGAACTTAAAGCACTGTATGAGCTGAATTCAGACCTGTTTTCCTACAAACTTGACGCATTCAGAATGTTTTTAAGCCGTACTTCCCCCAAAATCCTCTCCAAAGAACAGCACCTGATGCACCTTGAATTCTCGAACATGCTTACCCAGCTCGCCGCCTCTATCCCGGGCGACAAACACCGCTCCGCCGTATTGGTGCAACGGATAAAAGAGAAAAAACAAATGGCTGAATGGAACTGGCTGCACCAGAAAGCCATAGCCTTAGCCACCGGCCGCTAAACCCGCAACCCAATCCCCACCATACCCCGCCCCGTAACCCCCTTCTCCTTCCGGTGCGAAAAAAAATCCTTATTGTCCAGTACTGTGCAAAATGCAGACATTTCAATTTGCCCAGCCGGTATCCCGAATTCCAGGCAGCCTGCAGCGTTTACCTTCTTGAGGTCGACCAAATACTTCTGCCGGGATGCGTCGTAGCGTTTGAAGGGGGCCGCGAATTGTGAAGCCACATCCTCGTCCACTTCAAATGCCTCGGCGCTGATGCAGGCGCCCAGGTACGCATAGCAATTGGCGCCTTTGCTGCCGTATTCCAGTGCCATCAGTTTCAGGGTTTTGGCCACGATGCCTGCTGCGCTGCCTTTCCAGCCTGCGTGAATGGCGGCCATGGCTTTGTTTTCCCGGTCATAAATCAGAATGGAACTGCAATCGGCCACGGAAACAACCAGTAGGATGCCTGGCACGTTGGTCACCAGCGCATCGTAGCCTGCGTCGCCGCCGGGGGCTGTCACCCGTTTTATGGCATCGCCGTGCACCTGCCGCGACCAGGCCATTTGGCCCGCGTCGAAGCCCAGGGCTGCGGCAAAGCGGCGGCGGTTTTCCGCCACGTTTTCCGGGGAATCGCCCGTGCTTTTGCCCAAATTCAAGGTAAAATACGGGGCAGGGCTCACGCCGCCGTGCCGGGTGCTCTGCCCCGCAGAAACGCCCTCAAACGGCGCAAAGACTTGCGGTTTTATCAGTATTTTTGACGAATCATCCATCATAAAAGTATTTTTAAATCCCCCAAACGCTGCATTTCATCGAATATAAAAACCTTTGCCTCTAATTCAGCTACGGCTTCGGCGCACAACTGCTACATTTGAATCTCGATGCCCAATTATCAAATTATCAAATTATCACATTATCAAATTATCACATTAAACAAGATGCCCTTCCACGAGATACTCAGCATGGCTTTCCAAAACATCCGCGCCAACCTGATGCGGGCTGTGCTCACTTTGCTCATCATTGCTTTTGGCATCATGGCCCTGGTGGGTATATTAACAGCCATTGATGCCATTGCGTTTTCGCTGAGCGACAACCTGTCGGGCTTGGGCGCCAATTCGTTCAGCATCGAGCGAAAATGGGGCGAGGTGAAGTCGAACAGGGGCGGCAAAACAGCGAAACGGGCCGAAGCCGTCAATTACCGCCAGGCTACAGAGTTCAAAGAGCGTTTCAATTTCCCGGCAAAAGTAGCGGTTGGCTGTTATGGATCGGGCAGTGCAGTGGTTAAGTTTGGCGAAAAAAAGAGCAATCCCAACGTGACGTTCAACGGCGCCGACGAGAATTTCATGGACGCCAAAGGGGTAGATATTGAATTGGGGCGCAATTTCTCCAAAGCGGAAGTTGAAAGCGGCGCTTCCATTGCCGTGATCGGTTCCGACATCGTAAAAACCCTGTTCGATGGTAAAAATGAAAAAGCATTGGACCAGGTCATCAGCATCAACAGCCGGCGCTACCGGGTGGTCGGGATCATGGCTTCCAAAGGCTCAAGCATGAACGAATCGAGCGACCGAAAGATATACGCACCGCTGGTCAATGTAAAATCCATTTACGGCGGGGGCGACGACAAGGACTATTTCCTGATCGTTTCCGTGCCAGATGCCACCAATTTCGAAGCGGCGCAGTCGGAAGCGACAGGCTTGTTCCGCCAGGTGCGCGGCCTCCGGCCTGGGGAGGAGGATGATTTTGAAGTATTTGCGAGCAACAGCATCGTCGCCATTTTAAAAGAAAACACCACCACCCTTCGCCTTGCCGCGGTGGCCATCGGCCTCATGACTTTGCTTGGGGCTGCCATCGGACTGATGAACATCATGCTGGTGAGCGTCACGGAGCGCACCCGCGAGATCGGGATTTACAAGGCGCTTGGCGCTACCCGTCGCAGTATTTTGTCACAATTTTTGACAGAAGCCATCGTGATTTGCCAGATCGGCGGGCTTGTCGGCATATTCCTGGGCATTTTGATGGGCAATATTGTTACACCTATCCTTGGCGGCACTTTCCTGATACCCTGGGGCTGGATGTTCCTTGGCTTCTCGCTGTGCATGGTGGTTGGCATCGTGTCGGGTTTTTATCCGGCGATGAAGGCGGCAAGGCTGGATCCGATCGAGTCTTTGCGCTACGAGTAGGCGGGCTTCTTTTACTGTAAAAAAACAAACCCGATCCCAAATGACCACCACAGTTTCCCGTGGTATTGCCATTGGTCGCCCACTTCGCTGGCATAGTCTTTCCCGATCATCAGGCCGAAACTGTATTGTTCCATTTGAAAGATCAGCCCGGTGCTCCAGGTAAGCCCAGGGATCACCTCGGCATCCGATTCCGTGAGGGCAACAGCGGTGTTGTTGTTGGTGAGGTTGATAAAAGTCAGCCCGGCGGTAAGCGGTACCGTCACGTAAAATCCTTTCTTTTTGGAAATTTTGCGGGTATAGCCCACATAGCCGCCAAGGGTAACATCCGTGGTGAGCCGGAACGTGTGGTTTTCGGGGCTTTCCCGAATTTTGAAAGGGAGTGTAAGCTGGCCGCCGCTGATGCTGGCATCGCGCCAAAGCCAAAAGCTGCCGTCGTCAGCTTTCTCGGCCGTATTTTGTTTGGCGGGCGGGTGAGCCACCGGATTGGTGGTTGAATCGGCTGCCTGAGCCGGTAGAAAGGTAATATTGAGGATAATGAACCCTCCTGCAGTGCCGGTAAGTAACAGGAATTTCATGGGAGATGAGTTTTGGTGTATGTATAATTCTCGGCACAGTAAGTATATTTAAGAGCATAAAAAGCGGTTTATCGCCTACTTATTTCAATAGATGCAAAATTTAATTTTTTTGGCGTTTCAATACTTGTATTTTCCTTTCCAATCGTCGCGCAATTTTGCCCTTACCCGCTCTTCGGTGGGGTTGTCGCCCGGTTCGTAGAGCACGGATCCATCAATGTCCTTGGGCAAATTGTCCTGTTGCACGAAGTTGCCTTTAAAATCGTGGGCGTACTGGTAGCCGGATCCGTAATTGAGTTCTTCCATCAGTTTTGTGGGTGCGTTGCGCAGGTGCAGCGGCACGGGCAGGCTGCCGGTTTGCTTTATCAGCTGGTAAGCCTTTCCGATGGCCATGTAGCTGGCATTGCTCTTGGGCGAGGTGGCGAGGTAGATGGCGCATTGCGACAGGATGATACGCGCTTCGGGCATCCCGATCATGCGAATGGCGTCCATGGTGGTGGTGGCGAGCAGGAGGGCGTTGGGGTTGGCAAGGCCGATGTCTTCCGAGGCAAGTATGACCATACGCCGGGCGATGAACTCAATGTCCTCGCCCCCGTCGAGCATGCGGGCGAGCCAATACACGGAGGCATTGGGGTCGCTGCCGCGCATACTTTTGATAAAAGCTGAAATGATGTCGTAGTGCTGTTCTCCAGTTTTGTCGTACAGCGCCGAATTCTGCTGGATAAGCTCCCGCACCAGCTCATTGGTGACCTTGAAGGTGGCCTCAGGCGTGCGGCAATTGGCGATCAATTCCAGGGCATTGAGCAGCCGCCGGGCATCGCCGCCGGAATAAAGCAGCAGGGCTTCGTACTCCGCGATTTCGATGCCTGCGTTTTTCAGGAATTCGTCTTCCGCCATTGCGCGGTCAACTAAGCCGATCAGTTCTTCTTTGCTGAGGTGGTTTAGCACGTACACCTGGCAGCGCGACAAAAGCGCCGGAATCACCTCAAAGGAAGGATTTTCGGTGGTAGCGCCGATGAGGGTGACGATGCCTTTTTCCACCGCGCCGAGCAGTGCATCCTGTTGGCTTTTGGAGAAGCGGTGGATTTCATCGATAAACAGGATGGCTCCTTTTTGCTGGAAAAGATTTTGCTTGTCGGCGCTCTCGATGGCGTCACGGATGTCTTTTACGCCGGCGTTGATGGCTGAAAGTTGGAAAAAAGGCTTGTTCAGCAGCTTGGCGATCAAATGGGCTAAGGTCGTTTTGCCCACGCCCGGCGGGCCCCAAAGGATAAATGAGGGGATTTTGCCCCGTTCAATGGCTTGCCGCAGCACCGCGCCTTCGCCCACGAGGTGCTGCTGGCCGACGTAGGCGGCAAGGGTTTGGGGGCGCATTCGTTCGGCGAGGGGAACCATATTGTTGCTTGTGTGTTTGGTTTACCATTAATTTTGGGCGAAAATACCGGCTCTGGTTCGGACATTTGCCCGCAACGACAATTATTGACCATGAAATATTTTCACAAAATACTGCCTTTCGCTGCGTTGCTGTTGTTTTCGCTGCTCTCATTTTCTCAAAAAACGGAAAACAATCAGGCCGATCCTGGGAGTTCCGACAAAAAAGCCATTGAAATCGCGAAAGAAGTGATGTTGGCCATGGGCGGCGAGGAAGCCTGGGCCAATACGCGGTTCATTTCCTGGAACTTCTTCGGCTCCCGTACCCTGGTTTGGGACAAATGGAGTGGATGGGTCCGCATAGAATGGCTGAAAAAGCCGCGCAAAGTCATCGTGAACCTGAACGACGGCACCGGGAAAGTACAGCTCGACGGGATAGTGCAAACCCATCCCGATTCCTTGGCCAAATACCTGAAAATGGGCAAAGAAGCCTGGATCAACGACGCTTATTGGCTGGTGATGCCCTTCAAGCTGCTCGACCCCGGTGTGACGCTCAAGTACCTGGGGAAAAGCAATACCGAAGACGGGCGAAAGGCTGATTTGTTGCAGCTGACTTTCGACAATGTAGGCGTTACCCCGCAAAACAAGTACAAAGTATGGGTGGACAACGAGTCGCGGCTGGTAACACAATGGGCCTATTTTGAAAAAAGCACCGATGCTGAGCCCAAATTCACCAATGCCTGGGGCGATTACAAGCGCTATGGCAACATACTGCTGTCCGGCGACCGAGGGCGGGAAGGGCGTTCGCTGTATCCCATCGAGGTGTTGACGCAAGTCGCTCCGGAGCTGTTCACTGCTTTTTAATAGCCCGGGATATCCGAATGCCATAAATTTCCTACTTTCGGCACTGCATTTGCAGCAAATAATTTTGAAAGCAATCTGGCGAACACCCGCCTTATGAGCATGGCGAAAGATCAACCAATTCGGGTATTTATTGTAGAAGACGACCCAGTATATCAACGCTTGGTCAGGTATATCGTTGAGCGCGACCCCGAGCATGAAGTCCATGTTTTTTCCACGGGCAGGGAATGTCTGGCAAACCTCAGCCTTGGCCCCGACATCATTTCACTCGACTATTCCCTGCCCGACATTTCCGGCGAACAGGTACTCCAAAAAGTCATGGCTTTTAACCAAGAGACTGGCGTTGTGATATTGTCAGGCCAAAAAGACCTAAAAGTCGCGGTAAGGCTGTTGAAAGAAGGTGCTTTTGATTATATCATAAAGGATGAAGACACAAAGGAGCGCCTGACCAATACATTATCGCACCTTAGGGAAAAGATAGGCTTGAAAAGGGAGCTGGCCACATTGAAGGCCGAGCTGGTTGAAAAGTACGATTTCAGCAAGCAGTTGATCGGGCAAAGCGAGGCGATGCTCCGGGTAGGCCGCCTTATCGAAAAGGCAGCCAGTTCAAGCATAAACGTGTCAATTCAAGGGGAATCTGGCACGGGCAAGGAGGTGGTGGCTAAGCTCATACACCACAATTCCGCCCGGCGTCCCGGGCCGTTCATCGCGCTCAGCATGAGCGCCATTCCCAGGGAGCTGCTGGAGAGCGAGTTGTTTGGCTATGAAAAGGGGGCTTTTACGGGCGCATTGGCGCGAAAAAAAGGGTTGTTCGAGCTGTCAAACGGCGGCACCCTGTTTCTCGATGAGATTGCCGAGCTCGACATCAGCATCCAGGCCAAACTGTTGCGGGCGCTGCAGGAACGGGAGTTCTTCCGCCTGGGCGGCGATGCCACTATCCCGTTCGACGCTCGGCTTATCGTGGCAACGCACAAAGACCTGACGCAGGAGGTTCGGAAAGGCAATTTCAGGGAAGATCTCTATTACCGGCTGCTCGGGCTGAACATCAAGTTGCCCCCCTTGCGCGAGCGCGGGAACGACATACTGCTGATGGCCCAAAAATTTCTGGGAGATTTCAGCAAGCAACAAAGCAGGAAAGGCATGGAGTTTTCAAAAGCGGCCAAAAACAAGCTCCTTGGGCACCATTATCCGGGCAACGTCAGGGAACTGTTGGCTGTGGTGGAGCTTGCCTGCGTTTTGGCCACAGGCAAGGTGATCGAAGCTGAAGACATTCAGTTCAGCAGCATGGCAAAGGAGCCCGGGTTCTTCGAGCAAAATATAACCATGGAACAGTACAAGGCGCAAATCGTCATGCACTACCTCGAAAAGTACAGCGACAACGTGCAAGCCGTGGCCAACAAACTGGACATTGGGAAATCAACCATCTACCGACTGTTACAACAAAACAAAATGCGCAGCCAATAGGCATCGTCAAACCTTCCACACCATGCTCCTGCTTCCCTGTAATACTAACAACATCAGCCAATACATCGAGTCGCTAAAACCCGAAGCCGGGGAGGCGGTCATGCTGCTTTTCGGGGAGCAAGACGCACCAGACATACCTGCCCTGATCGGTGCGCTGAAAAAAATGGGCGTCACCTTTTTTGGAGGGGTTTTCCCGGGGCTGGTTTACGGCAACCAAAGCACGACAACCGGGTGCATCGTCAAAAAATTCCAGGTATTGTGGAAGCCGTTCCTGACCAAAGACTTGACTGCTGCGCGATTCAGCGGGTTCCCGACGCAAGAATACCCGGACTATCTCGGGGGCGGCACAGCGGTGGTTTTCCTCGACGGCCTCAGCCAGAACATGGGCGGGTTCCTAGACCATGTCAACAACTTGTTGGGCGAGCATTGCGTGTTCATCGGCGGCGGCGCCGGGTCTATCAGCCTGGAGCAGCGGCCCTGTGTTTTCACTAACGAGGGTTTTTATGCAGATGCAGCCGTGGTGTGCGTGGTTAAGAATCAGGTTAGCCTGGGTGTGAGGCATGGCTGGCAGCACTTGGCCGGCCCCCTGGTGGCAACAAAGACGAAAAGAAACGTCATCCTGGAGCTCAATTGGGAACCTGCGCTCACTGTTTACAGCAGGATAATAGAAGAAGATTGCGGCATCAAGTTGGACATAGGAAATTTCGCCAGCATGGCCAAAGGCTATCCGCTGGGGATGCTGCGCGAAAAAGAAGATGATGTCGTGCGCGACCCGCTGACCATTGGCGACAACGACTCCATCGTTTGTATCGCCGAAGTGCCGACCAATACCGTGCTGCATGTTTTGAAGGGCAAGGCGGATGCGCTGCTTCAGGCTGCAAAAATGGCCGTTGAAGACTGTGGGAAGGAAGTCGGGATACCCATTCAATCAGATGCCACCCTGGTGGTGGATTGTATCACGCGAAGGCATTTCCTCGACGATGAATTTACCCAAGAGCTGAACCTTGTTCGGGACAAATTGGTCATCGACAGCCCCGAAAAAGAACTTTTTGGCATTTTGAGCCTCGGTGAAATATCTTCTACCGGCAGAGGGTTGCTGGAAGTGTACAACAAAACCATCGTTGTTGGGACTTTCCATTAACCAAACTTTGCCCGTAACTTGCGCCACCCGTCATGTCCGATAGCATAAAAATAATACAGGATATTTCCCTGCTCTACGAGCTATCGCTTTCCGTGGGCAGCTCGCTCGACCCCGAGGAGAACTGCCACAATTTCCTGTACACCCTCATCAGCCGGAAAAGCCTGAGCTTTGGCGCGATTTGGCTTAACCGCACAGAGCCTGGCGGGGAAAAATATTGCGACTTGTTTTACATCTACCCCCATTTTCAAAAAGCCAATACCACCGTCACATGCAGCCATTATATCCTGGATGCGCTGGCAAAAAAACCATACATCAGCATTTCAAACCGCGACCCTGAATTTGAATCCCTGGTACACGAAAAAAAAGTTGGAACAGGTTCCTATTGCATCTTCAGCATGGGCGATTTGGGGTTCTTGAAAATCTTCGCCGCCAACAGGCCCGAAGGCTTCGACAAACTGGAAATGGCACAATTGAAACAGGTGGTTGACAAGCTCGCCATTTCGCTCAATGGCTGTTTCGCCCATATCCACCTGAAAGAAGAAACCGACAAAAAGATGGAAGCCCAAAAGGCGCTGGCCGAAAACGAAAACAAGCTGCGCCGGATGATCGATTCATCGCTCGATGCCGTGGGCTCCGTTGACACCGACGGCAAGTTGGTGGAATGGAACCTGCAGGCGGAAAAGATGTTCGGCCACACCAGGGAGGAAGCCCTGGGCAAGCTCTTGGTCGATCTGATCATACCTGAACGGCAGCGGGAAGAAGTGACAAATTCCGTCCGTGAATATTTGCAGGGTGACAAAACGGCTCTGGTGAACCACCGCTACGAAACAACTTGCATCCGAAAGGACGGCTCCGAGTTCCTGGCCGAAGTCAGCATTACAGGCGATAAAAACTATACCAACATCCTGTTCGTAGGCTTTATCCGGGACATCACCGAACAGCGGAATGCCGCAAAAAAAATGGAGCGCGACCGCTTGCGGATGCATACCCTTATCTCCAACCTCCAGGCCGGCATCTTGCTGGTGGACAGCGAAAGGCGCTATGTATTGGTCAATCAGGTGTTCCTGGACATGTACAAAATCCCAGGGAAGCCAGAGTCGCTGGTCGGCACCGATTGCAGTCTGACGGGAGAACAGTCGAAGCACATGTTCGTCGATCCAGAGCATTTTGTCAACCGTTTGGAAGAAACCCTGAAAAACAGGGTAATGGTCGAGAACGAGGTGTTCAAAATGAAAAATGGCCGCGTTTTAGAACGCGATTACATCCCGCTGTTCTCCGGCAACGAGTACCAGGGCCACCTGTGGCAGTACCGAGACGTTACCGAGCGCGAGAACATCCAGCAAGCCATCCGGGAAAGCGAGGAGAAATACCGGGGTATCCTGGAAAACATGGAGCTGGGCCTTCTGGAGGTCGATCTGCAAGAAAATATCATCCGGGCAAACAACACCTTCTGCCAGATGCTCGGCTACCAGCCTGCAGAATTGATCGGGAAGAACACCTTAGATATCTTCTTGCCGGATAGTTCCCAAAAAATTGTTCGAACCAGGGTGAAGGAACGGGAACAAGGGCAATCAAGTGTCTATGAGCTTCAGTTCAAGCGCAAAAACGGGGAGCTGATATGGGCGCTTGTCAGCGGGGCCCCCATAAAAAACGCCAAAGGCGAGATTGTCGGGTCCATCGGCATCCATTTCGACATGACTTCGCGCAAAAAAATGGAGCATGAGCTCGCCCAGGCCAAACTGACAGCCGACAGGGCCCGGCTGGCCGAGCGCCAGTTTATTACCCACATGAGCCATGAGATACGCACGCCCATCAACGCCGTCATCGGGCTCACCCATCTGCTGTACCAGACCCAGCCCGATCCCACCCAGTTGGAGTACCTAAACGGTTTGCGTTTTTCTGCCGACAGCCTTTTGGGCATCGTTGACAACATCCTCGATATTTCAAAGATCGACGCCGGGGAAATCGAGTTTGAGCAGCGGGCGTTCGATTTGGGCTACCTGATCGGCGCGCTCATACAGGCGTTCAAATTTAAGGCCTCGGAGAAAGGCATTCAAATCCAGGAGTCCGTCGATCCAGCCATAAAAAACCTCGTGATCGGCGACCCCACGCGCATCAACCAAATCCTGACCAACCTGCTTGGGAATGCGCTCAAGTTCACGGAAAAAGGCAGTGTCAAGCTCTATACGCGCCTTCTGAGCGAGCGCAAAAAGCAATATCGCGTAGAATTCAGCGTGCAGGACAGCGGCATCGGGATACCTTCCGACAAGCTGGACAGCATTTTCGAGTACTTCAAGCAGGGGGATATACAGATAAACCGAAAGTTTGGCGGTACAGGCCTTGGCCTCACCATAGTCAAACAGCTGGTAGAGATGCAGGGCGGGACCATCAGGGTGGAAAGCCAATTGGGCAAAGGCTCCAATTTCATTTTCGTGATGAGCTTTGGCAATTCGGGCATCCCCGCAGTAAAAGGGCTGGCGGTACAAAGCCCTGTCGCGTTGCCCGAAAAGCCCCTCAGCGGGCTGCGCTTCCTGATCGTGGAAGACAACTTGCTGAACCAGAAACTGACCGGCAAAACACTGGAAACCTGGGCCTGTACCTATGAAGTTGCCAACAATGGCCTCGAGGCCCTGGAAAAAACCGCCAAGCAACAATTCGATGTCATCCTCATGGACATCCACATGCCCGAAATGGACGGCTGCGAAACAACCTTGTCGATTCGCAAGGACAAGGACAACCCAAACCAGCACACCCCAATCATTGCGCTCACCGCTGCCGCCATGGCAGAAGAAAAACGCAAGGCCATGAGCGTGGGCATGAACGGCTTCTTGACCAAGCCCATTGCCCCCAAAATGCTGCAGGAGCAGCTATTGCAGGCTATCGCGCCCAAAAACAATGGGTTTGCCCAGGAGATAGCCCCCCAAAAACTCGACTTGCGGCACCTGAGCGAGCTGTGCAACCATGACCAAAACTTTGTGGCACAGATTACGCAGGTCTTTAAGGTCGAAACACCACTGGCCCTGCAAGAGCTTGATTCTTTTGCCAGGAACAAGTCTTGGGCAGACGCCGGGAAAATCGCGCATAAACTGAAATCCAACTTTGCAATGTTTGGCCTGAGCGACCTGCGTGAAAATGCCCAGTTGATCGAAGAACAGGCTAACAACAAGGTTATCGACCCTGCCAGGATAGACAACTTGATAAGGCATTTGATCCAAAAATCTACCGCCGTCTTGCAGCATCTCGGCAAGCAGGGCGATGCTGACAACTGATGTCCGAACCTCCTGTAATTTTTAGTTGCCAGCGCCCACATTTTTCCCAAAATTGGAATCAGCTTCCCAAAAAAATACACATTATAAATAAAAAAACTTGTTTTTTATTTAAAATCAATTATTTATATTTTGGCATATTATTTTCTTCCTATGGGTACTTAGCAGTTGTCTAAAGCATATCAATAATCCTCCTTCCTCGAAGTTTGATATTGCAGACCTATTGTACTTGGGGATTTTCCCATAAACAAACCTATACGCTGACATGGGTGGTTTATAGGATACAAGTAAAAGGGATGCAGCTTAATACTTCCTTCCGTAATCCCGGCTATAGATTTGCTTGTTCAACACGCACCATTTACCATTGAGGGCTGCTTTAAAAAAAAGCAGCCCTCTTTTCTTTTGCGTTTCAGTGATGGGGTATGCCGCCTGAGCGGGATGCCCAAGAGTCGGCAGCTCCTTCAACAAGCGTCCTGCATGTATTCGGCAATATTCGGCCAAGCAACTATTTCACCACACCAAGCCTCCCCCCCCACTGTCGTTTCCCCAGTTCCAGCGTTTCAAAAAAATAAAAACCCTCGGGCAAATTAGGCAACGGGATTTCGACAAGGGTATCTTCCAGCAATCGGGCAAAAATCAACCTGCCCAAGGCATCGAACAGCCAGAACTCGGCTTCCCCGTTGTGGTTGGAAAGCAGTTTCAAGATTCCGCTGGAGGAAATAGGGTTAGGGAAAACCAGCCAGTTTTTTGTGCCTGAAAAAAATACCGCAGCCGTGTCGCTCGGTACAGCGCCGCTGTTGGAGGTTGAGATCAGCGCCCGATACAGGTTCCGCCCTTGCCCGGGTGATGGGTCTGTATGCGCAAAGTGCTCGTTTTCAGGCATTTCAAATGCCTTTATCGAAGAAAACCCTGCACCGTCCCATTTTTCAAGGTAAACGGCAGTCACACCGTACAGGCTGGCAAGTTCGAGGCTAATATCCACCTGGTTCTCTTCTGTCAAGGCAGCGAAAAAACTCTTTTGGTAGCACCGCACCCCTTGCTGACTGATATCGGGCGCCGCGCTCCGTTTGCCTATGGCGGCATGGCTTGGGCCGATTGGGGCCACCGCAAACCGCTGTTGCGGGAACAAGCTTTTATGCAGCGATACGAAAGTGTCGCTTGTTTCGAACAAAGGCTCCATTTGGTACTGCCCCAAGCCATACAGCAAATACCTGGCTCCATCTGCCGCCTTGCTCCAGTACAACGCGACAGAATCGGGGCAGTTAAAGCCCAGCTTCAAGCGCAACTCTTTGGAAATCAAAAAAGTATCGGATACGAAATCATTGGCGCCAACCGACATCCTTACTTGCGCCTCAGTAAACGTATCGGGAATAAGCCATCGAAGCACACCGTTTTTCAAGGAAACAGGTGTGCCGATCAAGTGCCAGTCGGCATCTCCGACTGCTTTCCAGGCTACCTGGCCGCTATCTTGGGCGATGTTGGTTTCCCATGCCAGCACAGCCCCTTTCCCTGCTACAGCCGGGTCGTTGCACAGCGGATAAGTCCATTGAAAAGTTCCGATGGTATCGAAGGAATAGGCGATGGAAAAGGGTTGGCTGCCAGCAGCGATGCTGCTGCCGATGACTTGAACAGTATATTGACCTGGAGCGGGTTCGTCTATAGTGATTTGCTCAATATTGTTCAACGTGTCGCGCCCGCGAGCGGCAGGCAATTTAAGGGAGTCAACATTCGGCGCGGTATTCAGCACCCAGGGCTGCCAGCCCTGTCCAGCCGGGCCCAGAACCGCCATGTCCAGGTCGTGAACGAGCGCTTTTGCCGCTCCTGCTTGGGCTGGGACCCCATTCCAAGTCAGGGTGATCTTGAATTGCTGGATATTGCTCGGCATTGAAATTGGGATTGCCAGCACTTGGCCGGCTGCAATTTCATTTTGGAGAAACCGCTGACCTGCAATTGTTGGAACAGATTTTTCCAGGTTCAGGTTTCCAAAACCGTATTCAAAATCGGGCCCTGGCCTGCCCCGGTCTTCTGCAGCATTGATGAGGACGGCCCGAATCAGGTCAGCTCCTGGCAAGCTGCCGTATTGTTCGTAGTAGGCCTGTTGCAAAACTGCCGCAGCCCCCGACACCAGGGCTGCGGCACCAGAGCTCCCATCATGGCCGAACGCCACCAGATCGGGCTTGGTGCGCCCGTCGTAAGCAGGACCTCGGGAACTAAAAAAGGCCAGGGCGCCGAGGGAATCCACGGCGCCGACGGTGAGCACGTTTTTTGCCATCTTAAAATTTCCCGTCAGGTTGGAGAAGCCAGGAACGCCCGCGTATTTTCCTGCTGACGAAGTTTCCATGCCATTGTTCCCGGCAGAAAAAACATGCAGCAGGTGAGGGTTTTCCTGTGTGCTGACATCATAAGCCAGCGCATTGGCGCCGTAGAAATTCTCAATCCCTACCCCATACGCGTGGTTTTGCACCGTGATCCCTTGCGCCGCGTAGTCCGCTTCCGGCAGCAACAGCCCGAAACCAGAAGAAATCAAAACACAGCCCGGCGCGGCGCCCCTGCCCTGGGTGTCGGAATTGCCCGCGCCACCCACCAGTGATGACATTATCGCTGCGTGTGTCGTCAACTCATTCGCAGCATCTGGTGAATCGAGCACCCTGTTTTTCAGGTCAACGTCCAAAGGATCGAAGCGGAATTCTTTGATAGACACCACCGAACCTAGTCCATCGAATTGTGGGAAAAGAGCTTGCGCCACGTTGATTTTGTTGACAAATAAATTCTGTCCGGGGACGGGCAATTCTGGCTTCGGGCTGCCGCTGGCTGTCGAAATGAACAAAACAAGGGGATGTTGGGCGATTTTTTCCTTAAAAACAAGGCTGGTAGTGCGTATGACCACGATCTTTGCAGGAGGGTAAGCACCAATAATCTGAACTTGTTCTCTGGCTGCCCATATTTCAAACGTATCCATTGCTTTGACGACAAGGGTAAAGCTTTGGGTGTCAGCCGTTGCGGCCATGCTGTGCGGGTTCCCGGACTGCCCGTGCAATGGCAGCACAAGAAACATGATCAATAGCAACAAAACTGGTTTCATTTGGCGAAGATAGGCCAGGATTTTTTTGAATTGCAGATTTAACATCATAGGTTAATTGATTAAAAGATATTCATTCCACGATGATGGCTCAATACTAAAAACCATTTACCTTTAATTCCGTTTTAACCCCGAACTGTCAACAACATCCATAATCCACGCTGATTAAACCGCTAAACACACCAAACTATGCACGAATTTGCGCCCTCCCGGCCTGCCAAAATCAAATTCAAAAGCGTTGCGGGCGACCCGATACAGGTGCAGCAACACACCCTGAGCAATGGCCTGAAACTTTTCCTCACCGTCAACAAAGATGAGCCCCGCGTTTATACCGAGATTGCTGTGCGCGCTGGCAGCAAGCACGATCCCGCCGACACCACCGGTCTGGCACACTATTTCGAACACATGATGTTCAAAGGCACCGATAAGCTCGGCTCTCTGGACTGGCCCAAGGAAAAAATGCTGCTCGACCAGATAGAGCTCAAGTTTGAAGAGCACCGACAGGAACGCGACCCTGCCAAAAAAAAGGCACTTTACGCTGAAATCGACCGCCTAAGCTTCGAAGCTGCCAAGCTCGCCGCCGCCAACGAATACGACAAACTGGTGAGCGCCATCGGCGCCAAAGGCACCAACGCCTATACCTGGGTGGAACAAACGGTATATGTGAACGACATACCGGCCAACGAGCTGGAGCGCTGGTTCGCCCTGGAAAGCGAGCGCTTCCGCCGACCCATCCTGCGGCTGTTTCACACCGAGCTGGAAACGGTGTTTGAGGAATACAATATCAGTCAAGACAAGGATTTCCGCAAGTCGCTGAAAGCCATGCAGGAAACCCTGACCCCCTCCCACCCCTACGGTACCCAAACCACCTTGGGCCGCGGCGAAGACCTGAAAAATCCTTCCCAGACCAATATCTACAAGTTTTTCGACCAATATTACGTGCCGAACAACATTGGCATTATCATGTCGGGCGATTTTGACCCGGAAGCGGTTGTACAATTGGCGGAAAAATATTTTGGGGGCTGGAAAGCGAAGCCCATACCGCCGTTCAGGTTTGAAGAACAGCCCCCTCTTCGCCAGCGCACCCAACGCGACGTGTATGGCCACGAAGCCCCCTGGATTGAACTGGGCTGGCGCTTCCCCGGAGCTGATTCGGAAGAGGCGGCCATACTGCCCTTAGTCGCAGGCATCCTCCACAACTACCAGGCAGGCTTGTTCGACGTGAACCTGCTGCAAAAACAGCTCCTGCTTGAAGCTTATGCATACCCGCGCGCTTACGAGGATTTCAGCAGCCTGCTCATGCTCGCCAAGCCCCGCGAGGGGCAGACGCTGGAAGCAGTCGAAAAACTGTTGATGGGACAATTGGAGAACCTGCGCAACGGCAACTTTGAAGACTGGCTGCCAGAGGCTGTTCTCAAGGACCTCAAACTTTCGGAAATAAAATCCTATGAAAAGAACCAGGGCCGCGCGGCTACGATTACCGGGGCCTTTGTGCTTGGCATCGACTGGCAGGATTTTGTGGGCCGCTGGAAAAAGCTGGAAAAGCTGACCAAAGCCGACATCGTGGCCTTTGCAAGAAAACATATCCGCCCCGATAATTACGCCGTCGTTTACAAACACCAGGGCGAGGACAACTCGGTGATGAAGGTGGAAAAGCCCGCCATCACGCCCATCGAAGTGAACCGGGAAGGCATTTCAGGCTTCGCGAAAGCGTTTTTACAAAAAAGCACCCCGGATATCGAACCGCAATTTATTGATTTCAAAAAAGTTATAAAAAAGGCATCTATTTCCAAGCATGTCAAGCTACGGGGCGTCCAAGACAAAAAAAGCAAGCTCTTCCGCCTCCACTACTGCTTTGACATGGGAAAAACGGCAGACCGTCGCCTGGGGGTGCTGGCTGGCTATCTGCCCTTCCTCGGCACTTCAAAATTGACGCCCACCCAATTGCAGCAAGCAATCTATCGCCTGGGCCTGCACTTTTCCACCAATTGTCAGGACGACCATTTTTACCTCACCCTCAGCGGCTTGGAGGAGAGCTTTGAAGAAGGGGTAGCACTGCTGGAAAGCCTGTTGGCCGATGCTCAGCCCAACCCCGACGCGCTCAAAAACCTGGTGGACGACATCCTGCTCCGCCGCGTGAATGCCAAGACCGACAAACAAACCGTGCTGAGCAAAGCCATGTCGAGCTACGCCAAGCACGGCCATGTTTCGCCCTTTACCGACAAGCTTTCCGCGGCGGAATTAAAGGCATTGAAGCCGGGCGACCTCACCGGGCTTTTGCGGGAACTGAGCTCTTACAAACACGATGTTCTTTATTTCGGCGCAAAAACAGCCCGTGCGGCTACCACCATCATACAAAAATATCACCCAGCCAATGCTGGGCAAAAACCGGTCATCCCGAGCAAAAAGTACAAGGAGGTTGGCGTTCGCGCCGACAAGGTGCTTTTTGTTCATTTCCCCACCGTCCAGGTGGAACTGATGCTGATATCGAAAGGCACCCCCAGGTTCAACCTCGAAGAATATATTTTGGGGGAATGGTACAACCAGTATTTCGGGTACGGCCTTTCCAGCATCGTGTTCCAGGAAATCCGCGAGTCGAAGGCTTTGGCTTACTCGGCTTATGTGCACGCGAGCAACCCAAGCAAGAAAAACCGGGCGCATTGGCTGCAAGGCTATGTGGGCACCCAGCCCGACAAATTGCGGGATGCCGTGGAAGCATACCAGGCCATCCTGGAAACCATGCCGGTTTCGGCCCCGCAAATAGAAACAGCCCGCCAAAGTGTGCTGAAAAAGATCGCCGGCAGTCGCATCGTCCGCTCGGATTTATTCTGGACCTGGCGCGCCAACCGCGACAAGGGCTACACCAACCACGACCTTCGGGAAGACACCTACCGCAGGTTGGAAAAGGCGGGCATCGAAGACTTGCTCCTTTTCCAAAAATCGCAGGTAAAAGGCCGGAAATATACCTGGCTGGTGCTGGGCGACCGCCAGCGGGTCGATTTCAAGTATCTGCGAAAGCTGGGGAAAGTGCAGGAGCTGACGTTGGAAGAGGTGTTTGGCTACTAGCCCCAGCGGGGCGATAATATTTGTAGCCCCAGCGGGGCGATAATATTTGTAGCCCCACGGAAACGAAAAGCGCCGCCCCGGAAACCCCGGAGCGGCGCTTTTTCATCATTATCAGGCTTTGAAGCCCGTGTTCACTATCGTTGTATCATCACTTTTACGAAGGCCACGTTCTTGCCACTTTGGATGCTGAGGGTGTACAAGGCCGATGGCAGTTCGCCATAGTTGAACACCTGTTTCAAATCGCCGCCGTGGAAGTCGGCCGTTTCGCGTTTCACTACCTGGCCGAGCAGGTCGTAGAGCACAAACTGTACTTCGTCTTCGCCTGTTCCGCTCATTTCTACTGTGAAGGCGCCCGGGTTCGGGTTCGGGAACAGCTTGAATTCTTGCAACCAATGCTCTTCGGATGTGCTTACCGAGCCAGCCGTCACATTCACCACTTTTTGCAGCACCTCGACACCGCAGCCGTTTGAAACCATCAGCTCAACGATGTAGGAGCCGGCTACCGCGTAGGTATGCGTTGGGCTAAATTCAGTGCTTTCCGCGCCGTCGCCGAAGCTCCAGTGTACCGCCGTCGTGTTTTCCGACTTGTTGTCGAACAATACCTTCAGGCTGTTCGGAACCACCGCATGGGTGAACAGCGCCATTGGCTGGAACTTCTGAACTTTGTGCTCTGTCACCGCTTCGTCTTCGCCCGCCGAGTTCATCGCCACCAACTGTGCGAGGTATTGCCCGGGTTGTGCGTACATGACTTTCGGGTTCTGTGCTGTCGAGGTAGATGGCACGCCACCGGGGAAGTTCCACACCCAAGCTGTCGGGTTGCCAATGGAGGCATCGTAGAACTGTACCTCGAACGGCGCCATGCAAGACTGCATCTGAACGCTGTTGATGGCCGCCACCGGCGCCACGACAACAACCGACTGTACGGTGACCTTCGCCATACAAGTAGCGGAGTTGCCGCTCGGGTCGGTCACTGTCAGCATGACGTTGTTCACACCGAGGTTCGTCATGTTGAACGAGGTCTGTGATGCTGTCAAGGTCAGCTGGTTGGTTGCAGCGTAGCTATCGGTAGAGCCGCCGTCAATCATTTGCGGCGTGATACTGCCGTTGCCGTTGGCATCGAGCATCAGCACGATGTCCTTGCAAACTGCGTTCGGCGGCGTTTGGTCGTCGGCTGTGATGCTGAACTGCGCCGTGTTGGTGCAATTGCCCAAGGTTGCCGTTACCGTTACCGTTGTCGATCCGATCTGCGTGTTGAAGGTCGGTATGAGCGGGAACATGCTGGTTGCCGTTCCGTTCGCCAGGCCAACTGGTGCGCCGCCCGTCCAGGTGAAGTTTGCGCCCCAAGTGGTGGTTTGCAGCACAATCGGGCCAATCGCAGTGCCTGCTTCAACGTCATAGTTCGGGATGGGCACGATGGAGAACAGCAGCCCGTCAGACACCTGTGCAGTTGCCGACATGGTACATCCGTTACCGTCTGTCACCGTCACCGTGTACAAGCCGGCATTCAGGCCGGTCAGCGATGTAGTCGTGCCGGTCAGCGGGCCTTGTGTCAAGCCGGTTGACCACTGGTAGGTGTAGCCTGCAGGGCCGTCGAACATTGTTGCTGCAATTGAGCCCAGTCCAGCGCCCGTGCAAGTGTTGTCGGTAGCTGTCAGCACCACACCGGGGCTTGGCAGCACGACCAGTTGAACGATGTCGAGGTCGTAGCAGCCGGCATCGTTGCTCACGCGTGCCCATAGCGACTTGGTTGTTCCTTTGTACGGCACAGGCACAGGGTTGGTGCCTGCTTCGGCATCAGCTTTGGTCTCGTAGTACGTTACCGTCATGCCTGCCTGGCCGCCGGACACCTGTGCGCTGGCATCTTGTAAGTTGAACGTAGCCGTTGGGCCGTCGAACACATCCGGGCAACCTTTCAGTTGGGCGGTGTGCGCTACTGGCAGGTCGGCCACCTTCAGGCGCAGGGCCACTACGTTGAACAAGGTTCCTTGCGTGATCCTGGCGTAGATGACCACATCGTGCTGTGCCGTGTATGGGCTCGACAACTGGCCAGTGTTGGTTTGTGCATCCTGGGTAGAGGCGTGGTAGGTCACCGTGCCGTTTCCGCTCGGATTCACGATCACATTGGCGTTTGTCAGCACAAACTGGGCAGTGTTGCCACCGGGCTCCATCGCACAAGCGATGAGGTCGGTAGAAGTTTCTGCCACGAAGCCTGCATCGTAAGTATGGTCGGAGCAGCCCGCCATGCCCGTGGTGAGCATGATGGTCGGGTACTGGTGCCATGGCTTGGCCGGTGCGTCGGCGATCATCGCGTCGGAGTCGTTCCAGTCTTTGTGCCAGCCGATGCCTACGTTCGGGATCGTGAGGTGGAATTTCACGCCGTTGACGATCAGTTTCTCCGTATTCACGTTGAACTGATTGAGGTTGGCGTTCTTACCAAACACGATCTTGTACTTGGTGAACGGCTGGATGCTGTCGTGCCCTGGCGTTGCGATCCACGCTTCGTTGACGGTGCCGATGCCCGTGAAGTAGTATTCGCCGTTTTGGCCTGTCACGGTGCTGGCGAGCAATTTGCCATTGTCGTCGTACAGGCTGACGAGCACGCCTGGAATCGGGCTTTCGCATGGATCCTGGATACCGTCTTCGTTGGCATCGTTCCAAACGTAGTTGCCGATCTGGATGGGCGCTTCGTCGCAAAGTGCTTCGAGGTCGCCTATCGTGTTGGCCATGCCGATACCGACGGAGCTTGCCACCGGGTCGAGGAGCGTGAGGTCGTTGCGCGTCGTATTGCCGTGCAGCAGGTCGTAGTACACCACGCCACCACCGAAGTTGTACTCAGAAGTGTTCGGGTTGTTGATGGCGCCCAGCAGCTCGTCGCGGCCAGGAACGTACAACAGGCCACCAGCTTCTGCGTCGAGGTGGGTGTAGCGCGTGTTGTCGTAGAAGAACTCACCTCCGCCTGGGCCATCGTTGGAGTTAGGCCCAAATACGCTGGTGCGGTTCAAGCCTGGGATGGTGCCGTTGTTCTCCAGTGTCCAAACGTTGTTGATCGGGTATGCAGCGAGTATATCGCCACCTGCGCTGGCCGAGATCGGGTTGCCCTGATCGGTGTTCGGGCGGTGCTGGCGGTAGCCGAACTGGTGCCCGCTGCGGTCCATCATCGCAATGACCATCATGCCTTCGCGGGTGATCTCGATGTCGGAAACCATCGCTTGGCCGCGGCAGCGGAACTCAGCGCCGGTTGGGCCGCCACCAATGATCTCAAAGTTGCCATTGAAGATATTGGAAGGCTCGCCGGCACCGGTGTTCGCCACCAGGTTGCGCTCGGTATAGACATCCGTCCAGGTCTCCCACTCCTTGCACTGGGCAAGGTTTTGGTTGACGCTGCCCACGATGTCGCCGTGGTTGTAGGCGGGGAGTGCCAGGCTCCAGCTCAATACCATCGACCAGGTGTTGGTGCGGGTGTTGTACACATGTATGGAAGCCGAGAGGTCGTTCGACGTGCCGTTCGCATTTTCACCCGTACATACGCCACCGACATAAATCTTGTCGCAATCGACGTGCAAGCCGAGCGGGCGGAATACGCCGTTTGAGCAGTTGGGCGCCGAAGTGATCGGGATTTCGACCGATGTCGGGTTATTGGTCAGGATGCTGTCCACCCGAACGAGGTTGCGGGTGTTCAGGTTGACCGTCCACAGCGTGTTGTCGCCAGAGATATCCAGGTCGCCGAGGCCTACCTTGCCGACTTTGCCGAACGCATCCGTGTCCATGCTTGGCACGTCGGGCGCGCTCAGGTCAGCCGGGCGGATGACAGAACCCACATTTGGCACAGTGTAAACCTTCGTGACAGTCGGGTTGTTGGCGCCGTTGTGGTAATCGACACGGTAAATGCCGCCGAGGCCAAGCTCACCAAGTCCTACGTGGCGCTTCAGGAATGCGGAAGCGTAGAGGTACTTGTTGGAGCGGTCGTAAGCCATTCCGTAAACCGATCCGATGAGCTCGTTGTTGGCCGCAACGTTGCCGTAAATCTCCGTGCGGTCAATCGCGTTGTATGGTATCAAGCCGATCACCTGCGATGTCACCTGGTCTGTCTTGCCTTGTGCGAAACAGGAGAATGCGATCACAGGATCCTTCTGGCAGTAGTCTGCCGGGTTCAGGAAGCCTACGCGCACGTCGCAGTTGGCTGCGGTGATGAACTGAACCGTGGCGCCCACACCTGCGCAAGCGAGCGAAGGTTTGAGGCAGCAAGAGTCTTTCACTACCACGAATTCGAGGCGGTACGGATAGTTGTTCAAGTTCGGGAACAAGAACGCGCCGTTTTCATCCGACCAGATAGAATCGACAGGCAGCGGGTTGTTGCACTCGTAGAGGTAAACCAGTACGCTGTCGAGGCCGAACTCGTTGCTGCCGAAGTCGCAGTCGGCGTTGAAATCGTTGAAGGCGATACCACCGATGTTGCCGCCAACCGTGGCCGTTACCGAAACGTCGCAGCCGTTGCCATCCACCACTGAAATGGTGTAGGTTCCAGAAGTGAGGCCGGTAATAACAATCGGTTCAGTTGCCGAGGTGCCGCCGTTGCCGATGCCCGTCCAGGTGTATGGGCCGGAACCGTTTTCGACGTTGATGTTGATGGTGCCCTGGTTGCCGCCGCAGGTAACGCCTGTTGTGGCGGCTGTTGCGGTAATCAAAGTGACCTTCGTTATTTCAGCCGAAGCAGTTCCGGTACAACCTTCGAGGCTGGTGACCGTGACGTCGTAGTTTCCGGCAGGCAGGTTCGGGATCACAAATGGGTTGCCCGTTCCGGTGCCAGTGCCTTCGTTGCCGTCGGCATCTGTCCAATTGTAGGTGTATGGGCCGGTTCCGTTGAACACGCCGACGGTGAGCTTGCCATCGGTGCCGCCGCAGAACGTTGCGCAAGTTCCCGTCGCGCCGACGATGAGGCCGGTAGCGTTCGGTATTGGCGCGCAGAAGACTGCGTTACAGCCAGTGGCATCTGTAATGGTGACACAGAAGCTGCCCGACACCAGGCCGTTGATGGTGATCGGTTCGGTAGCCGAAGTGCCTGTTCCTGTGCCGGCAGTGCCTGCCCAGTTGAAGGTGTACGGGCCTACGCCGCCCACGACATCTATGATCACGTTTCCGTCCACCTGGCCGCAAGTTGGGGCGCAGATATGGAGCGGTATCAAACTGAAGGTGCCTGTGGAGTTCACCACTGCGCAAGCGGTTGAAGTGCAACCAGCCTGATCCGTGATCGTGACGCAGTATGAGCCAGCCGCCAGGCCTGGGATGGTGAAGATGGCATTCTGGGAAGTTCCCGTTGGGCCAGTGCTCAATACCCAGTTGTATGGCGCGGCGCCGTTGACGACGTTCACCGTCAGGGAACCGTTGGCGGTGCCACAAGCGGTGGTTGGGTTGCCGACTGCCGTTGAAACGCAGCAATTGCCTTGCTGTACGGTGAAGCATGCCGTCTTAGAGCAACCGTTCGCATCGGTGACTGTTACGCAGTAGGTTCCTGCACCCACATTGTTGAGGTCTTGCGTGGTGGCGCCGCCCGTCCACAAGTAAGTGTACGGGGTTGTGCCGCCTGCAGGCGTGATGTTCACTGCGCCGTTGTTCAGGTTGCAAGCTGCATCTGTGACGATTCCAGTGATGGTGACTGGAGCGGCTGGCTGTGTGATGGTCACACAAGTGGTTGCCGTACAGTTGCTGGCATCGGTCACGGTTACGCAGTATTGGCCTGCGGTGAGGTTGTTCAAATCCTGCGTGGTAGCAGCGTTAGACCACAGATAGGTGTATGGCGTGGTGCCGCCTGTGACCGACAAGTTGATCGAACCATTGTTGCCGCCGAAGCAAAGCACGTTGGTCGAGCTTATCGTCAGGTTCGGGCCGTTGGCGGAGCCTACTGTAGCGCAGGTTGTCCTGCTGCAGCCGAATGCGTCGGTAATGGTGACGCAGTATGTTCCAGCGCCGACATTCGCCAGGTCTTGCGTTGTAGCACCGTTGCTCCAGATGTAGTTGTATGGTGAATTCCCACCAGACACGGTCAGGTTGACGCTGCCATTTGTAAGCCCGCAAGAAGCTGGAGTCGTAGTTGTCGTGGCGACGATCTGGCTTGGCTGGCCTACGGTTGCCGTCACAACTGCCGTACATCCATTGCCATCCGTCACTGTGACAGTGTAGGTAGAGGCACAGAGTCCGGTAATGGTGAACGGTTCAGCTCCGATCGGGCCACCGCTTCCAACCGCACCGCCGGCATTCGTCCAGTTGTAGGAGTAGTTCGGTGTGCCATTGGCGACATCAACTGTGATGGTGCCGTTGCAAGCGCCGAAGCACTGTGCCGGAGTGGTGCTGGTTGTTGCCGTGAGGCCGCCAGTTGAGCCGACTGTTGCACAGGCTGTTTTCGTGCAGCCTTTCGAATCGGTCACGGTAACGCAATACGATCCTGCTGCCAAGCCTGTTACCGTCTGGGTAGTGGCGCCTGTGGTCCACAGGTAGCTGTAGCCTGGTGTGCCGCCCGTTGCTGTCACGGTTACAGAACCATTCGACTGGCCGCAAGCTGCGGGTGTTGAGGTCGCAGTGGCCACAAGCTGGGTCGGCTGGGTGATGGTCACACACGCCGTTGCCGTACAGCCGCCCGCATCGCTCACTGTTACACAATAGGTTTCGGCCACCAGGTTGTTAAGGTCCTGGGTCGTCGCTCCGTTCGTCCAGATGTAGGTATATGGCGTTGTGCCACCGGTCACGTTGATGTTTATCGCACCATTGTTGCCACCGAAGCAGTTGACATTGGTGGTGGAAACAACCGTGATGTTCGGCCCGTTGGCCTGGGTAACTGTTGCGCAGGCCGTGCCGGAGCAGCCGGAAACGTCGCTGACGGTGACGCAGTAAGTTCCTGCAGGAACGCCTGTCAGGTTTGCCGTCGTAGCGCCATTGCTCCAGGTGTAGGAGAACGGTGCGGCGCCGCCGGTAACGGTCGTGGTGACTGTGCCGTTCGACTGGCCACAGGATGCGTTGGTTGCCACTGCAGACACGGTCAGGCCAGTGCCGCCGCCGCTCACCGCTTGGGTTGCAGTTTCCGTACAGCCATTTCCATTGGTGATGGTCAGGTTGTAGGTACAGCCACCTTGCAAGCCGGTGATGGTAAACGGCTCAGTTGTGGAAGAGCCAGTGCCCGTAGCGCCGCAAGAGGACGACCAGTTGTAGCTCCAAGGAGCGATGCCGCCGAGGGTAACGTCCACCGTGATCGTGCCCGTGTTGCCACCGCAACCCGCAGAGGTTGAGGAGGTGATCACCCGGAAGTCTGTAGGCTGCGTCACCACAACAGTGCGGTATGCTTTGCACCCGTGGTTGTCGGTAACCGTCACCGCGTAAATACCCGAAGTGAGGTTGCTAAGGTCTTGGGTGGTGGCGTTGTTGTTCCACATATAGGTGTAACCACCAAATCCGCCCGTAACCGTCAGGTCGATGGCGCCGTTGCTGCCACCGTAGCAATCAACATGCGTCACCTGGGTTGACAGGTCCATTGCTTGCACGCACGGGATGGTAACAGAGGTTGTTTTCACGCAACCGTTGCAGTCTGTCACCGTAACCGAGTAGGTTTCACAGCTTGGCACGCCCACGAGGTCTTGCGATATGGCCCCATTCGACCATTGGTAGGTGTAGTATGGGATGCCGCAAGATGTGGTACCGCCGTTTACAGACAAGTCTATCGTGGTCAGGCCATCGCAGCCGATGGTCACGGCCATTGACAAGCCAATCGCTGGTGGTTGTGTAACCGAACGGGTATGCGTTTTGGTGCAACCATTGGCATCTGTTACGGTCACGGTGTACATGCCAGCCTGTAAGCCAACGATGTCTTCCGTGGTTGCTCCGTTCGACCACTGGTAGCTGAAAGGAGGCGTACCGCCTGTCACCGTGATGTTGATCGAACCATTGTTACCGCCGTTGCAGGAAACAGGCTCAGATGTTGAGGTGATGTTTATTGCTGGAGGCTGGGTAATGGTCGCACTGATCGATTTGGTACAGCCGTTGGCATCAGTGACTGTAACGGTGTAGGTGCCTGCGGTCCGGTTGGTCAAGTCTTCCGACGTGAACCCGTTCGACCATTGGAAGGTGAACCCAGGCGTGCCGCCGGTAACGGTCAGGTTGATGGCGCCATTGCTGCCGCCGTTGCAAGACACATTGGTCACCGATACGCTCAGGAGGATTTCTGGCGAATTTACCACCGTCGCGCAAAGGGTCGCCGTACAGCCCCTGCTGTCTGTTACCGTCACGCAGTAGGTGCCTGCACCCACGTTGTTCAGGTTTTGCTGGGTAGTGCCGTTCGACCACAGGAATGTGTAGCCCGGCGTACCACCCGTCACGTTGATCCTGACAGCGCCGTTGTTGACACCGATACAAGATGGATCGATGTTCTGCACGTTGACAGACAACACCGGCGGCTGGGTGATGGTGAACGCTGCGGTTCTGGTGCAGTTGTTCACATCTGTCACCGTTACGGTGTACGTGCCGATCGACAAGCCTGTTTGGTCTTCGGTTGTCGAACCATTTGACCAGAGGTAGGTGTAAGGTGGCGTACCGCCCGATGCCGTGATGTTGATGGCGCCGTTGCTGCCGCCATTGCAAGACACATTGGTCGTAACGCCCGTCACAGCCAGTGCCGGCGGTTGGGTCACGGTTGCGCTAATCGTTTTGGTGCAACCGTTAACATCCGTTACGGTAACGGTGTAGGTGCCTGCGCTTAGGCCGGTCGGGTCTTCGCTGGAAGAGCCGTTGCTCCAACTGAAAGTGAAGCCACCGTTGCCGCCTGTTGCCGTGAGGTTGATGGAACCGTCATTGCCGCCGAAGCATTTCACCGGCGTTGGGATGGCCGTCAGGAAGATGGTCGGATCGACCAGCGTGACACTTGCAACTGCGGTGCAATTGTTGGCATCGGTTACTGTCACGGCATAAGTTCCAGCGACGAGGTTGAACAGGTCTTCTGTCGTGGCATTGTTTGACCAATGGTAGCTGTACGGCATCAAGCCGCCTGAAACCGTGAGGTCAGCCGATCCAGTTGCCGTGCCGGCGCAGGATGGGTTTGTGCCAACGATGGAGGCCAACAGGTCGCCAAATTGATCGACAACAAATGACCGGACAAGCGAGCAGTTTTTAGAATCCCTGATCGTTACGGTGTACGTGCCTGCCGCAAGGTTAGAAATATCCTGGGTAGTAGCACCGTTCGACCACAGGTAAGTGTAGCCAGGTGTGCCGCCAGTTACCGTGAGGTCAATCGCACCGTTGTTGCCGCCTGTGCAGCCGATAACCTTTGTGATTATTGCTGAGGCATCAAGCGGATCGGGCTGCGTTACCGTACCGGAAATGGTTTTTGTACAACCATTGGCATCAGTTACCGTCACGGTGTAGGTTCCAATCACAAGGCCAAATATGTCTTGTGTGGTTGCGCCGTTCGACCACAGATAGGTGTAACCCGGGGTGCCACCGCTCACGCTCAAGTCGATAGAGCCTGTGTTGCCACCGAAACAAGCGACATTGGTCACTACGACGCTCGGGTTGAGCAGTGTTGGCTGGGTCACGGTTGCCGAGAAGGTTCTGGTACAGCCGTGACTGTCGGTAGCAGTGACCGTATAAGTGCCTGAGGAGAGGCCGTTCAAGTCTTCCGTTGTCGCGCCATTCGACCACAAGTAGGTGTAGTCAGGCGTACCGCCGCTCGCGGTGAGGTTGATGGCGCCGTTCGAGCCGCCGAAGCAAGCCACTGGCGTAACAACTCCTGTCAACAGAATCTGCGTCGGCTGGCCTACAGTGGCCGTTACGATCTTCTGACAGCCATTGGCATCGGTGATCGTAACTGTATAGGTGCCCGCTGGTACATTGAGCAAATCCTGCGGATCGGTATCCGGGTTTTGAGGCCCGTTGTTCGACCAGTCGTAGGTATAGCCACCTGCGCCACCTGTAACGGTGAGGTCGATGGAACCGTCGGCGCTACCGAAGCAATTGGTATTTGTCACAACGGTGCTTGCCTGGATGGAGGTGTTTTCACCCACCACGGCGACTACAGACTTGGTGCAACCGTTCGCATCTGTAACGGTTACAGTGTATGTGCCAGCTGTCAGGTTTGAAATATCCTGGGTAGTGGCGCCTGTTGTCCAGATGTATGTATAGCCGGGCGTTCCGCCAGAAACAGAGAGGTCAACCGCGCCCGTGTTGCCGCCGTTGCAAGCCACGTCCGTCACCACCACGCTCGGGCTGAGCTCAGTGGGCTGGGTAACCGTTGCGCTGGCAAACGCCACACAACCGTTGGCATCTGTAATGGCCACGTTGTAAGAGCCAGCCGTAAGGTTGGTCAGGTCTTCCGTGGTGGCGCCATTGCTCCATGCGAAGGTGTAGCCCGGTGTACCGCCGGAAACCGTGAGGTTGATAGACCCGTTGCTGCCGCCGAAGCAAGATACCGGCGATGCTACCGCTATGCCGCCCAGTGCTGGCGGTTGTGTAACTGTTGCACAAGTTGTTTTTGTACAAGCGTTGGCATCCGTTACCGTCACACAATAAGTGCCGGCAGGCAGCGTGTTCAGGTCTTGCGTGGTTTGCCCATTGCCCCATGCGTAGGTGTATGGTGCAACGCCACCGGTTACGGTGAGGTCGATGGCCCCTTCTGAACCGCCATTGCACAAGATATTCGTCACCGAGGTGGACAATACAAGGGCTGGTGGCTGGGTAATGGTAGCAGAAACAGAAACAGTGCACTGGTTGGCATCCGTTACCGTCACGGTGTAGGTACCTGCTGTGAGGTTGAAACGATCTTCCGTTTGCGGGCCGTCGTTCCATTGATAGCTATAAGCAGGGGTTCCACCCGATACAGTAACATTGATCGAGCCAGTAGCGCTACCGTTACAAAGGATGTTGGTATGCGTTTCCGTGGCAACCAGCAGGCTTGCTTGCTGTACCGCAGCCGAAATGGTTTTGGTACAGTTGTGCGAGTCTGTCACAGTCACTGTGTAAGTTCCTGCAGAGAGGTTGAAGATGTCCTGCGTGGTAGCGCCATTGCTCCACAAGTAGGTGTAAGCGGGTGAGCCGCCAGATACGGTCAGGTCGATAGAACCTGTTGCCCCGCCATTGCAAGAGACATTGAACACTTGTGTGCTCAATACCAGGTTGGTAGGTTGGTTCACCGTCGCGCTGATGGTCTTCGTACAATTGTGCGAATCCGTCACCGTCACCGTGTAGGTACCCGCTACTACGTTTGTCAAATCTTGCGTTGTTGCGCCATTCGACCAGATGTAGGTGTAGGCTGGTGAGCCGCCGGAAACCGTCAGGTCAACTGCGCCGTTCGAGCCGCCGAAGCAAAGCACGTCGGTCACTGACCGGCTCAACACGAGGTCGGTTGGCTGGTTGACGGTCGCGCTTGTTGTCTTCGTACAACCGTTTGCATCGGTTACGGTCACGGTGTAGGTGCCGGCCACCACGTTGTTCAAATCCTGCGTTGTTGCACCGTTCGACCACAAGTAGCTGTATGGCGTGTTGCCGCCGGAAACTGTCAGGTCAACCGCGCCGTTCGAGCCGCCGAAGCAGAGCACGTCGGTCACGGTGCTGCTCAGCACGATCAAGGTAGATTGGTTCACCGTTGCACTGATCGTCTTCGTACAGTTGTGCGAATCCGTCACCGTTACCGTGTAGGTGCCAGCGCTCAGGCCAGACAGGTCTTCTGTCGTCGCGCCTGTGCTCCACAGGTAGGTATATGCAGGCGAGCCTCCCGTCACCGTCAGGTTGATGGCGCCGGTGGTGCCGCCGTTGCAGGCAACATCTGTCACTACTGTGCTCAACACCAGGTTGGTCGGCTGGTTGACGGTCGCGCTGACCGTCTTGGTGCAGTTGTGCGTATCCGTCACCGTCACCGTGTAGGTACCCGCTGCCACGTTGTTCAAATCTTGCGTTGTCGCGCCATTCGACCAGTTGTAGGTATAGCCTGGCGAGCCGCCGGAAACCGTCAGGTCAACCGCGCCGTTCGTGCCGCCGAAGCAGAGCACGTCGGTTACCACCCGGCTCAGAACGAGGTCGGTCGGCTGGTTCACCGTTGCGCTGATCGTCTTGGTGCAGTTGTGCGTGTCGGTCACTGTCACGGTGTAAGTGCCGGCTGCCACGTTGCTCAAATCTTGCGTCGTCGCGCCGTTCGACCAGTTGTAGGTGTAGCCTGGCGAACCGCCGGAAACGGTCAGGTCAACTGCACCGTTCGTGCCGCCGAAGCAGAGCACGTCGGTCACCACCCGGCTCAGGACGAGGTCGGTCGGCTGGTTCACCGTTGCGCTGGCCGTCTTGGTGCAGTTGTTCGCGTCGGTCACCGTCACGGTGTAAGTGCCGGCTGCAACGTTGCTCAAATCTTGCGTCGTCGCGCCGTTCGACCAGTTGTAGGTGTATGGTGCGTTGCCGCCCGTCACCGTCAGGTCAACCGCGCCGTTCGTGCCGCCGAAGCAAAGCACGTCGGTTACGCTGGTGCTCAGCACGATCAAGGTAGATTGGTTCACCGTCGCGCTGACGGTCTTCGTACAGTTGTGCGAATCCGTCACCGTTACGGTGTAGGTGCCGGCGCTCAGGTTAGACAGGTCTTCTGTCGTCGCGCCCGTTGACCACAGGTAGGTATAGGCCGGCGAGCCGCCCGTCACCGTCAGGTTGATCGCGCCCGTGGAGAAGCCGTTGCAGAGAACGTCGGTCACCACAGTGCTCAATACGAGGTTGGTAGGCTGGTTCACCGTAGCACTGATCGTCTTCGTGCAGTTGTGCGTGTCCGTTACCGTTACAGTGTAAGTACCCGCTGCCACGTTGTTCAAATCTTGCGTCGTCGCGCCGTTCGACCAGTTGTAAGTGTAGCCTGGCGAACCGCCGGAAACCGTCAGGTCAACCGCGCCGTTCGTGCCGCCGAAGCAGAGAACGTCGGTCACCACCCGGCTCAGAACGAGGTCGGTCGGCTGGTTCACCGTTGCACTGATCGTCTTGGTGCAGTTGTGCGTGTCGGTCACCGTCACGGTGTAAGTGCCAGCTGCCACGTTGCTCAAATCTTGCGTCGTCGCGCCGTTCGACCAGTTGTAGGTGTAGCCTGGCGAACCGCCGGAAACGGTCAGGTCAACTGCACCGTTCGTGCCGCCGAAGCAGAGCACGTCGGTCACCACCCGGCTCAGGACGAGGTCGGTCGGCTGGTTCACCGTTGCGCTGGCCGTCTTGGTGCAGTTGTTCGCGTCGGTCACCGTCACGGTGTAAGTGCCGGCTGCAACGTTGCTCAAATCTTGCGTCGTCGCGCCGTTCGACCAGTTGTAGGTGTATGGTGCGTTGCCGCCCGTCACCGTCAGGTCAACCGCGCCGTTCGTGCCGCCGAAGCAAAGCACGTCGGTTACGCTGGTGCTCAGCACGATCAAGGTAGATTGGTTCACCGTCGCGCTGACGGTCTTCGTACAGTTGTGCGAATCCGTCACCGTTACGGTGTAGGTGCCGGCGCTCAGGTTAGACAGGTCTTCTGTCGTCGCGCCCGTTGACCACAGGTAGGTATAGGCCGGCGAGCCGCCCGTCACCGTCAGGTTGATCGCGCCCGTGGAGAAGCCGTTGCAGAGAACGTCGGTCACCACAGTGCTCAATACGAGGTTGGTAGGCTGGTTCACCGTAGCACTGATCGTCTTCGTGCAGTTGTGCGTGTCCGTCACCGTTACGGTGTAAGTTCCCGCTGCCACGTTGTTCAAATCTTGCGTTGTCGCGCCATTCGACCAGATGTATGTATAGCCTGGCGAACCGCCGGAAACCGTCAGGTCAACTGCGCCGTTCGTGCCGCCAAAGCAAAGCACGTCGGTCACTGACCGGCTCAATACGAGGTCGGTAGGCTGGTTGACGGTCGCGCTGATCGTCTTCGTGCAGTTGTGCGTGTCCGTCACGGTCACGGTGTAAGTTCCCGCTGCCACGTTTGTCAAATCTTGCGTCGTCGCGCCATTCGACCAGCTGTAGGTGTAGCCTGGTGAGCCACCGGTGACTGTAAGGTCAACCGCGCCGTTCGTGCCGCCGAAGCAGAGCACGTCGGTCACCACCCGGCTCAACACGAGGTCGGTCGGCTGGTTCACCGTTGCGCTGGCCGTCTTGGTGCAGTTGTTCGCGTCGGTCACCGTCACGGTGTAAGTGCCGGCTGCAACGTTGCTCAAATCTTGCGTCGTCGCGCCGTTCGACCAGTTGTAGGTGTATGGTGCGTTGCCGCCCGTCACCGTCAGGTCAACCGCGCCGTTCGTGCCGCCGAAGCAGAGAACGTCGGTCACGGTGCTGCTCAGCACGATCAGCGTAGCCTGGTTCACCGTTGCGCTAATGGTCTTCGTACAGTTGTGCGAATCCGTCACAGTCACGGTGTAAGTGCCGGCGTTCAGGCCAGACAGGTCTTCTGTCGTCGCGCCCGTTGACCACAGGTAGGTGTAGGCCGGCGAGCCGCCCGTTACCGTCAGGTTGATGGCGCCCGTGGAGAAGCCGTTGCAGAGAACGTCGGTCACCGACACGCTCAAGGCCAGGTCGGTCGGCTGACCAACCGTTGCGCTTATGGTCATGGTGCAGTTGTGGGAGTCTGTCACGGTCACCGTATAAGTGCCGGCAGTCAAACCCGTCAGGTCTTGCGTTGTTGCGCCATTCGACCACAGGTAGCTGTAGGCCGGTGAGCCGCCAGACACGGTAAGGTCGATAGAACCCGTTGCGCCACCGAAGCAGGCCACGTCAACTTTTGTCGTTGAAAGCACCAGCAAGGTCGGCTGGCTCACAACGGCGCTGGTGGTTGCCGTGAATCCGTTCACATCCGTCACGGTTACGGTATAGGTGCCCACTGAAAGCCCGGACAGGTCTTGTGTTGTGGCGCCGTTCGACCACAGATAAGTGTAGGGCGCTGTTCCGCCGTTCACCGTCAGGTCAATAGAACCGTTTGTACCGTTGTAGCAGCTCACATCCACTACCAGGGTTGTCAGGGTGATGTTCAGGTAGAAGCCCTGGTCGTAGCTGAGGTTCGACTCGCCGGAAGCAAGGACTTCGTCTATTGTCATCAAAGTGCCTGGGTTGCCATCGCTGTCTAAGTTATCGTTGCCACCCTGGTCTTGCGGAGACGCGGTATAGTTTGCTCCGGGCGACGTGAAGGTGATCTTGTACGTGCCGGGTTGCAGGTCCTGGAACAAGTAATTGCCGCTGCCGTTGGTCGTCGTCGTCAAGGTGACGGCTGTGCCATTTCCTGTTGTGCCGGTAAGGGTAACGGTCAGGTTCGGGATGCCCGGTTCGCCGGAATCCTGGATACCATCCTTGTCGAGGTCGTACCAAACAAAGTCACCAATAGATGCTTTCTGGTAGAAACCTGCATCCCAAGTGAGGTCGCTCTCCCCAGAAGTAAGCACGGTATTGATGGTCATCAGCGTGCCTGGGTTGATATCGGAATCCAGGGCATCGTTGCCGCCCTGGTCTTGTGGCGAAGCTGCCCAAGTGGAGCCTGGGCTGCTGAACGTCAGCTTGTAGGTTCCAGGCACCAGGTTAGTGAACTGGTAGCCGCCCGCGCCGTTGGTCGTGGTGGTCAACGTGACTGGGTTGCCGTTGCCATCGGTGCCGGTCAGGGTGACGGTCAGGTTCGGAATGCCTGGTTCGCCCGCATCCTGGATGCCATCGCCGTCGAGGTCGTTCCAAACAAAGTCGCCGATAACAGACGTTTTGTAGAAACCTGCATCCCAAGTGAGGTCGCTCTCGCCCGAAACCAGTACGGTATTGATGGTCTGTTGCGTACCTGGTGCCGCGTCGCTGTCGAGGGCATCGTTGCCGCCCTGGTCTTGTGGCGACAGGGTGTAGCCGGCAGGCGTGCCAAACGTCACGTTGTAGGTGCCAGGCTGCAGGTTGTTGAACAGGTAGAAGCCGGTAGCATTGGTCGTGGTCGTCAAAGTAACCGCCGTGCCGTTGCCTGTTGTTCCGTTCAAAGTAACCGGAACGTTGGCAATACCCGGCTCGCCGCCGTCTTGGATACCGTCTGCATCCAGGTCATCCCATACGAAGTTGCCAATTTCTGCTTTTTGGTAGAAACCTGCGTCCCAGGTAAGGTCTGTTTCACCCGAGGTAAGGATGGTGTTGATGGTCATCAAGGTGCCTGGGTTGATGTCGGAATCCACCGCGTCGTTGCCGCCCTGGTCTTGTGGCGTTGCCGCCCAGGTAGAGCCTGGGCTGCTGAACGTCAGCTTGTAGGTGCCTGGCTGCAAACCAGTGAACTGATACCCGCCGCTGCCGTTGGTAGTCGTGGTCAAGGACACGGGTGCGCCGCTGCCCGTTGTGCCGGTCAGGGTGACCGTTACATTCGGGATACCTGGTTCGCCGCCATCCTGGATGCCGTTGCCGTTGATGTCGTTCCACACGAAGTCGCCAATGGTAGAGGTTTTGTAGAAACCTGCGTCCCAAGTAAGGTCGCTTTCCCCAGCAGTCAGTACGGTGTTGATCGTCTGTTGCGTGCCCGGCGCCGGGTCACTGTCGAGGGCATCGTTGCCGCCCTGGTCTTGTGGCGACAAGGTGTAGCCGGCAGGAGTGCCAAAGGTTAGGTTGTACGTACCAGGCACCAGATTGGTGAACAGGTAAAGGCCGCTGCCATTAGTCGTCGTGGTCAGGTTCACCGGGTTGCCGGCGCCATCCGTGCCGCTGAGGGTCACTGGCACACCCGAAATACCTGGTTCTCCAGCATCCTGGATACCGTCGCCGTCTGTGTCTTCCCAAACGAAGTTCCCGATTTCAGCATTGCCGTAGAAGCCAGCGTCCCAGGTAAGGTCTGTTTCGCCGGAAGTCAGCACCGTTGGGATGGTTGCCAGGGTGCCTGGCGCAGCATCGCTGTCCTTGGTGTCGTCGCCGCCTTGATCCTGTGGGCTCAGGGCATAGCCTGGGCCTGGGCTGGAGAAGGTCACCACATAAGTGCCTGGCTGCAAGCCTGTAAAGGTGTAGATACCGCTCGCGTTGGTGGTAGTGGTCAAGCTAACCGCAGCGCCATTCCCGGTGGTACCGGTAAGGGTAACGGTCACATTTGGCAGACCTGGCTCACCAGCATCCTGGATGCCGTCGGCATCGTTGTCTTGCCAAACCATGTCGCCTATAGTGGCATGGTTGTAGAAGCCGGCATCCCAGGTTAGGTCTGTTTCGCCGGAAGTCAGCGTCGTGTTGACGGTCATCAACGAGCCTGGGTTGATGTCGGAATCAACGGCATCGTTGCCGCCCTGGTCTTGCGGCGTTGCCGACCAGCCAGAGCCCGGGCTGCTGAACGTCAATTTGTAGGTGCCAGGGACGAGGTTGTTGAACTGGTAGCCGCCAGCGCCATTCGTGGTCGTGGTGAGGGTGACAGGGTTGCCGTTGCCGTCCGTGCCGGTCAGGGTCACGGTGATGTTCGGCAGGCCTGGCTCGCCAGCGTCCTGGATACCGTCGCCATCAAGGTCGTTCCAAACAAAGTCGCCAATGGTGCCTTTTTTGTAGAAACCGGCGTCCCAAGTGAGGTCGCTCTCTCCAGAAGTCAGCACGGTGTTGATCGTCTGTTGTGTGCCCGGTGCAGCGTCGCTGTCAACAGCATCGTTGCCGCCCTGGTCTTGTGGCGACAAGAAGTATCCGCCGGCTGGCGTGCCGAAGGTAACGTTGTAGGTGCCTGGCTGGAGGCCGGAGAAAAGGTACAAGCCAGCGCCGTTGGTCGTCGTGCTCAGCGTCACCGCTGTGCCGTTGCCTGTCGTGCCGTTCAGGGTCACCGGCACACCGGCAATACCCGGTTCGCCGGCGTCCTGGATACCGTCAGCATCCAAATCGTCCCATACATAGTTGCCGATCTCTGCCTGGTTGTAGAAACCTGCATCCCAGGTGAGGTCATTTTCACCGGAGGTAAGCACGGTGTTGATCGTCATCAAGGTGCCTGGGTTGATGTCGGAATCCACGGCATCGTTGCCGCCCTGGTCTTGAGGCGAAGCCGACCAGGTGGAGCCTGGGCTGCTGAACGTCAGCTTGTAAGTGCCTGGCACTACGTTCGGGAACAGGTAGTTGCCCGAACCGTTGGTGGTCGTGGTCAGGGTAACAGGGTTGCCGTTGCCATCTGTACCGGTCAAGGTGACCGTAATGTTTGGCAGGCCAGGCTCGCCCGCATCCTGGATGCCGTCGCCGTCGAGGTCGTTCCACACGAGGTCGCCGATGGAAGAGGACTTGTAGAAGCCAGCGTCCCAGGTCAGGTCGCTTTCGCCCGGCGTCAGCACGGTATTTATGGTCTGCTGTGTGCCTGGCGCTGCATCGCTGTCGAGGGCATCGTTGCCACCCTGGTCTTGCGGCGACAAGCTATAGCCAGAAGGTGTGCCGAAGGTTACGTTGTACGTGCCAGCTACCAAGCCGGAGAACAGGTACAAGCCCGAGCCGTTGGTGGTCGTAGTCAAGTTCACCGGATTGCCGTCGGTGTTGGTGCCGTTCAAGGTGACGGGCACACCGGCGATTCCCGGCTCACCGGCATCCTGGATACCATCGGCGTCCAAATCGTCCCAAACGAAGTTACCGATTTCAGCGCACAGGTTCGGGTTGACGGTTACGGTCACTTGATCGCTGTTGCCGACGTTGCCGATGAATGTCTCGACACCGGTGATTGGATCGACGTACCATACTTCGCCCATATCGTTGGCTACGTTAACCGTTGTTTGGTTAATCACCATCGTGTAGGTCCACTTGAACTCCTCGTCCGAGTTGCCATTGTTGTCGGCATCAACGAAGTCGAGGATGCAGTTGCCGTTCAGGTCGCAGAGGATGCCGCCATTTTGGGCACAGGTGACCCAGTACTGACCGTTGCAGACCAAGTTGCCGGAAACGTTGTTGTCCATGGCCACCACGTTGCGGATCTGTACGCCTGGCGCACCACCGAGCATCCGGGTGATCAAAGTATAGGTGACTTCCTCGCCCGCACAAATCTCCGTCTTGTCAGCCATTTTCTCCATGTTGATAAATACGCCCGTGTAGTTGGCCGGGTTGTTGTCCGATATCGGAGGGCCGAAATTGTTGCCGTTGGGCAGGATCGGCTGGCCGGTCACGGTACCAACATTGGTGTGCAAACCAAGGCCTGCCGGAGCCGTTATCGTGCAAGTATGCGTAGCACCGGGAGCCAGAGTCGGGATGGTGCAAACAGCGCCATAGATGTTGTCTGTCACCACAACGTTGGTCAAGGTCAGGTTGCCCGTATTGGTCACGTTGAAGGTGAAGGTCATTGTAGGCGGGTTGTTCGGCACCAAGACAATAATACCTGGGGCATTGTCCGCATCATTTCCATTGACCAATTTCACGATGTCGATGCCCGCTTGCGGCAGGAAGAAGCCCGCATCCCAGGAGAGGTCGCTCTCGCCAGAAGTCAACACAGTATTGATGGTCTGTTGTGTGCCGGGTGCGGCATCGCTGTCGTTGTTGTCGTTGCCGCCTTGGTCTTGCAAGGTCAGCAGGTAACCGCCAGGAGGCGTGCCAAAGGTCACATTATAAGTGCCGGGTTGCAGGTTGCTGAACAGGTAGAAACCGCTGGCGTTCGTTGCCGTGGTCAACAAAACCACAGCTCCGCTACCGGTGGTCCCGTTCAACGTAACAGGCACATTCGCGATACCTGGCTCACTGCCGTTCTGAATACCGTTGGTGTTCACGTCATTCCAAACATAGTTGCCAATTTCCGCTTTCTGGTAGAAGCCGGCATCCCAAGTCAGGTCGGTCTCGCCCGATGTGAGGGTAGTGTTGATGGTCATCAAGCTGCCCGGATTGATGTCGGAATCAAGCGCATCGTTGCCGCCCTGGTCTTGTGGCGTTGCTGCCCAAGTGGAGCCTGGGCTGCTGAAGGTCAGCTTGTAGGTGCCGGGCACGAGGTTCGTGAACTGGTAGCCGCCCGCGCCGTTGGTGGTCGTGGTCAGCGTCACCGGATTGCCGCTGCCATCCGTGCCGGTCAGGGTCACGGTGACGTTCGGGATGCCCGGTTCGCCGCCGTCCTGGATGCCGTTGCCATTGATGTCGTTCCATACAAAGTCGCCAATGGTGGCTTTTTTGTAGAAACCGGCATCCCAGGTAAGGTCGCTTTCGCCGGGCGACAATACCGTGTTGATGGTCTGTTGTGTGCCCGGTGCAGCGTCGCTGTCGGTCTGATCGTTGCCACCCTGGTCTTGCGGCGACAGGAAGTAGCCGCCGGCGGGTGTGCCGAAGGTCACGTTGTACGTGCCGGGCACCAGGTTGGTGAACAGGTACAAGCCGCTGGCGTTGGTCGTCGTTGACAAGGTAACGGAGTTGCCAAGCTGGGTCGTACCATTCAAGGTAACCGGAACACCCGGGATACCTGGCTCGCCGGCATCCTGAATGCCGTTAGCGTTCAGGTCGTCCCAAACGAAGTTGCCGATTTCCGCCGGGATACAGCTCAGCGGTGCATTGTAAGCATCCACATAAGTATGCAGACAGTTGGCATTGAACTGTGCCGTGACGTCCACGCCTTGTGCGCCATTGGACGTGAGGCCGGAAATGGTCACAGTCTGGGTGCCAGAAGAGCCCATGCCGATGTTCAGCGTGGCAGAGCCGCCCTCGCTGGTGGTCACGGTGATGGTGGTCGTTGGCGCATTTGTCCAAGTAACGGTTACCGTAACGCTGTATTGGTTGTTGGCAGGGTTGCAAACGCTCGGAACAGCGCTCACGACCTGGATGCTCGGCTGCAGGATAGTCTTGCTCATGGTTGCCGTGCAACCATTCGCATCCGTTACCGTCACGGTGTAAGTGCCGGCAGGAACGCCCGTCAAATCCTGCGGATCGTTGTCCGGGTTTTCAGGCCCGTCGTTCGACCAGTCGTAAGTATAGCCTGGTGTGCCGCCCGATACGGTCAGGTCGATGGAGCCATCGGAAGTACCGGTGCAGGAGGTATTCGTCACCGTGCCGGTCAAGCTGAGGGCCGTCGGCTGGTTCACGGTCGCCGAGGTTGTTTTGGTACAACCATTGGCATCTGTGACTGTCACGGTGTAGGTGCCAACGACGAGGCCGGAAATGTCCTGCGTGGTTGCTCCGTTCGACCAAATATAAGCATACGGTGTTACGCCACCGCTCACGGTCAGGTCAACAGCGCCATTCGCACCGCCATTGCAAGACACGTGCGTGATTACGGAAGACAGAACTACTGCCGGAGGCTGGGTCACCGTTGCGCTGACTGTACCGGTGCAGCCATTGGCATCGGTTACGGTTACGGTATAAGTGCCGGCTACCAAGCCCGTCGGGTCTTGGCCGGTGAAGCCGTTCGTCCAGTTGTAGCTGTATGCGCCCGTGCCGCCGGTGACAGAAATGTCGATCGAACCGGTGTTGTTGCCGTTGCACAGCACGTGCGTCACCGATACTACGGTTGGCGTAACTGGGTTTGGCTGGGTCACGATAATGCCGACAGCTTTGGTACAAGATGCCGCATCCGTTACCGTGATGGTGTAAATGCCCGCCGTGAGGCCGCTGATGTCTTCGGTGGTGGCGCCGTTCGACCAGGCATAAGTATAGCCCGGTGTGCCGCCCAGTACCGTCAGGTTGATGGCGCCATTGGTGCCGCCATGGCATGACAGGTTGTTCACCTGGAATATCAACTGGATTTCCGAAGGCTGGGTCACCGTCGCGGTGGTGGTTTTGGTACATCCGTTGGCATCCGTTACCGTCACGGTATAGGTGCCAGCAGGGATTCCTGTGATGTCCTGCGTCAAAGCGCCGTTCGACCACAAGTAGGTGTAAGGTGAAGTTCCGCCCGTCACCGTCAAGTCGATCGCGCCATTAGCGCCGGCGTAACAGGTAACATTGGTCACAACTTTTGTCAGCACGAGGTCGGCCGGTTGAGTCACTGTTGCAGAAACCGACTTGGTACAACCGTTGGCATCTGTCACGGTCACGGTGTAGGCGCCAGCCGTGCGGTTGGTGATGTTCTGGGTGGTAGCGCCCGTTGACCAGAGGTAGGTATAGGCTGGGGTACCGCCGGAAACTGTCAGGTTCACGGCGCCGTTGCTGCCGCCGAAGCAGGATACAGGCACAGGTGTGGCTGTCAGCACGATGAGCGAGTTCTCCGAAACCGTTGCAGCGGTTGTTTTTGTACACTGGTTGGCATCCGTTACCGTCACGGTGTAGGTGCCGGCCGTGAGGTTGGAGATGTCCTGGGTGGTAGCGCCATTTGACCACAGGTATGTGTAGCCAGGGGTGCCGCCAGACACCGTGAGGTCGATTACACCGGTATTTGCACCGTTACAAGCGACATTGGTGATAACAGAGCTCAAGGCAATGGCCGTTGGCTGGCTTACCGTTGCAGAAGTTGTTTTCGTGCAACCATTGGCATCGGTGACCGTAACTGTGTAGGTACCCGCAGTCAAGCTGCCTGGATCCTGCACCGTTGAGCCGTTCGACCACAGGTAAATGTATGGCGAAGTGCCACCCGTTACCGTCAGGTCGATGGAGCCGTTGTTGCCGCCGAAGCAAAGCACGTTCACCACGGTGGTGGAAAGCGCCAAAGCGTTTGGTTGCGTGACGGTCGCAGAAATGGTTTTGGTACAGTTGTGTGAATCCGTCACGGTCACTGTGTAGGTGCCTGCGGTGAGGTTCGCGATGTCCTGAATGGTAGCGCCATTCGACCACAGGTAAGTGTAGCCAGGCGAGCCGCCCGTTACCGTCAGGTCGATAGAGCCGTTGTTGCCGCCGAAACACAGTACGTTGACAATAGTGCGGGACAATGCCAGGTCTGTGGGTTGGGTCACCGTCGCCGAAGCTGTCATCGTGCAACCCACTGCATCCGTTACCGTAACCGTGTAGGCGCCAGCCGTCAGGTTGCTGATGTCCTGCGTGGTCGCGCCGGTCGTCCAGTTATAGGTGTAAGGCGATACGCCGCCAGAAACGGTAAGGTCGATAGCGCCGTCGTTGCCGCCGTAACAGTTAACGGCAGTAGTGGCGGAAGAAAGCGCCAGGCTGCTGTTTTGCGTCACAGTTGCCGAAATTGTCTTGGTGCAATTGTTGGCATCGGTCACCGTCACGGTGTACGTGCCGGCGGCCAGGTTGGTAATATCCTGTGTGGTCGCGCCATTTGTCCAAGCATAAGTATAAGCGGGAACGCCGCCGGAAACCGTCAGGTCGATGGCGCCGGTGCTGGCGCCGTTGCAGTTCACATTGGTCACTATGCTGCTCAGTACGATGGCCGATGGCTGGGTGATGGTTGCGGAGGTAGTTTTGGTGCAACCGTTTGCATCCATCACCGTCACGGTGTACGTGCCGGCAGCAAGGCCAGTACGGTCTTCGGTCGTTACGCCGCTTCCCCAATTGTAGGTGTAAGGCGAAACGCCGCCGGAAACCGTCAGGTCAATAGAGCCTGTGGCTGCGCCGTTGCACAGCACGTTCACCTGTGTTGTTGTAAGAACAAGCACCGCTGGCTGCGTGATGGTCACGGAAGTCGTCTTCGTACAGTTGTTGGCATCCGTCACCGTCACGGTGTAGGTGCCGGCAGCTAAGCCTGAAACGTCCTGACTGCTTGGGCCGTGCGACCATGCGTAGGTATATGGTGAAATACCACCAGTCACCGTCAGGTCAATAGAACCTGTCGCCGCGCCATTGCACAGCACGTTCACTTGCGTCGTGGTCAGTACCAAAGCTGGTGGCTGGGTGATGGTCGCAGAAGCGGTTTTGGTACACTGGTTCGCGTCGGTGACGGTAACAGTGTAGGTGCCCGCTACAACGCCGCTGATGTGCTGCGAGGTAGCGCCGTTCGACCAAACAAAGGTCTTCACGCCTGTGCCCCCAGAGACGGTCAGGGTGATAGCGCCCGTGGCCGCGCCGTTGCACAGCACGTTGGTTACGCTTGCCGAGATGCTGATCGCCGGTGGCTGGGTGAGGATGATCGTCACCGCTTTTGTGCAGGTATTGGCATCTGTAACGGTGATGGTATAGGCGCCCGCAGTCAGGCCGGTGATATCCTCCGTTGTGGCGCCGTTCGACCAGGAATAGGTGTACGGGGCAACACCGCCGAAGACCGTCAGGTCGATTGCGCCGTTGGAGCCGCCGTTGCAGGCCAGGTTGGTCACAGAGAATGCGAAATTGATCTGGGCAGGTTGGGTCACGGTTGCAGAAGAAGTCTTCGTACAGCCGTTGGCATCCGTCACCGTCACCGTGTAAGTGCCCGCGATCAGGTTGAAGATGTCTTGCGAAGTGCCACCGTTCGACCACAGGTAGGTGTAAGGCATCACGCCGCCCGTCACGGTGAGGTCGATGGAGCCATTGGCGCCTTCATAGCAGGTCACGTTCACGACCGTCCGGGTCAATACCAGGGCTGGCGGCTGTGTGATGGTCGCGCTGGTGGTGGCGACGCATCCGTTGCCGTCTGTCACGGTCACTGTGTAGGTGCCGGCAACCAGGTTGCTGATATCCTGCGTGGTGGCGCCGCCAGTCCATGCATAGGTAATAGGCATGGTGCCGCCCGTTACTGTCAGGTCGATAGAGCCTGTGGCTGCGCCGTTGCAAAGCACGTTCACCTGTGTGAGGCTCAAGCTCGGGCCCGCCGTGTTGGTGATGGTGGCCGATGTGGTTTTGGTGCAGTTGTTGGCATCCGTCACGGTCACCGTGTAGGTGCCGGCGAGGATGTTGTTCAAATCTTGGGTGGTGGCGCCGTTCGACCAGTTGTAGGTGTACGGTGTCACGCCGCCGCTCACGGTCAGGTCAATAGAACCATTGGCATTGCCGCAGGTAGTGTTCACCTGGGTCGTCGTCAGCACAACCGCTGTCGGCTGGGTGATGGTCGCCGAGATCGTCTTGGTGCAGTTGTTCGCATCCGTCACGGTCACGGTGTAGGTGCCGGCAACGAGGCCCGTGCGGTCTTCAGTCGTTACACCGCCACCCCAGTTGTAGGTGTAGGGCGTTACGCCGCCGCTCACGGTCAGGTTGATAGAGCCTGTGGCCGCGCCGTTGCACAGCACGTTCACCTGCGTGGTGCTCAATACCATCAGCGGTGGCTGGGTAATAGTCGCCGAAGTGGTTTTGGTACAGCCGTTGGCATCTGTTACCGTAACGGTGTAAGTGCCGGCCACCAGGCCGCTGAGGTCTTGCGTGGTAGCGCTGTTCGACCAGGCATAGGTATATGGCGTTACGCCACCGGTCACAGTCAGGTCAATTGAGCCAGTTGCGGCGCCGTTGCAAAGCACGTTCACTTGCGTATAGGTCAATACGACCGCTGGCGGCTGCGTGATCGAAGCAGAAGCGGTTTTTGTGCACTGGTTGGCATCGGTAACGGTCACCGTGTAGGTTCCGGCTACCAGGCCTGTGAGGTTCTGGGTGCTTGCACCGTTCGACCAGTTGTAGGTTTTATTGCCCGTGCCGCCCGATACAGTCAGGGTAATGGCGCCTGTTGCCGCGCCGTTGCACAGCACGTTGGTAACGCTCGCCGAGATGCTGATCATCGGCGGTTGTGTCAATATGATGGTAACAGCCTTGGTACAAGCGTTCGCATCGGTTGCTGTTACGGTATAAGCACCTGCGGTCAGACCGCTGATATCTTCCGTTGTCGCTCCGGTTGACCACAGGAAGGTAAAGCCTGGAACGCCGCCCATGACCGTCAGGTCGATGGCGCCCGTAGAGCCGCCATTGCAGGCCAGGTTGGTCACAGAGAATGCAAAGGTGATCAAGGCGGGTTGTGTGACGGTGGCAGAAATGGTCTTGGTGCAACCATTTGCATCCGTTACGGTAACAGTATAGGTGCCAGCTGTCAGGTTTACTATATCCTGCATGGTGGCATTGTTCGACCACAGATAGGTATAAGGCATCACACCACCTGTCACGGTCAGGTCTATGGAACCGTCAGCGCCCTCGTAACATTTTACATTGACGATAGAGCGACTCAACACCAGCGCAGGCGGCTGTGTGATGGTCGTGCTGGCAGTTGCCACACAACCGTTGCCATCCGTAACGGTCACGGTGTAAGAACCGGCTGCGAGGCTTGAAACATCCTGCGTGGTAGCGCCGTTCGACCAATTGTAGGTGTACGGCATGGTGCCGCCAGTAACCGTAAGGTCAATAGAACCCGTGGTACCGCCGTTGCACAGCACGTTCACTTGTGTCAGGCTCAGTGATGGGCCGGTGGTGTTGGTAATAGTGACGGAAGTTGTTTTGGTGCAGTTGTTGCCATCCGTCACGGTCACGGTATAGGTGCCGGCCATGACATTGGAAATGTCCTGCGTTGTGGCGCCATTTGACCAGACATACGTGTATGGCGAAACGCCGCCGCTCACGGTCAAGTCGATGGAGCCGTTGGCATTGCCGCAAGTGGTGTTGACTTGTGTCGTAGTCAACAAGAGCATGGTCGGCTGCGTGATCGTTGCGGAGATGGTTTTGGTACAGTTGTGGGCATCTGTCACGGTCACGGTGTAGGTGCCTGCCGCCAGGTTGGAAATATCCTGGGTGGTAGCGCCGTTCGACCAGTTGTAAGTATAAGGCGCCGTACCGCCGGCTACTGTCAGGTCAATGGAACCTGTAGTGGCGCCATTGCAAAGCACATTGATCTGTGTTGTGCTGAGCGCGAGCACCGGTGGTTGGTTCACGGTTGCACTGGTAGAAGCTGTGAAGCCGTTCACATCGGTAACCGTCACGGTGTAGGTGCCGATAACCAAACCGGAGATGTCCTGGGTGGTGGCGCCATTTGACCAGTTGTAGGTGTAAGGCGCTGTTCCGCCCGTTACCGTCAAGTCGATAGAACCATCGTTGCCGTTATAGCATTTTACATCCGCTACCAGGGTGGTCAGCGCGATGTTGAGGTAGAAGCCCTGATCGTATGTCAGGTTGGTTTCGCCCGAGGTCAGCACCTCGTTGATGGTCATCAGGTTGCCCGGGTTGCCATCGCTGTCGAGGTTGTCGTTGCCGCCTTGATCTTGCGGGGAAGCGACATAGTTAGCCCCCGGCGAGCTGAAGGTGATCTTGTAGGTGCCAGGCTGAAGGTTGGAGAACAGATAATTTCCGCTGCCGTTGGTGGTTGTCGTCAAGGTAACAACTGAGCCGCTGCCAGTTGTTCCCGTCAAGGTAACCGTTTGGCCGGAAATACCGGGCTCGCCAGCATCCTGGATACCGTCTTTATCCAAGTCATACCATACGAAATCGCCGATGGAAGAGGGCTTGTAGAAGCCTGCGTCCCAAGTAAGGTCGCTCTCGCCTGGAGTCAATACGGTGTTCACGGTCATCAGGCTGCCTGGAGCAGCATCGCTGTCTTTGGTGTCATCGCCGCCCTGATCCTGGGGGGTGAGGGTGTATCCTGCGGGCGTGCCAAATGTGAGCTTATAAGTGCCAGGAACAAGTCCTGAGAACAAGTACATGCCTGCCGCATCAGTCGTTGTGCTCAGCACCACGACGTCACCGTCGATATCGGTGCCGTTGAGGGTAACCGGTACGTTCGGGATGCCCGGTTCGCCGCCATCCTGGATGCCGTTGCCGTTGGTATCGTCCCAAACGAAGTTGCCAATTTCGGCGCAGCGGTTCGGGTTAACAGTCACCGTCACCTGGTCGTTGTTGCCTACGTTGCCGATAAAGGTTTCCACGCCGGTGTTCGGGTCAACATACCACACCTCGCCCATGTCGTTGGCGGTGTTGACGGTGGTCTGGTTGATCGGGATGGTGTACATCCACATGAACTCTTCGTCAGAGTTGCCGTCGTTGTTGTTGTCGATGAAATCGAGCCTGCAGTTGCCGTTCAGGTCGCCGCCCGACCAGTTCAGACCCTGGCAAGTCATGTTCCCGTTCACGTTGTTGTCCATCACCAGGATGTTGCGGATCTGGATGCCGGTGAAACCACCAAGCATTCGAGTGGTCAGGGTGTATTTCACGTTTTCGCCCGCGCAAATTTCCGTTTTGTCGGCAGTCTTGTCCATGTTGATGAACACGCCAGTGTAATTGCCAGGGTCGTTGTCGGTAACAGGAGGGCCAAATGGGCTGTTATCAGGCAAGGTAGGCTGTGCCGTTACAGTCCCTACGTTGGTATGAAGGCCGAGTTGTGCCGGCGCCGTTACCGTACAAGTGTGCGAGGCACCGGCTGCAAGGGTCGGCACGGTGCATATTGCGCCATACACATTGTCCGTCACCACAACATTGGTCATGGTCAGGTTGCTGGTATTGGTCACGGTGAAAGTAAAGGTCATTGTTGGTGGCGTATTCGGCACCAATACGATGACCCCGGGAGCATTGTCCGCATCGTTGCCATTGACATATTTTTCAATATCGATGGTAGCAGAAGGCAGGAAGAAGCCCGCATCCCAGGTGAGGTCGCTCTCACCGGAAACCAGAGTAGTGTTGATTGTCTGTTGCGTTCCAGGTGCGGCATCGCTGTCTTTGGTGTCGTCGCCGCCCTGATCCTGTGGCGTCAAAAGGTAGCCACCGCCAGGTGTGCCAAAGGTCACATTGTAGGTTCCTGGCTGAAGCTCGGGAAAGAGGTACAAGCCACTGCCGTTCGTCGATGTAGTTTGGACAACCGGGGCACCGTGCCCAGTTGTACCATTTAAGGTAACCGGCACGTTGGCAATGCCTGGCTCCCCTGCATCTTGGATGCCGTCCAAATCAAGGTCGTTCCAAACAAAGTTGCCAATTTCAGCTTTGCGGTAGAAGCCCGCATCCCAAGTCAGGTCGGTTTCTCCTGGAGAGAGCACGGTATTGACCGTCATCAGGGTGCCAAGCGCTATGTCGGAGTCAATGGCATCATTGCCGCCTTGGTCTTTAGGCGTAACTGCCCAGATAATGCCTGGGTTGGCAAAGGTCAGCTTGTATGTGCCTGGAACCAAATTGCTGAACAGGTACATCCCGTTGCCATCTGTGGTCGTAGTCAAGAGCACAGGATTGCCCAATTGGTCGGTACCCGTCAAAGTAACGAGCAAATTAGGGATGCCCGGCTCGCCGCCGTCCTGCAGGCCGTTACCGTTGGTATCATCCCAAACAAAGTTGCCAATGGCTGCCGGCGTACAGCTCAACGGTGCATTGTAGGCATCCACGAGGGTATGCGAACAGTTCGCATTGAATTGTGCCGTCACATCCACGCCCACGGCGCCATTGGAAGTCAGGCCGGAAATCGTGATGGTTTGCGTACCGGAAGAACCCATGCCAATGGTAAGGCTCGAAGAACCACCCTGGCTGGTTGTAACCGTTATGGAGGTAGATGGGGCATTGATCCAAGTCACCGTCACATCAACGCTGTACTGGTTGTTGGCAGGGTCGCATACGCTCGGCACGGCGCTCACGACTTGAATGGTTGGTTGCAACACGGTTTTGCTTGTGGTTGCAGTGCAAGCATTGGCATCGGTTACCGTAACGGTGTACGTTCCGGCAGGAAGATTGCTCAGGTCTTGGGTCGTTGCCCCATTGGACCAAACGTATGAATAAGGCGATACGCCACCTGTTACCGTCAGGTCTATCGAACCATCTGAAAGGCCGGTACAAGAAGCGTTCACAACCGCAGCGCTCAAGCTCAAGGCTGGGGGCTGGGTAATGGTCGCAGAAGTTGTTTTGGTACACCCATTGGCATCTGTCACGGTCACCGTGTAAGTGCCAACTGAAAGGCCGGTACGGTTTTGGGTAGTGATGCCGCCGCCCCAGTTGTAGGAGTACGGCGAAACGCCGCCCGTTACTGTCAGGGTGATGGAACCTGTAGCGCCGCCATTGCACAGCACGTTGGTCTGCGTGGTGCTCAAAACAAGGGCCGGAGGCTGGGTAATCGTCACGCAAGTAGTTGCAGTACAACTGTTTGCATCGGTAACGGTCACGCAGTATGTGCCGGCAGCCAGGTTCGTGCGGTTTTGCGTCGTAACGCCGCCGCCCCAGTTATAGGAATATGGGCTGGTACCGCCGCTTACCGTCAGGGTGATGGAACCGGTAGAAGCGCCGTTGCACAGCACGTTCACTTGCGTCGTGCTCAAGCTTGGGCCACCTGTGTTGTTGACAGTAGCTGAGGTGGTCTTCGTGCAGCCGTTCGCGTCTGTTACCGTCACCGTGTAGGTGCCCGCAAGCACGTTGCTCAGGTTCTGCGTGGTGGCGCCGTTTGTCCAGGCGAATGTATAGGGAGAAACGCCCCCAGATACCGTCAAGGTGACTGTTCCGTTTGCATTGCCGCAAGTCGAATTTGTCGTTGAAACGCTCAACACGACCGATGGCGGCTGCGTGATGGTGGCCGATGCAGTCTTGGTACAGTTGTTAGCGTCTGTCACCGTCACCGTGTAGGTGCCGGCAGCCAAACCGGTGCGGTTCTGTGTCGTGAAACCTCCCGTCCATAAATAGGTGTAGGGTGAAACACCACCAGAAACCGTGAGGTTGATGGAACCGGTGGATGCGCCGTTGCACAGCACGTTCACCTGCGTCGTGCTCAAAGCGAGCACTGGTGGCTGGGTAATGGTGGCCGAGGTCGTCTTCGTGCAGCCGTTCGCGTCCGTCACCGTAACCGTGTAGGTGCCGGCGGCAAGGCCCGTCCGGTCTTCCGTCGTCACGCCGCCGCCCCAGTTGTAGCTGTACGGCGAAACGCCGCCGGATACCGCCAAGTTGATGGAACCGGTGGAGGCGCCGTTGCAAAGCACATTCACTTGGGTGGTGCTCAATACCAAAGCCGGAGGCTCGGTGATGGTGGCCGATGTGGTCTTGGTGCAGCCGTTCGCGTCCGTAACCGTCACCGTGTACGTGCCGGCAGCGAGGTTCGTGCGGTTCTGCGTCGTGACGCCGCCGCCCCAGTTGT
>CAZULM010000015.1:0-102845 GCA_964621185.1 uncultured Saprospiraceae bacterium | reverse complement strand
TGTCGAACTGCGCGTAGCTCACAGAGTGCGTCAGGCCGCACTGGCCCTGGTACTCCTTCGTCTGGTCGAGGCAGCAGTTGTCGTAGATGCTCGCCTTGCCGTAAACCCACAGGCTCGGGTCGAACTGCTCGCAGCTCACCGTCACGTGCGCCGGAGGCACGCACACGGGCTTCAGCTTGTCCTGTACCGTCACCATGATCATGCACTCGTTGAAGATCGGCGTGCCGTCGGGGCCGATCGCGAAGTTGCCGTTCACGTCAACCTGGTAGACCCGAAGGATCACCGTCTGGGTCGTGCCAACCTCGCAGCAGTAGAACTTGATCGAGTCGGCCTCGGAGATCGCGCGCTCGAACTCGCTCGGGAAGTCCGGGAACAGGTCGTCGCACGCGGGCTGGCCGTTCGTCGTGTTCAGGTTCAGGATGCAGTCCGAGTACGGGGCCATGCGGCGGATGGTGAAGTGCACGTTGTTGCACTGGTCGTAGGAGCCGTCGTCGAAGGTCTTGGCCTTCACCCAGGTAACGCCCGCAAAGTCGCAGGCGCCGAGGGCTGCCGGGCTGCCGTTCGGGCCCGCCGGGCCGTAGCAGTCGAATGGGTCGTCCACGCCGATCGCTACCGTCGTGGTCTCGTCGCAGGCCGCAACCGGCGGGATGTAGTCGCGCACCGTCAGGCGGAACGAGCAGGACGACGTGTTGCCGCAGTCGTCCTGCGCCATGTACGTCACCGTGTGCGTGCCCTGCGGCAGGCACGGCGTCCAGCCAAAGGCAGCCAGCGTGTCCGGCGTCCAGTGGTTGTTGCCGGGGAAGTCCGTCAGGCTGCCGCCGAACGTGTGCATCCCGGTCTGTACGCCCGTGTACGGGTCAAAAGTCACCACCATCCCGCTGATGTTGTTGATCCGCGAGCAGTTGTCCGATATGATAACGTCCGGGAGGTTCACGAACGCGCAGCAGGAGAACGGGTCCACCGACACCGTCATGTTCGCCGGGCACTCGATCGTCGGGCCCTGCGAGTCCAGCACCTTGATGATCTGGTTGTACGTGAAGCCGTCGCCAACGCACCAGTCGATGATCGTCCACTCGCGCCGGATCTTGTACGTCCCGTCGCAGACCTTGATCACCAGGTCAGTGTAGCCCCAGTTGATGTTGCAGCCGACAGGGACGCCGAACACATATGGGAAGCCCTGCAAGCCCTGGTTCTCGATCCACTGCGGGCTCGGGTACGCGTTGCTCGTGCACTGGAACGCGGGCGCGTCTATGTCGTCGTAGTCCGGCGGAAGCGCCACGCTGTTCAGCGACGGGCGAACGAGCCCGATGACCTGAAGGCACGTCGAGGTGTTGCCGCTGCAGTCGCGGGCAGTCCACTTCCGGTTGATCGTCTGCGTCAGGCCCGAGGCGCAGTTCTGCGTCACGAACGCGTCCGTGTACGTCAGGCTCTCCAGGCAGCAGGCCTCGGCCACCGCCGGCACCGTCTGCCCGGGAGCGCCCAGGCCGATCGCCGTGATCCTCAGCGACCAGGAGTTGATCGTCCCGGCGTCCCCGCCGGCGTTGTCAACGGCGAACAGCCGCCACTGGCCCTGAGGGTTCTCACCGTCGAACTTCGACAAAAAGTCCGTCGAGCCCGTCCCCGGGCCGGCGCACGCCAGCGGCTGCAGCGTCAGGCCCTGGTTGTAGCTCGCGCACAGGTTCGAGCACAGCGGCGCGTCGTCGTCGTACGTGAAGATCAGGTTGTCGAAAAGGTTGCAGTTGTTCGCCCAAACGATGAACGGCGTGCCCTGAGGGCTCGTCAGCGTGATCCGCAGGTCGCCGATCCACGTGTGCGTCAGGTTCAGCTGGAAGTCCACGTCCAGGATCGTCCCGCTCACCGGGACGTTCAGCACCGAAGTGGCCCCCGCGGGGTTCGCGTCCGGGATCGCCTTGGGAACGTCCGTGCTCGCGTACGTCGCCGTCGTCAGGATGTTGTTCGCAGCGTAGGGGTCTATGTTCGAGTTGCACGCGAACGTGTAGTTCACGCACGTCAGCGCCGGCGGGATCTTGTCCTCGATCTTGACGTCGCCCCAGCAGCGGTTGCCCGTCGCCGGGTCCGTCACCCGCACCTGGTACGTCTTGCCGATGTCGCTAGGGCCAACGCACGCGGGAACCCACGGGCCGTTGCCGTAGGGCAGCGTCTTGTCAAGCTCTACAACATAGTTGCCGTAGCAGCGGTACGGGCCGCCCTCAAGCACGTCGTCGGCGCCGATGCAGCTCTGGCAGTCGGCGTCAAGGGAGATGTTCACAAGGTCGTTGCAGTTCAGCTGCTGGATCGGGTTGGGGTACTCCTTCACGATCACGTCGAAGCAGCACGTCGCCAGCACCATGCCCGTGACGGGGCTCTGAAGGTTGAAGCAGTTCTTCGTCGTGCCGATCGGGAACGTCGAGCCGGACGGCAGGCCGGAGGTCTGCACGATGACGGGGGCGCCGGGCATCAGGACGTTGCCGCGCAGCTGCGTGATCGGGTGGATGTACCCGTAGCCCAGGTTGTCGTACGTCGTCGGCACCGCCGGGAACCCGAAGATCGACCCGATGCAGTTCATGTACGCCGGCGCAAGGTGCGCCTGGTACGTCGAGCCCTGCGTCCACGGGCCGCCCGCTGTCTGCCGGTACTCGACCACGAAGCGCGTGTTCGCCGGTATCGTCACCGGCGCCGTCAGCGGGATCGTGAAGTTCGCCATCGCGCCCACGGCCGTGGCCGCAGACTGCCCCACCAGCGTCATCGCAGCCTGGTTCAGCGTGCCCGCGGGCAGCGCGCCAGTGTAGGTGTACACGAATATCTGGCCCGTGCCCGCCGACCAGGAGGTCATGTTCTGCGACACCATCTGGAACGAGCCCGCCAGGTTCATGTTGTGCCCGCCGGACGTGTTGCCCGTGTCGTACGCGCGCCAGTGGCTCGTCGGGTTGACGCCGCACTGAAGGGCGTCGTTCAGCGGAGGGGGGTACGCCCCAACGATCTGCGTGAAGTTCAGCGGCGTCAGCACCGGCGTCGAGCAGTTGCCCGTGTACGTCGGGGACGGGTAGTCGATTATCGCGTTGCAGAGCCCGGGGGCCAGGTTCGACGTGATGTTCGGGGGGCACGTGAACACGCAGGGGTCCACGATCACCGGCGCCGCGAACGTGATCGACCACGCGATCATCGTGCCGCTGTCGCCGCCCGCAGAGTCCTCGAAGCGCAGCTGCCAGGTCCCGTTCATGCCCGCGCCCGCAGTGAACGCCGCGAAGTTCGCGATGTTGCCCGCCGTGCTGCAGAAAACGGCCGTCGTGCCCTCGGGCGCGAAGGTGCCCGTGAACGGCGCAGCGCCGGTCGTGATAGACGGAGAGCCGTCCATGAACACCGTGTTCGTGTAGTTGTCCGCAGAGCCGCCGTTGCCCGTGCTCAGCTCCAGTATCTGGCCGTTCGGCGCCACCAGGAATATCCCCAGGTCGCCTGCCCAGGTGTGCGTCAGGTTGATCTGGGCCTTGATCGGCTTGGTCGTCGTGCCCGCCACCGCGTTGTTGAAGTTCGTTATCGGCGTGCAGCCGCCGGTGCCGGAAGACGGGATCAGCGAGTTGCCGGCCGTGTTCGTCGTAGAGCCGTTGAAGGTCATCTGAGCGCTCACTGCGCCAACAAGGCACAGCGAGACAAAGACCATCAGACTGCTCAATAAGGTAAAGTTCTTCCTTATCATGAGATTAATGTTTTTGATTTTAGAAAATGTGTTCCGTCGGAAATTGACAAAATTTTAGTTGCACATGCCGAACGGCGCCTTCGCGGTGTTGTACAGCGTCGCAAACTGAGCGGTCGTGATCGAGCCGTCGTTCAGCTTCTTGCCCGCGCGGGACAGCTCCGCCAACAGCGCGATCTCCGGCGCGACGTAATAGTCGCGGACTTCCGCTACCACCTTCGAGTAGTACTCGAACTTGATCTTGTCCAGCAGCGACGCAGACGAGATCGATGACTTGTTGGCCTGCGTCCAAGCGTCCAGGACAGCGACGCCGCCCTGTACGTCAGAAGCAGTGCCCTGTTGGCAGGCCGTGACGCCCAGCTTCTGCGCTAGCAGCAGGTAGGGGTTCTCCACCGTGGCGGTGCGCTGACCCTGCGCGCTCGCGTCAGTGCCCACGGCGAGGAAAGCGACCACCAGCGCAACAGCGCCCGCCAGCCCCCTCAACTTGTTCATTAGCAATTGACTCATGTTGAAAAAAAATTTGATGAAAAAATCTATGTGAAAAAATTATGGTGTTCGAAAACGGCAAAAAAAAAGCATCGGTGCCCGGGGAAAGCCCCAAGCCCAATGCACATGCATTATCACGACCTTGTGTACGGTGTACAGTTTACTTTCATGAGATTAAAAACCAAGGGCAGAAACCCAGTGATAAACTATTGAGGTGTTCAATTTAGCTTATTTAAATGTAGCAACAAGAAACATGCCACAAATCTCAATACACTATATTGAATCGGTTCGGGAAAATGATTGCGTTTCAGCACTGGGTGGGAAACCGAAGGAGGCTTCTTCCAACACGCTATAAATGGTGTTTTTGCTTGAAAAACGCATGATTAGGATTAAAAAAAGAAAGTTTGCATGACGTAAAAGCAATTCGATGTCATGAAACAGGGCACAAATATAGAAACTTTGGTCATCAAGTAATATTTTTTTATTTTTTTTTGTGTGGATGATTTTGGAGGGTGGACGGTTTACCCGCCGAAGCTTTAGCGTAGGAGGGTGGCACCGTATTGTGGTTGAGGTACTTCCTTCGTTTTCCTCAACTTTTAGCCAATATTCAGTACAAAGTGCTGAATACATTTCCAAGGAAAAGCAAATGCTTGGTGCAAACGTATCATTCATTTCTCATCGCTCATTATTCAAAAAAAGCCCCCCTCCTACTGCAAGGAGAGAGGCCATCCCAAAAACCGATTTTAAAGTATGTTAAAATCGATTCCTGGTCGTATCCTTTTTCGGCAGGCTGTGATGTGTTTGGCCCGCGTGCCGAAGCATTGTCATTGTTTGTAGGGCAATCCGGGCGTTTGGCTAAGGTTTTGGGTGGGGCCGGGGCTGAAAAATTCAGCCCCGGCCTTTCCCTATCCTTTCGCCAAGCTGGAGCTTGGCGTTACTTCGCCTGGATCATCTTCTTCGTAGCCGCGTCTGTCGCGGTCTCCAAAGTGTAGTACAGAACTCCTGTCGTGTTCAGCAGCGCGCGGTCCAGCGAAATGCTGTTGTAGCCTTTCGCGAAGTCGCCCTTCTGCGTGAACACCAGGCGGCCCGTCTCGTCGTAAACAGACAGCGTGGCCGTGGCCGCCTCTGGGAGGTGGAAGCCCACGAAGGTCTTGTTCACGAACGGGTTCGGCTGGTTCTGGTACAGCTCGAAGCCGATGCCGGCCACCGTCTTGCCGTCGAAGCGCAGCGCGACGTCCATGCGGCCGTCCGCAAGGCTGTAGCCCTCTGCCTTCGTGATGCGGCTCGACACGCCCAGCATCTCGCTCAGCTTGCCGGCTTTCGCCGCGCGGAACTTGACGGTGAACGCGTCAGCGTTGTCGATCGATACCGTCAAGGCATCGGCAAACACGCCAAAGTTGCTTGCAGTTACGTTCTCGCTGCCAACTACTTCTGACACCGTCAGGCCGTCGAGGTTCAGCGTCATCTGGTAGCCCTGCGTCTTCTCGGCCGCTTTGAACGACACCTCGAACTCCTCGCCGGCTGCTACCGTGCGGTCGCTCAGGTCGAACAGCAGCGTGCCGGCCGTGCGGTCGTCAGAGGCCATCAGGTTGTTCGCCACCGCCGTGTTGTTCACGTCGCCGATCTTAACGCCCACGAAGTTCTCCTCCGTCAGGTTGTTCAGCGCCTGGCCCACGGAGATGTTCTCCGGGAACTGCGACTGGAACGGGTTGGCCGGGTTCGGGAACGCGTAGCCCTTGTCCACGAAGCGCCAGGAAGTATTGCCAGGAATCTCCTGGTATATGCCCAAGATCAGCTTGCGCAGCTCCACGATGTCGAACGTCGTGACCGAGTTGGACTTGTTCGCGTCCGCGGCGATCATCTTGTAAGGGCTGCCCAAAGGCTCGATGCCCAGGATGTGCTTCGATATCAGCACCAGGTCGTAGGTCGTCACCCCGTTCAGCGGGTTGTCGTCCTTCGACGGCGCCACCGTCACGTCCGTGCCCGGCAGGATGTTGTTCAGCACGTACAGGCCGTCGTTGCCCGTCAGCTGGCCGCCCACCACGACCTCGGCTATGCCCTCGGCGCCGCCCGCAGGCTCTGTCTTGACAGCCCCCGACACCGACACCGTCCCGTTCGCGCCGCAGTTGCCCGCGTTGTCCTGCACGATCACGTAGGTCTCGCAGTAGTCCGCGTTGCCCGCAAGGTCGATCGCCCACAGCTCCACGCACTGCGTGCCCAGCTCCGTGCAGTCGAACGTCACGTTCGTGATCGGGTTGCCCTGCGCATCGACCGGGAAGCCCGTGCCGGCGCCGCACTTGCGGATGCCGTACTTCAGGTATGGCGTCTGCGTGCAGTTGTCCTCGGCGTACTGCAGGAAGTCAGTCGCCCACAGCTGGATCATGCCGGTCGGCATGATGTTCACGCTCAGGCCGTTCAGGCACACCACCGTCGGCGCCTTGCAGTCCTTCACCACGATCAGGTACTCGCACACGCTCTCGTTCCCGCAGCCGTCCGTCACGACCCACTTGATCTTGTGCGTGCCGTGCGGCAGCTGTGGCGTCACGAACGTGTTCTGCGACTGGAACGTGTTGAACTTCACGCAGGCAGTCTTCTTGTTGCCCGACACCGTCTCCTGGATCGCGAAGCCCCATTTCTGGTTCGCCGCCACCGGGCGGAAGTCGAACTGGCGGCTTGTGCCAGCGCCCGTCGCGTTGCCGTACTGTACGTTGTTCCAGCCGAGCCCGCCAGGCTGGTTGCCCAGCTGCGTGCTGTTCACCACCGTCTCCATGATGCCGTCGCCGTCAAGGTCGAGGAACAAAAGGTACTCTATGTTGATGTTCGCGCCCGAGCAGGCGTCCGTCGCCGTCAGGCAGATGTCCGACGGCGCCTCGCACAGGTCGTGGCTCTGGTTGGCGTTGTCCCACCAGTACATGGCGTTCCAAAGCTGCGGGTCGTTCGGCGTCAGGTCGCAGATCGTCACCGGGGAGGCCGGGCAGTCAACTACCGGCGCCTGCGTGTCGATGATCTTGATGATCTGCTTGTACGTGTAGCAGTTCGCGTTCGGGTCGTAGTAGATCGAGTAGTTCGTCGTGGCCGGGTCCGTCGGGTTGATCCGCACGATCGTGGACTTCCACGGGTCGCCCGTCGTCTGGATCGGCGACACGATCGGGCCCGGCAGGTTCGACGGGTGGTTCGCTATCGCGTTCGGGTTCGGGTTCGGCACGTTGGTGCAGCCCGCGTTCGGGTTGTACGTGCACCAGTTGATGATCTTCCAGTTCCGCTCTATCTTGAAGCAGGCGTCCGGCACCACCGTGAATATCTGGTCTTCGTACGAAACGCCCAGCAGCTCGCAGTCCTTGCCGAAGAACGTCGGCTCGCCATAGACGCCCGTGCCGTTGCAAACCGTCACGATGACGTCGTTCGGGAACCGCACGAAGTAGTCCTGCTCGTAGTTCACCACGATGCGCTGCGTGCACTGGCTCGACTGCCCGTGGCAGTCGAAGGCCCGGAACGTCCGCACGATCGTGCCCTTGCTGCACAGCGTGTCGAACTGCGCGTAGCTCACAGAGTGCGTCAGGCCGCACTGGCCCTGGTACTCCTTCGTCTGGTCGAGGCAGCAGTTGTCGTAGATGCTCGCCTTGCCGTAAACCCACAGGCTCGGGTCGAACTGCTCGCAGCTCACCGTCACGTGCGCCGGAGGCACGCACACGGGCTTCAGCTTGTCCTGTACCGTCACCATGATCATGCACTCGTTGAAGATCGGCGTGCCGTCGGGGCCGATCGCGAAGTTGCCGTTCACGTCAACCTGGTAGACCCGAAGGATCACCGTCTGGGTCGTGCCAACCTCGCAGCAGTAGAACTTGATCGAGTCGGCCTCGGAGATCGCGCGCTCGAACTCGCTCGGGAAGTCCGGGAACAGGTCGTCGCACGCGGGCTGGCCGTTCGTCGTGTTCAGGTTCAGGATGCAGTCCGAGTACGGGGCCATGCGGCGGATGGTGAAGTGCACGTTGTTGCACTGGTCGTAGGAGCCGTCGTCGAAGGTCTTGGCCTTCACCCAGGTAACGCCCGCAAAGTCGCAGGCGCCGAGGGCTGCCGGGCTGCCGTTCGGGCCCGCCGGGCCGTAGCAGTCGAATGGGTCGTCCACGCCGATCGCTACCGTCGTGGTCTCGTCGCAGGCCGCAACCGGCGGGATGTAGTCGCGCACCGTCAGGCGGAACGAGCAGGACGACGTGTTGCCGCAGTCGTCCTGCGCCATGTACGTCACCGTGTGCGTGCCCTGCGGCAGGCACGGCGTCCAGCCAAAGGCAGCCAGCGTGTCCGGCGTCCAGTGGTTGTTGCCGGGGAAGTCCGTCAGGCTGCCGCCGAACGTGTGCATCCCGGTCTGTACGCCCGTGTACGGGTCAAAAGTCACCACCATCCCGCTGATGTTGTTGATCCGCGAGCAGTTGTCCGATATGATAACGTCCGGGAGGTTCACGAACGCGCAGCAGGAGAACGGGTCCACCGACACCGTCATGTTCGCCGGGCACTCGATCGTCGGGCCCTGCGAGTCCAGCACCTTGATGATCTGGTTGTACGTGAAGCCGTCGCCAACGCACCAGTCGATGATCGTCCACTCGCGCCGGATCTTGTACGTCCCGTCGCAGACCTTGATCACCAGGTCAGTGTAGCCCCAGTTGATGTTGCAGCCGACAGGGACGCCGAACACATATGGGAAGCCCTGCAAGCCCTGGTTCTCGATCCACTGCGGGCTCGGGTACGCGTTGCTCGTGCACTGGAACGCGGGCGCGTCTATGTCGTCGTAGTCCGGCGGAAGCGCCACGCTGTTCAGCGACGGGCGAACGAGCCCGATGACCTGAAGGCACGTCGAGGTGTTGCCGCTGCAGTCGCGGGCAGTCCACTTCCGGTTGATCGTCTGCGTCAGGCCCGAGGCGCAGTTCTGCGTCACGAACGCGTCCGTGTACGTCAGGCTCTCCAGGCAGCAGGCCTCGGCCACCGCCGGCACCGTCTGCCCGGGAGCGCCCAGGCCGATCGCCGTGATCCTCAGCGACCAGGAGTTGATCGTCCCGGCGTCCCCGCCGGCGTTGTCAACGGCGAACAGCCGCCACTGGCCCTGAGGGTTCTCACCGTCGAACTTCGACAAAAAGTCCGTCGAGCCCGTCCCCGGGCCGGCGCACGCCAGCGGCTGCAGCGTCAGGCCCTGGTTGTAGCTCGCGCACAGGTTCGAGCACAGCGGCGCGTCGTCGTCGTACGTGAAGATCAGGTTGTCGAAAAGGTTGCAGTTGTTCGCCCAAACGATGAACGGCGTGCCCTGAGGGCTCGTCAGCGTGATCCGCAGGTCGCCGATCCACGTGTGCGTCAGGTTCAGCTGGAAGTCCACGTCCAGGATCGTCCCGCTCACCGGGACGTTCAGCACCGAAGTGGCCCCCGCGGGGTTCGCGTCCGGGATCGCCTTGGGAACGTCCGTGCTCGCGTACGTCGCCGTCGTCAGGATGTTGTTCGCAGCGTAGGGGTCTATGTTCGAGTTGCACGCGAACGTGTAGTTCACGCACGTCAGCGCCGGCGGGATCTTGTCCTCGATCTTGACGTCGCCCCAGCAGCGGTTGCCCGTCGCCGGGTCCGTCACCCGCACCTGGTACGTCTTGCCGATGTCGCTAGGGCCAACGCACGCGGGAACCCACGGGCCGTTGCCGTAGGGCAGCGTCTTGTCAAGCTCTACAACATAGTTGCCGTAGCAGCGGTACGGGCCGCCCTCAAGCACGTCGTCGGCGCCGATGCAGCTCTGGCAGTCGGCGTCAAGGGAGATGTTCACAAGGTCGTTGCAGTTCAGCTGCTGGATCGGGTTGGGGTACTCCTTCACGATCACGTCGAAGCAGCACGTCGCCAGCACCATGCCCGTGACGGGGCTCTGAAGGTTGAAGCAGTTCTTCGTCGTGCCGATCGGGAACGTCGAGCCGGACGGCAGGCCGGAGGTCTGCACGATGACGGGGGCGCCGGGCATCAGGACGTTGCCGCGCAGCTGCGTGATCGGGTGGATGTACCCGTAGCCCAGGTTGTCGTACGTCGTCGGCACCGCCGGGAACCCGAAGATCGACCCGATGCAGTTCATGTACGCCGGCGCAAGGTGCGCCTGGTACGTCGAGCCCTGCGTCCACGGGCCGCCCGCTGTCTGCCGGTACTCGACCACGAAGCGCGTGTTCGCCGGTATCGTCACCGGCGCCGTCAGCGGGATCGTGAAGTTCGCCATCGCGCCCACGGCCGTGGCCGCAGACTGCCCCACCAGCGTCATCGCAGCCTGGTTCAGCGTGCCCGCGGGCAGCGCGCCAGTGTAGGTGTACACGAATATCTGGCCCGTGCCCGCCGACCAGGAGGTCATGTTCTGCGACACCATCTGGAACGAGCCCGCCAGGTTCATGTTGTGCCCGCCGGACGTGTTGCCCGTGTCGTACGCGCGCCAGTGGCTCGTCGGGTTGACGCCGCACTGAAGGGCGTCGTTCAGCGGAGGGGGGTACGCCCCAACGATCTGCGTGAAGTTCAGCGGCGTCAGCACCGGCGTCGAGCAGTTGCCCGTGTACGTCGGGGACGGGTAGTCGATTATCGCGTTGCAGAGCCCGGGGGCCAGGTTCGACGTGATGTTCGGGGGGCACGTGAACACGCAGGGGTCCACGATCACCGGCGCCGCGAACGTGATCGACCACGCGATCATCGTGCCGCTGTCGCCGCCCGCAGAGTCCTCGAAGCGCAGCTGCCAGGTCCCGTTCATGCCCGCGCCCGCAGTGAACGCCGCGAAGTTCGCGATGTTGCCCGCCGTGCTGCAGAAAACGGCCGTCGTGCCCTCGGGCGCGAAGGTGCCCGTGAACGGCGCAGCGCCGGTCGTGATAGACGGAGAGCCGTCCATGAACACCGTGTTCGTGTAGTTGTCCGCAGAGCCGCCGTTGCCCGTGCTCAGCTCCAGTATCTGGCCGTTCGGCGCCACCAGGAATATCCCCAGGTCGCCTGCCCAGGTGTGCGTCAGGTTGATCTGGGCCTTGATCGGCTTGGTCGTCGTGCCCGCCACCGCGTTGTTGAAGTTCGTTATCGGCGTGCAGCCGCCGGTGCCGGAAGACGGGATCAGCGAGTTGCCGGCCGTGTTCGTCGTAGAGCCGTTGAAGGTCATCTGAGCGCTCACTGCGCCAACAAGGCACAGCGAGACAAAGACCATCAGACTGCTCAATAAGGTAAAGTTCTTCCTTATCATGAGATTAATGTTTTTGATTTTAGAAAATGTGTTCCGTCGGAAATTGACAAAATTTTAGTTGCACATGCCGAACGGCGCCTTCGCGGTGTTGTACAGCGTCGCAAACTGAGCGGTCGTGATCGAGCCGTCGTTCAGCTTCTTGCCCGCGCGGGACAGCTCCGCCAACAGCGCGATCTCCGGCGCGACGTAATAGTCGCGGACTTCCGCTACCACCTTCGAGTAGTACTCGAACTTGATCTTGTCCAGCAGCGACGCAGACGAGATCGATGACTTGTTGGCCTGCGTCCAAGCGTCCAGGACAGCGACGCCGCCCTGTACGTCAGAAGCAGTGCCCTGTTGGCAGGCCGTGACGCCCAGCTTCTGCGCTAGCAGCAGGTAGGGGTTCTCCACCGTGGCGGTGCGCTGACCCTGCGCGCTCGCGTCAGTGCCCACGGCGAGGAAAGCGACCACCAGCGCAACAGCGCCCGCCAGCCCCCTCAACTTGTTCATTAGCAATTGACTCATGTTGAAAAAAAATTTGATGAAAAAATCTATGTGAAAAAATTATGGTGTTCGAAAACGGCAAAAAAAAAGCATCGGTGCCCGGGGAAAGCCCCAAGCCCAATGCACATGCATTATCACGACCTTGTGTACGGTGTACAGTTTACTTTCATGAGATTAAACCAAAAAGCATGATCAAACAATCAATACCTGTTGCCTGAAATCGGCTTGGCGGTAAAGATTTACGGGCAACAACCATGCCAGAGAAGCCATCTTGCGAAGCTAAATCTGTGGAAGGTTGTTAAAGTTTTGAGTGCAGGAGGAAAGGAAGAAAACCGGAATCGGTTCTTACCTGGCAGGATCAAAAGGGATAGCGATCACGCCCAACTTTACTCATAAGATATATCGGTTTCGGATTAAATACATTTCACTGCTGAAATGTGACGCAAATATAAAAAGGCTTTAAAAAGATTCTACAAAAAGCAAATTATTTTTTCCAAAAAGGCAGTTCAAGAATTTCCAGAAAAATTATTGCGCTCGCAGGCAGCCCATTTTTCGAAATGCACCATGAAGGTACGAATTTTGGCAGAATTGCCACATAATTTTTCCGGGGACTTGTTTTCTTGTAAGTTTGCAGCGCTATTTGAGCAAAAAATTTGAAATTTTCCATGGCTAAAAAACAGACAAAGCAAAATACGGCTAAACAAGCCCAGCGCCCGGCTTCCAAAAAACGGATTTGGATTTTGGCCGCCGTGCTGGTAGCAGCTACTGCATATTATATTATAGGTGTAAGGGGGAAGAAGAACCCGGCAGGCCTCGACGGGCGGCTGACTGTGGAGCCCACGCTCCGTGCTGAAAAGCCATTGATGCAATTAATGGAGCCGGGAGAGACGGGTGTGGATTTCAAAAACCAGATTTTGGAAGACGAGATGCACAACGTAATCCGCAACATCAATTTTTACAATGGCGGCGGTGTTGCCGTGGCTGACATAAACAACGACAATTTGCCCGATATCTATTTTGTTTGCACCAACGGGAAAAACAAGCTTTACCTCAACCAGGGCAATTTCAAGTTCAAAGACATCACGGACGCTGCCGGTGTAGCTGCAGAAGACGGGTTTGAAACAGCCGTCACGGCGGCAGATGTAAATGCAGATGGCTATTTGGACCTCATCGTTTGCCGGGCAGGGCCAGAAGACAACGCCGAGCGACAAACCAAGGTATTCGTCAACAACGGCAACCTGACATTCAGCGAACGGGCCGCCGAATTGGGGCTTGCTGACAAGAGCCCCAGCACGGGCACCAATTTCTTTGACTACGACAACGACGGCGACCTGGATTGCTACCTGTTGAACTACCCTACTGACTTAGGCGCGGCCAACCAGATCACTGCGAAGATGGGGCCTGACGGCGTTACACCGGTTGCAGACCTGTCGCCCAAGAAACCTTACGATTCCGACCGGCTTTACAGGAACGACAACGGCAAGTTTGTGGACGTTTCTGAAAGGTCAGGTGTTTGGAACGTCGGCTTTGGACTGAGCGTGTCGGTAACGGACATCAACGGCGACGGCTGGCCCGACGTATATGTTGGGAACGACTTTGTGCAGCCGGACAACTGTTTCATCAACAACCAAAAAGGCGTCTTTGTCGATAAGATCGGTAGCTATTTCAGGCATTGCCCGATGAGCACCATGGGTTCGGAGATGACCGACTTCGACAACGATGGCAGGGTGGACCTGATGTCGGTCGATATGTGGCCGACCACCAACGAGCGCCAAAAAAGCCTGAAAGCCGCCAATTCCCTGAGCCGTTACCTGACGATGGTCAAATACGGCTACTTTGAGCCCGTGGTGCGGAACGTGCTCCAGCGCAACAACGGCAACGGCACCTTCAGCGATATTGCCTGCGCGGCAGGCATGTACAAGACCGACTGGTCGTGGAGCTGCCTTTTCGCCGATTTTGACAACGATGGCTGGAAAGACCTGCACATCGCCAATGGGTACCGGCGCGAAGTGACCAACCGCGATTACCAGGAATTTGTGCTTTCAGAAGTGGACAAGCGGCGCGCGCAAAGCAAGAAAAAGGATTACGAAGACCTGATGGGGTTCCTGGGGCAAATGCCCGCGCACAAAATCAGGAATTTCATCTACCAGAACAACGGTGATTGGCAGTTTGTCGACAAAGGGGGCGATTGGATGACCATCCCGGCCTCATGGTCGTGCGGCGCTGCTTATGCCGACTTTGATGCCGATGGGGATATGGACCTGGTGGTCAACAATCTGGAAGAACCGGCATTTATCTACAAGAATTTAGCGCGCGAGCAGAATGCTGGGAACTATATCCAAGCGAAATTGCAGGGAAGCCCGTTGAACCCCTTTGCAGTGGGCGCATCGGTACTGATCGAATATCAGGGCCGCATCCAATACCAGGAATTGAACCCCAGCCGCGGCATTTTCTCTTCTGTGGAGCACCTGATCCATTTTGGCCTTGGCCAAATACAGCAAATCGACAAGCTCAGCGTCCGGTGGCCAGACGGGAAATATCAGGTGCTGACCAATGTGCCTGCCAACCAACGGCTTGTCCTCAAATACAGCGAGGCCAGCGGCTTTATCCCCACTTTGGTGCCCCCCAACACGCCCGCCGTTACAGCATTCAGCGAAAACACGACTACTTCGGCATATTTTACACATAAAGAAAATATGTTCAACGACTTTGAAACCTGGCCCTTGAATGTGTGGACGGTCAGCGACCTTGGCCCCTTGACGGCTCAGGGCGACATCAATGGCGATGGGCTGGACGATGTTTTTATAGGCAATGGGCCAAATGCGGCAAGTGCTGTTTTTATTCAGACACCCGTGGGCGGTTTCAGGAGCAGTTCTACAGCCGTCTTTGAGCAGGATAAGAAGTTTGAGGACCATGGCGGTGTGTTCTTTGATGCTGATGGAGACAAAGACCTCGACTTGTTCGTCTTGAGCGGCGGCGCCGAGGCCAGTACGCCCGACTTGTGGCAATGCCGTTTGTACCTGAACGACGGGAAAGGGAATTTCAGCAGGGCAAGCGGCGACCTTCCGGCGATGAAAGACCTTGGCTTGCGGGTAGTCGCCCATGATTACGACAAGGATGGGGATGAGGACTTGTTCATTGGTGGGCGCGTGACCCCAAAAAACTGGCCGCTGACGCCTAGGAGCGTGGTTTTGCAAAACAATGGCGGCAAGTTCAGCGATGTCACTAACCAGGTTGCCGGTGACTTTGAACGATGCGGCATGGTTACCGATCTAGCGTGGGCGGACATTGACGGCGACCAGCAAGCAGAGCTGATTGTCGTGGGCGAATGGATGCCTGTTTCTGTTTTCAAGCTTGTAAACAACAAGTTGCAAAATTTCACGTCGGCCTCCGGTTTCGACAAATCCAACGGGCTGTGGAACCGGATTGTTGCGGGCGACTTGGACAACGACGGCGACCTTGATATCGTGACGGGCAATTTGGGGCTGAACAGCCGGTTTACGGCTTCAACAGAGGCGCCATTACGCTGTTTTGCGAAAGATTTCGACAATAATGGCACCTTAGACCCAATCGTAGCATTTCAGGAAAATGGGAAAATTTATCCGTTGGTACAAAAAGAGGTATTGGTGAAGCAATTGCCCGCCTTGAAAAAGCGCTTCCTTTATTCCAAGGATTACGCCAAAGCCACCGTGAGCGATATTTGGCCACAGAAAGAGTTGGATGCGGCCCTTAACTTAAACTGTTACATACTGGAAACCTGTTGGTGGGAAAACAAGGGCGGCAAGTTTGTCCGCCATATTTTGCCCATCCAGGCGCAAATCTCTGTAGCCCAGGGCATTGCGATCGGCGATTTCAACAATGACGGCAGCCCAGACATTTTGCTGGCTGGCAACAAGTATGGGTTTGAGGTGGAAACCAACCGTTGTGACGCCGGGAACGGAACCCTGCTGCAGGGCGATGGAAAGGGTAAATTCTCTTGGATAGACAATGTGTCCAGTGGTTTTTGGGCTATGAAGGAAGCCAGGGACTTGGCCATGCTCCGAGGGCCTAATGGGAAAAAGACAATTATTGTAGCCAACAACAACAGCGCCTGGCAAGTTTTTATGTCGGGATTCCAGTGATTTGCGAGATTTTCAGGATGAATCATGTTGATTATCACTGATTTACCCCCTGAAATTTTTGCAAACCACTTTTCATTGGGCATAACAAATAAGCCCCCGGCCTTCAAAAAAAAGCGGGGTGCACCAGCTTGGTGGGCACCCCGCTTTTTTTTGAAAAACAGGATCAGTTCATGTGCTGAATTGCCAGAAAAATAAGCACCGCATGAAAGATGAATGCGACAAAAGTGATGATGGATTTGTTTTTTGATTTCATATTAAAGAAATGCCGCGGGTCGGTTTTTGTGCGACAGATGTCGTGTATCTGCCAAAATCCGTGCCAACAAGGTTTCTTTAAATGCAAATAAAATTCAAATAAATATTCAAAATATTGATTTTCAATGTTTAATAAAAACAGTGCGCATCAAAAAACAACAATACCGATCATTTTCTGGGCTTCAATACCAGGCTGTCTGCCGGGTATTTTTGGCGCAAGGAATCCATCATTGCCCCTGCCCAGGAGGTGATCAGGGCGCGCTGTTCTGCTGAGAGCCGGGCATCGCGGTGCGTCCAGGAGTATGATTTCAAAGGCATATCGCCTTCTTTCACCATTTCGATAATTTCTTCGAACTTATGGTTTTGGACAGCTACCCTGCGCGAAGTGAAGTCTGAAAAATTCAGGTGCTTTTTCCCTTCTTTGACATGGCCGGCCAACCAAATCCCGACTGGCTGAATCTCGGCATACCAGGGATAGCGTGTCAGGTTGCTGTGGCAATCCAAACAAGCAGGCTGAAGAACTGCCATTACTGCTTCTGGGACAGGATATTTGGTGCTGATATCGTGTGTGGCTTCTCCAGAAAGGTTTTTTTCGGGCCGATAAAACTGTAAGCCGAGCAAAATTACCAATAGGCTGATGAGTATCTTTTTGCCGATTTTTTTCATGTTTGTGAAGTTTTGGTTGAAATCAGCCTGCAATGTATGCATAGAAAATGAAAGAGGCAGCAGCTTGTGCCACCACAGCATCCTGTCCACAGGGGCAAAATGAACTGAAAAATCGAAGGATGGTCTGCAAGGTATCGAATTGAACAGGTAAAAAAAGTGGCCTTGGCCTTTCACCTCAACAGACCACCCATAAAAAGGGCGCAAAAAAAGCGAAGCCGCCAGATTTTTTCGGGCGGCTTCGCAAAAGACTTGATTTATTAGATAGACGTTAGGCGGTAAATAGCCGCCAACTGAACCCCATTACCCTTGCAAACCAACCTGAAACCTTTCCTACCCATGACAGTGCTTGTACTTTTTCCCGCTGCCGCATGGGCAAGGCTCGTTCCTGCCCACTACTTTTTCTTTGATGATCGGTTGAATCCTCTGAACCGGGCCACCATGGCCGGCAGATTGAGCCGCCCGTTGGGCCGCCTCCTGGGTTTCCGTGCGCTGCTGCTGGTTGTTGGCGCGGAGGCGGTTGGCCTGTGCGCGCCGTTGGGCTTCTGCGAGCTGCTGCTGTTGTTGGGCGCGTTGAATCTCCTGCTCGTCTGGAAGGGTAAGGGAGCCTTTCAACAGGAATGAGGTCACGCTGCTGTTGATATGCCCGATAAGCCCTTCGAACAGGTTATATGCTTCCATTTTGTAGATGACCAGCGGGTCTTTCTGCTCAAAAGTGGCGCCTTGGACTGATTCTTTCAGGTCATCAACGTTGCGCAGGTGTTCTTTCCAGGCATCGTCGATCAAGGCAAGGGTTGCCACTTTCTCCACGTCGCGCATGATGGTTTTTCCATTTGTTTTTATGGCATTTTCCATGTCGGCGCTAACTTGGAGGCCGAGGCTCCCATCGGAGAATGGCACGACAATGCGCTTGTAGCGGTGGCCTTCTTTTGCATAAACGTCTTTGATGATGGGCAACAACCGATCGCCTACCTGTTTGGATTTGTGCCCGTACAAGTCTAAGACCTGCTGCAGAAAGGTAGCGGTTACCGTGGCCACGGGGGCAGATTTGAACCATGCCTCCTCCATTTCAGGATCAACGCCGATGAGGCGTATGCTGTCGAGGCGGAAGGTCTCAAAATCGCCGCTTTCACGGTGCACTTGCACCAGTTCGGAGGTGATGGCGACAAAGGAGTTGTTGATGTCCACCTGCAGCCGCTCCCCAAAGAGGGCGTTCCGCCGCTTGCGATAGATGGCCTCCCGCTGGATGTTCATCACGTCGTCGTATTCCAAGAGGCGTTTACGGATGCCGAAATTGTTTTCTTCTACCTTTTTTTGCGCCCTTTCGATGCTGTTGGTCACCATTGAGTGCTGGATCACATCGCCTTCTTTGTGGCCCATTTTGTCCATCAGGCCGGCAATGCGGTCGCTTTGGAAGAGGCGCATCAAGGAGTCTTCTAAAGAGACATAGAATTGTGAAGAGCCCGGGTCGCCCTGGCGGCCCGCACGGCCGCGCAGCTGACGGTCAACGCGGCGGCTCTCGTGGCGCTCGGTACCGATGATGGCAAGGCCACCGGATTCCTTTACGCCAGGCCCAAGCTTGATGTCGGTACCACGGCCCGCCATATTGGTTGCCAGGGTTACTTTCCCGGCTTGGCCTGCTTCTGCGACAATCTCGGCTTCGCGCTGGTGCTGCTTGGCATTCAACACGTTATGGTCGATGCCGCGCATCTTGAGCATCCTTGAAAGCAGTTCTGAAATCTCAACCGAGGTCGTGCCGACCAATACGGGCCTGCCGGCGTCGCGGAGCTTGACAATGTCGTCTATTACTGCGTTGTATTTCTCTCGTGCAGTCTTGTACACCAAATCCTCTTCATCTTTCCGCGTAATGGGGCGGTTGGTCGGGATCACCACCACGTCGAGTTTGTAGATGTCCCACAATTCTTTGGCTTCTGTTTCTGCCGTACCGGTCATGCCTGCGAGCTTGTGGTACATCCGGAAGTAGTTCTGGAGCGTGACAGTAGCGTAGGTTTGAGTGATCTCGCCCACTTTTACGTTTTCTTTGGCCTCGATGGCCTGGTGGAGGCCGTCGGAATACCGTCGGCCTTCCATGACGCGGCCCGTTTGCTCGTCCACGATTTTCACCTCGCCATCGACTACAATGTACTCGTTGTCTTTTTCAAACAGCGCATATGCCTTGAGCAATTGCTGGATGGCGTGAACCCGGCGACTTTTAATGCCGTAATCCTGGGAGAGGCGTTCTTTGGCCTCAATTTTTTCATCGTGGCTCAGGGAATCGTCATTGCCGATTTTCACCAGTTCGGAACTGATGTCAGGCATGATGAAAAAGTTGGGCTCGTTGTTGAAGTTGGAAAGGTATTCTACCCCTTTTTCGGTCAGCTCGACGCTCCTGTTTTTTTCATCGATGTAAAAAAGCAGTTCGGCATCTACCTCGGGCATCCGTTTGGCGTTTTCCTGGAGGTAAACGTTCTCTGATTTTTGGAGCAGCACCTTCATGCCCTCTTCGCTCAAAAACTTGATCAGGGGGCGGGCTTTGGGCAGGGCGCGGTGCGCGCGGAGCAGGGCCAAGCCGCCGCCGCCTTCTTCGGCGCTGGTATTCCCGGCAGCGATCAACCTTTTTGCTTCTGCCAGGAATTGGGTGGCCAGTTTGGTTTGTTCTTCGAGAAGCCTTTTAACTGTCGGGTTCAGCTCGACATATTCCTGGTCGTCGGCGCCACGGGTGACAGGGCCGGATATGATCAGCGGTGTCCGCGCATCGTCGATCAAAACGGAGTCAACTTCGTCCACGATGGCATAGTGGTGTTTCCGCTGGACGAGTTCCTCTGTCGTGGTCACCATGTTGTCGCGCAGGTAGTCGAAGCCAAATTCCGCGTTGGTGCCGAAAGTGATGTCGGCTTGGTATGCTTCGATGCGCTCTTTCGAGTGCGGGCGGTATTTATCGATGCAATCTACGGTGAGGAGCAGGAACTCATAAATTGGGCCTACCCATTCGGAGTCGCGGCGCGCGAGGTAATCGTTCACGGTGACAATATGGACGCCTTCACCGGCAACCCCGTTCAAGTAGGCAGGCAGTGTGCCGACGAGGGTTTTCCCCTCACCTGTGGCCATTTCGGCAATTTTCCCGTCATGAAGCACCATACCTCCGATCAATTGGACATCGTAATGGATCATGTTCCAGGTGATGTCGCCGCCTGCTGCGGTCCAGGAGTTTTTCCAAATCGCCATGTCTCCTTGGATGGCGACATGGCTTTTACCTGGTTTTGCGGCCAAGATGCGGTCGTGTTCGGTGGCAGTGACCTCAAGGGTTTGGTTGTGAACAAAGCGCCGGCTGGTTTCTTTCACGACGGCGAAGGCTTCGGGCAGTATGGACATCAAAACATCCTCCAGGGCCTTGTCGCGGTTCTTGCGCAGCTCGTCCACCTCTTTGAAGTAGTCTTCTTTTTCGTGAAAATCTTCGGTGTCTATGGCCTTTTGGGTTACGGCGGCAATTTCAGCATCTATTTCACTGAGGTATTCTTTTATCCGCGCTCGGAAATCAAGGGTCTTAGAACGCAGCTCGTCGTTGGACAAACTTTGAAATTCGTCGAAGTATCTATTGACTTCAAGCACCAAAGCCTGGTACATTTTCAGGTCGCGGTCTTGCTTGGTGCCGAGTATTTTTTTTAGGAATCCAAACACGGTATGGAAGTTATGAATGATAAACTATGGATAATTTAAGGGTTTTTGATAATCCGCGCAAAGGTAAGCTTTTGTGGGACGGAAAGGATAATCGCTGCATATTTCGTTCCATCTGTGTACAGCGGCCATTCTTTGTCAAAATGGCAGAAGCCAGCGCAAGAAACATGCGATGCTGACAGATTTTTTAGCAGCGTTTGCAAGAAATGGCAAGAAAAAGGTGGCTGGTATTCCAATTGGAAAGTGGTTTGCCAAAAAATAAGGCGGCGCTATAATTCTGGCATAAAAAACATGAGCCGCACCGAATTCGGCGCGGCTCATGTTCAATGAATTGCTACAAGGTATTCAGTTGGCAATTAGTTTGCCCACCACATTTTGTTGCCAAAGATACCAGAGGCATCGATGTTTTGGCTTTGGATAGCGGCCTCCAGGTTGAGCTTGTTGTTGCCCGTCTCGCTGGTCGGGTAAGCAAAACGCCGTGGAACACCTTGGCCGGGGTAAGCCGACTGGGGCACCTCCTGGATTTCAGATGGGAAGCCTGTGCGGCGGTACTCCGTGTAAGCCTCGCAGCCATCGCCGAACAGCGCCAGCCATTTTGCCGTGCCAACCGCCCTTGCAGGCGCCAGGTCATAGCCAGCCGAAGCCAGTGCCATGAACGCGGGATCGGCAGTCACGCCAAACTGCTCGCATGATGCCGCGATGCCATCTAAGTATGCTTGCTTGTTGTTGCTCGCTTCAGCCTTTATGAACAGTATCTCGGAATAGTTGAACAGGAACGAAGGGTTGGTCGGGTCATCGCGGAATGCGGTGCCGATCTGGGATACAGCAGAGAATGGGTTTGGTTCAACTGTGCCATTTGGCTGCCCAACATACAACCCTGCGTTGTTCTTGTCTGCATACACCGGGAGGCGCGGGTCGCCAACGGCGAGCATCAGGTCAACCAATGTTTTGCTCACGCAGTGGTCGTTACGGCCATCATTGTGCTTGTTGCTGTAAATTGGGTTGGAACCTGTTGGCGTAGCATCCGGGTAACCCATTTTTGCATTTTCAGCATTGCTGGCAATCAAAGAGTTCGGGCTGGCGAGCAGCGTTTGGAGCTCTGTTGCGTAGGCAGCATTCTTGCCTTTGGCGCGGTTCAGCAAGCGCGCACGCAGAGAGTTGGCAAACTTTGCCCATTTGGTGACATCGCCGCCATAGATCAGGTCGCCGGCGCCCAGGTTGTCGCCGCTTGGGTTGAACATGGCAGCAGCAGACTTCAACTGTGTGATCAAGTCGGCATAGATGGCGTCTTGTTTGTCATACACCGGCAAGAAAGTGCGGTCGGGGCTTAAAGCCTCTGAATATGGGATTTCGCCCCACATGTCTGTAATAATCGAGAAGAAGTAGGCACGCATCGTCATGGCAGCCGCCAGCATGTTGCTTGGGTTGTCGGCGCGGTTAATGATGTCCTGCAGGTCGGCGAGTGGGCCCGTGTACAGGCCGTCCCAGTGTGCCGTGAAGGCATCAGGGCGATATTCGTACCAGTCTTCGTCGATATACTGGATCTTGGCATAGTGCTGCCCCCACAAGCCGGCATAGGTCATGTTCATGCTGGCGCCATGTGTGCGGCGGACGCCTTGAGAGATGGCAGAGACCAATTCATTGGTCAATGGCACTTCTACCGGGCGGTTTGGGTTCTTGTTGATGCTCTCGAAATCCTTGGTGCAGGCATTGGAAAGGCCCACCAAGAGGATCAGCATCAAAATTTTGATATTTTTCATAGAAAGTAATGTTTGAATTGATTGAAAAACGAGGTTTAGAAGTTGGCGCCGAAGGTGAGGCCAAAGGTACGGGCAGATGGAAGCTGGCCGAACTCGATGCCCTGCATGGCGTTGGAGTTGTCGAAACCTGTTTCTGGGTCAACGTGTGGGATATTGCTTTGGAGCAGGGCGAGGTTGCGGCCATAAGCTGCAATGCGCACACCATTCACAAATGAGTTGGCGAACCATGCTTTTGGCAGGTTGTAGCTCAAAGTCACCTCACGCAACTTGATGAACGAAGCATCGAACACACCGCGGTCGTGGCGGCGGCCATAGAAGTCGGCGTTCCAAGCCTCTGCGGATTGCTTGACCGTGTTGGGCATGTAACCGGTCACGTTGCCGTTGCCGTCTTTGACTTCGTAAACGCCACCGAAGTTGTAACCGTTCTGGATTTCATCCAGCGTGTTGCGGCCTTCGAGCGACTCTTCCAATACACCGGCATAGCGGCCGAAGATGTAGGTCATAGAGAACACGTCGGATCCTTTGCGCATGTCGAACAGCGCGCTCAGGGACAAGCCTTTCCAGGAGAATGTGTTGCGGATACCACCAACCCAGTCGGGGGTGATAGTGCCCAAAACGAAGTTGGTATTGTTGCCAGTTGCGTCAACATCCTGGATTGGGCGGCCCGTTGCTTGGTTCACGATGATCTGGCCGTCTGGCGCGCGCTTCACGCGGCGGCCAACCAGTACACCGTAAGGCTCACCTTCACGTGCCACGAGGCGGAGGCCCCAGTTGGTGTTGAGGGTGATTTCGGTCACACCGTCTGGGAGGTCTTCAACTATAGAGTTGTTCTTCGCCCAGTTCAAGTCGATGTCCCAGCGGAAGTCGCGGGCATTCACCGGAGTCAAGCCCAACTGCACCTCAACACCGTCGTTTTTGATGGTACCTGCATTGGTGATACGGCTTGTGAAACCAGAAGTAGAAGATACGTTCAGTGGAATGATCTGGTCGATGTTGCGGGTGTTGTAATAGGTTACGTCGAGGCGAACACGGTCTTTCGCAGCACGGAGTTCGAGGCCAGCCTCGATTGATTCTGCGCGTTCCGGCTTCAGCGTCGTGCCAGGCAGTGCGCCCGGAACAGTGAAGGACGGTGTGCTTCCCCATGGAGTCAGCGCACCATAAACAAATGCTGTGCGATAAGGATCGGTGTCTTTACCGGCTTCTGCATAGCCGCCGCGCAGTTTCAGCAATGAAATGCCTGGAATGCTGACTTTCTCGGACAAGACAACAGCGAGGTTTACCGCAGGGTAGAAATAGCTGTTGTTGTCGGCTGGGAGAGTGGACGACCAGTCATTACGTGCCGATGCATCAAGGTACAAGAAATTGTAAAAACCGAGCGACACACTTCCCAACACCGAGTTGATGCGTTGGGTATTGGTGAACTCGTTGACGTTTACCGTACCATCGGCGTTCGACATGTTGAACAAGCCAGGCACAACCAAGGCCGTGGCTGTTTGCTCGTTGCCTGCAACTTTATTGTCGCGGCGCACAACACCGGCAGTTGCCAGAATGGAGAAATTGTCGCTGATGTTTTTATTGGCGGTGATCAACAGGTCGCTGTTGGTCTCGGTAGATGCGTAGTCAAAAGTCTGGTATTGACCGTTTGGATAGTCAACCGTTTCTTTTTCGTAGCGTATCTGGCGGCTGTCGCGGTAGAAGTCGGTACCGATACGGCCTGTGGCAGAGAGCCAGGGCAGCATCTTGTATGAGACAGAGTAGAAACCGTTGATGCGGTTGCGGTCCTGTGGCTTGGTATTGTTGTAGAGCGTAAAGAAGGGGTTGTTCTGGTAGTTGTGGTTCCAGTTTACGATATTGCCCGCTGCGTCGCGCTCGTTGTAGTTCGCACGGAGGTAATCCCAATCCACCTGGCGGCCTGCCCAGATCGTTTGCTGGATGATGTTGTCACCAGCATATCCGATGCCAGGGCGGTTGTCAGAGTGGAGGGTAGTGTAAGTAACGTTACCGTCCGTGGAAATTTTGTCGTTCAGCTTCATCCCGAATGACAGGTTGAAGGTGTTGCGCTTGAGGTCGGTGTTTGGCACCATACCTGTTTGGTCCATGTTCGTAAAGGAGAAGCGGGCATGGGCACGGTCGCCGGCAGCAGTCACAGCGACGCTGTTGGTGAAAGTAATACCTGTTTCAAAAATGCTCTTTACGTTGTCTGGGCGTGCTTGCCAAGGCTGTTGCGCGCCCGTGAACTGGTCGATCAAGACGCCTTCGCCGGCTTCGTCAACCGTGCCATCGCCATCGTTGTCGATGCCGTCAGCGCCGCTGATCGCCGGGTCGAAAGATGGGCCCCAGCTCTCGTCCACGCCGTCAAAAACGCCATTGCCTGCCCCATCTACATAGCTGAACTGGAAGCCTAGGCCCTGTCCAAACTTGTTCTGATAGGTCGGGAGGCGGAAAGGCTGCGCAAAGCCGATGTCGCCCGAGTAGGAAACGCCGAGGCCTTTTGCCGCTTTTTTACCGGTCTTGGTCGTGATCAAGATAACGCCGTTGGCGCCGCGCGAGCCGTAAAGGGCTGCTGCGTTAGGGCCCTTCAACACGGAAACCGACTCGATGTCGTCCGGGTTGATGTCCTGGATCGCGTTGCCGAAGTCAACACCGCCATATTGGGTGCCGCCGTTGCCTCGGTTGGAGTTGTCCATCGGGATACCGTTGACCACAAAGAGCGGCTGGTTCTCACCCGTGATGGAGGTGTTTCCCCGGATAACGATACGGGAAGACGACCCGACATTGCCGGAAGAGCTTACCACGTTCACACCGGCAATTTTGCCGGAAAGTGAGTTCACGACGTTTGCATCGCGCGCGCCGACTAGTTGATCGCCGCCGATTTGCTGTACGGCATAGCCCAGGGATTTCTGTTCCCGTGAAATGCCCAGTGCCGTCACGACAGCTTCAGAAAGCTGGACGCCGGAGACCAGCACCACATCTACGGAATTTGAAGTGCCCAACGTGATTTCCTGGGAAGTGTAGCCAGTGTAAGAAAAGACAAGCACCTCAGATCCCGCAGGGACGTTGAGCGAGTACTTGCCATTGATGTCGGTCCGTGTGCCGACAGAAGCACCTTTAACGGCGACGGATGCCCCAATGAGTGGATCCCCGTCGTCGCCGGTGACAACGCCCATCACAGCACGCTGTGCGAGCGCAAGCCCTACGACTGCAAACACAAGCGTGAGGGTTGTAATTAATCGCTTCATACGAATAGTTGAATTTGGTTAAAAATTTTGTGAACAGTTTGTGTCATTAAATGGATTAGCTTGGAGTGTAAATCGATCAAAGGTAAAAATATCGAACGTAAAAGAATCAAATTATCTGGTTCTTTTTAGTCCAGAAAATTAAAAAATCATTAAATTTTTTTTCTAAATCATTCATTATCAAAAACTTGTGTTTCGTTTGTTCGTTTTTTACTTCCAGCGTTATTTCGCTGATGAGGCAGCTCAGGCAAGCTGGCGGAGGTACATTTTGATGGTATTGGAAAGCCCATAGTACAAGGCATCTGATATCAGGGCATGGCCTATGCTAACCTCCAGCAAGCCTGGGCAATGGTCTTTGAAAAACTTCAAGTTCTTCAAATTCAGGTCGTGCCCTGCATTAATGCCCAGCCCTACCCCGTTGGCAACGCGCGCAGCTTCGGAATAAGCCTTAACCGCCTTGTTGGCATCTGCGTCAAATTCATGGGCAAACGGCCCTGTATAAAACTCTATCCTGTCGGCGCCAACGGCTTTCGCGCCTTCAACCATACGGGCATCTGGGTTGAGGAAAAGCGATACCCGAATGCCATGCCCCCGCAGCTCCTGTATGGTTTCAGCTAGAAACGACCTGTTTTTCAGGGTATCCCAGCCGTTGTCGGAGGTCAATTGATCTGGTGCATCTGGCACGAGGGTGCACTGATGTGGTCGGTTGGCGACTACGAGGTCGAGCAAGGCGCGGTCGGGGTAGCCTTCGATGTTGAATTCGGTGGTGACTATTTCCTTTAAGGCTGGCACGTCGTCGTAGCGGATGTGGCGCTGGTCGGGCCGAGGATGTACCGTGATGCCCTGGGCGCCGAAGGTTTCACAGTCCCGGGCCACTTGGACCAAGTTGGGCAGGTTGCTGCCACGGGAGTTGCGCAGCAGGGCTACTTTGTTGATGTTTACGCTTAAGTTGGTCATGGTTTGGCGATAATGGAAGGAAAAAGGTCGTTTTGTAACCATTTTGAGCCGCTGGGCAAAGTTATGACAATCTGGGCGCACAAGCCTTACGAATCTGTTTCGGGGGCAAGTCGGTCGAAAATTCACCAAGCACGCCAATTGCACTTTGGATTCGGCCTTGGCAAAGCATTACCTTGCAGCCGGAAAATCAAAAAAAAATGGAAGATAATCAAGATATCCCCGGCACAGAAAGCCAAGGCTTGCCTACCCTGCACTATGGGCCCAAAGTAAGGACTGTCCTATTGGCCCAATTTGGATTGTTTGTCTTGGGAGCAGGCATCGGAGGCTTGGCCTATCAGGGATTATGCCTGGCCCTGGGTTGGGACCCTCACCTGACTTTGAGCGCAGACGCCCCCGCATCGGCCCGATGGCAGGTGCGCGTTCAGCTTGGCCTGGGGCATCTATTCGCCTTCGTTGGGAGCGGATGGCTCACGGTTTGGCTTTTTTACCGGAGCCTGACGGGCATATTGCCCGATTGGCCCGATTACCTGAAATCTCGGAATGCCCCGCCGTTGAAAATCACGGGGTTGGCTGTGTTGCTGATGGCAGTCTCTGTCCCGCTGGTGCTGTATTCCCTGAATATCAACCAGATGGTGGAACTGCCCGAATTTTTGCGTACCATGGAAGACCAAACTGCAGAAATCATCAAAGGGCTGCTGCAAATGGAGCATTTTGGAGAATTTTTGGCGAATTTGACCATTATTGCTGTGCTGCCTGCCCTTGGCGAAGAACTGGTGTTCAGGGGCGTGGTGCAGCAGCAGCTGATGCGGCGCATGGCCAATCCATGGGCAGCTATAATGGTTTCGGCATTCATTTTCAGCGTGGCACATTTCCAGTTTGAGGGCCTCCTGCCCCGCCTGCTGCTCGGGGTGATCTTGGGATGGCTATACTGGCATACGCGCAATTTCTGGGTGCCTGTCATCGCGCACTTTTTCAACAACGGCATCCAGGTAGTTGGACAGTACCTGTACGGCAACAAAGTCAGCGCGGTCGATTTGGAGAAAGACATTGAAGTTCCCTGGGAATATGCGATCGTTTCAGCGTTTATGGTTTGGGCTGTTGTCCGAATAATTCGCAGGGAAAACCGAACAGAAAGCAGCTGACCTATAGCAATAACCAAAGCCTTACATTAAAGCAGAGTTAAAAAATACAATAATCATTAAAACTCGATAATAAACAAATTAAAATTTGATTTTTTAACAAAAAGTGTAAAAAATTAGAAAAAAATTAAAATTTATCAAAATTATTTTTTTTATCAAAATACTGCCTACGTTTGTCCCTGATTCGACGAATTCAGGTTTATAGCCATGTGCCTTCACTATCTAAAACACATTCTTTCCCCCCTCCCTTAACCCCATTTTCCAACATCATTTCAAGATCGGCCATACTGCGCTAATGAATGTTTGCACCGGTGAACAAGCCTTAGCCAGGTTTCTGCACAAGTCCCTTCACGCCATTGCCTGCTTTCGTGCCGAAGCACAGAAGCAAGTCGAATTCGGGTGTCAAAATAAATTTTTCACAAGCTTAACAGTATCATTATGAGACTAAATTTACGCAATCCTATTTCAAAAGCAGTTCAATGGTTGGCAATCTTTGCCCTGATATTGGCAGGGCATGTAGGCTGGAGCCAATGCAACAACACTTCGCAATTTGGCACGGCAACTGCGCCCACCAACAACACTCCCGTCACCATTACAACCTGTGCTTTTGCAGGCGAGTACAGCACCATCAACAGTGCAGTTGCCGGCACCACCTACCTCTTTAACGCCACTGGCGGGGCAGGAAACTTTATCACCATCCGGCAGGGCACACCTGGCGGCGCCGTGCTGGGTTTCGGTGTTCCGCCTATCAGCGTTGTTTGCACGGCATCCGGCCCTTTATACCTGCACTACAATACAAACTCAAGCTGCGGCACGGATGTTTCTTGCCATACAGGAACCATCCAGTGCACCAGTTGTAGCGGCGGGTCGGATCCATGCACGACAATCCCGACAATAGCGTGCGCAACAAGTGTCACTGCTACCACAAGCGGCGCCGGCATCTGGAGCCCAGGCACCTGCGGGTTCAGCACCCCGGGCCAAGAAAAAGTGTATTCTTTCACCCCAACCACGACGGGGCTGCACATACTCCAAGTAACCTCGACCAGCAACACCGGCTACATCGACTATTTTTACAAAACAGCGTCGGGCGGCTGCAACGGAACAGGTTGGACTTGCATCCGCGACATTTTTTCTCCCACGACGGTGAATATTGGAACCCTGACGGCCGGCACAACCTATTATTTCTTGCTGGATGCCGAGACCACGTCCTCCGTTACGCAAACTTTCCAGATCAACTGTCCGGCCAGTTTTAACCCTTGTACTACCATACCGACAATGGTTTGCGCCACACCGGTGACAGCCACGCCTTCCGGCGCCGGTGTTTGGTCGCCAGGGACTTGCGGTTTCTCCACCCCTGGGCAAGAAAGGGTGTACGCTTTCACACCGATCGTCACAGGGGCACACAGCCTGCAGGTTACGGCAGCAAGTGGTGGGTACATAGACTATTTTTACAAAGTAGCGTCGGGTGGGTGCAACGCCACGGGTTGGACTTGCATCCTCGACATTTCTTCCCCAACTACAGTTTCTATGGGCACGTTGACTGCGGGGACTACTTATTATATCTTGCTCGACCCAGAGGGAACCGGAGCCTATTCGCATACATTCCAGGTCCTTTGCCCGGCTTCTGCACCGCCTTGCGTGGCAAGCCCGAGCAGCCCGACAAACGGGCAGACCAACATCTGCCCTTCCCCCACCCAGGCACTTAGTTGGCCAGCTTCCCCTGGCGCTACCAGCTATGACGTGTATTTTGGGACAACAGGCACACCGCCGTTTGTTGCCAATACGGCAAGCACCAGCTACACGGCATCGACGCCTACATCTGGCACCTATTTTTGGCAAATCCGCCCCGTAGGGCCCAATGGCACCGCTACGGGATGCACCATCTGGTCGTTCACAAAAATCGACAACACGCTGCCCAACATCACCTGCCCGGCCAACATCGCCGCCAACAACAGCCCCGCCACTGCCTGCAGCGCCGTGGTGAACTATGCCACCCCCACGGCATCCGACAACTGCGGCCTGGCTGCCGGGCAACCCACACTGATCGGAGGTTTGGCCAGTGGGGCCACCTATCCTGTCGGCACGACCACCAATACTTGGCGGGCGCTCGACGTGAACGGAAACACACGCACCTGTTCCTTTACTGTGACCATCTCAGACGTTACGCTGCCCAACATTACCTGCCCAGCCAATATCGCTAAAAACAATGATGTCGGCGTGTGTGGCGCAAGCACCACCTACGCAACCCCTTCGGCTTCCGACAACTGCGGCCTGGCTGCCGGCTCGCCATCCCTGCAATCGGGGCTGGCAAGCGGCTCGGTATTCCCGGTAGGCACCACCACCAATGTTTGGCGGGCAACCGACTTGAGCAACAACACCCGAACCTGCTCTTTCACCGTGACGGTGACAGACAACGAGCTTCCAAAAATCACTTGCCCACCAGCCATCTTGAAAGGCAATGACTTTGGCTCATGCGGCGCCAGCATCCCGCAGCTCGGATCGGCATTCCCCGTGACCGACAACTGTGTGGTGCAGAACGTTTCCAACAATTCGCCCGGCTTTTTCCCGGTCGGCACAACTAGCGTCGTGTGGACAGCCCGGGACAACAGCAACAATACCAATACTTGTGCGCAACTGGTGACCGTGGAAGACCGCGAGTTCCCGGTACTGATCTGCCCATCGAATATCAACGTAAAAACGAACGTAGGTGACTGTGTGGCCACGGTAGGGTATGCCGCAAATGGAAGCGACAACTGTAGCGGACTGACGGTGGAATACGAAACTGCGCCCAACTCCAGTTTCAACCTGGGGCTGACCAATGTCGGCGTTACTGCTACGGATGCTGCCGGGCACTCTGTCAGCTGTTATTTCCAAATATCGGTAACTGCCCGCCCGGAAGTCTGCAACGGCTTTGACGACGATTGCGACGGCTTGACAGACGAGGCGCAAGATTGGGCCAGAATCGCCAAGCAGTTTGCCAGCGACGGTGCTTCCCTCGACGAGTATGGCGTGAGTGTCGCCATCGATGGCGACTACGCCATCGTCGGTTCCAACAAAAAAGGCGCAAATGGGCAAAACCCTGGGGCTGCCTACATACTGTTCCGCGACAAGAACGGCCCGAACGCCTGGGGCCAGGTGGCGGTATTGACCGACCCCAATGGGATGCCTGGCGACAACTTCGGCGCCAGTGTCGCCATTGCCGGCGGTGTAGCCGCCGTAGGCTCGCCGTTTGACGATACTACCGTCGGCAACGAGGGCTCCGTCTCTATCTTCTACAAAAGCCCCTCAAACCCTGCACAATGGGTTTACCACACCAAAATAACTATTGCTGGCGCTGACGGCGGCGACAACCTGGGCAAAAGCGTGGCCTTGTCGGGCGATCGCCTCATCGCCGGCGCTACCGGCGACGACGCATTCGGCGCCAATGCGGGCGCAGCCTATATTTTCTCCCGGAACCAAGGCGGGGCCGACAACTGGGGCCAGGTAGCCAAGCTCTTAGCAACGACCGGCAATGCCAACGACAACTTTGGCGCCAGCGTGGATATTGACAGCGACTATGCCATAGTTGGCGCCAATGGCGTCGATGGGTTCCAACAAGACGTGGGCGCCGCATACATCTATGGGAAAAACCAGTTTGGGCCCAATACCTGGGGGCAGGTTGCGAAACTGCAAGCCTCTGCCCAGAACATGAACGACAACTTTGGCGTAAGCGTCGCCATCAGCGGCGCCTGGGCGCTCGTCGGGGCCGACCTGCACGACCGCAAGGCAACCGATGCCGGCGCAGTGTTCGCTTTCTTCAAAAACCAAAATGGCATCAACGACAGCTGGGGCCAGCGCAGCATCATCATTGACCTGAATGGCAAGACCGGCGACCGGTTCGGCTGCGCTGTCGGCATCGACGGCGAATACGCCGTTGTTGGCGCCAAAGGCGACGACGACCAGTTCGGCGACGATTCGGGCACCGGCTTTGTTTACCTCCGGCAAGACAATGGTTTTATACTGATGGGCAACCTTGAAGATGGCGGCGGCAAGGCCGGCGATGCCCTGGGCAGCTCGGCAGCCATCAGCAACCGCAACGTCATCCTGGGCGCGCCGTTGGACGACAACCCAGGCAGCAATATGGGAAGCGCCCTTGTGTATGGAGGCTTGTGCAACAACCTTTTGAATGCGGAAGACCGCGATGTGCTTCCAACGGGAACAGCGGCAAGCTTGCGTTGCTATCCGATCCCTTTCAGCAGCCAGCTCAACATTGAATTGCAGGGGATGAGCTCTCCCAATGCACAGGTTGTTGTCATCAACACCCTCGGCCAAACTGTGGCACAATTGTACAATGGCGCCATAGAAGGCGATATGACATTCCAATGGAGGCCGTATCAAGTTGCGGCAGGGGTGTATTTCTTGCGCGTTTCAACGGAAGGGGAAATCCTTGCGGAAACAATTATGTTGAATCGCTGATAGACCATTAAAACAAAGCGATTTGTACCGGCCGTCCCGCATAAAGTTGTGGGGCGGCCTTTTTATTGCGCACAAGCGGCACTCTGGCACATCCCGATAAAGTCTTTCACCGCAAGCCTTGCAGGGTAGGCGTCGCTGCCCATCGAATCGAGCATGTCGAGCGACAGCAGCGATTGCCGGGCTGCTGTGAGGGCGCGCGATTTGTTGGGCTGCTGCCAGCGCCTTTCCACTTCGGCGTAGTATTCGGGGATTTTAAGCAGCAAGGTCTCGGCGTTGACGCCCCGGCAATTTTCTTTCAACAAGTCGGCGACCACACATTTTGTGGGATCGAAGGCGCTGCAGACCCCTCCATGAACCAAGGCAGTCAAAAGGTTGTTCAAATCGAGCAGCCGCTGTTGGTCTTCAGTATCAAGGGACTCCTGGTGGAGCGAACCGGCCTCGGCGCTGATCGCCGCGATCTCTTTCTCAGCCTGCGCAACCCTTTCCGGTGTTGGCGGCAAGGCCAACCTGAAAGTTCGGGACTTGGCCTTGATCTCAAAAGAATCAGCTGCCGTGAGCAAGGCCAAGGTTTCGCTGCGCAAGCGGGAAATTTTGTCCTTGTGGCTTTCGCAGGCAAAAAAAATCAGGAGAAGAAGCAGGACGGGGTACCGGCACATGACAATGCAATTTTGCCCGGAAGTTCCAGCTTCGGCAGCAGAATCTCAAATGTTTCTGAAATTTGCCCGCAAAAACAATGGCAGCCCAGTACCCGGCCCATTATCAAATTATCCCATTGTCAAATTATACTATGATTCGCCTGATTTTTGTGATTGAGTATGATTGATTCAATTGATTTTCAATTGATTACAAAGGTCACCATGCACAAAACCAAGCGGCGTGATGTATATCAAATTCGGAAATGCCCTTTATCGAAACCTCTTCCTTCCCGGGCCCACCGTTCTGGCAATTCGGCGGGCACTTGCAAACGGTCGTTCCCGGCCTGGTGCGCCGTGTGCAGGGCATCGACTATCAACGGGAAAGGATCGGCACCCCTGATGGCGATTTCCTTGACCTTGACTGGTTGAAAACTGACGGGAACCGCAAATTGGTTGTCGTCACACACGGCCTGGAAGGCAACAGCCATGCCTCTTTTGTGCGCGGCACCGCTAAGCTGTTCTGGCAAAACGGCTGGGATGCCCTTGCCTGGAACTGCCGCTCTTGTTCGGGAGAAATGAACCGGAAATTCCGCATGTACCACCACGGCGACACGGAAGACATCGGAACTGTGGTCCATCATGCGCTCCGAAACCAACAATACGAAAAGGTCGTATTGGTCGGATACAGCATGGGGGCCAACATTTCCATGAAATACCTGGGCACCCAAGGGGAAGCTATTCCCGAACAAGTGAAGGCTGCGGCTGTTTTTTCGGCCCCATGCGACATTCGTGCCGGGGCAGACGTGTTGGACCGCTGGGACAATGCCCTGTACAAATACCGTTTCATGTACGCGCTATTCAACAAGCTCAAACAAAAAGCCGCGCAATACCCCGGCAAGCTCGACCTGTCAAAATTCAGGAAAGTGCGCCGCTGGCGCGATTTTGACGAGTATTTCAGTGCGCCGATCTCAGGCTTTGCCTCGGCAGCCGAATTTCACCAACAAGCGTCGGCCAAAAACTTTTTGGAGGGCATCCGGGTGCCTACACTGTTGGTCAGCGCCCAGAACGACCCCATCCTCAGCCCTGAATGTTTCCCCATTGAGATTGCCCGCGCGCACCCTTTCTTCCATTTTGAGCTTACGAAAGGGGGCGGGCATTGTGGTTTCCAGACTGCGGCGGAAAAGGAGTTCTCCTGGGCAGAACGTCGGGCATTGGAGTTCTGCGATTATTTCACATAGGTTCACCTGGCGGGTTCTTGCGCTCGTACACATAAGCCGAGAGCATCCCAAGGCCGCCAAAGATGGCTATGAGCGCGAAATAGACGCCGGTGCTCTTCTCCCCTTCCATGTTGAACATACTGGTGATGATGACGGCCAGGAGCAGGCCCAAGCCCGCGCCGACGAACAACAGGCCGTTCTTCAGGGTCTGGGTCGGGTTCGCCTCGCGCCTGTTGTTGCGTTTCGGCTCCATCCCTTTTTCGATCATGGCCATGTTTTCTTTGTTGTTCAAGTACCGGAGGCCGAGCACCATGGCAAATGCGCCAAGGCTGATGATGATGGGTACGAGAAATGGTGCAGTGTGTTGCATGTTGACAAATGTTTGCGTGTGAAAAATGGTTTTCGTTTTCAATTGCCAACTATGACACGGCGGCTTGGGAAAAGGTTACATGCCAGGCAAGAACACCTCCGCCATCATACACCTTGCCGAGCCGCCGCCATAAGTTTCGATCGTGTTGATGGGGCTGTGCAGCAACTGGGTGTGGCGCTCCAGTTGCTCAATTTGGGCAGGGCTGAGGGCCTGGTAGGCGGTGCTTGACATGACCAGGATGGTTTGGCCGTCTCGGTTTTGCACCTGGAGCATGTTGCCCGCAAAGGCGTTCATCTGGCCCAGGCTGATGTCCACGACTTCCTTGTTGGTCTCCCGAAATTTATCTTCTAACAACCTGCGCTCCTTTTCATCCCGAACCGTGTCGAGGCAGATGACGACGAAAGTTTCGCCCATGGCCATCATGACGTTGGTGTGGTAAATATCCTGCCCGTTGGCATCTACGGCGTGGAACACCACTTTTTGGTAGCCAATCTTTTCACACAATTCCTCCAGCAGGCCAGCATCGGTGCGCGGGCTCAGGCAGGCGTATGCTAAGCGGTTTGCATGGTCGAAAATTATGCTGCCCGTGCCTTCCAAAAAGCGGTTGCGGGCTTCGTTGCCTTCGAAATGGAAACGGGCATCGCTCCGAAAGCCTTGTGCCAGCACGGTATCTATTACGGTTTCCTGCCGCTCGTTGCGGCGCGTAGGGGCGAACATTGGGTAGGTGACGATAAATCCCTCCTGGTGGAATGTCACCCAGTTGTTCGGGAATACGGCATCGGGCTTCACGGGGGCTTCGCTGTCTTCAGCCACGATCACGTTCACGCCCGCCGCCCGCAGCTTGGCAACAAAGGCGTCGAACTCTGCAATGGCGTTGGCCCGCATCTCTGCTGCCGTCATGCGGCCGTCGCGGCTTTGGAAAGCGTTGTTTGCGGCAGTTTCTTCGTTGAACCCGAAATTGGCCGGGCGGACCATGAGGATGTGCGGTGTGGTTTGGCGACGCATTTTTTAAGAGATGAGAGATGAGTTATGAGAGATGAGTTACGAGGTTTATTGGATAGTATTGCCGCTGGAAGGCCAAATCCTTGCAAAGGAACAACTATAAGCGGGCAACAGGGGTAGAACTCCGGGCAACTTTCTACATTTGCGCAAAATTACGGAAACTGCAACATGGTGAAAAGACGCACAAATTTCCCAGAAAAGAAACAACAGGTCAAGCAAGCGCAAAACCCTACATCCAGGCCAAAACGCGCGCCATCGGCCAATTCCGGCTGGTTGAGCTTCGCACTCGTGGCCATGGCCATCACGGCTGCCTGCTATTTCCCCAGCCTTTCCAACGGCCTGGTGAATTGGGACGACGATCCCAACATCACCGAAAACCCGAACCTTGAAATGGTAGGCAAAGGTCAATCGTTCGGCAGCACGGTTTCCAATATTTTCGACATCGAGAAGGGCGCTGTCATCGGCAACTACAACCCGCTGCCGATCCTCACGTTTGCCATCGAGAAGTCTATCTCCGGGGGCGAGTTCAGCCCCGGCTTTGTGAAGCTGATCCATACCGACAACCTGCTGCTGCACCTGTTGACCGTTTTTCTTGTCATAAAATTGCTGTTGGCTATGGGTTTCGGCAATTGGGGAGCGTTTGTCGGGGGGCTGCTCTTCGGCATCCACCCCATGCGGGTGGAGTCGGTGGCCTGGGCTACCGAACGGAAAGACGTGTTGTTCGCCGCCTTCTTCTTTGCCGCACTCGTTTATTACATGAAATGGCTAAAGCAAGGCGAGCGCGGGGAGAGCCGCAGCGGCACATACGCCATCATGGTCGTGCTGGCGCTCCTGTCCTGCTTTTCAAAAGTACAGGCCGTCACCCTGCCGCTCTCCATGCTGGTACTGGACTACTGGCACCGCAGGCCGCTGAAATTCAACCTGATACTGGAAAAAGCACCGTTCTGGATCATGTCGCTGGCTTTTGGCCTCATTAACCTGTACACCCTGAAACAACAAGGCTCCACGACCGACGAACTGACCAATTTCAACATCCTCGACCGGCTTTGCATCGGCGCCTACTCCTTGGTGGTTTACCTGTACAAGCTGGTGCTCCCCTACCCCATGTCGCCCCTGTACCCCTATCCCCGGCCCTTGCCGATCTGGGTTTACCTCTCGCCGCTGGCTTTTGCGGCACTGGCTTATGGCTTGTGGCGCGCCTGGAAATCCGACAAAAGGATTTGGGTAGTTGGCGGCCTGTTTTTCTTTTTCAACGTGATGTTCCTGTTGCAAGTGCTGGGGGCAGGGCAGGGCTTTTTGGCCGACCGCTTTACTTACGTGCCATATTTTGGCCTGTTCGCCATCATTGCCTGGTATTTTGACACAAATTACCAGGATGCGAAATGGAAAGGGATGCTCACGGGCGCGCTGGTCGCCATAGGCCTCGCCTTCGCCATTTGGACCGTGAAACAGATCGGCATCTGGGAAAACGGCGGCACCTTGTGGACGCACGTGATGAAATACGAAAAAAAGACCAATTCCCTGCCCTATTGGAACCGCGGGCAATTCTACCGCAGCCTGGGCAATTACGACCTGGCGCTCAAAGACTACACCCAGGCCGTCGAGATCGAGCCCAAAAACCCAGAACTGCTCAACAGCCGCGGCAAAACGTATTTTGATATGGCCATGTCGGGCAAATTCAAGGAAAAAGAAGCAGAATACGTGCAAAAAGCCCTGGCCGATTACACGGAAGCCCTCACCAAGCCCCGCATCAAGGACAAATCAAAAGCGGAGGTGCTCATCAACCGGGGGGCTGCCGAAGGGGCCAGGGGCAACAACACCCAGGCCATTGCAGACATCACGGAGGGCCTGAAGGTTGACCCAACCAACAAAAACGGGTACTTCAACCGCTCCATCGCCTATTTCTCGCTGCAACAGTATGACAAGGCCCTGGCCGATTACGACGAGTACCTGAAGTACGACCCAAACAATGCCAACGTCTGGTACGAAAGCGGCATGATACAGCGCAGTATGGGCAAAAATGACGAAGCCATAAAATCGCTGGACAAAGCCATACGCCTCAACCCTAATATGGGTATTGCCTACCTGGAAAGGGCGCGCGCCAAAGCCCAATCGGGCAACAAAGCCGCTGCCCAACAGGACTACCAGCGGGCGCAGCAGATGGGCATGAAGACTGGAGAGCTTGACCAGCGGCTGATGCAGGGGAATTGAAGTTGCAAATTGGCAAGTTGGCAAGTGGCGCGTTGGCAAGTTCCACCTTTGGTCAGTTGTTTTGGCATAAATGGCCTGGGAGGGCAGGTCTCCTGGAGTTTCTGCATCTGATTAACAGGTTCCAAGCCTTGACTTGCTCGCCTATTTGAAACCCAAACTGCCATTTTCCGCAAAAGGAACAGTTTTTTTACCTGCTGTAAGAAAAACGACAGAACTTTAAGGCTTGAAATTTTCAAAACCGATCTATTTTGAACAAAAATCTAATTACAGTTTCAATGATGAAAAAAATTCTACCTCTCTTGTTTGTAGTTGTCTTTACCGTTGGCGCCCAAGCTCAAGCCTGTATGCGCGACTCTTCTCTGTTAATGACCGGCAAGCTGCTTTCGCCCGCTTGGTGGGATTCGATAACGATGGAGTACAACCTGGCCGACGCATGCATCACGCACCCCTATAACCAGTCGGTAACGATAAACGTCCCCAACAATTTCAATGGAATCCCCTTGAACAACGTTACCGTCGCCACGACCGGTGCCGTGCTCAACCTCCCGGTGGGGCTGACCTATTCCTGCGACCCGCCCAACTGTGTATTCAATGCCGGCACCTTAGGCTGCATCCGCCTGTATGGCATCCCCACTATGGCCAACATGGCGCCCGACACTTTCGACCTCCACATCAAAGTAAGGATAAACACCGCTTTTGGGGCATTCGACCTCGAATTTCCCAACCAATTGCCCGGCAACAACAACGACCCGCACTACTACCTGGCGCTCAAGGATACGCAATGCCTGGTCGGCGCCTCCGACCTGAATTCAACGCTTGGCTTCGTCAAAAGCGCCCCGAACCCTTTCAGCGGATGGGCGACAATTACGGTAGAGTCCATTATGCCAGGCGATTTCCAGTTTGAAGTGTTCAACCTGGTTGGCCAGCGCGTGCATGCGCGTACCATCCGCTTAGACGCAGGCATCAACGAATTCAGCTTCGACGGCAGCGCCTTGCCCAACGGCAGCTATTTCTACAGCATCGGCAACCAAAACGGAAAAGCGACGCGGCGGATGGTGGTCGCGCGGTAGGTTTTCAAGTTTGCAAAGGGCAAATTGGCAAGGGGCAAGTTTGCAAGGGGCGAGTGGGCAAATTGGCAAGGGGCAAGTGGGCAAGGGGCAAATTGGCAAGGGGCAAATTGGCAAAAAAACCAATACTACTTGCCAATTTGCCTACTTGCCCCTTGCCAATTTGCCCCTTGCCAATTTGCCCACTTGCCCACTTGCCCCTTGCCAATTTGCCCACTCGCCCCTTGCCAATTTGCCCACTTGCCCCTTGCCAATTTGCCTACTTGCCCTTTGCCAATTTGCCCACTTGCCCCTTGCCAATTTGCCTACTTGCCCTTTGCCAATTTGCCCCTTGCCAATTTGCCCACTTGCCCTTTGCCAATTTGCCTACTTGCCCCTTGCCAATTTGCCCACTTGCCTACTTGCCTTTTTCAAATCGACCAGCCGGAACCCGAACAGCCCCACCAATCCCCACACCAGCGCCAAGCCGAATTTCAAGCCCCAGAAAAGCCCCGTTCCTTCAAATACCAACCAATCTGCAGCCAATATAAACACCGCAAACCCGCCCACCTGCACCAAGCCGCGAGCGCTTGCCCTGAAGCCAAACTCCCGCACGGCCAGCCATACCATTGCCCCGCTGATAAACACCTGCGTCGCCACCGCCGCCGTTGCCGACCCGAAGGCGCCCCAACGGGGAATCAACAGCAGGTTCAATGCCAGATCAATGGCGATGCCTGCCAGGAAAAAGCGGTTCATGGCCATCATGCGCTCCTTTGCCGTGAGCAGGGTGCTGAAAATATAGGTGGCGCTCACGGGCACGAAAGCCCAGATCAACATGCCCAGCACATCGAAACGGTATTGCGAGGCCCGCAACGGCATCATCCAATGAATCAACTCCTCCCTTGCAAAGAATATGGCCGCCGACAAGGTGATGCTGCCCGCCCAGATCAGCTTGAAGCTCAGTGAAACCAGGGGGCCAACCGCTTCTTTCTGCTTGATCTGCCGCGCAAACATGGGCAACAGCAGCGAGGCGAACAGGTATCCGAACATATTGCAAGCCTCCAGCAAGCGGAATGCGCCCGCATACACATCCGCGTGCGCTGCGCCCGCGAGCCGTTCCAGCAACACAGCATCCAGCCGCGTATAGGCGAACATCAGCAAGATCACCAGGGCATAGGGCAGGCTTTGGCGGAACAGGGAGTACAGGGCCGGCCGCCCGGCGCGCCAATTTTCCGCCCAGGATGGCCGAACCGGGAAATCGGCAAAGCGCCGCAGCACCGCGAACACCACCACCGTCGTCAGAGCCAATGCCAATGTCTGCGCCAGGGCGAACGCAAGCAAGCTTAGCGGCAGCACCTTCCCCCACAAAATGGCCCCGCACGTGAGCAACATCAACAGTTTGTCGAGCGCGGAAAGCAGGCTGTCGGCCCGGTAATGTCCCAGCCCGGAAATGTTGGAGCGCAGAAAAAGTATGAGTTGCACCAGCACCTGGTTGAACAGCAAAATCAGCAGCAACGGCAGCACCTCCACAGAATATCCCAGCCAGAACCAGGCGATGGCCAGGGTGAACACCACATAGACAAAGCTCAACAAAGCCTTGATAGCCAACAAATTGGGAAAATATTTCGACAACAGGTGCGGGTGCTGGCTCACATGCCGGTTGTTGAAGCTCTGGATACCGAAATCGTTGATGATCTGGCTCAGGTAGGTGAGGTTCAACAAGGCAAAGTACAGCCCGTACTGCTCCCCCAGGGCGTTCTGAACCCCCAGGTCGATGCCAAAAATGAACAGCGGCTTTATCAGCAGGTTGATAAAGACGAGGAGGAGGATGTTCAGGAGGAATTCTCTGTTCATAGAAGAGGTTACAGGGTTACAGGGTTACAGGGTTACAGGGTTTCAGGGTTACAGGGTTACAGGGTTTATATGGTTGCCTATTAAACTTGGAATACATTTTCAAAGCCACAAGAGATATTGCGAACCCTGAAACCTTGAAACCCTGTAACCCTGAAACCCTGAAACCCTGTAACCTTGAAACCCTGTAACCCTACGAAAAAACCATCGGCATCAACAGATAAATAAACGCCACCATGACTGCAATGGAGATGGCATCGAGCAGGAAGCCGGCACGGGCCATGTCGCGGGTGCTCAGGAAGCCGGACCCATATACAATGGCATTGGGAGCGGTGGCGACAGGCAATCCAAACCCGACAGAAGCCGCCAAGGTTGCACTGAGGCACAAGCCCAGCGGGTCGGCGCCGATGCTGGCCGCCAAGGCTGCCAATACCGGCATCATCATGGAAGCCGTGGCGATGTTGGAAGCGATCTCGCTGAGCAATACCACCACCGCCAATACCGAAACCAATATGATCACGTGGGGCAGGGAATTCAGGCCCTTCAACTGTTCGCCCAGCCATATCGCCAGGCCGCTGCTTTCAAAGCCCTTTGCCAAGGCCAAGCCGCCGCCAAACAGCAGGATTATGCCCCAAGGGATGGTGATGGCGGTTTCCCAATCCAACAAGCGTTGCCTGTCCTCACTTGCCCGCTGTTCTCTCGGCAATGGCTGCTCATCAAGGGTGCTGCGCTCGTCTTGGTGAATATGGTGGCCGTTTAGTCCAGCAGGCACAACAAACAAAATCAAGGCCCCACAAACGGCCACCACCGTATCGCTGCAATTCGGCAGGTATTTGTACCAAAGCAGGGAACCCGTGACCCAGGAGAGCACCACAGCCCCGAACACAAAAATCAGCCGCTTTTCCGGGACGGAAATTGGCCCCAGCGCCTTCAGCTCGTCCAAAATGGCTTGCTTGGAACCGGAGACCTCGCCCAGTTTATTGCCCAGCGGGAACATGCGCACCAACATCTGCCAGCAAAGCAGCAACAGCACGACTGTTATGGGGAATCCCAACAAAAACCATTGCCCAAAAGAAACGGTATATTGAAAATGCTGCTGGGCAAAGGCCAAAAAAATGGCGTTCGTGGGCGTGCCGATGATGGTAGCGAGCCCGCCAATGGAGCAGGCATAGCCTACGCCCAACAGCAGCGCTTTTTTGAAATTTGCCCCATGCAGGTCGCCAGCAGCGATGTTGCTCCCTACGGCGATGGCCACGGGGGTCATCATCACCGCCGTGGCCGTATTGGATATCCACATGGAAAGCAGGGCCGCCGCCGACATGAACCCCAGCACCATCATGGAAGGGTTGGCGCCCATCCAAGCCACCATGCGCAGGGCGATGCGCCGGTGCAGGTTCCATTTTTCAATGGTCTTACCGATGAAAAAGCCGGCCATGAACAGGAAAATGATCTCGTTGCCGTATTCCCCCGAAATGGCCTTTAAGGGCATCACGCCGCTCAAGGGGAACAGCACCAGCGGCAACATGGAGGTGACAGCTGTATCCACAGGCTCCGTCACCCACCAAACGGCGATCCAGAGCGTGATCCCGGCGGTGATTTGGGCGGGGTATGTCATGCCGGCTGGGGCAGGAATGAAAGCGAATATCAAAAAAAGCAAAGGCCCTGAAAGGAGCGCGACCCGTCGAAAATCCATATTTGTACGCAGTTGAACGCTGCAAAAGGACAAAAAGATGGGCAACTTGCGGCAAAAAGGGAGATTTATTTTGAAAAAAACATGCCGGTATTCTAGTTCCTTACAATTTAACCACCCATTTCCTGCCCCTCCAAAGCAACGGCCACCCGTTCGGCCAATGATTCCAGTTCCGTAAAAGTCATGGCGGAACGTGCGCCCTGCTCGATTTCCTGCATCAGGGCGCTTGTTTTCTTCAACCCAACAAATTCAAGTTGTGGCTTAAAATTATGGGCAGCCTGGGAAATGCCTGCTCTGTCCCGAAATTCCAAGGCTCGTTTCAAGCGTTTCAGCTCCTGCGGGTATTGTTCCATAAATTTTCGGATGAAATGCTGCATCTGTTCCGTGTCGCCGGCACAGAAATCGTGCAAAAACCGGAGATCGAACCCCTCTGCGGTCGTGCTGCCCTCCATTGGGAGCTGCGCATGCGTGGTTACCGGCGTTGGCGTCATTTCCGTCTGCCTGCCTGGAAGTTGAAGCGTTTCCGCGACCACATTGGCCAATTCATGCGGTTTGAACGGCTTGCCCAAATGCCGGTCCATGCCGGATGCCAGGGCAAGTTCCACTTCTTGCGGGGTAGCCGATGCCGTGAGCGCGATGATGGGAAGCTCCTTGGAAAGATGCTGCCGAATATAATGTGTGGCATCCATTCCAGTCATTTCCGGCATCTGCATGTCCATCAACACCAAATCAAATGGGGCATCTGCGTTTTCCAGCATTGAAACGGCTTCTCTCCCATTGACCGCTTCAACGACTTCAACGTTTTCAAAATGGCGGTGCAGGGCTTCAACCGCGATTTCTCGGTTAAATTCATTGTCGTCGGCCAGGAGGATGCGGAGCGCTGTGTGATAAACAAGTGCCTCGGAAAACGGCTGATTGTCGGCAACTGAAGCCGCCGCCGCTGTTGGCACTGTGATAACGAAAGAAAAAACCGAGCCCTTTCCAAGGGTGCTTTCTACTTCGATGTCGCTGCCGTGAAGCCGTACAAGCTCACGGGCAATGCTCAGGCCCAAGCCTGTGCCGGCATCTGCGCGGGTGACCATTTGGTTGCCCGGATGTGCTACCGTGACTTGCTGGAAGTTGTCGAAAATAGTGCTCAACTGTTCCGTTGGTATGCCCGCGCCTGTATCGGAGATGCTGAACCGCAAGGAAGCAAGGTTGTCAGCATGGTCTGTGTTTTCTACAGAAACTGCCAACACTACACTGCCTACTTCTGTAAACTTGACGGCATTGCCCGCCAGATTCATCAATATCTGAAAAAGCCGGGTCGGGTCGCCGATCGCGGCTTCGGGCACCGCTCCCTCCAATTGCAGCGCAAAGGTTATTCCTTTGTCAGCTGCCTTTAATGCAAGCGCTTCCTGTACGTCATGGGCCAACTGACGCACGGAAAAAGGCAGTTTCCGGAGCTTCATTTCCCCGGCTTCCAGCTTGCTCAGGTCGAGAATGTCGTTCACTACCTCGCTCAAACGATCGGTCGATTGGCGGATGGAAGACAGCCAGCGCAGTTGTTTTTCCTGGAGTGCGGTGTGGAGCAGCATTTCGGTGTAACCGGAAATGCCATGCAGGGGCGTGCGTATTTCATGGCTCATGTTCGCCAGGAACCGGGATTTGAAGGCTTCGGATGCTTCTGCGCGTTGGCGCTGCTCCTCGGCAACCGAACGGGCAGCTTCAATTTGAAGGTTTTGCGCTTCCAGTTTTTGCGCGGTCCGTTGCTTGTACCGGTATCGGTTGTATAACAGCAAAGCCAGCAGCAGCAACACGCCCATCCCGGCAAAAAGGCCAAAACGAATGTTCCGCTGTTGATCGAGTTCAGCTTTCACTTCAGCTTCGCGGCGGGCCTTAATGGCTTCATTTTCGCGGGTGAACTCGCCGAAAGCAAGTTGGCGGGCACTTTGCTGGCGTTCTACCAGATTTTGAAATTTAAAGCGCAATTCACTGAATTGCAGGGCCTTGCGAAAATCTCCCTGGGCTTTATAAATATTGCTGAGCAGCGCTGTTATCCTTACTAGACCGCCGTTTTGCTTTGAGCTTACATAAGTTTCATACGCCAGCAGCGCATGGCGCAGGGCTTGGTCGGTCCTGCCCAAGGCAAATTCGCAATGGGCCAATTCTTCCAAAGATATAGCGCCTTGTGGCGCATTGGTACTGACAGGCAGCAGTTTTACGGCTTTTTGGGCGCATGTCAAAGCGGCATTTACATCGCCAAGATTGCGGTAACAATTGGAAAGAGTATAATTAATGGCCGCTTTCATATTCGAATAAACCTCGCTCTGCAATTTTTTTTCTGCTTCCAACAATACTTCCAGGGCAAGCCGGTATTCCTTTTTCCCGATATAACTATTGGCCAGGCCCACACAATGCACGGCTGGGTCCTGTCCGCGCTCCTTAGCGCATTGTATGGCTTTTTTCATGTAATTGAGCGCGTTGTCCCAGTCCTCCAGCCTGTTGTAGATGCCGTTCAGGTTGTGGTAGATGTCGTGCTGCAAATTAAGCAAGGACGGTGTCCGGTACTTTTCTACCAATTCCAATGCCTGAAAATAATTCGCAGCCGCTTCTGCATATCTTCCGAAAATATAGCAATTGATCCCCATATCGCTCAGGACAATCGATTTTAAAAATGGGTCAGGCACGTGCTTCACCAGTAAAGCGGACTGGTCGAGGTATGCGGCAGAGGCCAGGCTGTCGCCCAGGCGGGACGCGGTATAGGTGAGTTGCGTATAACTCAACGCCATAAAAGTGGAATCGCCCATTAAGGCAAATTGCCGAATGGCGTCTTTCAACAACGGTTGGGAGGCTTCGGGCTGTTCCTCCATCAGGGATGCCCCCAGAAAAAAGGTTGCCCTGGCACCGATGGTTTTTTCAAAATCAGGATCCCGAGTTTTTCCGAGGATACAGCAGCGGTACAGGCTGTCCAATTGCCCGGCATACGTCCCGAACTGCAAATTGGCCTCCAAAAAAATTTGCCATATTATCTTGTCGAGCCGCTCGGCCTGAAGGCGTGCGGAAGCCTCAGCGGGAAGCGGCGGGTAAAGCGGATCGGGCGACGGGTGCCCAGATTGGCCAAAAAGGAAAACAGGCAGGAGCAGGCACAACAAGGGCAAAAATTTCATGGGACAGAATATTTTGGCAAATATGCCCCTTGCGGTGCTTCACGTTGGGGCGCAACTTTCCGGTTTGCCGGTCTGGGTTTCCCGTTGGTCAGAATTTGGAGAACAACTCCAGGAAATCATCTTTCCGATTGCGCGCCACGCTCACCGTGGCGCCATCGTCCATCACCACATAACCGCCATCGGTGCGCACGAACTGACGAATATGGCGCATGTTGATAAGGTGCGAATTGTGCACCCGGAAAAAGCCCTGCCCCTCAATGATTTCCTCCAATTGCCCCATCGGTTTGGATACCATCAACTTTTCCCCATCGGTCATGATAACGACGGTGTACATCCGGTCGCTCTCGCAGCGCACGATGTCGCTTGTCTTTTTGAACACCAGCCCTTCGGCAGTGGTCAGCGCAATTTTTTCGGGAAGCACCGATTTTGAATGCGCATGGGATGTCAATTGGCGCATCTGTTCCTGCAAAATCCTTGTTGGGTTGCTTTCTGCCCGGGCAATTGCAGCGAGCAACTCCTCCCGCCCGATCGGTTTTTGGAGGTAATCCACGGCACTGTACCGGATCGCTTTGATGGCGTAATGGTCGTGCGCGGTGGTGAACACTACCTGAAAATCTGCCGCATCTAAGCGCTCCAGCATTTCAAAAGCCGTCATGTCGCCAAGTTCAATATCGAGGAATACCAGCGCCGGCCGGTGCAGGGCAATAGCGGCTAGCCCTTCCTGGCCGGAGCTGGCGCGGGCAAGCAGCTTTACTTTTTCGGCACAATACTTCTCCAACAAGAACCGGAGCTTCTCGGCAGCGTCGTCGTTGTCTTCGATCAATACAGTGTTTAGCATAAACCCTTGTGCGTTTTTTTTTGAGGCACTTACCTCCTTCTATCATCCCGCAATATATGGTTGCAGGTATGGTGGGCAAAACAACTGCCAAGCGGAAACCGAAACCTGCCAGTGGGAAAACAGCGCTGTACATCCTTTCGGCTTCCCGGCACCTTTGACCCATCAAAGTTACTGACATAACATCACAACCACCAACGCAAAATAATTTCACTATGAAAAACGCAGCCCTCTTTTTCGCCCTTTTTATCCTGAACGCCCTCCATGCAGCAGCTCAAGCGCCCGATGCAATAGTTTTAAACAACAACAGCGTGGCAGATTTCAGCGCTGGCCTTGTCACACTGATCCGCTGGTCTTTTACCGCATTCGCCTTGGCAGCAATTGTCTGTTGGGCGCTTTTTGCTGCGCACCTGAAGTTGATGTGCCGGCAGCATGGCAAAATGGCGACCACAGCATTTTTCGCGCTCTGCTGCATTTTTCTGGGCAACCCTGATTCGGTTTCTGCCCAAAAAACAGCTACCTGGAAAGGTGGCACACCTGGCCGGGGTTCCGACTGGAATTGCCCCAAAAACTGGAAGGAAGGCCGCGTGCCGAATGAATTTTCACATGTCATCATCCCGGATGTTTCCAGCAGCACTTTCAGCTACCCGGTCATTGAATCGGGCGAAGTAGAAATATTGAGCCTTGTGTGCGCACCTACCACCTACGTGCGCGTACGCAACGAGGCACGGCTGTTTGTCCAGGAGCCGTCTCCGTATGGAGAGCTCCAGTACGACCCTTCCGCGCGGCAAACAAGGTCGCTGGCGGTTGATGCTGGATCGGAGCGGTACTTTTTCGGGTACAGAGATTAAATCTCCTGCCCTTCCCGCTTACCTTTTTGTCAACGCCTGCAATCCAAGTTCAAACACCTGTGATGCCATGAAATTTCATACCGCCTTTTTCCTGCTAAGCTGCGCCTTGAGCCTCAACGCCCAGGGCGAAAAAAAGCAACCGCTGAGTTTTCATGGCACGGCGTCAATAGCCATCGGTACTTTTCAGCAGCAGAACTATGCTGGCCGCCAGCCAGGCTTTTTCTGGAGCCTGAACGGCAACCCGGTTTTCGGCATCTACGGGCACCCCATGCCGGTCAACATGATGGTTTCCAACCAACAGCGCTCCATCAGCGGGCCCTTTTCGCAGATCGGCGCGAGCCCCACGTACAAATGGGCCAGATTCCATGTTGGCGTGCGCAGCCTGTCTTTGTCGCCCTTTTCCGTAGCTGGCCACACTTTCCTGGGCGGCGCGGTGGAGCTGAACCCCGGCGCATTCCGCTTTGCCGTCTTGGGCGGTCGCTTTCAAAAAGCGCGCGAAGCCGATACGAGCGGCATTTTTCAGCTCCGACCGGCGTATAAACGGCTGGGCTACGGCATGAAAATAGGCGTCGGGAAAAAACGCAATTACTTCGACCTGCTCTATTTCAAGGCAAAAGACGACTCGACTTCTATCCAGCCCATCGCGCGGCGGTACGGCAACCTCACGCCCGACGAGAACGCGGTGCTGGGCATTTCTTCCCGCATCTCTTTCGGCAAACGGGTTTACCTGCAAATGGACGGCGGCGCAAGCCTCTATACCCGCGACACGCGCAGCGATCTGCTGACAGCCGAATCGGACGACGAAAAGCTCAAAAAAATAGCGTCGCAACTGGCCTGGGTCTTGCCTTTTCACACCAGTACCAGCCTCAGCTTTGCCGGCGAGGCGGGCTTGCGCTACCAGGGAAGGCAGTTCCAACTGGGTCTCAACTACCGCCGCGTGGAGCCGGAATACAATTCCATGGGCGCTTGGTTTTTTCAAACGGATGTGCAGCAAATAACCCTAACGCCTGGTTTCAGCTTCAACAAAGGCCGCACCAGGATACAGTTCAACACCGGCTGGCAAAGCGATAACCTGTTGAATCTGAAACCCGCTACCTCCCAACGGATCATCGGCGGCATGAACCTTTCGCTGAACCCCAACGAGCGTTTCGGCATCGAACTGCAAGCCAACAATTTCCAGTTTACCCAGGAAAACCTCTATCTGGCATCCGACTCCCTTCGGCTCCAACAATCGACCCTGTTCCTGAACCTTTCGCCGCACTGGCTCTTCCGCAGCAGCGCAACCACGCGCACGGTCAGCGCCAGCATGGCCTATCAAAAAAGCGACGACTACAACCCTTACACCCGCCAGAACCTCCGCTCCGATTTTGTATTCGGGCAAGTGAGCTATGGCTGGCAACACCAAAAAACCGGCCTCAACCTCGGCCTCGGCATCAATGGCCGGAAGAACAAGAGCGGCACCGCAGCCGACGACCAGAGTCTGGGCATGACCGCCAACATCGGCAAGCCGGTGCTAAAAAACAAGCTCAACCTCAACGCCAACCTGAACACAAACCTCCTTTTCCTCCAAGGCGGCAAATCCGGCACCAGCTTCGGCGGCGGCGCGGGCGCTTCCTGGAAAGCATTGAAAAACACGCGGTTCCACACCAACACCTATTTCCTGGCCAACCAAACGCCGCAGCGCAACTTTCAATACCTGACGGTTACGGGCGGCGTGGAATATACCTTTTGATCCTATGCGACTACTGCTCCTTTCCCTGGTTTTTCTGCTCCAAACCGCAGCGCTGACAGCGCAGAACGAAGTTCTGGTGAATGTCATGGTAAGCCCCCCCTACAGCCACCGCCTCGACGACTACCTCCAGTACCGCGCCCAGCAATTCCTGACGCTCACCAACCTGACCCAACAGGATCAGCGCATGAAAATCGTCGGCGAGATCCGCGGGCTCGGCACCGGGCTTTTCATCAAAACCCGGCTCGATTACGTGCCAAACCAGGTGATCGTACTGGGGCCTGGGGAAACGCGCTCCTTCGCCGGCCAAGAAATAACCGGCTATTTCGACCGCAACAACACCGAGCAAAACATCCCTGGCGACCTGGAAGCAGACATTATCCGCACCAAGTTGCTGCCCCAGGACAACTACGACTACTGCATCGAGGTCGTGGACGTGAACACCTTGAAAGTACTGGGCCGCAAATGCACCCTCATACCCATCCAATACCTCAGCCCGCCACAGCCCAACCTGCCCTGGTGCGAAGAGAGCCACAACGTGACAAGCAGCCCGGTCATCAACTTCTCCTGGTTGCCACCCACCGGCGGCGGCATGGGCAACGCCAACATCCGATACGATTTCTACCTCATTCCGGTGCCGGCTGGCCAAGACCCGGCGCAACTGTTGCAATTGGCGATGGACGGGCAGCTTCCGGGCAACTATTTCGTCAGGGAAAACTTGAGCACCGCCTCGTATTTCTACAATACGTTGAATGACCCGAAACTGGAGGCTGGAAATTATGTCTGGGGCGTTGTGGCCACCGACATCAACCACAATGTGGGCATCGAGAACCAGGGGCGCAGCGCGTTTTGCACCCTGAACATCAAAACCAGCTCAATCTATTCACCCGCCAACGGGGGCGATTTCCCCTACACCTGCAGTTGCAAATCGCCCGCGCAAAAGCCGGGCGGCTCCAGCAGCCCCGATCTGTTGCAGCCAGGCGCTAGCATCAAGGTCGGTGCCTATGCCATGACGGTGCTCACCGTAGAAGGGCCCGGCAAAGGCACCGGAAAAATCGGCCTGCCTGGGTTTCCCGGCGGGGTCAGCCTGCCCATCCGGGTAGATTTCAACGGCTTGCAAATCAACGCCAGCCGGGAAATGATCGGCGGTGCGGTGCACGCACAGATGCAACCGGATGTTTCTTTCATCCCGGCCATCGACAACCCCCAACTGCAAACCCTGCCGATGGATGCCGGGCAAATTGACCAACTCGACCAATATTTCGCGCAAAATGCCCAACAATTGGTCAGCAATATCGGCAATTCCATCGAATCACTTGGGTTCCGCCTGCCCCTTGGCCTCGACAAAAACATCGGCGGCCAACAAATCGTGGTTGCCATCACCGGCCTGCATTTCGATGCCACGCAGGCCGCGCTCGACGCAGCGATGGTGCTGGATTTAGTGGACGCGGGTACTAAAATTGCCCTGAGTGGCCGTGGGATATGCCTGAAAAATGGCCTGGGCCTTTGCGGCGAAGCCGAGCTTTACCTCGCGGAAAACCTGAGCCTTCCGCCATTGAACATGTACCTCCGTGGCCTGAGCGGTGCAAAGGAACCTAAGGAGGCTACCCGTGTAGCTTTCGACAAAGACGGGTTCAAAATGCTCTACATCGAAGCGGTGTACACATTCCCAGCAGGCATGTTGAGCAAAGTACAGGGTGGCGGGCAAGTGGAAGCTTCCATTTCTGCCGAAGTGTACAAAGGCTGGAGCGATTGGGTCGGCACCGTCAAGATCGACCCCTTCCACATTGTGGGGGTAAACGATTTTGCCTTCAATGTCACCACAGCCTATTACGACCATAGTTCCATTAGCAACCCAAATGGAATGCCTGCCGATTACCCGGAAGGCCAACAGCCCACCTGGACCGGATTTTTCCTGAAATCCCTGACCGTTGACCTGCCGCCAATCATCAAGCGCAAAAACAGCAACCTGCCACTGACCGGCGCGGCCACCAATGTCATCATCGATGGAAACGGGTTTACGGGCGCCTTGGGTCTGAACAATTTGCTGACAATCGGTGAAGGTGGCGACGGCAACTGGCAATTTTCTGTGGACCAGTTTGTGGTGAAGTTTCTCAAAAACACGTTCCAAAGCGGCGGGTTCAACGGTAAGCTGCTGCTACCGATTACCAGCCGGAACGAACAATCCCAGTTGTTGTACAGCAGTCTGCTAAGCTACGCCAATCAGCAGTTTGAGTACCAATTCAATGCCGCGCCCAAAAACGACCTGGAAGTGGACCTGTTCGCCGCCTACTTCAACCTGAGCAAAAATTGCAATATCCTCGTTTCCTACTCTGGCGCCAAAGGGTTTGAGGCTCATGCCCTGTTGCATGGAGAATTTCGGATCGGGGGCAAGTTCGACAGCCAGTTGCCGCGCATCGAAATAGCACAGGTGAGCTTCCAAAACTTCGGGCTTCAAACCAAATCTCCTTTCTTTACTCCTGGTCAATGGCAAGCCTCCCTGGGCAGTCCCCAAAAATCGGTGGGCGGATTCCCGCTGAGCGTCAAAAAATGGGAACTGTTCACCATTGGGTTGCAGGCAGACATCGACCTCCAACTTTCCGACCTCGCCGGTTTCCTGCCCAATGCTGCGGCTACCATGAAATTCCACGGAAAGTTCAACAACGACGGCAGCCCTGCTTTCGATCGCTTTGAGATGAGCAAAATTCATGTCGATGCCGATTTCTCTGTGCTGCACGTCAACGGCGACCTCGAGTTTTTTTCCAAGGATGCTACCTGGGGCGACGGGTTTCAGGGCAAGGTGGCCGCTGTTTTCCCCCTGGGATTCGAGGTGGAAAGCAGACTCCAGATCGGCTCCCGAAACAAGGTCAACTACTGGTATGTGGATGGGCAAACAAACAATAAATCCGAGTTTACGGCCGGGATGACCGCCTACGGGTTTTCAGGGGGGGCTTGTTACAACATGAAGTCCAATTTCCAGGAAAAAGCGGACATCAGCAGCACGGAGTCGCCAGACCAATATAACTGGCTGGGCGCTGCCCCGAGCAGCCTGAAGTACGAAATCCAGCCCGGCAGCACGGAAATACTGGCTTCGGTGATTGTCGGCCTGGGCGCCAAGGAATTGTTCAACGCCGGGGTGAAAATGCATATCAAGTTCAACAACGGCGGTTTGGGCGACATCAACATAAAAGGGAAAGGCGGCATGTTCGCCGACCCCGGCAAAGACGGGCTGGTGAACGGCGATATTCACATAAAATACAACGTGCCGCAAAAGATCGTGGAGATCGGTGTCGGGCTCCGCATCAACGTCGCCGGGGTATTTACGGGCTATGGCTACCTCAGCACCTATTCCAACGGCACCACGGGCGACTGGAATTTCAAGCTTGGGCGGCCATTCGGCTGGGGGCCGCCCGGTGGGCCGTGTTCCTTCCAGATGGCATTCCCGCCCTTGCCCCTCAGAATCGAGGCCGGCGGCTATTTCCAATGCGGCAATTTTGAGGTGGACGGCCTGCCCAAACGGCTGCCCAACCTGATGCAGGAGCTGTTCCCCGATTACCCGAAAGGTTATTACCGCGCCATTGTTGGCGATGGGTTGAGCAAGGGCAGCGCCATCGCCTGCGGGGCATACCTGCAAGCGGAGCTGTCCCTGAGTTACCTGATCTTTTACGCCAAATTCAGCGCTGTTTTCGGCTTCGACCTGCAACTGGCCAAAGCACCGGAAGGTTGCGACAAATACCCGACCCCGGGCATGAACGGCTGGTACGGGGTAGGCCAACTGTATGCGGGCATAAAAGCCGCCATCGGCATAGAGGTTGATTTGTTTTTCATCAGCGGCAGGTTCGAGATATTGTCCATTTCCTTTGGCGGGCTTTTGTCGGGCGGCGGCCCCAACCCAACCTGGGTCATCGGCACGGTAGGCGGCAGGTTCAGCATCCTGGGCGGCATGGTGGAGGGCTATTGCAGCTTCCGGTTTGAGGCCGGCGACAAATGTATTCCTACCGGCGACCCATTGGCCAATTTGAAACTTATCAACGAGACTTTCCCGGCACAAAGCAATGAGCTGCAGCCCATAAACATAGACCCTGCGGTTTCGGTAAACCTGCCGCTTGACTATGAGTTTTTCCTCGAAGAAATCAAGGAAAAAGACGGGGTTCCAGTAACAATCCCACGCTTGTTCAAATGCACCCGCGACGATGTGGAGTTAAAATTGGTCAACACCAAAACGGGTAAAGCAGCTTATGGGCGTACAGACTATGACCCCGAAGGGTTTGGCAAGGCCATTATCCTCGACCACATGCTGGAACCCAACACCAATTATGTTTATACGGTAAGCGCAACCGTCAGGGAATGTGGCAATATCAACCGGGCTGCCTTGAGCGGCGACGGGCAACATGGCAAACCCTTGTCGTTCGGCTCCTGCAACGGCAATTGGGACAAAGCCATCATCAAAAAAACAAACAAACCTTATGTTGATGAGCGCAAGGTGACATTCAAGACCAACGCGGGCTTGCTGCGCCTCGACCCCAACGACGTGGTTTATAGCCTGCCGCACCACAACCAGCGCTTTTTTTGTTACCAGGACATCGCCAAACAAACCATCCTCGGCCTGCGCAAACGGGTATTGGCAACCGACCTCGTAGGCAACCAGGCCGACCTGAATGCCAAAAAAACACTCAAAGTGCGGCTCATCAAGCACGGACAGGAAGCCAATTCCTACCAACAGTTCTCCGTTCCGGTGGATATTTCAAGCAATTCAGACGACCCGACTGCAGAGGGCAAATACATAGCCGAAGGCGCAAAACATTTTTGGTCCTCGGGAATGTGGGCAGACTTGAGCCCAAGCACCACTTTTGGGGTGCAGTTTTTCATGGAATGGGAAATACCGCCCGCCCCGGCAGGGCAACAAAGCAGCAACTACCTCAGCACCACAATCGCCAAAAGGGCGCTGACAAAAGAGGTGGATGTGAACGAACGCAAGCTCAACCTCCAGCGCTACAACCTAAAAAAGAACCAGCGCGAAGTTTACCGATACTATTTCCGAACCAGCCAATATTCCGCGATCGAGCAAAAACTGGCCGATCTGGACCGCAACCAATTGGTGTTCATGCAATTAAAGGCCGACCACAGCGCACCCAAGCCCTTTTCCATCGTCGGCCCGAACCTGGATTCCTGGGACAATGTCGTCAACCGTTTGAAAGCCAATTTCACACCGGAAGAACTTAACCCGCCCAAAGACAAGAAAACAGGTGAATACAAATGGGGCATATTCCTGAGCAAGGCCGGGTTCCTAGGCCCGGAGCGCTTCGATGTCTTCGACATTGAAGGCTATCAGCGAACCATAACCTACAACTCCTTTTCGAACTTCTACCGCATAAAGCCCTTGTTGGAATTCGACTGCGGCGAAATGAAAAAATACTGGCAAAACTTTTTCAACAGCGCGCTCGATACCCTGCTGCAAAACGGGATAATGGGAAATATAGAATACCAGGATCCCAATACGGAGCAGTTCGGCTGGATCGCCGAAGATTTCAAGCTGAGGGTCAACAATGTGATGGGGCCAATCGATACCAGCAATGTCATGGGCAGCAGCAACGGTTCGTATCAGTCGCTCCCCATAAAATTCAATACTTCCAAAATGGCGGGCAGTATTGTTAAGCCCAAAAGCAACGCGATGGTGCTCAACATCAACGAACCTGCCAAGCCGAACCTGTTGGAAGTGAGCCGCACCTATTCCAGGCTGGACAAAGAGCCGCCCGGCAGCATTTTCCCGGGCAACCATTGGCTCAACACGGTCATAAAAAACTGGAACAACATCCCCGGCCCGGCCATGCAAAACCAGTTTTACGGCAATATCGGCGCCGCGTTCGACCTCATCAACAATGCCCCGGGGCCCGCTTTCAACCCACTCGAACAGGGGCAAACAGGCGCCATTAAAGTCAACATCCCCAAAGCAGGCGGTGGCGCGCCACAGTTTCAAATCGGCAAAAAATAGGGCCTAAAATTTCAAGCATCATGAAAAAGAGCATATTGATATTAGCCTTTTTAGCCGGTTGCATTTCCTCAGTACTGGCACAGCAGCAAAAAGCGCAGCTTCGGCTCATCGGCGCGGCCATGGGCGATTCCATCGTTCTGCGCTGGACCGTGGCCAACCAAGCGGGCTGGATGCCGGCCCTCGTGAGCGGATTTTTGCTGGAGCGGACTGTCCTGGACGCCAACAACAAAGTGGTCGGCAAAGCCGCACAAGCCGTAACAAAAGATACCATCCATCCCTGGCCTTATGCCAGCCTGGAAACCCGCATCAACCGGAACGACACCTTTGCCTTGCTGGCCGCACAATGCCTGTATGGTAAGACCATGCGGCATACCCAGCCAAGCGACAATTTGATCCAGGCGCTCCAGGAAGCTGGCGACGAGGCCGACAACCGATTCGGGTATGCCCAAATGGCTGCCGATTTTTCGGAGCAGGCCGCCAACCTGCTCGGACTGCGCTGGGTGGACAAAGGGCTTAAAAAAGGCCATAAATATGTGTACACCCTGCGCTGCGCGGCACTTGATGGCAAAGTTTGGTCAGACACCACCCTCTGCGTCGTTGACCCGGCAGCCTTCAGCCCGCTGCAAGCCCTTCCGGCGCCAACCATAGTACCGGACGACCACGCCATCGGGATAAAATGGAAAAAAGAGCCATTCTTGTCGGGATATTTCGTGGAGCGCTCCGAAGACGGCACCCATTTTCAGCGCCTGAACCAAACCCCGTTCATGGACTGGACGCCCCGCGACAGGGCCGTGAGCGATTCCCTGACCTGGATCGATTCGGTCGGCTCAAACTACAAGCCATATTATTACCGTGTTTCGGGGATAAACCCCTTTGCCGCGCACACGCCACCTTCAGCGGCCGCAAAAGGCTTCGCAATTGACCGGGTGCCGCCCATTGCCATTTCCGAGATCAATATCGAAAACACGAGCGAAGGCGTGATAAAGCTGCGCTGGAAGAACCCGCCCCAGCAAGAGCCGCTGATGGGCCTGGTGATCGCCCGTACTTCCGACCCTACCATGCCCTACACCTGGCTCAACAAGCAATTATTGCCCATTTCCACCACAGAGTACACAGACGAAAAGGCTTGGCAATACGGCTCCAATTATTACGCCGTCGGCCTGGTCGATACCGCAGGCAACATCGGCTGGTCGCCGGAAACCTCGGCAGAGATGAAAGACTTTGCGCCGCCCGTGCAGCCAACCGGGCTTACAGGTTCCATCGACACCAGCGGAACGGTGCGGTTGCGCTGGAACCTGGGGCCCGACTTCGATTTGAAGGGATACCAGGTGTATGCCGCCAACCAGGCCGACCACGCGTTTATCCCGGTGGCCGCAACCCTAATTGAAGATACTGTCTTCCAGTACAACATCAACCTGATCAACCTGACCGAGCATATTTACTACAGGGTAAAGGCATTCGACAAGCACCTGAAAGAAAGCGCCTTTTCCGAAATGCTCGAACTCGCCAAACCCGACATCATTCCCCCCAGCGCACCCGTATTCGACGATTATCGGGTAAACAGCAACGGGGTGTACCTACACTGGCGGCCATCCAGCGCCAAAGACCTCAGTTCCCAGCGCTTGCTGCGCCGGGCGCCCAAAACACCTTGGGAAACCATCTCTGTATTGCCAAAAGACGCGGCTGCATTCACCGATACGATGCTGCGCTCCGGCCAGGTTTGGGATTACGCCGTCCAGAGTATCGACGATGCTGGGCTACAATCGGAGCCTTCTTTCCCGATCACGGTCAAAATCCCGCCAGCGCCCAAAAAACAGGGCTTGGCCAAGCTGCGCGGCATCTGGGACGACCAGCAAAAGCGCATCCTCCTGGAATGGGAACTGGTGCCGCCTACCTGTACCCGAATTCTCGTTTACAGGAGCTACAACGACGGCGGGCTTGAAATGCTCCGCATGCTTGAACAGAACACCATAAAATTCGAGGATACCCGGGCCATGCAGCCCGGCACTTATGCCTATGCCCTCAAACCGATCTATGCCGACGGCTCCGAGGGCCCGCTCACCGAACTTGTCACCATTCACAAACCATAGTATCATGAAAAAAACAATGCTGATGATCGGGGTTTGCCTGCCGCTGCGGCTCTTGCTGGCGCAAGGCGACCCGCCCCCCTTGATCGCTTCCGGGGAATACGAGAACGACTTTTACAAATGGTCGTTCAGCGTCGGCGACATCGCCATCTGGACTTTCCATTCCCCCCAAAATTACTGGACGCAGGGCTCCCAACAGCCTTCCATCACCATGGTGGCCACCCATGAGCCAGCGGATGCCACCATTTCGGCAACGCTGTTCCCAAACCCGACAAGCGACCTGATTTATTGCGACATAAAAACCAAGGATCCATACGTGAAAATCCGCCTGGAGGTCTGGAATGCCGCAGGGCAGCTGCTCAAACCCTTGAGCAACGAATTCCAAGCAGGCCAACCTATTTCCATTCCGGTCGGCAACCTGCCCGCCGGCCAGTACATGATCCGGCTGATAGACAGCGCCGGCCAGAGCGTTACCAAATCATTCATCAAAAACTTGAACTAAATACCATGAAACAACTTTCGTCCATCGCAATATTCTTCTTGTTGTGCGTCATTTCGCTATCGGCACAAAACCGGGGCTTTGCCTACCAGGCGGCCTTGCGCAACAACAACGGCGTCATCCTCCCAAACCAGAACGTTGATGTTTACTTTTATCTCGAAGGAGGCCCCAACGGAACTGTATTGTACTCCGAAAAACACAGCACCACTTCCAACGCGCTCGGCTTGGTAAACCTTGTTGTCGGCGCGGGCGCCCCGCTTTCCGGCAACTTCGCCACCATCAACTGGGCAACGCCAAAATCGCTGCGCGTCGCCATTGATGTGAACAATCAAGGCTCTTTTACCATGGGCAACAACGACTTGCTGGCCGTTCCCTATGCCTTTTATGCTGAAAACGTCGGGTCGGTTTCCGGCCTCACCCTAAGCCCGGTATTTGCCGGCACCGGCACTCCTTCCGACCCATTCAAATTGGCCCAACAGGGCGCCATGACCGGCCAAGCGTTGGTGTGGAACGGCAGTTCCTGGGCGCCAGCTACAGTAACAGGAACCCAAGGGCCGCAAGGGCCAGCAGGGCCGCAAGGGCCTGTCGGGTTGACGGGTGCAACGGGGCAGCAAGGGCCACAGGGCGCCACAGGGCCGCAAGGGCCAGCGGGTACGACAGGTGCGACTGGGCCACAAGGGCCGGCTGGGCCCACTGGAGCAACAGGGCCGCAGGGGCCAATCGGTCAAACTGGGGCGACTGGGCCACAAGGGCCCATAGGTTTGACAGGCGCAACGGGGCCACAAGGGCCGCAAGGTCCACAGGGCCCTCAAGGCCCTCCCGGGCTTTCCAACGGCCCGGCTGGCGGCGACCTGTCTGGTAACTACCCAAATCCGGTAGTTCAAAAAATACAGGGCCACACGGTGGATTTTTCAGGATACCAGGGAACAGATATACAAACCCTAAAATATTATGGCAGTGGCGGCATACAGCTCAGCTATGATTATGGGAGTGAATGGTACACTGCCAACGGTACAACTACCCTTACCAATGGCAGCAACCTATTGCCTTGGGGTGATAACGCTATGGATCTAGGTGCGGGAGGCCAACGATGGGGAGTGCTATTCTGTTATGATATTTCGAGTGGATCAGACAGAAAACTGAAGAAAAACATCGAAACAATCCCCTATGGATTGAGTCAGGTGCTAAAACTGGATCCGGTGAAATACCAGTTTATATCAGACAATAATAACACACAACGCCTTGGGTTCATCGCTCAGGATGTAGAAAAGGTTATCCCTGATGTAATCCGTAAAGATGATAAGGATAATTACAACATGAACTACTCCGACCTGATTGCCGTTTTGGTCAAATCTGTCCAAGAACAACAAGCGATGATTGAGGCTCAGCAAAAAGAGATAGAGGCGATTAAAGCACGATTGCCCAAATAAGTCAAATTATTCTGGAATGAATACCGCCACAACCTGGAACAATCTCCTGTTGCGGCGGTATTTTTTTATGGAGGGACTTAACTACCGACCCCAACTTCCCTAATGATTCCAAATTAAATTCCGAATCGCCCCCACAAAAACCGCCCCTGCCCTATTTTTTTCTGAAAAATAATTTTCTTGGTTTTTTTAAACGAAAACGGCATTGTACCTTTGCCGCCGATTTGAAAAACGCCTTTCCAACAGTGGACATGACAGTTATGCGTAAATACGGGATTGCCTTGATTTTCAGCGCGTTGAGCCTCGCCGCCTTCGCGCAGCACGAAGACCATCAGCACCCACAGCAAACGACCGAGCAGCACGGGCAATCGGCTGACAATCAGCACGATAACCATGCAGATGCAACGCACAGCGAATGTGGCCACCCCATTGATGCCACGGTTGAGGGCGAGTACAACGCCGGCGACGTTGCCGTGCACCACATTGCAGACGCCAATTCCATCCACATTTTCGGCGACCTGTACCTCCCCCTCCCCTGCTTCCTCTACGCCCCCGGCCACGGCTGGACGATCACCACTTCCTCCGCCTTTCACCCGCACCACCATGGCAACGGCGAAATCTCCAAAGACGGCTATGTATTGGTTCACGGATCGATCATGCGCCTTAAAGACGAATCTTTGGCCGCCGGGGAGCACAAAATAGAGGGCTATACCCACAAAGACGTAACCGTTGACGGAAAAACAAAATCCGTTTACTACGCCACCATAAACGGAGAGTGCAAGGAATTAGACAACAAAACCACCTTCGATGGCGGCCTGATGGGCGGCGGCGTAACGTCTTTCTACGACTACTCCATCACCCGCAACGTCTTCACCATGCTGCTCACCTGCCTGCTGCTTTTCCTGGCATTCCGCGCAGCGGCAGTAGCGGGCATAAAACGCGAAGGCCAGGCGCCAAAAGGCCTTCAGAACTTCCTGGAACCTTTTTACACCTTTATCAGGGACGATGTGGCGAAACCAGCCATCGGACCCAAGTATGAAAAATACATGCCGTTCCTGTTGACCGCATTCTTCTTCATACTCGGCCTCAACCTGATCGGCCAGATACCTTTCTTCCCGGGAAGCGCCAACGTGACAGGAAACATATCCGTTACCATCGTTCTAGCGCTGCTCACCTTCATCTTGATGTTGATCAGTTCCAACAAGCATTTCTGGGAGCACATCCTCTGGATGCCCGGCGTGCCAGCCTGGATCAAAGTGATCCTCACGCCGGTGGAGATACTTGGCTTGTTCCTCAAGCCCTTTACCCTGCTCCTCCGACTTTTTGCGAACATTACCGCAGGCCACATCGTGGTGTTGTGCTTCGTAGGCCTGATATTCATATTCGGCAAAGCTGGTACCAGCGTAGGTGGTTCCATCACCGGTTTGTTGGCAGCAGCGCCATTGACCTTGTTCATGATGGCGCTAGAATTGTTGGTGGCGTTCCTGCAGGCATTCATTTTTGTGATGCTTTCGGCCACTTACTTCGGTATGGCGCTGGAAGAGCCCCACGGTGAACACCATTAAAAAAAAGATGGCAAACCCACTCAAAACCAATATAGCATTCATCATTTATCATTCATAATTCAACAAACATGAGTTACGCAGCAATTGGAGCAGGTTTGGCCGCCATCGGCGCCGGTATCGGTGTAGGAACGATTGGCGGCAAGGCCGTTGAAGGCATCGCCCGTCAGCCAGAAGCAGTAGGTGACATCCGTGCAAACATGATCTTGACCGCGGCCCTCGTTGAGGGTGCGGCCCTGGTTGCCATGGTATTGTCGTTCTTCGTAAAGGCAGCAGGCTAGAAACGCTCAACCGGGCCTGCGCGAAGCGGTTGGCGACGCAAAGGCCCGGTTTTTTGGAACTCATCTCTCATCATTCATCTCTCATCATTTTAAAGATGCTTTTCCTCGCAGATTTTTCCGTCATCAAACCCGATCCAGGGCTGCTTCTGTGGACGACGATCATATTCCTCCTGTTCTGGTTCATCATGAGCCGCTTTGCGTTCAAGCCCATCGGCGAGAGCCTGAAAAAGCGCGAAATGGACATCCAGGACTCACTCGACGAGGCCAAGCGCGCCCGTGAGGAGATGGCCAACCTGAAAGCCGAGAACGAGGCCCTGCTGGCACAAGCCCGCGAAGAGCGCTCTGCTATCCTCAAGGAGGCTAAAGACGCCAAAGACGAGATCATAGCTGAAGCGAAAGAGCGCGCCAACGCCGAGTACAAACGCAAAGTTGAAAGCGCCATCCAGGACATCGAGAACCAAAAACTCGCCGCCATGGTCGCCCTGAAAAACCAGGCCGGCTTGATGGCCGTGGAAATAGCCGAAAAACTGCTGCGCAAAGAACTGGGCAACAAAGCCGAGCAGGAAGCTTACGCGAAATCACTGGCTGACAACATCAACCTTAATTGAATGCGGAATTCGGAATGCGGAGTGCGGAATACGCAGCCACTCCTCTAAATCCGAAGTCCAAAATCCGAATTCGACATGAGTGTAAATAGAATCGCCACCCGCTACGCCAAATCGCTGATGGAACTCGCGATGGAGCAAGGGAAACTGGCACAGGTGAGTGCCGACATGGCCTCGCTGGCAAGCGCCACGCAGCACCGCGAGCTCTTTTTGATGCTGAAAAGCCCCATCATTTATGGCGACAAAAAAATAGCCGTGCTCGAGGCCCTTTTCAAAAGCAAGTTCGATGCCCTGACCATGTCGTACCTCGAACTGCTGGTCAACAAAGGCCGCGAAGAATACATCCCTGAAATATCCGCAGAATTTGCCGGCCAGCACAAAGCCATGCAGAAAATCACTTCGGTCACCGTCACTACGGCCACCGAAATGAGCGATGCCGTACTGGCCCTACTGAAGAAAAAGCTCTTAGAAAGCGGCGCAACCAGCGAAAACCTGGAAGTCGTGACAAAAGTGGACCCCAAGCTCATAGGCGGGTTCCTGCTCGAGTTCGACAGCAAGCGCTACGACGCATCCATTGCCCATAAACTGGAAGAACTGAAAAGCACCTTCTCGAAAAACCTGTACGTAAAAGAATATTAACTTTAGAGATGAATGATGAGAGATGAGAGATGAGTTTGCTCAGCATTTTGGAATTGGTATGGCTTATGTTTTTCAGCACTCAAGCCAATATTACCCAATTAACTAATGATGCATTCATAGCTAACACTCATATCTCATATCTCATCGCTCATCGCTCATAACTCATCACTCATCACTCTAAATAATGGCAGACGTTAGACCGGAAGAAATCACCGCGATCCTCAAACAGCAGCTTGCCGGCTTCGGTGCAGACACCAACCTCGAAGAGGTGGGCACCGTGCTTCAAGTTGGCGACGGGATCGCCCGTATTTACGGCCTGAACCGCGCACAGTCAGGCGAACTCGTTGAATTTGAAAATGGCGTGCGTGCCATCGTGCTCAACCTCGAAGAAGACAACGTTGGCGCGGTACTCATGGGTTCCTCCGACGGCATCCGCGAAGGCTCTATCGTGAAGCGTACCGGAAAAATCGCCTCCATCGAGGTTGGCGAAGGCTTTGCAGGCCGCGTGGTGAACACGCTCGGCCAGCCCATCGACGGCAAAGGCCCCATTACCGGCACCAAGTACGAAATGGAGCTGGAGCGCAAAGCCCCCGGCGTTATCTACCGCCAGCCGGTGAACGAGCCGCTGCAAACAGGCATAAAAGCCATCGACTCGATGATCCCGATTGGCCGTGGCCAGCGCGAGCTCATCATCGGTGACCGCCAGATCGGCAAAACTGCCATCGCGGTGGACACCATCATCAACCAGAAAGAGTTCTACGACCGCGGCGAACCGGTTTACTGTATCTACGTGGCTTGCGGCCAAAAAGCATCCACCGTAGCCACCGTAGCCCGCACGCTCGAAGAATATGGCGCTATGGCTTACACCGTCATTGTGGCTTCTTCTGCTTCTGAGCCTGCACCACTGCAGTTCTACGCACCATTTGCAGGCGCTGCCATCGGCGAATACTTCCGCGACACCGGCCGCCCGGCGCTCATCATCTACGACGACCTTTCCAAGCAGGCTGTGGCATACCGTGAGGCATCGCTGCTGCTCCGCCGCCCGCCGGGCCGCGAGGCTTACCCCGGCGATGTATTCTACCTGCACAGCCGCCTGCTCGAGCGCGCCGCCAAAATCAACGCCAATGACGATATTGCGCGCGCTATGAACAACCTGCCAGAAAGCCTCGTGAAAGCGGGCCTCGTAAAAGGCGGCGGTTCCTTGACGGCACTTCCGATCATTGAAACACAAGCAGGCGATGTTTCGGCCTATATCCCCACCAACGTGATCTCCATCACGGACGGCCAGATATTCCTCGAATCCAACCTCTTCAACTCGGGAGTGCGCCCTGCCATCAACGTCGGTATCTCTGTAAGCCGCGTGGGCGGTAACGCACAGATCAAGTCGATGAAAAAGATCGCCGGTACCCTCAAGCTCGACCAGGCTCAATACCGCGAATTGGAGGCCTTCTCCAAATTCGGTTCCGACCTCGACGCTGCTACCCAGGCCGTACTGGCCAAAGGCGCCCGCAACGTGGAAATCCTGAAGCAGCCGCAGTACAGCCCGGTAACGGTAGAAAAGCAGGTTGCGATCATCTACCTGGGCACCAACAACCTGCTCCGCGACGTGCCGCTCGACAAAGTGCGCGAATTCGAAGAACTGTTCCTGGAGCGCATGGAGGCCAAACTCCCCGATGTGCTCGAAGAATTCCGCAAAGGAAAACTCGACGACGGCAGCCTCGCCAAAGTAAAGGCGCTGGCGGCTGATTTGGCGGGGCAATACCGGAAATAAATTATTAATGTGATAATTTGATAATTCGATAATATGACAATTGCACAACCGAGTAGCCAATCTCAGGCCGAGAGGATGAAGTATTATCACATTATCGAATTATCACATTATCAAATTATCACATTATCGAATTATCAAATTATCAAATTAATAAAGAATGGCTGGCGGATTAAAAGAAGTACGCGATAGGATCAAATCGGTCATCAACACACAGCAGATAACGAAGGCCATGAAAATGGTTTCGGCTGCCAAGTTGCGCAAGGCACAAAATGCCATCGTGCAGGTGCGCCCATACGCGAACCGTTTGAACCGGATGCTTTCGAACATCTTGTCGAACTTAGACGGTGGCGCCACCACCAGTTACGGTAAAGAGCGGCCTGTAAAGCACGCCCTGATCGTGGTGATGACCTCCAATCGCGGTCTTTGCGGCGCTTTCAACACCAATATTTGCAAGGAAGCTGCCGCTTTGATCAACAGCAAATACAGCAAGCAGCTCGGTGAAGGAAAGTTGACCTTGCTGTTCATCGGCAAAAAAGGCTTTGAATGGTTCCGCCGCCGCTATCGGGATGTGGAATTCATCACCAACCATATTCCGGTGTACGACAACCCGGCGTACGAAAATGTGGCCTTGGTTTCGTCAAAATTAATGGCCGAGTTTACCTCCGGGAAATACGATGCTGTGGAATTGGTGTACGGCCGCTTTAAAAATGCCGCAACCACCTTCCCCACCACCGAGCAATGGCTCCCGGTGCCAAAAATGGAAGTTCCCGCCGGTGAAAAACAGAAAAAAGCCGACTATATTTTTGAGCCAGACCAACAGCAACTGCTGGAAGACCTGGTGCCGAGCATCCTGCAGTTGTCGTTCCACAAATGCCTGCTCGACACCCAGGCATCTGAGCACGGCTCCCGCATGACCTCCATGGACAAAGCGACGGACAATGCCGAGGAACTGCTCAAAACATTAAAAATCAACTACAACAAGGCGCGCCAGGAAGCGATTACGACGGAGTTGGGCGAGATTGTGAGCGGGGCGGCGGCCTTGGAAGCTTAAGCAGTAGTGACGGGTTGTTTTGCCCTTGGGACATAGAGGATTAACACCAGTTCAGGGCTATTTTCAGGGCAGCTTTAGAATTCTGAATTATTGTACTCCCTGTTGGCATAGCGGTGCCAACAGGGAGTTTTTGTGTTTTTTATACATAAATTTTGAAATGTACCCAAAAAAGCTCCATCTTGGGTTATGTTTGCCCTCATTAAAGCATAAACTCTAAAAGAATCATGGAAAAGCCCAAAAATAAAACAACCAGAGAACCTGTTTCCAAAAAAATACCCGCAGCAGGAATGTGGTTGCCCTGTGGTCGGACAAATTTTGTAGATACCAGGGAGGACCGCTCACTTATCAGCGATCTCCTGATAGAGCACTGCAAAAAAGGGGTGCCACTAGACGAGCTGCAATCGCTCAAAACCAAAAGGCGCGAAGAAGGTGAAGAAGCAGTGTCAAGTCAGCTTGAATGTTCTGTGTTGCGCCGAATGTGCATGGCGCTTAAAGATTTTGGCTTTGGCAAGATAATGTTGGTTGAGCCAGAGTACCTGCGTGAGGCAATGGGAAAGGCAGACGACCCTGAAGGTCTATATGCTTATATTGAGGTATTTGAGTACAAGCCGTTCGGGGATGGCCGTTCGGTTCAAATGCAGTTGGAAGATAGGCCTGTATTCTACCTAAAAAATATCCACTTCCTCATGGACCACAATGGGTTTTACCTGTGTTGGCTCACAGGTCAACAAGAGAAAGGCGTGGATAAAAGGCTTCTTGAAGTTTTTCTGATCGATTTGCTACAAGGCTGGGATACACTGCTACCCAAAATTGACAATGACAAAGAAGCAGCTTACCCTTATACGGTTAACGTAGAGGCTCGGTATAATGGGATATTGAATTTCTCGCAACTCAACATGATCATGGAAGGGTTGTGCAATTACTTTTTTGACACAGATGTTTTTTTTGAGCTGAAAAAGTCTGACGATCAAAAATTCAAGGAACACCTGAAAAAATACTATGGGCTTTTTGATTTCTTTGACAGCATCGTAACCCCAGTGTCGTTGCACAACGAGCAATTGGCACAAATATCAAGGTCAAAAAAACCTAGTTTAAATGATTTACTTCCTACCCAGGTAGCACATTTCAATGTTATCGAAGAAATCCTGCGGCAATTTTTGCTCGGCACATCAGTCAATATCCAGTCTATGAAATGGACTGTGGAACGTTGCCGGCGGCAGTTGTTGAACGAGATGATCAGCGAAGCTCACCGTCGCCACGACATATTGCAGATAAAGACACAATTTGAAGACAAAAAACAGCCCAACAGTGCGCTGCTGCGGGGCTATATCATGTTTTTAGGTGCCAAAATGCCGATTCTGTTAAACGTCCAACAGCATTTAACCGCGATCAAGGCAGAAGGCGAGATCAAGCATGAAGACCCCAATCATCCGAGCATGTTGCTTCGAAAATGCATCAACCATGCCAGTGTAAACTTGTCTGAATTGATTTACAGCTGGAATTCTTTGGTTGATGGGTTAAATAAAAATGTCACATCTATTGATTATGCCATCTCGCAAGCCCGCCAGGACAGGATTTTGCACGAACAAGAGCAGATCCGCGCAGAACAGGAAGCCACTGCAGAATCGGCGCGTATCAGGGAGCGATCAGGGAACAGCAGCATCAGCATGGACGAGGAGGCTTCTGCCCGTGGTGCCAACCTTCTGGCCATCATTTCGGTAGCATTGGCCGTTGTCGCCATCGTGCTACAAGGGGTAGACCCCAAACTGGGCACATCTGAGGGTTCATCCATCTTCCAAATCATTGAAGGATGGGCAGAGGACTTTGTCAATTTATTAAATGGGCTTCCCCCTATCCTTATTTTGATCGCTTTAGGGATATTTTTAGTGGGATTTGCCTTTTTCAGCTTTGTCTTGCAGTATTTCCTAAATGAAGCATTGCACAAAATTTCCTCAATATGGAGAAAGTTTTTTGGGGTAGTAGCTACCTACTATTATGAAATTGATGCGCGGATAGAACAGCATATAAACCCAAAGGTTAGATCCATGATATTTGAGGGCAACCCCAAAGAATGGGCCGAGCATAGCAAAGAAAAAAACCGCCTCAAGTCGGATGAGCCCGTTGACGGAGCAAATTATTTTGATTTAGGAATTAAAACCAAAGGGATTATAATAGATTTCATCTCATTCTTTGGATGGATGCTATTAGGCCTTCCTCCAGTGTATTGCCAAAAGAAACACGTTTTCGGGTTGGCAAACCTGAAGCGTAAATACTACCGGGTCGAGCGATCTCGAGATGATGAGGCGCTTCATAAAATCAACTTTGAAGCACAGTTGGTTGTCCCTATCCCCGAACCACTAAAAAGATGGCAAATAAGGCCGCGAATTATCGGCTTTTGGATTATCGCCATTCTTTGTTTTTTATGTTATTCCGACGATGCACTGCACAACTCAAGAGCCTGGATTACTGAATTGGGTATAGCCTTTTGGCTGTCCATCGGCTTTCTTTGTTGGCGGGCGGCATGGCACCGGGAGCACATCCCATGCCATTTCACTTATGAGTTCCTGTTCCACCGCAACTCCTCAGACAACAACAAGTTTGTCATGCGGGAACTAAGGTTTGTAGTGCATGATTTCCAGCGTGAACTGACGTTAGACGAATCCATGCACCTCAAGATGGCGATTATTCACACGCTGATCAACACCTGGGTAGATAACCAATTCTATGTCGATCCTGCAAAAAATGCCTATCGAGAACCAATTACTGCTTTCCTTGCTCCCCTTAATTACAAAAGTGAAATGAAAAAAGATGAGCGTAAAAAAACGCTGGAAAACTAGGCGAGCTCGAATTATTGCCAGCAAATAAATTTCGGCAAGAAAATTACCAACCCAACAATAACAGCTCCAATCGCAGCAACCAATACTGCAGCAGCAGCAGTATCCTTGGCTTTTCCAGCCAGGGGGTGGTATTCCGGCGATACCAGGTCGGTAAGCTGCTCCAGCGCCGTGTTTATGGCCTCCAGGCTGATTACAAGGGTCATGCACAGGATCACGCCCACCCATTCTAAGCTTGATATTTGAAAATAAAGCCCGGCTGCCGTGACTGCGACGCCGGCCAAAAGGTGAAACCTTGCGTTGGGCTGTGTTTTGAACAGCTCTCTTACCCCTCGCAGGGCAAATTTGAAGCTTAGTACCCTTTTTCGAATGCTCATAGTTTGGGACGGTTTTGTTCCTGAAGGCTGTCGATGGTGGTATTTGGCTTTTCCTGATTTTGAGGCGGCGTCTGCCGGGGCGCCATTTCCAAAAAATACAGGCTCATTGCCGCACAACAGCCCATACTGACAAACATCAGGCGCTTTTGGTTGGTGACGAAGCAGAGCAAACCCAGCGCAAGGTAGCCCAGGCAGACCAACTCAGCGTTGTTTGCCCAGGAACGGCAAAGCGGGTTGTCGGCAGGGAAAACGCAAAAAAAGCTCCCGGACAAGAGCAGCAAGGCAACCGCCTGGCGCATGCGCCTGTGCTGGAAAACAGAATTCGCCATGAGGGACAAAGTTATGTTGGAGAACTTTAAAAAACCCTGTTGGAAATTGTAAGAATGGGATTAACTTTGCGCTCCCATTCAGTCAGGAGAGATGTCCGAGTGGTTTAAGGAGCACGCCTGGAAAGTGTGTATACGCCAAAAGCGTATCCGGGGTTCGAATCCCCGTCTCTCCGCTTTATCCGCCTTCGCCGTCGCCTTACGGGCGAGTGGCTATGGCAAACAGATAAATGGAACAACCCGCCTTCGCCATCGCCCTGCGGGCGAGTGGCTTCGGCGGGTAAAGGAGAGATGGCAGAGCTGGTTTAATGTACCTGATTCGAAATCAGGCGTACCTTCGCGGGTACCGGGGGTTCGAATCCCTCTCTCTCCGCAACGGCTATTCGCCCGCTGGGCGATGGCGTAGGCGATTTCCAAAGTCCACAAACCCCAGGAGGGCGCTGGTGCATTACACAGCGCTGTTTTTCAATATTTTCCGGAACTTCCTCGTTAGCGATCTCATTTGCCTCAGCCACAAGCTTTTGGCGCAGAGCCATGAAGTTGTGCGCGAGTTCGGCTACGTACATCGTCTGAACTGTGATTTGTTTGATTTGTTTGATTTGTTTGATTTGTTTGATTTGTTTGATTATTTTGAGGGCGTTCGTGGTATTTCTTTGAATTTTTTGTTGGTCAGGCGTTTGAAATTCAAGCTAGTTTCACCAAAATTGATGAGCAATCCAATTTCTAAATTATAGGCCTCAAGGTAATTAATGCCTTGTGCAAAATGGACATCTTCCAATTTTACAACAGCTTTTAATTCTACAGAAATAAGACTTTCTACCAAAAAATCTACGCGCCGTGTTCCAATTTGAGCCTCTCTATAAAAAATTGGCATCTCAAATTCCCTGCTGAAATCTATCCCAGAAAGGCGCATTTCCATTTCCAATGCGCGCTGATAAATTACCTCCTGAAACCCATTCCCCAAAACCTTATGTACCGTCATGGCACAGCCAATTATTTTGGAAGTCAATGCTGAATGCTTGTATTGCTCGTTAATCATGTGATAAAATATGGCTTTTGTGATGGTTATGATTTTTATTCCTTTTCAAATTTAATCTTTTTTTTCCAAATCACAAAAACACTGTCTGAACTGTGATTTTTTTGATTGATTTGATTTTTTTGATTGTTATGATGGGAATAACATTACTTTAAGCCTAATATATGCATAGATGTACGACAATCAAAAAAATCAAATCAATCAAAAAAATCACAGTTCAGACAGTGTTTTTCAAGCTTCAAAAGGTATAAAACGGATGATTTTCCTTAGTTTCAGGACTGATTTTGACCTGCTAATCCGCCCCGTCGCCCCGTACCCGCGCTATAATCGCCGCAGCCACTTTTCTGCCCAGCGCGAGGGCCACCTCGTTGTCGGTGCGAAAATGCACGCCTGCCTGAAACCGGGACTCTGCCGCGTCTATGGCGCGTTGCTGGAAATAGGCTTTGTCGGCCGGAAAGAAATAAGAATACAAGTCGGCCGACACCGCGCTGATGGCAGCATGCCCGGAAGGATAACCCGGAAATGGCGGGGTTTTTATCAGGGGTTTATACGTGGGGTCATATTGGTCGGGACGTATGCCCCAGTAGGCGTATTTGGCGTCCCAGCAGGCAATAAACCCGTCGTAGGTGCCGATGGCATCAATGGCGTATAGGCGCGCGGCGCGCGGCGGGTTGAGGTGCAGGTTGTATTCAAACAGCTTTTTGTCCAGCTCGTCTTCACCGAAACCTCCGGCGTAATAGTAGGCATTGGCTTGCGACCGGAACGTGGGTTTGTAATTTTTCAGCTCCTCCATGTCTTTGGCAAAATCCGGCGGCGGCGGCGGCCGGAATTGATGACCGTTTTCCAACACCACTGTTTTGTTTTTTCCGGCAAGGGGAAACATGGCAAACTTTCCGTTCCACAGCCCCGGGCCTTCCGGTATCTTGCCGTCCCAAGTTTCCTTTGTTGTAAAATCCCGGGTATATTCAATTTCCTTTTCCGCGATCATTTTGCCGAGCGCAAAACCGGCGCGGGCATCGCTCGGGAACGCAGCCCCGGATGCCACCCGGGCCGTTAGCACCTCCTGCGCCATGCGGTTCACGGAATCGGCCAGGGCGGGGTAAAAATGGCTGATGAGCGTGGCAGCCACCCCGGCGGCTACAGCATACTCACAGGGGTAGGAAGGACTTTCTGATTTGGGTACAAGCGCCTTTATCCGCGTGTCGGCGGCATACGGCCGGGGCCGTTTGTAGGCATACTTGGAATCCCAGGCGACAATGGTGGCATCATAGGTGGCTACGCCGAGCAACATATTGGCCAATGCGCCATTATCGCTGAGGCTGTTCATCCAGAGGTTGAACATCATGTCTTTCCAGCGATAGCCGGGTGCGCCGGTACTCCAGAACAGCATCTGTTGGCGGCCAGCAGAATCCAGCTGTTGTTGCGCGGCAAGCACTTCGGCAATTTCTTTTTTGTAGGATGCCGGGGCAGGAAGCCGGTAATCTTTGCCGGAGGTGATAAACCAGGTTTTCCAGGCGCCCGCATTGGGCTCTAATTGGGCGGTCAGTTGGGTGGCCATGCAGCAGAGGGCCAGCAGGATAAAAGTGTTCTTTTTCATAAAACTTAAATTTTTTTGCAAGGGTATCCGCTTTTTCAATACATGCAAAGCCGCCGCCCATGCAGAGCCGGTTTGGGTCAATGAATTACCGGTTTGGGTCAATCGGCCCGTCGCCAAAACGGCCATTTTAGGCTAATTTCCAGGCGCTCAGACTGGTGAAGATTTTGATTGTTGCCACAATTCAGTAGGTTTGTTCTTGAATACCCCCGCAACAAGCGGCATCACTTGGTTTTATACCTCACGCCGCTTGGTTTTGTGTTTGCCGATCTTTGTAATCAATTTAGAATCAGTTGAATCAATCATACTCAACCACAAAAATCAGGCGAACAACAGTATAACGGCAATTATGAACAGCAACATCGACACAAAGCGCCTGAAGTTATTCGCCTGGATAGGGTTCGCCTATCTGGTCCTATGGCTGCTCGCAGACTGGGTAAATTATCCGGAAACTTTTCTTCCCCGGATCGTCAACAACGTCTGGCGGGTGGTTTATATCGTTGCCGTCAATTTTGTTTTTTTCGAATACACCCTGAAATACGTCAGCCTGCGGCGGCGGAGAATCCTTTCGTCTGCCCTGCTGCTGGCCATGCAGTTCTTGCTGTACTCGTTCGGGTTGTATGCCTGGCGGACGGTCGGCATCCTGTTGCACGCCTATATTCCCTTGCGCACCGATGCTTCGTTGCTCGACGGGGTTTGTTATCATTTCCCGTACAGCGTCATGTCTGTTTTCTTTTTTGGGGTCATCCGCCATATTTATGATTACAACAAGCTGAAGGCAGACGCCCAGCAATTGCGCATCGAGAAACAGGAGGCGGAATTGAATTTCCTGAAATCCCAAACCAACCCGCATTTCCTGTTCAACACCCTGAACAACATCTATTCCCTGGCGCGCGACAAGTCGGACCTGACCCCCGAATCGGTGCTGCGGCTGTCGAAAATCCTGCGTTTCATGTTGTACGAGACGGGCGGCGAGCACATCCAATTAGAGCAGGAAATCAAGGTGATTCAGGACTATATCGCCCTTGAAAAACTCCGGTACGACGATAATTTACGCGTCGATTTCAGGCAGGTCATTCAGGATGGGCAACAAAAATTGCCGCCCCTGCTGCTCATCCCCTTAGTGGAAAACGCTTTCAAACACGGCGCCTCAGAAACCAGGGGACAACCCTTCGTCGATATTCAGCTTACTGTCAACGGGGAGCAGCTCAAGTTTGTGGTGAAAAATTCCAGTGAAGGAGCGACCGAAGAACCAGGCCCCCGGAAAAACATCGGCCTTGCCAACCTGCGCCGGCAACTGGAATTGCTGTTCACGGATTACGAGCTGAGCACCGGACAGGCGGATTCGATTTTTACGGCCAGTTTGCGCATCAACCTTTCGAGCCATGTCTAAAATAAGCTGCATCATCATTGAAGACGAACCCTTAGCCGTGAAGGTGCTGGTCGATTACGTACAGCAGGTACCGTTCCTGGAATTGCAGGGAACCTTCAAGGATGCCATCCTCGCCACGGCGTATCTGCGGGACAAGCGCGTTGACCTCATTTTTTTGGACATCCACCTGCCCAAGCTGAAAGGCATGGCTTTTTTAAAGACCCTCCTGTCGCCGCCTGCGGTGATCGTCACCACTGCTTACCACCAGTACGCCGTGGAAGGCTTTGCGTTGAATGTAACGGACTACCTGTTGAAACCCTTTGATTTTGAGCGGTTTATGGTTGCCGTAAACAAAGTTAATGCTGCCATGCCCGATAAAACCAGTCTGGAAAAGGATTTCGTTTTCCTGAATGTCCAGAAGAAGAAGGTCAAAATTTTGTTTGCCGATATCCTTTACGTGGAAAGCCGGCTGGAATACGTAAAAGTCGTCACCACCCACAAGGAATATCTTTCCAAGATGAGCACACACGAGCTGGAAGCCATCCTGCCCGCCAGCCAGTTCAAGCGCATCCACCGCTCCTTTATCATTTCGATCGACAAGATTGAGGCTTTCACGGCAGAGTCGATAGAACTGAACGGCATATCCATACCGGTGGGGAGGGGATACCGGGATGTGCTGGGGCAGTTGTGAACAAAAGGCATGGAACGCCTCCCGCAATAATGTGTACGAGCCCAAGCTTTAATTGCTGTTGTCGTCAATGCATGCGATGTTCAGAAAGGGGAGCGTGGGGGTGCGATAATGGTAAACCACTATTTGTCTTTTGAAAACATTCATACATTTGGATCAACTTAAACATTCAAATATGGATCAAACTGAATTTTCCCTGTTTATCATAGAAATAGAATCTTTCCTCAAATCCGGGAAAGATATTTCAGAACATTTGGTGCAATTCAAAAAGCGTTGGAAAGCATTGATTGAAAGCGACCAGGTAAGTTTCAACAGCTTCAGCACCAAAAAGAAAAGGTTGATTACCAAAGCTGAAATTATCAGTATGCTGGAGCAAGTTAAGCTCATAGAGCGTGACTTACTATGGGATGCGCTCAAGGGAATGATCAAGGACGACAAAAACAACCGCTGTGAGGTACAACACGCGCTGGGGCGGTTTAAAAGAAAAAAATTCAGCAAGTACAAGGCTTTTAGTGATAATGCAGAATGTGTGACGTTGATGCTGAAATACCGTGAAGGTTTATTCAAACAGCCCTTTAATGGGGAGACAATTGAGTTGGATACCGTGGTATGCAAGGATGTTATAGGTGCTTTTTCGCCCGATGGCAGTGGCAGATTCCTTCATTTATGCAAAGAATTTCCATATGATGGGCAGGTAATCCCCAATACTACAATCTTCGGAACAGGATTTTTTATTGCTCCTGACAGAGTTGTCACTGCAGCCCATGTGGTTGAGCAGGCAAACGAACAAATGAACGACGGTGAAGACTTGATTTTTATTCGCGGCATGTATCGGTACAAACATTATTTTAATGGGAGGCCAAACATCCTTTCAATCAATAAAAACAATATTTACAAATTAAATCAGGTCAATATTCTGGAAAACCGCCAAACCATAAATGGCGAAGGAGGTGATGCTGCCTGGCTGACCGTTACGCCATTTTTTAAGGATTCCGGTACAGCAAAAAGTTTCAAAATTCCTGACCGCAGCAGCAGGCCTCCACAAGCTTCCGATATGGCTAAACATCAACCCGTGTACGCTGTTGGCCACGGATTAGGTGTAGCCATGAAATTATCTTTCTGTGGGCGGATCGAACATCCGTTGAATGAAGGTTGGATGGGTTGCGAACTCGACGTATTCCCGGGGAATTCCGGCTCTCCGGTATTTCATGCCAATAGCCATGAATTATTGGGAATTATCAGTGGCCCTGACAACCTGTTTCGCCCGGTATTTAACGAAAAAAATTGTGTTTCCTACCAAATTGACCTCAGCGGAGCGCAATCCGTTCAAACCAGTGATATTACACCACTCATTAAAAAAATGCAAAAACTGTGAATACGATAACTGAAAGCTTTCCCTTTTGCTACGCCATGAAAAACGGGAACAATATTGACCTGTACATCCTGGTAAAAGTTCCCACCGGCAAAATAATCACGTTTCCAGAACACGGGAAATTGAGCGGGCAAACGAAAAAATTTGAAATAGAATTGGCCAGTGCCGGCAACAACCCGGATATGGCGGGCAACCGTTACGAGCACTACAGCTTTGCCATTGTTGAAGATGAGCAAACAATAAATACCATTGAAGTATATACCATACCAGGATTAAATGGGGCAGAAAGGTTAAAGACCATGAAGCTCGCAGTGGAGAACCTCGACATCGTCAGCGCCAGCCTTCCATTACCCGCACCGCCTGCCGGTAAAACCGCTCTCGATGCGCCCTATGTTTGCACCAAACTGATCGAAGTGCTTCAAAATGGCCAAAATGTAATAACCGGATTCGAGGCTGAAATATACATCATCAGCCCAACCCCTAAACAGTTTTCTGTCGAACATACAGAAGAGGCAGGTGCTCAAAAGAATACCTTTTCGAATATTGAAAGCAGCGGTGCAACTGGGGACACTGATTTCTCGATCAAGAAAAATTTTAATATAGCTAATGTGCACACAACCAACGGCAACCACGCTGCAGTCTATAATGGAAATAATGGCAGAAAAGGAAAGACTAAAAACAAACACCACACCCAAACACCGTTCCCAAAGATCAAGCGAAATCCCTTTTTATAGCAAACATCCAGTTTAGCATGCGCCAATTCACATTCACATGTTTATTTTGGTTGCTATATGGAATGGCAATAGCGCAAAGCCTGGATACCGCAGCCATTGATGCCAGCAACAAACGCGCTTTTGCCCTGCGAGAGACAGCGGGAGACTCGGCGCTCACCATTTGCTTCGCATTGCTGCAGCAATCCCAGGAAGCAGGGTATAAAAAAGGCCAGGGTGATGCCTGCGTGACCATCGGGGCTGTGTACCAACTAAAGGACAATTTCCTCAAAAGCGACAGCTTTTTCAACACCGCCCTGCGCATCCGCCGCCAAATCGGCGACAGCGCCCGAGTCGCGGCCGTGCTCATCAATTTGGCCATCAACCGCAGCCTGCAAGCCCAATATGATGCTGCCATTGAAAAAACACTGCAAGCCATTGAAACACTGGAAAATAGCCCACAAATTGACCATGCCTTGCTTGGCAGCGCCTATCACGAGCTGTCCATCATTTTCGACGAATACCTGGAGCCCGACGAAGCCCTGCGCTATGCCCACAAAAGCCTGCAAGCCTATATCAGAACCAACAACAGCGAACTTATCGGGCGGGCAGCTTATTCGGTCGGGAACCGCTTCCAAAGCATGGAAATGGCCGACAGTGCCCTGTTCTACTACAACCTGGCTTACAACAATTTCCTCAGCTCCTCCAACGACCCCGATTACTTAGCCAATATCCTCACAAACAAAGCGCTGGTTTACACCGAAAAAGGCGATTTTACGCTTGCCAGGGATTATTATGACCAAGCAGAGGCCATGCTGCAAAAGCTGGGAGATGATGCCGACTATTTCCACCTCTACCTGAACAAAGCCGATTGGCACATCCGGCAGGGAAACCTGCAACAAGGGCTCGATTGCCTGAAAAATGCCCAATCCGCTGGCCCATGGAGCGACTACGACAAAAACTACCTCTACGAAAGCCTGGCAAAAGCGTATGCCTTGCTGAACCGGCACGACAGCGCCTACCACTACCAGCAACTGGCCTACAGCGTGCGCGATTCCATTTACAACGAAGGCAAGCGAAAGGCATTTGTCAAATTCCAGGCAGAGCGCTACAAAAATGAACTGACCCAACAAGCAGCCATCACCCAGCAAAAGCATGCAAGGGTACGGCAGCTGTTCATCGCGGTCTCCGCGCTCGCACTGATCGCCATACTGCTGGTTTTCGCTTATGTACAGCGACGCAAGGCTTTCCGGCTTATCAGCCAGCAACAGGAAACCTTGCACCGCCAGGCTGTGGATGAACTAATTCAGTCCAGCGAGCTCAAGTTCCTCAACGGGAGCATCGAAGGCGGGGAAGCTGCCCGGAACAACATCTCCCGGGAAATACACGACCGGCTTGGCAGCGCCATGGTCACCCTGAGCTGGCAATACGATGCCGTGCTGGAAGGCATTCCCGGAGATAGCCCGGAACACCAGCAACTGACAAAACTGAACACTGCCCTGAAAGCACTGTACCACGACATCCGGCACATCGCCCACCAACTGGGCTCGGGCGTGCTGGAAAGGGTTGGCCTGGTGCCGGTATTGGAAGAACTTTGCCAGGACATCGCCGAGGGCAAAAAGCTCGCCGTTGACTTTTCCTGCTACGGCATGGAAACGCGCCTGAGCTTTTTCCAGGAAATAAACATCCTGCGCATCATCCAGGAACTGGTGAGCAATACCCTGAAATACGCCAACGCCACCCAGCTGTCGGTCCAGATCAACCGGCTCGGCAACGACCTGAACATCATGGTGGAAGACAACGGCAGGGGCTTCGACCCGGCGAAAATCCACAACCGCGGCATCGGCATGCAAAACGTTGAAGACAGGATCAGGGCCCTCAACGGCGCCATCCAGGTGGAGAGCCAGCCCGATACCGGCACCAGCGTCATACTCAATATCCCCATCCAAGAACCCGAAAACCCGATACAATATGATGAACAGGCCCATTAAAATCGTCATCGCCGACGACCACGAAATCGTGCTGGATGGACTCAAGGCCATCCTCGCGCCTGCCATGGGCGCGCCTGAGCCGGAAGACCCGGGCAGCCTCCTGCCCGTCGGCATCAACTACGACAAGCACCCGTTCCAGGTGATCGGGGTGGCCAAAAGCGGGGAAGAGCTGATGGCGCGGCTGGAAACCATCCGCCATGCCGATATTTTGGTACTGGACTATGCCATGAGCGGCATGAACGGCATCGAAGCGGCTATTTTGGCAAAAAACGCGCATCCCCACATCAAGGTGATCCTGTTCTCCATGTACGAATCGGATGCGCTGATAAAGGAGGCGCTGGCCCATCAAATCGAGGGATATGTCACCAAGGGCGAAGGCAGGCAGCGCTTGCTGGAGGTGATCAAGCGGGTGTACAAGGGGGAAAAGATGTACCCTTTGGCCCAAAAATACAATGCGCCCCTGCCCCGCAACGCGAAATCCGAAGACCTGCCCCTGTCGAAACGCGAGCGGGAAATCGTGTGCGAGATCGTACAGGGCGCCACCTCGGAAGCCATCGCGAAAAAATTGCAGATCTCCTTCAATACTGTTGAGGTGCACCGGAGCAATATTTACCGGAAATTGGGCATCAGCAAAATGACTGATTTGGTGAAGATTGCGCTGGAGTATAAGTTGTGCGCGGGGTGAGATATACTCTGAATAAAGTGATTTGTATGATTTGAGTTATTAAAAACATCTGATTTTCAAATGATTATGCGATCATGATTTTCACGACCGCTTTGCGTTGACTATATTAAAAAATTTTGGGGGTAGTGGAATTCCGTTATTCTATATTTTAATCAAGGGTTTAGATTTGTAGCATTGTTTTCAACCAGTATAAAGATTTGCGATCATGAGAACTCTAATTTTTGCCCTAGTGTCAATATTTTTTTGCAGCCCAAATTTGTTTGCATGCAAATCCCAAAGTAATTCAACTTTTATTAGGGATTTTTCAATGGGGAGTCGCGAAACAACTATAGACAAACATTATTCCAATAATGAAGCCTTGGTAAAATTACCAAAAATGAAAAAAAAGCAATACGAAAGAAAATAAAAAATGAAATAATCAAGTATCTAAATGACCCTAACTATTCAGGTCTAATTTTTGTCTCCCTATTCTCAGTTCTAATCCCTCCAATTGGAGTTTTATTGGCTGAAAAAAGTGTTGGTTGGCGTTTTTGGGTTACAATTTTTTTAACCCTTGTATTTTGGCTTCCTGGTGTAATTTTCGCTCTTCTCGTAACATTTGAAAACTTTTGTGATTGCTTTTCATATTGACCCGTTCTTAAAAAATGCTGACAAATACATAATTTATTCTCCTCATGCATTTTTTGACAACCAGAACAGAGTTAATATTAGTAGCACTTCTATCCTTTCCTTTTATCGGGTTTAGAGTAAAATTTTTTCTCAAAATGCCCAGCTCCAAGTTATACTATGATTAAAGTGATTTTGATGATTTGAGTGATTAAATACATCTGGTTTTCAAATGATTATGCGATCACGGTTTTCACAACCACTTTGCGTTGACTATAAACGCAATTTTATCGAATGAACCATCCAAGTTTTTTTCTGGGAAAGCTGGCGAAATCTTAACAGCGTTTCAGCGACAAAAAAAGCCAAACGCCTGACATTCAGGTGATTGGCTTTAAAATTGTGTGTGAACCCGCCTTCGCCAAGGCTACGGCGGGTAAAGTGGAGCTGGCGAGTGTTGAACCTCACAGCATAAAACACTGAAATAGAATACTTTGTGAAAGTATTTTAAAGTGGTGGTGTAAAAAGTGGTGTAAAAAACCACCTTTTTCTTTACGCGGCTTCGCCCAACCGTTCTTTTACAATGGCCACCATGTACGCCCGAATGTCGGGGGAGTTTTTCACCAGGTCATAAGGCAAGCGGATAACAAAGTTGTGCCTGCCCTTTTCATCAAACCATTCATCTTCTTCCTGGTCGGTTTCATCACTGGTACACAAAAAGACAATCCCTACATTTTTCACATCGGAAAAATGCGCCGTGACATATTGGGTGTCGATCTTGTCGGCAACAGCCTGTTCTGCGATTTTTGTAACTTCCATGTTTTTCAAACTTGTACAAGAATGTGTACAAATATTTGTACAAAAATAGGTAAATCCGTAATCCCTTGGAAAATTTATTTTAGGATCGGGTTGTTCGGCGGGCGCAACAACCTGTACATTTCCGGGCGGGCAAGGTTTTCAGGCAGCACAGGGTAGGAAAAAAGCTGAATTTGTTCCGCCTGGAAACATTCGGTCAGGGTGCCTTGAAACTGCACAATATAGGCCACCGAATTATTCAAGATGAATTCACTGCTGTACCGCCCACGTTCCCCTTTTGTCGTTACGCCGTATTTCCACACTTCGCCAACATGCAGGTAATACCGAACAAAGCCGCTGTGCAGGCAAGGGAAGAAACCGTCTTTGGTGGCCACCAGGGCGTACTGTTCAGCATCTTCCATTTCATTCAGCTTCTTTTCCAATTGCTTTTGATGCTTTTCAGTTAGTTGGGCTTCCCCATTCACATACTCGACTACATCCTGCCATTTGAGCGCACATACGATCAGGAACAGCACACCCGCAACTATTACAGGTATCGCTGTTTTCTTTTTTGGAGGCGGCTTGTGGGGCTGGGTTTCAGGTAATGTTGCACCCATGATAAAGGCAATTAAGATGTTAGGTTGTAAATTCTGGAAATTGGCTACACCACCCCGATTTCATCTATTTTTTTCATCACCCGATCCGTTTCCACCAACGCCACCACGATCTTTTGATAATGCAAAATATCTTCATACCCCAATTCCCGCCCCTTCCTGTCTTTCAGCCACTTTTGCGCGGGCTTATAGCTGTGTTCGCGGCTGATCCCTGTTTGGTATCGGGTGTTCAGGTTTTGGATGTATTGGGTTAAGTTCATGCGGCAGCATTCAGATTAGGCAGTGAGCGTTGCGACAAATGTATTTTGTTTCGCGCTTATTGGGGCATCGAGAACCGGATTCGTTTTGCCGCCCGACTTTTTCCCCTAACTTTGGAGCCTAAATTTACTTCCATGACATATACCATCGAAATATTGGACAAGCATGCCCTAATCCTGCTCAGGGAATTGGAGCAAATGCACGTGATTCGAATTTCGCCGCAGCAGGAAAAAAAAGAATCGAAAGCATCGCCCAAAAAAGAGTTTAAGGCTACCAAAATAGACACAAGGAGCTTTAATTTCAACCGAGAAGAGGCAAATGAGCGATAAAGTCTTTTTTGATACGAATGTTTTGGTGTATTGCTATACCGAAACGGAGCCTGAAAAAAGCGGATTGCTGTGGAGCTTGCCCAAAGCCCTGAGGCATGGATAAGTATTCAGGTATTGCAACAGCTATCCAATACCCTTCGGAAGAAATTTGGCAAGGATTGGATGGAGATAGTTGGTACAATTGCAGAGCTTTGCCAAAACTTTGCAGTTTTTACCAACCAACCTGACACCCTCAAGGAAGCCTTGCATTTGGCAAATAAGTATGGTTATTCTATGTATGATTGCCTGATTTTGAGTAACGTTTTGTCAGTTGGATGTTCAACTTTGTATTCCGAGGACATGCAAAATGGGCAGTTGATTGAAGGCAAACTAACCATTGTAAATCCTTTTCTGCCATAGTTATCGCAAGGCAAACCAAGCTATTCACCCAAAGTTCTTCAAACAAAAAAAGCCAAACATCTGAAGATCAGATGATTGGCTTTTTTTAAAAAACCGCCTTCCCGCTGCGCTTTGGCGGCAACCCGCCTTCGCCAAGGCTACGGCGGGTAAAGTGGAGCTGGCGAGAGTCGAACTCGCGTCCGGACAAAGCGCCGCAACGCCTTCTACATGCTTATTCACTGATTGGGTTTTCGAGCGCGGGATTGGTTCAGTGACCGTCCGATCCGCGCCTTATCCTCTGTGTTTCACCCTTGGGTCGAGACATCCCCTCAGGCAATCCTGCTTTTTTAGCGATGCGCGGCGGCCTGTGTAGCAGGCATCAAGGCTAAGAGGGGGCGCTGAGCGCAGCCCTCACGCGGCGCAATAGCTTCCTAATTCGTGGAATTAGGCTGCCATAGCATACTGGTTGTTGCCAGTTGTTGTTTAGTCGTTATTTTTTAAGGGGTAACCAACCATGCCCCTGCATGCTTACGAAGCGACTACACTTTCCCGTCAATACCGTGCAGCCCCTTTACCCGCCGTAACCTTGGCGAAGGCGGGTTTGCCCACCAACACGCTCGGCGAAGGCGGGTTTCCGCCGTTCCCTAGGCGAAGGCGGGTTCCCACACCACCACGCTCAGCGAAAGCGGGCAATTCAGTGTACCGTAAAGCTTCCTGCTAAACGTTTTCGTTTCTAACAACGACACGACGACACAACGAACACAAACGCGGCCAGACTTGGGCGCGTCGCAAACTACTAGCCATTTTTATTTCGCACAGGTTGTACACAGATTTTTTCTGCGTAAAATCTGCGAAAAAAATCTGCGTAAAATCTGCGCGAAACATATCAAGTTGTATGCGCTCGTCGTGCCGTTGTGAGTAACAAAAACGCAGGCTCAAAGAACTTCCGCAAAGGTAACCCTATTTGGCGCAAAATAGTTCAGGCGAGGCATTGAATGTTTTGCAAACCTACTCTACCGTCAGCAAATCCCAGCCGTACCCATTGGAAGTCCACCAACTGTAGGTCGATGACCGCACCAGGCCGTAGCGCGGCGCATACGCATAAGTTTCGCCGTTGCCGTCGAGCGCCATGGCCGAGTTCTCTACCAGCACGTTCAGGTAGGGGAACTCAGCGCCGAGCAGGCTGTAATTTTCCACATAACCCGTGCGGCGGCACTCACAGTAGGGCAAGCTCGTCTTCCAGCCCTCGATGCTCAGGATTTGGTTGTTGAATTTTGCCAGCGGCAGGCCCTGCTTCACGAGTTGGTAATGAAAAATCTGGGAATACAAAAAAGTAGCCCCCGGCTTTTTGAAGCGCAGCGTGTCGTCCACCACCTGGAGGTAGTAGTACAGCACGCTGTCCTTGTAGTATGCCAGCCATTGCGACACGTCGCCGGCATAGCGCAGCGATTCGGCGACCAGAAAGCCATTGGTATCCTGGGCAACGATGGCGAGCTCCAGGGTGTCGTCGGTATAGCTGAACAGGTAGTTTTCTCCGGAATTGTATTTTTCGCCTTCCAGGGCGATGTAGAGGGTCGTTTGGCCCACAGCTAAGGAGTCAAAGCGGATAGGCTTGCCTTTGTAGGCTGTGGGGGGTGATGTTGGCCCATCTGTCGGCGCTTGCTTGCAGCAGGAACATATAACCAGACAAAAAGAGATACAGGCAATGATCGAAATAGGTAGTTTCATGACGTGCGATAGTTTTTTTCCCAAGACGTTCCTAATTCCCGAATCGTTGGCCGAATCATTCGCCCGGAAGCAAATCCCAGCCAAAGCCCGAAGACGCGAACCCATTGGCTGAAATCCGGACGATCCCGGATTCCTCCGCATATACAATCGTTTGGCCAACGCTCTTGTACGACATCGGGGTGTTGTCCACCAGCACATTCAAATAGGGATAGCTGGCCCCCAAAAGCGTGAGATTCTCCACAAACCCGTTGCTGAGGCAAAAGCAAAACGGGATATCGGTCTTCCAACCAACGATGGCCACGCTTTGGTTTGCAAACCGTGATTTAGGGAAGCCGATCCGGCCGAGTGGCGGGGCAAACATCCTTGACCGGACACTGGAGCTGGCCGAAGGGTCTATATGGATGGTATCTCCTTTCAATTTGATATAGTACCGGTATTCCTTGTTTTTGTCGGTTTCAAAAATCGGGTTGACGTCGCCTTCTGGCCGCAAGGTCTCCGACACCAAAAAACCATTCCCGTTTTGGGAAATTATGGTCAACACCAAGGTGTCATCGCTGTAGGTGAGATCGTCGTCAGCATCATCGCTGGTCCAGCCGAGGTAGCGGCTTGACTGGCCCACGGTCAAAGAATCAAACTGGATTTTGGGCACAGGGGCGGGCGGTACAGGCAGCGGGTCTGGCTTGCAAGCGACAAAAAGAAGCCCGAAAAGGGGCAAGGTTGCGGAAAAGCGCGAAAGTAGTTTCATGTTGAAAAAATTTGTAAGGTTTGTGTTTAGAGAATTCTTTAAGGTAAAGCTACAACACGCTGGCAGATTCATTGACCCAATTGAGTGAGCGGGCCTGTTTTATGGATGAATGTCCAACTGCGAGTATTTGAACGAACAACGAACAACTATTCCTCCTTATCCACATCCTTCATAAACCCGATCAGCCCATTCATATAGGTCACCTGATCGTCCCACATGGCCATGTGGCTGCCGTTGGGACAAAGCAGGAACCTGCCTTTCTGCACCGTCTTGGCGATCCACTCCATATGCGCCGGATCCATGGTGTCGTGCGTAGCGCCGATGCTGAGCGTGGGCACTTTTATCTTGGGCATGTCGGCCTTGCGGTCCCAGTGCAGCAGCCTGCCCGATGCGCCGAATTCGCTGGGGCCTTGCATGAGCACATAGATATCGGGGTTCACGTGGTTGAGGCCGCGGTTCACTGGGTCGGGCCAATCGGCGATGGGGATGCGGCAGATATGGGTGGCATAATGGTAGGGCATGAGCAGTTCCATGTATTTGGGGTTTGAGAAGTCTTTTGCGGCTTCAATGGCTTTTATGGAGTCGAACACTGCTGGCGGCAGTTGTTTGGCCAGCACGTTGTAGGCGTATTGGTTGTACTCCGGGATGCTCATCATCATGTTGCTGATGATCAGGCCCTTGAGGTTTTCCTGGTATTTCAGGGCGTATTCGGTGGCGAGTATGCCACCCCAGGAATGGCCGAGCAGGAAGAAGTTGTTGTGGTCGAGCCCGAGCGCCTTGCGCACCTGTTCCACTTCCTCTACAAATCGCTCGGTGGTCCAGAGGCTGGAATCTTTGGGCTGGTCGGAATAAAAGGAGCCGAGCTGGTCGTAATAATAATACTCGATGCCAGCGGCGGGCAGGTAGCTGTCCATGCACTCGAAATACTCGTGCGTGCAGGCGGGCCCGCCGTGCAGGAGCAGCAGCTTGATGCGGGGGTTGTTGCCAACGCGCTTGGTCCATACTTTGAACTTGCCTTTGGGCGTCTCGATCTCGATGAGCTTTACCCCGCCGGTTTGCATGCCGGGTTCCGGGTTCTTGAAATATTCGGCAGTGTTTTTGTCGGAGTGCTGGGTGCAGGCAAAAAGGGCGAGCAGCAAGGGCAAATAAAGGATGCGCAAGGACATATATGAAAAAAATTTGGTGAAACGAACTGAACCGCCGAAGTTAGGAAACTTGTTTCAAACAAAACCATGTAGATTTTTTTTCCTTTTTTGGTGCGCATCGAATTACCTTTGCGACCGCTTCTTTGGGAAGCAGATTCATTTTGATTTTAAAACTTTGATTTTCAAATAATTAGGTAAAATGGCTTTAATCGGAACAATTCGTAAAAACGGATGGATTCTCATAGTAACAATGGTTTTGGCACTCGGCGGCTTCATTCTTATGGACATTGTGACCAACACCCAGCGTTACAGCGCCGCCGACATCAACAACCTTGGCAAGATAAACGACCAGGAAATCAAGCGCAGCGACTTTGAGACTTATGAAAAGCTGATCTACTCCAAGTCGGACGCCAGCAGCACCTACCTTGTTCGCTCTCAGGTCTGGGATTATTTCGTGCAGGAAGCCATCGTAACCCAGGAAGCAAAGGCAATCGGCATCGGCGTCCCGAAAGAGGAATTGATCGAGCTGCAATTCGGCACCAACCTCAGCCCCATCATCGTCGAGCGCTTCAAGGGCGACGACGGCCAGCCCAACCGTGCCACACTCGCCAGCATAAAAGCAGCCATTGAAGGCGGCGAGTTTACCGACCCGACCAACCGCGCATACTGGGCTGTACAAGAAAAGGAGATCGTCAAAAAACGCCTCGAAGAAAAGATCATCGCCATGACGACCAAAGGGCTGTACACCCCATCTTGGCAAGCTGAAATGGCGTTCCGGGAAAACAACGAGCGCATCGACTTCCGCTATGTGATGATCCCTTACGACCGCGTGAAAGACGGGGAAGCCCCGGTCAGCGACGCTGATTACAAGGCTTACCTCGACGACAACCCGCATTTGTACGACCAGACCGAGGAATCGCGTGTCATCTCCTTCGCGGAATTCAACGTGGTGCCCACCAGCGCCGACTCAGCCGTGTCGCGCAATGCCGTTGCTGCCTTAGTGGAAGGCTTGCGCGGGGCAAAGAGCGACTCCGCCTTCGTGCTGGCCAACAACGGCACCATCGACGAAGATTTCAAAACCAAAACAGGGCTTTCCCCAGCCCTGGCCGATACCCTGCTGCGTATGCCGGTAGGCACCGTGATCGGCCCTATCCTCGATATCAACGAGTGGAAAATCGCCAAGGTTGTGGCGCGCAAGATAGTCCCTGACTCTGTCAAGGCGCGGCACATCCTGATCCGCGACGCGCAAAACCCTGCCAGCGAAAAAACAATCGACAGCCTGAAAGCTTTGGTTGAGAGCGGCAAGGCGCGGTTCGACTCCCTGGCGGTAAAGAACAGCCAGGACCCCGGCTCCGGCGCCAAGGGCGGCGACCTCGGGTGGTTCCCGCCCGGCGCCATGGTGCCCGAGTTCAACGACGTTTGTTTCAACAAAGGCGAACAGGGCAAGCTGTACAAAGTAGCCACACAGTTCGGCTGGCACCTCATCGAAATCACGGGCAAGCAGTTCATCAAAAACGAAGCCGGCATCAAAGCGGCCTATATCAGCCGCCGCATAGAGCCCAGCAAGGCGACACAGCAGGCTGCCAAAGACAAGGCCGTTGCTGTGCTGCAAAAAGCAAAAAACATCAACGACTTGACGGCGATGGGCGGAGAGCAGGGTTTTGTCGTGCAAAGCTCGACGGCCCTGTTGGCCAACGACTACGCCATCGCAGCCATCCCTTCCGCTTCGGGCGAAGACGCCCGCAATGTGATCCGCTGGGCATTCGAGGAAAAGACTAAAGAAGGCATGGTCTGTCCCGAGCTTTTTGTTTTCCGCGACCCACAGGGCGGCTTTTTCGACAGCAAGTACGTGGTGGCCGCGCTGAAGACAATCGTGCCAAAGGGCCCGGCAAACATCGCAACGCTGAAAAACCTCCCAGAGGCAGACAACAAGGTGAAAAACCTGAAAAAGGGCGAATTCATCAAGAGCAAGATACAAACGGAAGACTTCTCGGCCATCGCCACGCAATGGAATGCCCGCCAAGACACGGTGAAAGCTGTGAGCTTCATGCAAAGCCAAAGCGGCGAGCCGCGCATCCAGGGCACGTTGTTCGCCATGGAGCCAGGCCAGATCAGCAAGCCGATCATCGGCAGCCAGGGTGTTTATTTGGTTTCTCCCGTCACGGCAAAGACCCAGACACAGATACCGACCGACCTGACGATGTTCCGCAAGCAGGTATCCTCCTCGGCTATGGTAGGCATCCGCACCAACCTTATCAAGTCATTGATCAAGAATGCCGACAAGCAAGACAACCGGGCGAAGTTCTTCTGAGAACCAGTGCTGACAGCGGGGCTTTCGTCCCAATACCAGCAATTAAGGGCGGCCCGGAGCAAATCCAGGCGGCCCTTAAATTTTTACCCCTTCTAAATAGCCGGGCATTTTAAAGGTTTTTCGAACCTAAATAACGGCACAGCCGTTTCGATTGATAGCTTTGTCGCGAAAAAATTCAAGCAATTATTTTCCTTTGCAGATGCTCGTGCATACATAGCCATCCAACTTGCAAACCATTCATCACTCATCACTCATCATTCATCCTTAGATAACGAATGAGTTGGCTCACTAAATACCTCTCTTCTTCCCTTGGCCAAAAGGTCATCATGTCGCTAACGGGCTTGTTCCTGATGCTGTTCTTGGTGGTGCACCTTGCCGGAAACCTTCAATTGCTGAACGACGATGGCGGGGAATCCTTCAACACCTATGCGTTCTTCATGACCCATAACCCGCTCATAAAGGCCATTTCATACACTTTATACGCCTTTATATTGCTCCATGCCTATCAGGGCATCGCTTTGTGGCTCGGCAACCGCGCTGCCCGGGGCAAGGCCCGATATGCCGTAAGCCATACCCGAAGCACGGAACGCGCCGCGCGCAACATGGCCTGGTTCGGCATCGTCATCTTTATATTTTTGGTGCTCCACCTCTGGCAATTCTGGCTGCAGATGAAATTGGGCGCCCTGCCTGCCGTAGAGGTCGACGCCTACGACCATCCTGTACAAAACCTGTACCAGCCTGTCATGGAAGCCTTCGCCAACCCACTCTACGTTATTTTCTACGTCGCCTGCATGGTGGTAATCGCATTCCACCTCTGGCACGGGTTCTGGTCGTCGTTCCAAACCCTCGGCCTCGACCACAAGCGCTACACACCGCTCATAAAAGCCCTTGGCTATGTGTATGCCGTCGGCATCTCCGCCGGCTTCGCCCTCATCCCAATATGGATATACCTTTTCCGCTAACACCAACCTGAAACCTGAAACCCGAAACCTTCTAAAAAAGCATCCATTTCAAAGGTATTATGGCAAACTCAGCTGCCCACGGCTCCAAATTCGACTCCAAAGTCCCGCTCGGGAAAATGTCCGACAAATGGACGAACTACAAAGGGCATGTGCCCCTCGTGTCGCCAAACAACAAGCGCCGAATCGACGTGATCGTGGTGGGCACCGGCTTGGCAGGCTCCGCCGCCGCCGCCTCGCTCGGAGAGCTTGGCTACAACGTGAAAGTGTTTACCTTCCACGACAGCCCGCGGCGGGCGCACTCCATCGCCGCCCAGGGCGGCATCAATGCGGCCAAGAACTACCAGAACGACGGCGACTCGGTATATCGCTTGTTCTACGACACCATCAAGGGCGGCGACTTCCGGTCCCGCGAAGCCAACGTGCACCGCCTGGCAGAAGTCTCGGTGGACATCATCGACCAATGTGTGGCCCAGGGCGTGCCCTTTGCCCGCGAGTACGGCGGCTTGCTCGACAACCGCTCCTTCGGCGGCACCCAGGTTTCCCGCACCTTTTACGCCCGCGGCCAAACGGGCCAACAACTGTTGATCGGCGCATACCAAGCCCTCAGCCGCCAGGTTTCGCTCGGCACCGTAAAGCTCTACAACCGCCACGAGATGCTCGATGTTGTCACCATCGGCGGACAGTGCCGGGGCATCATCGCCCGAAACCTGCTGACGGGCGAAATAGAGCGCCATTCCGCCCACGCGGTAGTGCTCTGCACCGGCGGCTACGGCAACGTGTTCTACCTCAGCACCAACGCCATGCTGTGCAACACCACCGCTGCCTGGCGGGCGCACCGCCGGGGCGCATTCTTTGGCAACCCCTGCTACACCCAGATCCACCCGACCTGCATCCCGGTTTCCGGAGAATACCAGTCCAAGCTGACCCTGATGTCGGAATCGCTGCGCAATGACGGGCGCGTATGGGTGCCGAAAGACGCCAAAGACCGCCTGACCCCACCCACGCAGATCAAGGAGGAAGACCGCGATTACTACCTTGAGCGCCGCTACCCGGCATTCGGCAACCTGGTGCCGCGCGACATTGCCAGCCGCGCCGCAAAAGTCGCTTGCGACGAGGGCTTGGGCGTGGGCAAATCGGGCCTGGCCGTTTACCTCGATTTCGCCGATGCCATCAAGCGCGAAGGGAAAGCCTCCATCGAGGCCAAATACGGCAACCTGTTCGAGATGTACGAAAAGATCACGGGCGACAACCCCTACGAAACGCCCATGCGCATCTACCCCGCCGTGCACTACACCATGGGCGGCCTGTGGGTCGATTACGAACTGATGACCACCGTGCCTGGCCTGTACGCATGCGGCGAGGCCAATTTTAGCGACCATGGCGCCAACCGCCTCGGCGCATCTGCCCTGATGCAGGGACTGGCCGACGGCTATTTCGTGCTGCCTTATACCATCGGCTCCTACCTCTCCAAAGAGATCCGGACGGGCCAGATACCGACCGACGGGCCAGAATTTGAAGCAGCAGAAATGGAAGTCAAAAGCCGCATCGAGCAACTGACCAAGATCGGCGGGCGCCAGAGCGTGGAAAGCTTCCACCGCCGCCTGGGCAAGATCATGTGGGACAAATGCGGCATGGCGCGGACGGCGAAGGGCCTGACAGAAGCCATCAGTGAGATTAAGGCCCTGCGCGCCGAGTTTTGGCGCGATGTTTTCGTGCCAGGAAGCAACAACGAGTTCAACCCCGAGCTGGAGAAAGCTTGGCGCGTGGCCGATTTCCTGGAGCTTGGCGAGCTGATGTGCCGCGACGCGCTCAACCGCAACGAGAGCTGCGGCGGCCACTTCCGGGAAGAACACCAGACAGAAAAGGGCGAAGCCGAGCGAGACGATGCAAACTACATGTACGTGGCCGCCTGGGAATGGAAGGGCGAGGACGCCGAACCGACACTGCACAGGGAACCACTGGTATATGAGGAGATCAAAGTAGCACAGCGGAGTTACGAGTGACACAAGAGAAATTACTGTGCAAATCACATTTTTCACCATAAACACAATCACTATCATGAAAAAGCTTTCAATTCTCAGCCTGTTGCTGCTCACTTTTTTGGCTTACAGCTGCAAAAAAGACAGCACTGAAGACCCGCAAGACACTGCGATCATTATCACCCCCGGAGTAGGGATCACCAACTTGAAAATTGGAGACCCCGCCCAAAAAGCGATCGACCTGTATGGTTCTGTGACGGCTTCCTATGGAGCTTCAGGAGGGACGTACACGCATTTTTTGACTTATTTCTCCAAGGGGGTCATTGTTTATTGCGAACCAACAACAGAGGCACAGTTCAATGCGCAAATGAAAATAGACAACCTGACACTATCCGCACCTTTTGACGGGAAAACGGACAAACAAATTGGCATAGGCAGTACCAAGACGGAGGTAAAGGCCGCTTATGGAGACCCAATTTTTCCCAGCCAGTTTTTTGGGGATGAATATGCTGGCATTACCTTCAAGTATGAAGACAATACCGATAAGGTTGAAAGTATTGAAATTGAATAACATTTTCCAATTACCCGCCTGATCCCTGGCTGTTTCAGGGATCAGGTGTTGGCTGGAACGATAAATTTTTTTGAAATGAAACTCACACTCAAAATCTGGCGGCAAGGAGGCCAATACAAAGGCGAATTCGTCAGCTACGAACTGCCCGACGTGAACCCCGACATGTCGTTCCTGGAAATGCTCGACGTGCTGAACGAACAATTAGTGGCAAAGCGCGAAGCGCCTGTGGCCTTCGAGCACGACTGCCGCGAAGGCATCTGCGGCTCCTGCTCCCTCGTGATCGACGGGCAAGCGCACGGCCCGATGAAAGGGACCACCACCTGCCAGGTGCACATGCGCCACTACAAAGAAGGCGACACCATCGTGATCGAGCCGTTCCGGGCCAGGGCTTTCCCGGTGATCCGCGATCTGGTGGTTGACCGCTCTGCCTTTGACCGCATCATTCAGGCGGGAGGCTACGTGAGCGTCAACACCGGCCAGGCACAGGATGCCAATGCCATCCCGATCGAAAAAGAGCAGGCTTCGACGGCATTCGACGCGGCGGCCTGCATCGGTTGCGGCGCCTGTGTGGCAGCTTGCCCCAACGCCTCAGCCATGCTGTTCACTTCCGCCAAGGTATCGCACCTCGCCCTGTTGCCACAAGGACAGGTGGAGCGCCAAAAACGGGTGCTGAAAATGGTGGCGCAAATGGACAAGGAAGGCTTTGGCCGCTGCTCCAACGTGCAGGCCTGCGAAGCAGAGTGCCCGAAGGAAATCTCTGTATCGAACATCGCCCGCATGAACCGGGAGTACGCCGCTGCGGTGTTTGCGTCGGACAAAGAAATGGCTTAGGCAATAATTTGGGATGGGAATTAGTTGTTGTGTCGAAAAAGTTGGACCAATGCACTTCCAGTCGTGCCATCCTTGTCCAATCCAAACTACTTGCCATGAAAGCCTTTATCCTCTTTGCTCTTTCCTTTTTGCTTCAACCCGGCTCTGTCGCCGCACAAGATCGCATCGCGCTGAAAAACCCAAATTTCGAGGTCAATGTGCCACAAATGGGCAAAACGCCCACTGGGTGGATCGACCTGGGCGCAGACAACAGTTCCCCGGTGGACATACAGCCCGGTTTCTGGGATGTTAGCCTGCCCCCGCAAGATGGAAAGGCGTATGTGGGGATGGTGGTGCGCGAAAACATTACCTGGGAGGGCATCGGGCAGGTGCTGGAAGGCTGGATGCGCAAAGACAGCACCTATACCTTCAGCGTCTGGCTTGCCAAATCCAGGATTTTCATGTCGGCCACCCCTAACAGCAATGGCGAGATTTTGAATTTCAAGGCGCCTACCGTCTTGAAGATATGGGGCTACAATACCGAGACCCGCGCCGAGGAGTTGCTGGCCGAAAGCCAACCTGTCGGCATCGCCACCTGGACCAAATATACCTTCACCTTTACCCCGCGCAACGCCGACTACAACGAGATTGACCTGATGGCCTATTACGCCAGGGGCCAGGAGGGGAAAAACGGGCATTTGTTGCTGGACAATTGTTCGGATATCATCAAAATTTCAAAATAAACGCTTAGAGCGTGTTTAAATTTCGGTCGCCGGGCTACAAGCGGCCAATTTTATTTCATGCTTCGTTAAAATTTTCGCCATAGGCACCCGGCTATGGCTGCAAATTTTGCCTTGCCTGAAATAAAATTGGCTCGCTTTCGCTCCGGCACCGAAATTTAAACACGCTCTAAGCGCCAAATCCTTTAAAATGAAACAAAACTACACCTGCCTCGCCCTTTCCCTAATCCTTAGCGGCACCCTTTCAGCGCAAACGGCCATTTCCCTCAGCAACCCCTCTTTTGAGTCTGACGCGCCTAACATCAACACAACGCCCCCAAATTGGGGTTCCTTTTCGGATGAGAAAAGCCGTTTCCCAGACTTGTTGCCCGGCGATTACGAAATAAACGCGTCTCCGCAGAACGGCAAAACGTTTGTAGGCCTGTGCTCGCGGCCGTATAACGAATTTGAGGGAATCGGCCAGGCATTGTCACAACCACTGGAAAAGGATTCGGTTTACACATTCAGCGTTTGGCTGGCGCATGCCTCCAAGTATATCGTGCCTTCTTTTAAAAAAGGAATACAGCGCGGCACCAAAACCTGCAACGGCATTACCACATTTAGGGTATTAGGCGTGAATTCAAAAAGCCGGTTGAATGAAGTTTTGGTTGAAACGCAGCCGATCGACCACGACGAATGGCGGGAATATACCTTCCGCTTGAACCCTCGCAACATTGATTGTGATCAGATTATCTTTTCAACGGGCAGTTCAACCGTGGTAATCCCATATTTCGGCAACCTATTGATCGATAATTGCAGTGCAATAAAAATGCTGCATTGGGGAGAACAGGAATATATTGAACCGTTGGATTTCTCCTCCATCACGCCTTTCAAGGCGACACCAACCGCTGCGTTCAAAGGGGAAGAGATGTTGCTCAAAAGCCCCTCTTTTGAGCAAGATATTGCTGAACCTCACCCCCTCCCTGAATTCTGGGATAATCTGGGAGGAAAAAACCACACGCCTCCAGACATACAGCCAGGCCGTTTTTCGGTTACCAAAGCGCCGCACCACGGCCGCCAATACCTGGGCATGGTGACGCGCACAAACGGCACCCGGGAGGCCGTTGGCCAGCCTTTGCCCCAAAAATTGAAAGCAGGGGCCAGGTATGCTTTCAGTGTCTGGCTGGCCCGATCCTCGAAATATGAAGCCCTTCAAGGTTCAGGCGATCTGGAGGCAATGGCCAATCCAATCTTGCTCCGAATTTGGGGCATAAATTCAAGCACATTGGAAAAGGAATTGCTCGCGACAAGCGACCTGGTAGAACACGAGCAATGGCGGCAATACACCTTCAGCCTGGCGCCAACGCGCGGCGACCTTGACTATTTTGTGCTGGAAGCTTGGTATGACCCGAGCGCAAAAAGGGCGTACAACGGCAACTTGTTGTTGGACAATTGCTCGGCGTTGACACTGTCGTTCGAATGATTCCTTAAACCTCCTTTTCCCCGATTGAACTCGGTTAGCTACACCTCCACTACCACCTTGCCAACCGTTTTCCCCGTTTGGAACAGGCGCACCGCATCGGGCAGCTTGTCGAACGCGAAAAGGTGCCCCACATGCGGTGGCGACAATTTCAATGCCTCCAACTCCTGTAAAAGCGTGTGCATCAAGGCCGCGCGCTCGTACAGCCAGATCAGGTTGAAGCCCAGCACCCCCCGGTTGGTCTCCGGCAACTTTTGCGGGTCTATCTTTGGGCGGGTCAGCCAATATTTCAACAGATGCCATTTGTTCGGCCTGTCGCCCGGCGTGGCGTAGCGCGCCGATCCGAACACCACCACCCTGCCCATCGGGGCGAGCATGTTGAACGGGATGCTGAAAAAATGACCGCCAACGCTGTCCATCATCAATTCCAGGGGCCGCTCTCCCAAGGCAGCCCTGAGCTCTGCTTCAAAGGTGCTTTTGTCGCGCACGATCACCCGGTCATAGCCCTCTTTCAAGGCAAAATCAACTTTGCCCGAATGGCCGACCGTGCCGACGGTGAAGCAATCATAAGCCTTGGCGATTTTAAGCGCCTGCAAGCCCACCCCGCCAACTGCGCTATGGATCAGCACGTTCTGGCCGCGCTGCAAGGCCCCTAAGTGCAACATGCCGTAATAAGCCGTGAGGGTTTGCACCAGATACGCAGCCCCGGTGGCGAAGTCCCAGCCTTCCGGCAAGGCAATGGCATAGCGCGCATCGATATTCAAATGGGTGGTATAACCGCCAAACCGGGTGACGCCCATCACCCGGTCTCCAGGCTTCAGGTGCGTGACCGCCGAGCCCGCCCTTTCCACCACGCCCGCGTATTCGAGCCCAGGGGTAAAGACGCCCTTTGGCGTGGCGCCGTACAAACCCCAGATCGCGAACACATCGGCAAAATTCAAACCGATGGCGCGCACGGCAATTTGGACTTCATCAGGCTTAGGTTCGGCCAGGGCAAAGGGCAGGGCTTGCATGTCGGCAAGGTTGCCGGCTTGGAGAGCGTAACGTGTAGGCATTAATGATGAATGATGAATGATGAATGATGAATGATGCGGCCATTATTTTGTCCAAAGGGGCAAAACTGGCAATTAATTTGCTGCAATACAAGGGTTTTTTAGCTAAAAACCGCACCTTTACTTTCGATTTCACCGATTATTATGCGACAACTTCGACAACTTCCGTTTTTCCTGCTGGCCATTTCATTGCTGTTTTCATGCAGCGACAAGGTAATCCCGCCCGAACACGAAACTGCCGACAAGTTTGAGCCATACGACCAATTTGCTTTCCAGCGCTCCTTTCCCGACCGCGATTTTGACTGGAAAGGCTGGAAAAACACGATGGCCGACATCCGCGCTGAGTTGTCGGCACAGGCAAAGCCTTCCGAATGTGAGGGCAACACCAGCAACTGGACAATCCAAGGCCCGGAAAACGTGGCCGGCCGCTGCAACACCTTAGCCGTGAAGCCCAACGACGAAAATACGGTGCTCGCCGGTTTTGCCGCCGGGGGCATATTTAAAACCACCGACGGCGGCGCAAACTGGCGCCCCGTGTTCGACGACCACCTGGAACTGGCCATCGGCGTGATCGTTTTTGACCCGAACAACCCAAACGTTGCCTATTGCGGTACCGGCGACCCCAATGTTCCTTCCATCGTGTTCAATGGCGACGGGGTTTACAAAAGTACCGATGCGGGAGAAACATGGACCTACCTTGGGCTTTCGGAAGTGGGCATTGTTTCCAAAATCGCCGTACACCCAAACAAGCCCAATACCCTCGTGGTGGCCGCCATGGGCAACCCCTTCACCCGCGACGAAAAGCGGGGAATTTATAAAAGCACCGATGGCGGCCAAAACTGGCAACAGGTGCTGTTCGTCAGCAACCAGGCCGGCGCCAGCGACCTCGTGCAGTCGCCCACCAACCCCAATATCTTGTACGCCTCTTTTTGGGACCGTATCCGCAACAACAAGGAATCCATCCTTTTCGGCGAAAACGCCAAGGTTTATAAATCCATCGACGGGGGCGACACCTGGGCGCTAAGCCATAACGGCTTGCCTACCGGCACGATGGGCCGCACGGGCCTGGCCATTTCCCAGCAAAACCCCAACAAGGTATATGTTGTCTATATCGACTCGCTCTCTACCACTGGCGGCTTGTACAAAACCATCGACGGGGGCGACAGTTGGACGGCCATGAACGTTGGGGCGCTCGAAGATGCCTGTGCCAATTTCGGCTGGTATTTCGGCAAGATCCGCATCAACCCCAACAACGACGAAGAGCTGTACTTCTTAGCCATCCTCCTGTACCGGAAGCTCGCCGGCAGCAGCAGCTGGATCGTCGCCGGCGGCGGCCATGCAGATTGCCATGACCTTGTGTTCACCCCTTCCGGACGCCGGTACTGGGCCAACGACGGCGGCGTTTACCGCAACGATATGGGGCAATCCTCCTGGACTAAATGCAAAAACCTGCCCACCACGCAGTTTTACAGGGCCAGCTTCAACCCCCACGAGCCAAACCTGTACTGGGGCGGCGCGCAAGACAACGGCGTACAAAAAGGGAACGGCGGAGCCAATATCAACAATTGGTCGGCGGTGTTCTCCGCCGACGGCTTCAAATGCGCATTCGACCCCGCAGACCCCAAAACCTTCTGGGTAGAGATCCAGAACGGCACCGTCCACAAAACGACAGACGGGGGCAACACTTGGCAGTTTGGCAGCGCCAACCTCGGCACTTCCGACCGCTGCAGCTGGGACGCACCGTTTTTTATGAGCCAATACGGGCCAGTAAAACTGTTTGCAGCTACCTACCGCGTTTATGTGTCCACAGGAAACGGCTGGGCGCCCATTTCTCAAGACCTCACCGACGGCATTATTTATGGCCCCCGTTTCCACACGGTTACAGCTTTAGCAGAATCAGCAAAAGTCGCAGAGAAGATGATGGCCGGCACTTCCGACGGCAACGTTTGGAAGCGCGAGCCAACGGGCAATTGGGAAAACATTACAGGCGCGCTTCCCGACCGCTTTGTCACCTGTGTACAGCTTTCTCCAACTGTATCACAGCGCCTGTTCGTGACCCATTCCGGGTTCCGCAACGACGAGTACATCCCGCACGTGCACCGCTCCGACGACAATGGGGCCACCTGGTCAGATATTTCAGGCGACCTGCCGCAGATGCCCGTGAACGACATTTACATCCTGCCCGGCCACGCCGACTCCCTGTTGTTCGTGGCTACGGATGCAGGTGTTTATTTTACCAAAAACAGCGGACAAAGCTGGTCGCGCTTAGGCGGCAACATGCCGGTTATCCCTGTATTCGATCTGGAAAGCAACCCTGTGCGCAACGAACTGGTTGCTGCCACCTTCGCTCGCGGCATTTGGACGTTCCCTTTCGACTCGGTTTTCGTGCAGCAGCCCAGCGTTTCCGTCCAGGTATCTGGCAATATTGCCACAGAACTTGGCGAACCCGTCAGCGACGTTCACCTGGGAGGGGTAAAAAGCCAGTCAGATGGCAAGTTTCAGGCAAGCATCCCCGGCTGCGGGCCATTTTCGCTCACACCATACCGAAACGACAACCCCCTGAACGGCATCACCACCTTCGACCTGGTGCTCATCAGCAAGCATATTCTGGGCATTGAGCCGCTCGGCTCGCCGTACAAAATGCTGGCGGCAGATGCCAACCGCTCCAACAGCATTACGACCTTCGACATCGTCGCGCTGCGCAAGCTCATTTTGGGCATCGACGATACCCTCGCCGGGAACCAGTCGTGGCGCTTTGTCCGGAAGGACTTTGTGTTCCCCAACCCCGGCAACCCGTTCGCAGGGACGCTCCCAGAGCTTATTGAAGCCCAATTGCAAACCGCCCCGCTGACCGGCCTGAACTTCACTGCCATCAAGGTGGGCGACGTGAACAACACGGCCGTCCCGAACGCCTTGGGGCCCAACTTAGAAAGGACCCTTGGCAACTGGCCCCTTGCTGTCGAGGACCGCGATTTCCAGGAAAACGAAAAGGTGGAGGCCGTTTTTCAAGGAAACAAAATCGACCTCGCAGCCTTGCAATTTTCCTTGAATTTCGACCCGGAAGCCCTTGAATTTGAGGCAGTCTTGCCTTTGGGAGAGGATATTTCTATGGCCAATTTTGCCACAAACCGCAGCGAAGAAGGGATTGTTTCGGTCGCCATTGCTGCGAACCCCGGCGAAACCATAAGCCAGGCAGCGCTTTTCAAGGTTGTTTTCAAGGCAAAAAAAGCCGGGAAGCTGCGCCAAGCCTTTCATATTGGCAATTGGCCCACGGCCGCGCTCGCTTTTCGGGAAAACGGGGAAGCGCTGCTGCCCACGCTTTGGGAAAGCGCCCAGGGCCCAAGCCCGGCATTCGCGCCCAACCCGCTCGGCATTGCCGGCACCTGGCTCAATGTCGGGCATGAAACAGCTGCCGATGAAACCCTGGAAATCTATGACGCGCAGGGAAAATTAGTGTTTCTAAAGCCCATTGCTGGCCCCGCACGCATCCATGTCGCCCGAGAAGCTTTCCCTGCACCAGGGGCCTATTATTGGCGCTTGCGCACGGGCGGGCAATCGGGGCGCTTGGTGTTTGCTCCCTGATTTTCAGCGGGTTTGCAATGTTTTGTACGAAAATACCCGTTCATCCGTTCTATACCCAACGGAAACTGGATTGCGAAAATATCAGGAAGCAAATCCTTAATAATCAATATGATCCATCCTGAAAATCTTGCAAATCACCAAAATCCTGGTATATATTTGGCACCTAAAACCTGAACCTTTCATCAACTAAAAAATCTATCCGATGCGACAAAGCTTATTTACCCTGATATTTCTGGCTATTGCTGCCCTGTTGAGCTCCTTCGCCGTCAACACAGAATATGGGAAAGCCGGCTACTACGCCGATTCTCTGCACGGCCGTAAAACAGCCAGCGGGGAACCCTACAACAAAAACGACCTTACCTGCGCCCACAAAAGCCTGCCTTTTGGCACCAAGGTGCGGATCACCCGCATCGACAACAAAAAATCGGTGGTGGTGCGCGTCAACGACCGCGGCCCTTTCGTAGAAGGTTACGTGACCGACATATCCCGCCTTGCCGCAGAACTGATCGGCCTGATCAAAGATGGCGTCACCAGGGTGCAATTGGATGTGGTAGAGGCTGCGCCAACGGCCAGGGTAGCGGCAGCCGTGGACGGGAACACGAGTTTGGTAGCAAACAAGCCAAGCCAAACCTCCGCCTCTAAAGTGCTGAAAGGCGCAAAACCGGTGGCGTACAACTACGATCCGGTGCCAGCCAAAGCCTCGAGCACACAGTCCAACACCTCCACCGAGCTGTACAAAGTAGAAATCAAGCCTTCGCTGAAAGCTGGGTTCGGCGTTCAGGTCAGCACCCTGTACAATGCCGAAAACGTGATCCCTACCTTAAAGCAACTCCAGGTGCAATGGCCCGACAAGGCGTTGGTGCTGGTGCAAAGCACGGGCAACGACAACAATTCTATTTACAAGATAATACTAGGGCCTTACCCTGACAGGAAGGCTGCAGAGGCTCAGCAGAAATTAGCCGTAAAAAGGAAGTTCAAGGATAGTTTTGTCGTATATCTGGGCGACATGTAGTCTCTATTATGCTGAAAACGATGTGCCACAGCCGCAAGTGCTGGTCGCATTGGGGTTTTCAAAGGTAAAGCCGCGGTTGTCGAGCCCAGAGACAAAATCGACCTGCATGCCCAATAGGTAAATGGCATGTGCCTTGTTCAGCACTACATTGATGCCGCTGATTTCAAAGCGCTCATCGCTTTCTTTCGGCTCGTCGAAGCCAAGGATGTAGGTAAAGCCGGAACAGCCGCCACCTTTCACGCCAACGCGCAGGCAATAATCGTCAGGAACATTTTCCTGTTTGCGGATAAGGTTCAATTGGTCGATGGCGCCTTGGGTAAGGGTGATGGGCGCTGTCGTGGTGATTGGGTTTTCGAGCAAGGTCTCCATGAAAAACTGCTTTTTTTGTCGTGCAAAAGTACGGCGTTTAAACGGAAAATGCCGGGTTTTTGTTCACGAGGGAAGTTTCTCCCGACGACACGAATTGTTTCTCACCACGACACAACAAGAATCGTCGGGAGAAACAATACGCGGACTTCGGGTTCTCCTTCCAATCAATCCAATAATAAGGCATCACACTCATGCAAGAAAATTTGCCCCACATACTTACCTTTGCGCCCCATTATTTGCCAACAACCCTCGCCTGCCGATAATTTTCACATTATCAAATTACCCAATTATCACATTAAAAAGATATGGAGCTGTTTTTTGAAGTCCTGAAATATACCATCCCGGCGCTTGTCGTGTTTGCCACCGCTTATTACATGCTCAAATTGATGCTCGACGAGCGGCAGCGCATTGACATGGCCATACTCCGCAACGATGCCCAGAAGATCACCCTGCCCCTGCGCCTGCAAGCATACGAACGGCTCACCCTGCTTTGCGACCGCGCCGGCGTCATCAACACCATGATGCGTGTGCGCACGCCCGGCATGAAGGTGCGCGACCTGCGGGCCAGCCTGATGCTGGCCATCAGCCAGGAGTTCGACCACAACACCTCGCAACAGCTTTATGTGTCGGATACACTTTGGCGCATTATCCAATTTGCCAAAAACGACACCCTCACCTTGGTCACCACTGCCGGCAGCGAACTCGACCCAAATGCCGATGCTGAGCTTCTGTTCAATATCCTGTTGGAGGAGCTGGAGCAGCAAGACCCACCCACACTGCAGAAGGCGCTTTTGGCCATCCGCACAGAAGCCGGGCAATTGTTCTGAGTTCAAATTTACTAAGCGCTTGAGAACCTTTGGGTTACTGCTTTTTTGAATTAATAACATTGTAATTACAAATTGCTTTGCACTGGTAAGTCCCGTTGTTTTCGATGAATACTGGTTGCGCAGAAAATTGCCTTAGGCACTTTTGCCGAGCAGTCGTCTCCCAGTTCCGTCCAAATTCGTTACTGCTTGAAAATCAGTACACTTACGACTTTTTAGATGTTTCAACATCAACAGTAAGTCCAAAAAGTATAAGTATTTAAAAGATGAATATTTAAAAATAAACTCTTTTTTGTTCTAAAAAGCGCCATTTCGCCATTTTTTATTTCAAAAAAGATGCTATTTTTAAAACAGAGCCAGTTGCAGAAAAAAAGATTTTTTCCCTAATTTTTAAAAGCGCTTGAAAACCAGCCTGTTCTAAATTCCCGAAAAAAAATTGTCTAAAAAAATGGAAATCCCCTTCGAAAAGTCAAAAGGATTTGCAACCTTTGTCGCCCTGCTCGACTGAACAGTTTCATCAAGACTACTCGGTAACGGTTTTTCCCGACATCCAAATGCACCCATCAGGTATGACAAAAGACAGCCAGATGGTATGGGACGATTGTCTGCGTATCATCAAAAAAAATGTGAGCCCTCAGAGTTTCAAAACGTGGTTTGAGCCGATCAAGCCAGTCCAGCTTGAGAATGAAGTTTTGACGATTCAGGTACCCAACAAGTTCTTTTTCGAGTGGATCGAAGAGCACTATGTACAACTATTGAAAAAAAGCATCCGCCAGGAGCTGGGCGAGCGGGCCCGCTTAGTGTACCACATCCCGGAGAACGGTGCGCAGGACAGCCCAAAAGCCCAAGCCCCAACCCGCCCCAACAACAAACCTTCCGCCGAAAAGGACAGCGAGCCGGTGCCGGGCGCCTTTGATGCAGGCATGATCAAGAACCCCTTTATCATCCCAGGCATCAAGCGCATCAAAGTTGACCCGCAGCTCAACGCCAACTATACCTTCGACAACTTTATCGAGGGCGACTGCAACAGGCTCGCCCGCAATGCCGGGCTCGCCATCGCCAAGCGCCCCGGCGGCACGGCCTTCAACCCGCTGGTGATTTTTGGCGACGTTGGCCTGGGCAAGACCCACCTGGCGCAGGCCATCGGCAACGACATCGTGGAGCGCATGGCTGACAAAGCCGTGCTGTACGTCTCCGCAGAGAAGTTCACCAACCAGATCATCCAGGCCATCAAGAACAACTCGGTCAACGATTTTGTGAATTTCTACCAGATGATCGACGTGCTGATCATTGACGACATACAATTCCTTTCCGGCAAGCAAAAAACCCAGGAAATCTTCTTCCACATTTTCAACCAGCTGCACCAGAACGGCAAACAGATCATCCTGACCTCAGACAGGGCGCCGAAAGACCTGGAAGGCATGGAAGACCGGCTGATCTCCCGTTTCAAGTGGGGCCTGACCGCCGACCTGCAATCGCCCGACCTGGAAACGCGCATGGCGATACTCGGCGCCAAGATGGAAGACGAGGGCGTGGACATCCCCAACGATGTGCTGGAATTTATCTGCTACAACATCAAGAACAACATCCGGGAACTGGAAGGCGTGATGGTGTCGCTGCTGGCACAAAGCACCCTGATCCGCCGCGATGTCGATCTGGAGTTAGCCAAGGAAGTTATCCGCAATTTCGTGACCACCATCAACAAGGAGATTACGGTGGAATTCATCCAACTCCTCGTCGCCGATCACTTCGACGTGCCGGTGGAGAAGCTGCACCACGAAACCCGCAAGCGCAACATCGTCATCGCCCGGCAATTGTCGATGTACCTGGCGAAAAAGCTCACCAACAAATCGCTGAAATCCATCGGAGAACAGTTTGGCGGCCGCGACCACAGCACCGTCATTTATTCCTGCAAAGCCGTGCAGGACATGATGGACACCGACCTGATCTTTAAAGACACGGTGGAGGAAGTGGAGAAAAAGTTGAAGATGAGTTTGAATAATTGAAATACAAAAATTGTAACTACCTTTTCAGTCCTTAAGAGCATGCTCCTAAGGACTTTTTTTAATTGCTTTGTTTGAATCATTCAGGGTCGTTTACAGCAGCCACTACATCGGCATTCCCCTCCTGGCTAATTTCAGCCTTGGGAAACAAAAAATCCAATATCTGGGAAGTATCGGATTTGTCTCAGGCATCTTCATCAGGGAAACCCAGAAAACCTTTGCCGAATATTCGGATGGAAGCCGAAAAAAGGCAAAACACACAACAGATTTTGAGTACAACAAAGTGGTCTTTTTCCCAACGATCGGCCTGGGCATCGGATATCCAATCAATGACCATTGGCTGCTGAAGGTCACCCCTACCTGCCCCTCAAAACAAGGACTCCACCCCAAGCACCACCAACCTTGGCACCCCGACCTTTATCCCCTGTGGCCGCCGCGAAGCGATGTACTTTGCATCGCCCAGGTTTTTCTACCATCCAGAGGAAGGTCAATCTCCACTTGGGGAGGTTTTTATTTCTCACGACGACACAACGACACTACGGGGCCACATGTTTGGCTGTTGTTCCAGCCGCTGGCCAAACCGTCGTGTCGTTGTGTCGTCGTGAGAAACTTTCTAGCTGGCCTCCCGGCTGCCGCTCTCTCAAGAACCCTAGAAGGCGTATTTATCTACCACAGAATCGATCCTTTGTTAAAGTTGATTTTCTTTTTGGCACTGTCAACCAATACCCATAATTTGCATAAGATTTGGCTCAATAGCGTATTCCTTATGGTTGCCGGGCCACAGCCAATAATCCAGATAGTCGACTAATTTCTTATCTTTTATTACTCCCAAGCCTTGAAAGAAAGGCCGCACGCTTTAATCCCAGCATATTTCCCATATAATATACTACACCCATTTTTCCATGCCAGGCATTTGGCAGGGTCTATAACAAATTATCACCTTCAATCTTCTAA
>CAZULM010000014.1:93000-110114 GCA_964621185.1 uncultured Saprospiraceae bacterium | reverse complement strand
GTTTTTTCTGAAGATCTTTGTTGTGAGGCATAGTTAAAAAGTTTTATTTTAGATATGCCTCAAATGTAGCCAGATTTGATTCTCTGACTTTATGAGCAAATTTCGTAGCAGTAACATTTTTTTTGAAAGGGTAATTGAGCGAGGAAATCGAGCTGTTTTCTGAATTGTTCGATCTCGGTGATACGGTTGAGCGTGGAGACGGTGGAAATTGAATTGACCTCAAACCAAGCCCAACAATAAGTCATTCCACAGGATAATGAAACCTGAAAACCCTTAACTTTGCAAGCTCAGGGCCTTTTTTACAAACAACATTGCACTCATGGAATACGAAATAAAACTTTCCGGCACACCATTCGACGACGGGGCAATTGACCTTGATCGCTTGGAAGTCATTGCCCAATACCTTCGTGATATATCCAAAGGAGCGCTTCAAATGCGAATGTTCGGGGCATCTTATAAAAGAGGGCGTGAAACGGAACAAATTGCCCGGGCGCTGAAAATACGGCTGCGTGGTCTGAGTGAGGGAAGTACGGTTTTACACCTCGAATGCCAACCGTTCCGAAGTACCCTGCGCAACGTGCAAGGCAGTCTTTTTCAGCAAGCTATTTTAGAAAGGCTTCCTGATGAAACACCTATTTCCTTGGTCATGGAAACTTTCCAGGATGCGCTCAATCCTGCTAGTACGGGTGAAATGCTGGACAAACATTTACTCAAAGACCTTCAAAATTTCAAAAAAGTATTGGTCAACGATCTGCAAACCATTCAATTCAGCAACCGTGGCAGCCTACCCGATCTGAAGTTGCAAATAGCTGATTTCAACCATTTAAAAACCATTGAAGAAAAAACACCCGACCCTCAGTCGGTAGTTATTTCCGGCATTGTTGAAGAATTGAAATTTTCAAAAGCCAAAGTGACGTTTCTTCCTGACCAGGGCAGACCAATCACAGGCTTTTTGGGAGAATCGGTATCAACCAGTGAGATGGCGGGTTTCTGGGGCAAAAAGGTAACCATTCGAGGTACAGCGCATTTCAGGCCAAGTGGTCAAATGGCGTTTGTTGAGATTAGTAAAGTCTCGTTGGCAGAGAGCGGGGATGCCTATTTTTCGCGCCCTATTGTTCGTGAAACTGTTGCGCAACAATTGGAGCGTCAAGCAGCCGCGCGGAAATTAACGGGCAATCAACTCAGTCAATTCATCGGTATCCTGGCCGATGCGGAGGGTGACTATGAAAACGACCTTAAAATGCTGACAGAATGAGAAAGTTTGTGTTGGATACAAACATTGTTCTGGCCTACATTCGCCAAAGCCCCCAATATCTAAATGCTGAAAGTCGCTTGAGGCTGACAGCGGACGATGTTCAACTCATTGTTTCGGTGGTGACGGTCGGCGAAATTCAAGTTTTGGCCAAGCGCAATGGCTGGGGCGAAAATAAAACAGCGCAATTGAGCGCATTTATTAAACAGACCCTGTTTGTTGTTGACGTAAGCTTCGGAGCGCCAGAACTTCTGGATGCTTATGTAGAAATTGACTGTTTTTCCAAAGGTCAAAGCATGGGAAAAAATGACCTTTGGATAGCGGCAACGGCAAAAGTGACCGAATCCACGCTGGTTACGACAGATGGGGACTTTGATCATTTGGGAGGCATTTATTTCCCTTTAGAAAAGGTATAAATTTAAGAGATAAGGTATCTGGGTAGAGCATCAAATGATTTGTCACGGGATTGGGTGTCCCAAATATATTCTGGTTTTATAGTTGTCATAAGTCGGTTAAAGTAGAGACCGAGTAAGTAGTGGCGAGGTTTGAGGGGGAGCTGCTTTGAGGCAAGATCGACCTTAATTTGTCACACCATAAACATCAAAAATCATGAAAATCAACTTCATTGCAACATCGTTCATGGCATGTCTGCATTTCGCAGCGATTGCCCAAACTCAGATCATCATCGACCTGGCCGAAGAGAAAGAAGGCTCAATCACGGTGCCCATTAAGACTGGCAATTATGACATAATTGTAAAAAACAGGCTGCCCAACAAAGCCTATGAAATAAGTATAGAGCGGGAGGACAAGGTGATTCCTCCGCTTAAAATCGATCAAGACATTGTCAAGACACAAAATTTCACGGCGGACTGCGATGCGTTAGAAAAATTGATCACTGTTATCTATTCGCTCGATGACGAAACTGCCTTGCCCCAAAAAAAAGAGGAATTAATGAGCCGAATTTCCAATCCGGGTTCCGGTTGTGATGAAACAGTTGAAAAAGCGAAAAAACTGCACGATGCCTTAAAGAATTATAAATATCCAATTACAGATTTGAGCAAATCTGAGACAATAAAAGTTACCATCAAGCGCAAGAACAACGCTGGCAAGGATTTGGAATGGATCAGGATTTACGAGTCGCCGGCGCGGGGAAAGTGGCTGACCAATTACAGCTTCAATTTTGTCGCGACGCAAATGGGCAGCAAAGAGCGGCGTTATTTTGCGAAATCGGATGGTTCAACTGAATTTGTCATCACCGAAGAAGAAAACCGGCAATGGGTCAAATTTGTGCCTGGGGTTACTTTTACCTGGCTTTATTCCAAGGGTTTCAGGGATGCGCTTGCACTGGGCGGTTCAGGAGGCATTGGCTTCGACCTGGAGAACCCTGTCGTGTATTTAGGGTTTTCATTTGTTTACAACCAAAACATCAGCCTGACTTTGGGGTATGCCGCCATCCAGGTCAAACAACTGAACGGCAAGTACAGCGTGGGAGCCAAAATCAAAGAAAATCTCACGTCCGACCAATTGATGGTTGATACTTATAGGTTCAACCCTTTCATTTCTGCGTCTTTCCGGTTCGACAAAAACCCCTTCAAGGTTGAAAAATAGTTCCTCAATAAAGCAATACGCAAACCAAATACTTTATGGAAAACTCGCCTGCCCTTTGGATAATTATTCTTCTGGTATTAAGCTTCGGCATTCTCGACTATATTTATTCGGGCATGAAACCAGGGTACACCCATGTTTACATCCGTCTTTGGAGCTTTGTGCTAAATTGTTTTAAAACGCGGAAACCCGAACCTGACGATGAAACTCCCGAATACTATGGTTACCAAAAAACCGCCAACGATTATTCAGGAAATCGCACAACCACTTTTGCGGGGACTGCTTACATGTCGAACGAGGAGCTTTTTCGGCTACGGGATGAAGCTGCGATGAACATGCATTTGAATACAAAAGACCTGGAGTATGCGATCAGCAGGTATAAAAATTGGCGCAACTGGGTTTGTGTTTTGGTGCCTGCTCTTGTATTGATAAACATTTCTTTAGGTTTCAAAATTCAAACCTTGAAACAATTGTCAGAACCAGCAGCAATAAAGGAAACACCTGATTTGGGAAAGGAGACCGCACCTGCCCCCTTGCCTCCTAAAAGAGGGGCAAAATTTGATGATTAGGGCGGGCCAGCGGGCGGGCGGCTACCTTCCTTTGCAAAATTGACGATTGGCGAGTACATGATTGACGATTGTCGAAGTAGCGCGTGATGCTTGGCACCGCACGCTACCCCAAACCAAAAACCCCGGCCCGGAAATCACTTCGACAATCGGCGATCATGTACGCGCCATTCACAAACCTGCCATTTCAAGGATGGCTGCCGCAGCCCGATCCGATGCCCCCCCTTCGCCGAGCAGCTTCCGCATTTCCGCATATTCCGCCTTCAATGCCGCCGCTTTTGAGGGCTCAAGTATTTCCTGGAGCGCAGCGCGCAGGTTTGTTTCGTTCAGGTCGTGCTGGATCAATTCCCGGACCAGGGGCTTGTCGGCGATCAGGTTGACCAAAGAGATGTATTTCACCTGGATGACCCATCTGGCGATGCGGTAGGAAATCGGGTTGCCGGCGTAACAGACGACCTGTGGCACGTCGAACAGCGCCGCTTCCAGCGTCGAGGTGCCTGACTTGACCAAGGCGGCGGTGGCAGATTTCAACAAGGGGTATGTTTGGCCTTGGGTCAGCCGAACATTGGGGTGCGCTGCCAGAAAGGGGCTGAAAAAGCTGGCATCTAAGTTTTTTGCCCCGGCCACCACAAATTGGCAGTCAGGGAAATGCTTGGTCACGGACAGCATTTTTGGCAGGATTTTCCGCACTTCCTGCACCCTGCTGCCTGGCAGGAGCGCGATGATATTTTCAGCATTTTGCCCAAATTCATCGGCATGGATTTCCATGTCTTGCATGGCGTCTAAGAGCGGGTGGCCTACGTATGTTGCTGCTACGCCGTGTTTTCGGTAAAACGCCTGTTCAAAGGGCAGGATCACCAGCATCAGGTCCACGTCGCGCTTGATGTCGTGCACGCGCGACCGGTGCCAGGCCCAAATTTGGGGCGATATGTAGTAAACGACCTTGATTCCCCGTTTTTTTGCCCATTTTGCGATCCTGAGGTTGAACCCCGGGTAATCAATCAAGACTAAGGCATCCGGCTGGTATTCCAGGATTTGTTTTTTGCAGCTGGCGATATTGCGGAGGATGGCCTGAAGGTTGAGCATTACCTCGATGAAGCCCATGAATGCCAGTTCGCGGTAGTGTTTCAACAGCACCGCGCCTGCCTCGGCCATCAGGTCGCCGCCCCAGGCCCGGCACTCTATGCCTGGCTGCTGCTTTGTAAGGGCTTTCAGCAAGTTCGATCCGTGCAAATCGCCGGAAGCTTCTCCGGCGATGATAAATAGCTTCATTGTATAGTCAACGCAAAATGGTTGTGAAAATTGAATGTCTGCAATCTATTGAAAATCAATCTTTCAGCATCCATCTTTTCTTCAAGTACACCCAAATCCAGGGTAGTGTGGCGCGCCACAAATGTCTTGAAAAATAGAGAGCGGAGCGCACCACTGCGCGCTCCGCTCCCATGAAGAACTTGAAAAAGCTTATTTCAACACGATCCACTGTGTCTGCGCGATGCCTGCCGCACCTTGCAGCACAACGCGGTAAGAACCGGCGTTGAGGCGGGCAGCGTCAACAGACACGTTGTGCTGGCCCGAAGTGAGGAAGCCGAGGTCGCGGGACTGAACCAGGGAACCGAGGGCGTTGTACACCATCAACTGCATGTTTTGGGCCGTCGGAAGCTCGAAACGGACTTCTGAAATGCCGTTGCTTGGGTTGGGGCTCAAGCTGAATGCGCTGAGCTCCAGGGGCTTGACGCCGGAAACGGTGCTGATGTTCACATTGTCTATGTACAGGTTGTTGCCGTAGCCGGTTTCGCCGACGAAGCGGACAAACACCTCCGAGTTGCCGTTGAAGGCGCTCAAGTCAACCGAGTTGGCCCTCCATTGTGCAGCGGTGGGCACGAAAGAGGAGGCCACCGGCGGGGCAGTGCCCAAGCCTTCGTAACCATCGTGGAATACAGTGTTCCAAGTGGCGCCACAATCGGTGGTCACTTCGATGCGCAGGGAGTCGAAAAACAGGTCGGCGCCGCTGACATAGTGCGTGTAAGCGTGGTCGAAAGTCAGGGCAGTGGTGCTGGTAAGGTTAGACAGGTCAACTTTGGCAGCCATCATGGTGGTGTTGCCGGAGTCGTACGCATAGAAATTGTTCATGGCGGAGCGGGTGCTGTTGAAGCCCGTCGTGGCCACGCGCCAGCCGTTGGTGCCAAGGTTGCCCAAGTCCCAGTTGGTCGGCGGGAAAGTAGCGCCCTGGAAATCGGAGCCGGATGGGAGGGCTATGCCCGGCCCAAAAAAGCCCTTGGTCGTGATGGTGCTGAAACCGGCGTTGATGTCCAATTGGCTGGCGCCGTTGTTGGATTCGATCACCAGAACATCCAGTTTGTTGACGCCGGCTTGCGTCACCTCGGTATTCGGCAGGCTTACTTGTGCAGAGCCTCCAGCGGGAACATTTCCTGTCCAGTCGTACTCTGCCCAAGGGTTGGTGCCTACGCGGTAGCGGATCTTGGCAGATGTCAGTGGGTCAGCAGCGATGTTGGTAAAGGTTACCACCGGCGTGGCAGGGGCACAGATAAAGCTGCTGGCAGAGTTGACCAGCACTTTTGGCGTAGGGGGCACCGCCCTTGCCGACTGGTGGACTTTTTTGTCAACATTGTCCTGAAGCCAGGCGGAAACGCCCAGTTGGTTCTTGTTGTAGATGTAAGTCGGGATCCTGATCTTGAAGGCATAAGTCTTAGTTTCCCCTGCGGTAAAGCTGGCGATGGTGGTGCCATTGGCATTTGGCACCATTTTCCGCATCACCTGGAAAAACTCTCTTTCCCCATTGGAGCCGGGAGCTGAAGCAAAATAGATGGCGTCTTCCACTACTGCCACGTGCAGGCGCAGCGTGCCGGTCAGGGCCACGTCGGACGTGACAGAGACATTGATGTTGAGCGAATCGGCGTTGGGGGAAAAAGTATAGCTAACGGACATGTCAACCGGGGTGGTCTCGGCATAAGCGGCGTCGATTTCGGCCAGCGAGAGACAGGCAGGCGCGCCAATATAGCCGTTGCAGTCATTTGGGATGGAGGTGCCGTTCACAACGCCATGTGGTACGCCGGTAACGCCGTAATAAGTGACCCTGGGAGCGACCTCGGCCTGCGTCTGCGTGTTCATCGGGTCGGTGCCGGGCCAGTTGGTTTGGTATTTGATGGGCGTTACGATGTCTGCTCTTGCATCCAGCTTGGCGTTGAAGGCCGGGTTTTGGCCTGCGCAAGGGCCGCATGAAGCATTGGTGAATTCTTCAACAAGGACACGGCGCTGGTACTGCGCTGTGGCCGCGAAGGCGAAACATGCGATGAGCATGGCGGAAAAGAGTAACTTTTTTTGCATGATTGGAAGCACTTTTTTTAGTGGGTGAATAATTCTTCGCAAAGATAATTTACACAGGTGCTAATTCTGTCATTTCTGGGTGAATTGTCAGATTTTGCCATTTCTTGACAACGGCCCGAAACCGAATAAGTTGGAATGCATGGAACTTACATGCCCATAATTTGTTTGGAGACGGTAATTTTGACCCTGATTTATTTCTGACACTGATGAACATGATATTTGAGCCAAAGGACGTGGCGCGCAAGCTGGAGTTTGACAAAGTGCTTGACCTGCTTGAAAAAGAGGCACTTACGCCAATGGCGGCCGAACGTATCCGAGAGATCAAGCCGTCCACAAATTTTCAAATGATTGATCAGGAGCTGCGGGAGGCCCGCGACTACAAGCTGGCTTTGGAAAAAAACGACAAGTTCCCGCTCCAGGCTTTCAACGATATCCGCCCCGACCTCAAAATGCTGGAAATCGAGGGCTACACGCTGGCCACCGAGTCGTTTCAGCACATCTTGCGCATCCTGTTCGTCGTGCGCGACATTTTCAAATACTTCGCAGGAGGCCCCAAAAAAGACATATACCCGAAACTGTACGACCTGATCAGGCCCCTTTCGTTCGACGAGGGCCTTATCAAGGCCATCAGCGGGATTTTTGACGACAAAGGCGAAATCCGGCCCGATGCCTCCCCGGAGCTGATGCGCATCCGAAAAGAAATGCAGCAAAAGCTCAAAGAGCTCGACGGCAAGTTCCGACAGCTCATGCAGGAATACCGCAGCAAGGGCTGGCTCTCCGATTCGCCTGAAAGCTTCCGCAACGGCCGCCGGGTGCTTTCCGTGCCGGCAGAGCACAAACGGAAGATCAGGGGCATTATCCACGACGAATCCGACACCGGCAAAACCGCCTTCATCGAGCCTGATGGGGTAGTGGAGGTGAACAACGACCTGTTCGACCTCGAGCACGAGGAAAAAAGGGAGATATTCCGGATACTGAAAGCGCTGAGCGACGTGGTGCGGCCGTACCGCCCGCTGATAGGGCAATACCTGGAGGTGCTGACCCGCTACGACCTGATCCAGGCAAAGGCGCGCCTAGCCGCTTCCATGCGGGCTTCCATGCCTGTCTTGAAAGAAAAGCCCATCATTGCCATCAGGAAGGGCTACCACCCGCTGTTGTACCTTAAAAACAAGGGCACCGGGCGGAAAACCATCCCCTTCGAGTTGAAGCTCGACCCCGAAAACCATATCCTGGTGCTTTCCGGCCCCAACGCGGGTGGCAAATCGGTCGCCATGAAATCGGTGGGGCTGCTCCAGCTGATGTTGCAGTGCGGGCTTCTGGTGCCGGTGCACGAGCTGAGCGAGATGGGCATTTTCAAAAAACTCTTTGCCGATATCGGCGACCAGCAGAGCCTCGACGACGACTTGAGCACCTACTCCTCCCGCCTTCAAAACGCCAAAGTATTTTTGGAAAAAGCCGACCCTTACAGCCTGGTCCTGATCGATGAGATGGGCAGCGGGACCGACCCCAAGCCCGGCGGCGCGCTGGCGGAAGCGGTTTTGCGGCAACTCCACCGCAAAGGGGTGTACGCCGTGGTCACCACCCACTACTCCAACCTCAAGGTCTTCGCTTTCCGGAACACGGGCGTGCTCAACGGCAACATGCACTTCGACAAAGACACGCTCATGCCCACATACGAGCTGAAAGTTGGCCGCCCCGGCAGCAGCTATGCCTTTGAAATCGCCGAAAAAAGCGGCCTTGCCAAAGACCTTATCGGCTACGCGCGGCACAAAACCGGCTCAGAGACCGCAGTGGACGATATCCTGATCGAATTGCAGCGCGAAAAGCAGGAACTGGAAGAAAAGCTCAGCGCCGTGTCCGCCAAAGAAGCATCGCTGGAGCGCCTGATCAAGACCTACGATGCCCTCCACCACGACCTGGAAGTGAAGCGAAAACGGCTCAAGCTCGACCAGAAAGAGTTTGACCTGCGCCAAACAGCCAATGCCAACCGGGAAGTGGACAAGCTGGTAAAGCAGCTGAAAGATGAAAAAAACTTAGAAAAAGCCCAGGAGATCGCCGCAAGCTTGCGCCAACAGCGCAGCGAAAAGGTGCAGCAAGTGAACGAGGTGAACGCAGAAGTGGTGAAGCTCGAGGAGATGAATGCGCCCTCTGCCTCGGCACGGCCATTGGCTGAAGGCGATTACGTGCGGCTCCGGGCAGGCGGCGCTACCGGCAGGATCGAGCGCATCCGGGGCCAAAAGGCCGATATCCAAATGGGCGGCATCAGCGTGAACGCGCCGCTCCGCGACCTGCTGCCAGTGGCCGAGCCTATCGTGCAGCAATTCACGAGCAGCGCAGCAGACATAAGCCGCGTCGCCGATTTCGACGCGAAGATCGACCTGCGCGGCATGAGCAAGGATGAAGCCATGATGGTGCTGGAAAAATTCGTGGACAATGCCCTTATGACCAATGCCAACAGCTTGCGGGTGCTGCACGGCAAAGGCGATGGCGTGCTGCGCAGGGTGGTGCGGCAAAAACTGCGGGAGTACGGCAACAACATCGCCAACATTTATCACCCGGAGCAGGACGCGGGAGGGGATGGGGTCACCATCATCGAGCTCGTGTGACCCGGTACCGAAAAAAAAACTGCCGAAAATGTTATATTTTTTAGTTCCGGCAGCCGACACCTTTGCCGCGTCACTTGAAGGAAGGCGCAGCTCAAGGGCTGCGCACAGAAAATCAAGTGCGATCAATGCCAAACTTGGCAATTGTTGGCTGAAATGCAGGGCATTTTTTTGAAAAACAATCTGTAGTCATATCTTTACACCTCTATTCCCCCCTCCTGAGAAGTTTAAAACGGCAATATAGTGAAAATATCGCCGGGAATCCTGCCTTCATTCGTACCGTTTGTTTTGGAAATGTCGGCTCGCCGCCAAATCGAGTGCCATCGGACACCGGCGTGGCAGCTATATGTTTCCAAGTGTTAAATTAGGCACCAATTTTGTTTAGGAATAATGTTCTGAACACTAAAAAGACTGCTTGTGATCTCGAATCTTCTTCACCGCCACCTCCTTTTTATGCTGGCTTTAGCGCTTTCATCGGCGCCCGTTAAAGCCCAGGATATCCACTTCTCTCAATTCGGGAACGCCCCGCTCAACCTTTCCCCGGGCCTGGCAGGCGTTTTTGGCGGTGACCTGCGTTTTGGCGCCAATTTCAGGAGCCAGGACAGGTCGGTGCCGGTCCCTTACACCACCTTGTCGGGCGCAGTGGAAAGCAAGGTCTATTGGGCTAAAGGGAAATACGACCGCTTCCTGACCGGCGGGCTGCTCGTCAACTATGACCAACAGGGCAGCCTGAAGCTGACCTCGATCCAGATTGGCATCCCGATATCCCTCACCTTCCCGCTTGCAAAAAACGCTTTTTTGACCCTTGGCGCCACCCCGGCATTCGGCCAGCGCTCCTTCGGCGCCAAAAACCTGACTTTCGACGCACAATGGCACGACAGCGTTTATGATCCGTTCGCCTCTACGCGGGAGACAGAACTTTTCCAATCGACCAACCTCAAATACTTCGACATCAGCGCCGGGGCCAACCTGCGGCTGCAGGCCCGGGAAAAGCGCAGCAGGCTTGATATTGGCGGCGCCTTGCACCATATCAACCGGCCATACCACGACTTTTGGTCGGTCACCTTGGCCAACCCCGGGAATGTGCGGCTATACGACAAGCTGTCCTTGTATGCCCTGGGTTTGGTACAGATTGCGGGCAATTTTGACTTGACAGCGCAGGGCCTTTACCAGAGGCAAGGCAGCTATCGCGAGGTGGTTTACGGCGGCGGCCTCAGGATGCACCTAAACCGCCAGCCTTACAAGGAACTGGCCTTGCAGATCGGGCTTGACTTCCGCCACCGCTACAACGATGCCTTGATACCCCGCGTGGAGCTGTTCTACCGCAGCTGGCAGTTGGGGCTTTCTTACGACATGAACTTCCTTTCGTACAAAGAGATCGTCACCAATGGCCGCGGTGGGCCGGAACTTTCCCTGTTTTACAGGCTGTACCGCTTGAAGCCGATCCCTAAATTCAAGTCTTGTGAGATAATATAAAAACTGTTCGGTTTCCCCGGCGCGAATAATCCATCCAACCGCTGATTCTGAAGCAAAGAATTCTTCCATGCAACACAAAACAATGAAGGTTGTCCGCTTATATATCTCCTGTATCACCATCCTGTCCTTTGGCACCACCGTCTGGGGCCAAATCGGCGTATCGGACAGAATCAACCAGGAACTCAACAGGGCGCCTTCCATCAAGGACTTGGAGGCGGCGGCGATCAAGGAAACTGCCAGGGGAAACAACTACGGCGCCTACCGTTACTACGGCTTTATCCTGGAGGCCGAACCGCTGAACGTGACAGCGCTGAAAGGGCGCGGTGAAGCTGCGATAAGGTTCGCGGCTTTGGACAGCGCCGAGATCGCTTTCCAAAAACTGGTGGACAACGGGCTGACCGGCCCTGACGGCGCTCCGTTTCTCCGCCTGGCCGGGGTGAAGTTCCAAATGGGCAAGTATGAGGAGGCCCGTGACCTCTACCGCAGGTTTCTTTTTGAAGAAAAGCCTGTCGGCGCAACAGCCGCGATGAAATTTGAGGCCGAGAACAGGCTCGGCGATTGCGAATGGGCATTGGAAACGCTGCGCCACCCCATCGTGGAGCCAGAATTGTTCGTGCTGCTCGATTCGGGCATTAACACCCCGCAGTATTCTGAAAATTCGCCCTACTTGCTCGGCGACCTGCTTTATTTTACGACCAACAAATTCACGTTTGAAAAGGACCGGGTGTTCCCGAAACGCGCCTTGCACAAGATAATGCAAACAAAGCTGGATGAGGCGCCAAGCGTCGAAGAGACGCCATTCAACGACCCTGTCAGGCATACCACCCACAATACTTTCAACGCCAAAGGAGATGTTATGTACTACTCCCTTTGCGAGTACGTCGGGAATACCATCGACATTTTTTGTGAAATCTACTTGCGCCGGAAATTGCCGGACGGTACCTGGAGCCCAGCCGAAAAGCTCCCGCCCCCCATCAATATCCCCGGTTTCAGCAACACGCAACCCTGCGTCGGCGCAGTGCCGGGCCAACCCTACGAAATGCTGTATTTCGTCAGCGACCGCACGGGAGGCAAGGGGAAGAAGGACATTTGGTGCAGCAAGATTTCTGGTGAAGAATATTCCAGCCCGATGAACGTCTCCAACCTGAACACCCCGGGCAACGACGTCACCCCATTTTATCACGCAGGGACACAATCCTTCTATTACAGTACCGACAGCCTCCAGTCGATGGGCGGGCTCGATGTTTACCAGGCCAAATGGGACGGCAACGACTGGGTAAACCCCAAAAACCTTGGCGTGCCCGTCAATTCGGGCTTCAACGACGTCTATTTCATGCTCGCCGCTTCCGGCAAGACGGCCTATATGGCGTCCAACCGCCGGGGAAGTTTCAACCAGTCGGAAGAGGGCTGTTGCTATGACCTGTACCAGGTCGATTTTTTCCGCCCCAAGATGTCGGCCATCACCTACCTGAAGAAGGATGGGGTGAAGACGCAGCAGATACTTCCCTATACGACCATGACGCTGATCGAGTTAGGCAACCCTGATGCCACGCCGATCAGGGTGGATGTCGATGCTTCAGGCAGGCACAGTTTCGACCTTTTGCCCGGCAAAACCTACATGATAATCGGCGAGAAAGACCGCTTTTCGCCAGACACCGTCCGTTTTACGACCCCTGGAAAGGTTTGGCGGGAGGAGATCGTCCAAAAACTGTACCTGGAGCCGAATGCGCCGGAATTGGTGGTGACGGTGTATGACAAAGACACCGGCGCGCCCATCAACGGCGCCACCTCCCGGTTTTTTGACCTCGGGGAAAGGCTGCCAAACGGCTCGTTCGCTGCCAAAAAAGGCGACCCACAAGAAGATACCCATCCGGACAACAACCGCTTTCAATATCCACTGGATTTTGAGCACCGGTACCAGGTAGTGGCTTCAAAGGCCGGTTACACGGTCGATTCCTCGGAAATTGTCTCCACAGAAGGGATGAAGGGCGCCCAAACAATTGAGGTGAAACTGTACCTGCGGCGCGGCCTGGCGTTCCGGGCATTCACCACCAACAAAATCAACGGCGATACGCTGTATGGCGTCACTTACAGGCTGCTTGAATTGCCCAGCGAGAAGCAGGAAGAAAAGTTTATCAGCCCTCAAGGCAAGGATTACCAAACAGTTATTGCCTTTGAGAAACGATACCGCATCATTGCCAGCAAGGAAAACTACACGATGGATTCCCTTGACTTCTCCACGGCCAACTTGCCAAAAGTAGATTTCCAGACCATCGTCAGAGAACTGAAACTTCGCCCGCTGTCGCTCAAAGCCTACCTTCCCATCCCGCTATATTTTGACAACGACGAACCCGATAGGAGAACCCTTTCCAGGACTACCGACAAAGAATACATTACCGTTTACAGGGCTTATTACAACAGGAAAGCGGCCTTCATCGAACGCTATACGGAAGGGCTTGAAGGACAAGCACTCGAAGACGCCACAAAAACCCTGGACGACTTTTTTGAAGATGAAGTGCGCGGGGGCTGGGAGCGTCTGATGGAGTTTTCCGAGGTGCTGTATGAAATCTTAGTCTCTGGGGATTCCATCGAAATTACCCTCAAAGGATATGCTTCGCCGCGCGCTGGCGCACAATACAACAAAAATTTGACTGACCGCCGCGTTACCTCGGTTTACAACCACTTTGACCTCTTCGACGGCGGCATTTACAAAAAGTTTGTCGATTCAAGACAACTTGTGATAAAACGGGAGGCGAATGGCGAAACCAAGGCGCCCCCCGGGGTCAGCGATGATATCAAAGATGAAAGGAATTCGATATACAGCGTTCCGGCTTCCCGGGAAAGGCGCCTGGAAATAATCGGGGTCAGGGTAAATAAAGACGAAAAGCTCTAAATGCGGGTTATAGCATTGACATTTAAAAACTACACGCGATGAAAAACAGCCTCACACTGGCGTTTGTTTGTTGGTTACTTGTGACTGCTCAAAGCGCATTGGCACAGATAAACCTGTCATTCTCAACCGTGGCGCCCACCTGCTACGGCCTGAGCAATGGATCGGCCACTGTAATCCCTACAGGCGGTGTGGCGCCATACAGCTACCATTGGAGCAATGGCCAATTGACCCAAACCGCACTGGGGATCGGCGCCGGGACATATGCTGTAACGGTTACCGCAGTCAACGGGCTTACCGCGACAGGCTCGGTGCAGCTCACACAGCCGCCAATGCTGAATGTAAGCGTTTCGGTCACAAACGTGCCCTGCTACAGTTTCCCCAATGGCGGCACCGCCCAGGCTGAGATTACAGGAGGAACAGGAGCCTACACGGTATTGTGGAGCGATGGAGGCACAGACCTGAACCGCGAGAACCTCCCGGCAGGCACTTACTTTGTGACCGCCACCGATGCCAACGGATGCACCGCGGTAGGACAAGGCGTTATCACCGCGCCAACGCCCATAGAAGTAGTGGTGACAGCCCTCTCGCCTGCCTGTGCCGGGCAAAACAACGGAAGCGCTACCATACTTGCCGTCGGCGGCACCCCGCCTTACACCCATACCTGGTCGCCAGGCGGGCATGTTGGCAGTACCGTGACAGGCCTTGCGCCCGGCTTGTACTACGTTTGCACCTTCGACGCCAATGGCTGCCAAAAAGACTTATGGGTGAATATCCCCAATATCCCAGCATTGGATGTTACCTTGGTGGTCAACAGCGCTACCTGTACAGGGGTGGACAACGGAATCGTAACCGCTTTTGTCGATCCCCCGGGAAACTATCAATACCAGTGGAACTTGCCGCCCTTTACGGGCGTAAACCAGTTGACCGGCCTCGCGGCAAATACGCTTGTTTCTGTCACCGTTACCGATCCAGTCAGCGGCTGTACCGGCACAGCAACCACTACGGTTGGTGTGCATACCGCGGTGAACGTCAATGTTGTCGATACGGATATTGTATGTGCCGGGCAGAACAATGGCACTGCTTCGGCACTGGCCACCCTTGGCACCGCACCATACCAGTATTCATGGCTGATACCGCCCTCCGGCCCACAAATTGGTGTTGGCCCAACCATCAGCAACCTGGCAGCCGGAGCCTACATGGTTTCGGTGACGGATGCCAATGGCTGTACGGCCATCGGGGTGGCCGACATAGGCGTTCTGTCGGCGCCGCTCGCCCTTATCGGCGGCTCTACGACCGTGGTATGTGATACGGCAAATTCTGTTATCCGATTTGTAAACCTTTCTACGGACATCTTTGATACCATTGTATCTTGGGTTTGGACGATCACCACGCCAACAGATACCCTGTCTTTTTCCAATATCAGCCCGCTCCAACTGACACTTCCGGTCGGTGTGCATGGCACGGTGCATTTGTCTGTCACATCCTCCCTGGGTTGTGTAGCCGACACCTCAAAAACCTTTATCGTGCCCGGCATCCCGAATATCTCCTTGAACACGGGTACTGTAGTGGCTGATTGCTCCAATGTCCCGGTGCGCATCGAGGTAATTGGGGGGAAACCGCACTATACCTATATGTGGTCGCCCCTGACGGGCCTTACCTTAGATTCAATACCGCCTAATGCGACGGCAAACCCAACAGCCACAACCACTTACCAACTGATAGCCTGCGACCAGGGTTGCTGCGACACGGTCTCCGTTACCATTGTCCGCGGAAATGCCCCGACAATTTCTGTTGACCAGGAAGTGATAAACACCTGCGATTCAACAGCCGTATTGTTTGCAACATCCAATGTGCCCAATGTGATTTGGGTAAATGCCCAGGGTGATACTATCGGCAATCCTCCCGGCAACCCGGTTACGGTAATTGCGGGCGAAACAATGGTGTACACAGCCATTGCCACAGACACAAGCGGGTGCGTCGATTCTGTTTCTGTGTCCGTTACGGGCCATGGTGTGGATGTGGATGTTGACCCTGCCATCCCCGATACGATTTGCGTTGGCACTGACTTGGTTTTGGGCTTGATAAACAACAACCCCGGCGACACCTTGCAATATGTCTGGACGGTTGCCTCGCCAATGGTCATTTCAGGGGCAAATACCGCCAACCCGATCGTTTCAGGCCCCGTTGGCACATACAATGTCACTGTTACCGTGACCAATCAATTCCTATGTACAGATACACTGATAATTCCTGTACATATTGTTGGCAATTTGCCAATTGCCAACAATATCACAGCCGACCTCTGCGACGGCCTGACAGTGCATTTCTTCAATACAAGCGGTATAATGGGCGCCTGGCACTTCGGCGACGCGGACACCAGCACAGCGCAGGACCCGGTGCACGTTTACGACAGCGCGGGGCTGTACCACGTGATGTTCATACCATTCGACACGACCTGCACGATGCCCTGGGACTCCCTGATCAACGTGCAGGATACGGGGCTGGACTCGGTGGTGATCGGGCACAGCTACCTGATATGCGTTGACAGCGCGGTCGTGCAGTTCACGGGCACGGCCCACGGCGCGGTCGTGAACTGGTTCTGGACATTCAGCGCTGGAACACCGGATACTGCTTATGTCCAGAACCCGGTGGTGGCCTTCCACCAGGAAGGCACGGTGACGGCGGTGCTGACGGTGACGGACGTCAACGGCTGCACGGCCAAGGACACGGCGGAGGTGCCGATACGCTTCATCAGCGACCAGCTGCCCGACACCCTGTACATCTGCGCGGGCGACTCGGCATACCTGAACGCCGACGGCCACGACTCGACGGCGGTTTACCTGTGGGCCTCTGTCCCCGCCGACCCGAACCTCGGCGCTTCCAGCCCGAACCCGCTGGTGTGGCCGGCGGTGCCGACGGTGTACACGGTGACGATAACGGAGGACAGCTGCAGCGTGACGCGGACGGTGACGGTTATCCCCGCGCCCGCGCCGGACGTTACGGCGCACGGGCCCCACATGGGCTGCGCGGGCATGCCCTTCCCGGTGTGGCTGACGAACAACGACCCCAGCCAAATCCTAAGCTACCAATGGACGGCAAATGCGCCCTTGGTATTGACCGGCGCCACGAGCGACACGGTGCTGGTGAGCGGCCCGGTCGGCCCCGACAGCGTGACGGTGACGGTGACGAACCAGTACGGCTGCTCTGTGGAGCTGACCGTGCCGGTGCAGATAGACAGTTCCCACAACGTGAGGGACTCCATCTCTGTTGACCTGTGCGACGGGCTGACGGTGCGGTTCTACAACGCCAGCCCGGTGCAGGGCGCCTGGCACTTCGGCGACGCGGACACCAGCACAGCGCAGGACCCGGTGCAC
>CAZULM010000014.1:0-92900 GCA_964621185.1 uncultured Saprospiraceae bacterium | reverse complement strand
GGGCGCCTGGCACTTCGGCGACGCGGACACCAGCACAGCGCAGGACCCGGTGCACGTTTACGACAGCGCGGGGCTGTACCACGTGATGTTCATACCATTCGACACGACCTGCACGATGCCCTGGGACTCCCTGATCAACGTGCAGGATACGGGGCTGGACTCGGTGGTGATCGGGCACAGCTACCTGATATGCGTTGACAGCGCGGTCGTGCAGTTCACGGGCACGGCCCACGGCGCGGTCGTGAACTGGTTCTGGACATTCAGCGCTGGAACACCGGATACCGCTTATGTCCAAAACCCGATGGTCACTTTTTATCAAGAAGACACCATAACGGCAATTTTGGTGGTGTCGGATATAAACGGCTGCACGGCCAGTGATACACAGTCAGTGGTAATAAGGTTTGTTCAGGACTCCATACCTGTCATGCATATGTTTTGCATTGGCGACTCGGTTCAATTGAATGCCAATGGCTATGACTCGACCGCTGTTTCTTATGTTTGGACATCAATGCCAGTGGACAGCAGCTTTGTCTCCACCGTTCCGAATCCTTGGGTATCACCTTCAGTACCAACGGTTTATACCGTGACCATTTACAACCTGGACACCTTGTGTTTTGTGACGCACGAAGTGACGGTAATTCCCAAAGATGGAGCAGATTTACACTTGCCGCCAGATATGGTGGTTTGCAATGAAGATTCCATTACGATCACTGCCGAAGGCAATGGCATGAACTACGAATGGTCGGAGTATCCCGATTTTGAACCGATACTCGCAACTGGGCCTAGCATTACAGTTCTCCCAACCCAAGAAGGAAAAGTGTATTACGTCAGGGGCATATCCGCGAGTGGCTGCGAAGGGCTTGATTCTATACATATCATCAACGGTCAGGTAACCGTTGAGGTTGGCCCTTATGACAATGATATCTGCCTGGGTGAGTCAACGATGCTGCTGCTGAACAACCTTGACCCCAACGATGTGCTAAACTACGCCTGGACACCGATCTTGCCCAACGTGCCAAACCCCGTTGTTTCGCCTACCGAGACAACAACGTACCATGTCGTGATCGCCAATCAGTATGGCTGTATCGAGGAGCTAGATTTCGCGGTAAATGTCACGTTTGTCAACGTGGTTGCCGAAATCCTCGGTTTGGACACGATATGCACGGGCATTGCAACCCAATTGCTGGCAACAGCGTCGGGCAATGGGGCGCCTTACACGTATTCTTGGTCGCCCCCTACGGGGCTTTCCAACCCAAACATCGCCAACCCTGTTGCCTCGCCAGAAGCAGCCCAGGTTTATGTGGTCACCGCAACGACGTTCAACGGATGCACCGCCACGGATGCAGTTTCCATTATGTTCTGTGAAGACCAGTGCATTGATCCCTACATCTTTGTGCCATCGGCCTTTACGCCTAACGGAGACTCGAACAACGATTACTTCATCGTGCGCGGCACAAACATCACGGAACTGCTCTTTGTCGTATGGAACCGTTGGGGCGAAAAGTTGTATGAAACCACCGACATCAATGCGCAGGGCTGGGATGGCACCTATCGCGGAAAAGAATTGACCCCCGATGCCTATCCCTGGTATTTACGGGCCAGGTGCGGCAATGGCAGAATTTATGAGAAGAAGGGGAATGTGACCTTGTTGAAATAAGGTTAAAAAGAGAAGCCCCTGTACACCACATCGGTACACAGGGGCTTCTAATTTAATTTCCAGGCCATTCCCCCGGCCAATTACTTCTCGTCGTAATTGAAGGGCAGAATTTTGGCGTCTTTGACGGTAGAAAGCGTCATCAGCGTTTTCAGGCGCTCGATCTCCTCGATCTGGCTGATGGTCTTGAACAGCAGCTGCTCGTAAGTCGGGATGTCTTTGCAGACGATCTTCATCAAAAAATCTGCTTCCCCGGTGATGATGTAGCATTCGGTCACTTCGTCGATAGAGGAGATTTTCTCCAGGAAGCTGTTCAAGGCATTTTCTTTTTTCCAGGCGAGGGATACCAGCACGAAGGTCTTGACGTTCAAGCCCATTTGTTGCGGGTTCACCTGCGCGTGGTAGCTTTGGATGATATCGCTCTGTTCCAGTTTCTTGACGCGCTCCAGGGTTGGCGCCGGCGACAGGCCGATCTTTTTGGACAGGTCGAGGTTGGTGATTTTGCTGTTTTCCTGAAGGATTTTGAGGATTTTCAGGTCAATTTTATCTAATTTTTCAGACATAGCTGGGATGAGAGGTGAGAAATTTTATTTCGTTTTAGTAATGTTGGTCAAAGGTACGGTCAAAAAAAATATTGTGCAAGGAAATTGTGGGCAAGCCTTTGTAAATTTTGTTAATAAACCCTTTTTGTCAAATAGCAGCAAAATGTAACAACGTTGTTTTGTTTGGATTTTGAATTTAGCCAACATTTATTTGCCTGATAATAGAATTTTTAAAATTTGAATAAAAAAAGCCGAACCAAAGACCTTGATGGCTAAAAAGCCAAGCAAAGGCCGTTGATTCGGCTGAATTATTCGGAATTACGGCAAAAAATTCTGTTTGTGCTGTTATGGGAAGATGCCCATAGATATATAGTCGCCCGCAATTTTTTTCAGGGAGCAGACAAACGCGGCCGTGCGCATGTCTTCGATCTTCGGGTGTGCGGCGTAGGTTTCCTTGATCTGCGTGTAGGCTGTGATCATGGTGTCTTCCAGGCCAGAATTGACGAGCTCTATCTCTGTACCGCCGCGCGTCAGGAACTCGTGCTCGCGCTCCGAGATAGTCTTTCCAGTGAGCTCTTCCACTTTTTTAACGATTCGCTCGAAAGCGTTGTGCTGGAAGCGGTTTTCCAGGCGGCCAAAACGGTGGTGCGACAGGTTTTTCAGCCATTCGAAATAGGAAACCGTCACGCCGCCCGCGTTGATGTAGAAGTCGGGCAAAATAACGATGCCTTTTTTCAGCAGGATCGGTTCTGCATCGGCAGTGATGGGGCCGTTGGCGGCCTCTGCGATGATCTTGGCCTTGATGCGGGGAGCGTTGTCGGGGGTGATCTGGTTTTCGAGGGCGGCCGGCACCAGGATATCGCATTCAACTTCCAGCACGGCTTGGGCATTGCCGATGTGCTTGGTGCCCGGGAACCCGATGATGGAGCCTGTATCCTGGCGGAAGGCGAGCAGTTTTTTCACGTCGATGTTCTTGCCGTCTTCGCTGATAATGGAGCCTTCGCGCTCGGAAACGCCAATAATCCTGACATCACCTTCTTCCTGGCTGATGAGGGCTGTGTTGCTGCCCACGTTTCCAAGGCCCTGGACAACCATCGTTTTGCCGGCTATGCCTTTGGTCAAGCCGAGCTTTTTCATGTCCTCCTCATACGACATGCACTCCCGCAGCCCGTAGAACACGCCGCGGCCGGTGGCTTCGTTGCGGCCCCGGATACCGTTGAGCATAACCGGTTTGCCCGTCACGCAACCGATGCCGTCCACTTCGCCGTGGCGCAATGCCTGGTAAGTGTCGAGGATCCAGGCCATTTCGCGGGGGCCGGTGCCGTAGTCGGGCGCTGGCACGTCGATGCCTGGGCCAATGAAGTTCTTCTTGACTAATTCGGCGGTGTAGCGGCGGGTGATGTTCTGCAGCTGCTCGGTGGAGAACTTGGAAGGGCTGATCTTGATGCCGCCCTTGGCGCCGCCGAAAGGCACATCGACCAAGGCGCATTTGTAGCTCATCAAGGCAGCCAGGGCCATTACTTCGTCCTGGTTGACGGCTTCGGAGTAGCGGATACCGCCTTTGGTGGGCATCCGGTGGTGGCTGTGCTGTACGCGGTAAGCCTCTACGACCTGGTAATCGTTGCCCACGCGCACGGGGAAACGGATTTGGAGGACGAGGTTGCAGGCTTTGATCTGTTCGACGAGGCCGCGCGGGATTTCAGTGTAGGCGGCTGCTTTGTCAACGTAGTTTTCTACACTCTCAAAAAAGCTGATGTGGCTGCTCATTTTTTTTCGTCGTTGAGTTGGTACTCTAGTTTGGTTAGTTTCCGGTCCAGGTGGACAAGGTACAGGACGATTCCTGTGAAAATGAGCAAGATAACCCCGACGACGACGTTGATCTTGCCCGTTTCGCGCATGAAATCTCGGTTGCCCTGCGCCTGAACGAACGGCAAATGTATGGCGAGAAACAGAATTAAAATAAAAATTCTGAACGGTTTATGAAATTTCATCTTTAAAAAAGAATTATTTAATTAAAAAAAAACGGAAAATGCAAAATGATTGTGCTTGAAGCCGCTCAATAAATGCCCAAAATCTTGTCCCGCAATTTTAAATACCGATACCGCAACTGCGCAATCCATGCACCCAGCAAGGTGAAACCGATAATGGACGGGTAAAAAACCATGCGCATCGTGTTGTCGAGGTCCTGGCTGCCGAACGCCGGATTCCCGGTGGCGCCTGGGTGCAGGCTGGCAAACATTCTCGGCACAATGTACAGCAACGGGATCAAAGATGCAAAGGCAAAAATATTATACACCGCGGCGAGGCGCGCGCCTTTTTCCGGCTCGTCGAAAGAGGCCCTCAAAATGAAATAGGCCAGGTAAACCAACAGCGCCACAGCGGTCATCAACTGTTTGATGTCGTTGCTCCAGGCAGCGCCCCAGGCGTAATGTGCCCACAACATGCCCGTGACCAGCCCCAACATGCCAAAAAGCAGCCCGGCTTCCGTGAAGGCAATTGCCTTGCGGTCGTCGTCGCCGTCCTGGCTGCGCAGGTACTTGATGCTGTACACCACCGAGGCCAAAAACATGAACATCAGTGCGAACCACATGGGCACATGGTAGTAGGTGTTGCGGATGCTCTCGTAGATCACGTTGCGGTAGGGGAAGGATATGTCCTGCACAATGTGGAGGTTTTCTACGGGATTGGCCGTCCAGGTCAGCGTGGAGTCCATTGTTGCGGCAGTATCGGCGCGGAGCTCCAAGGCATTGGGCAGAAGGGACACGCCGTCCGTTGGGTGGTCAACGATGGCATTGAGCATGACGGAGAGGCTTTGGCTGGGCAGGCGGGATGGGAACCTGAAAGTAGATTCCAGGGTGGTATCGCTCAAAATTTTTACACCCTTACCAAGTACAGCCTGTGCCTCGTCGTATTGAAGCCAAACCCGGATGTCCTCTGGCTTTGCGCTGGCATAGCAAGAGTTGTAGCCATGCACCTGCAAGGTCAGTTCTTGCCCGGCTTTCCCGGCTTCAGGTGAAATGTACAGTATCCCCGGCTTGAGCGGCACCAGCATCCCGGCGGCAACAGCATATATTATTAAGGCGACAGATAAGGCTTTCCACCACATACTTTAATTTGATAATTAGGTAATTTGATAATTTGATAATTGATGGTCAGTCTCTCCAGATAAATGGAAAGAGCAGGAATGTCAGGGCTAATAGGATGGCATCGATGGCCAAGAGGTTGTATATGTCGCGTTGATACGCTGTATCCTGTATCAAGCGCAGGGAAATGGCGGAAAGGCGCACCAGCGTGAGCAGGATAGGGAGTATGACCGGGAAGCTGAGGATGGCCATCAGGGTGGCGCTGTTGTTCGCTTTGGCGGCAATAGAGGCGATGAAAGTGAAGGCAATGCCAAAGCCAATGCTGCCGAGCAATATCACCAGGGCGAACAGCTGCATGTCTTTCACGGGATTGCCGGCCACCAAGCTGTACACGCCATAAGACAAGCTGCTCAGCACCAGCAACAACAGGCTGTTGTACACGATCTTCGACAGTATCAACATGGCAGGGTCAACCAATTGGTAATAATACAACTGGCGGGCGCCGCTTTCCTGCACAAAACTCTTCACGACGGCATTGATGCTGGCAAACAGCACGATCAGCCAAAAAAGGATGTTCCAGACAGGGGGCTGCACCTTGATGCTGGCGATGTATACCACGAACACCATGCTGAACACATACAGCACGATGCCGCTGATGGCATAGCGCTGCCGGAATTCAATCACGAATTCTTTGCGGAGTAGGGTGAGGAAAAGGCTCAGTGATTGCATTGGGGCGAAGGTAAGGAAGTAGGGGGCTAATAAAACAATAAAGAATGTGTTAAAAAAACGCTCACCGCACCACCGTCACATCCCCCCGAAACACCTCCGTAACCCCATCAATATACCGCACCACCGCATAATACACATACACCCCCGGCAAGGCCAAATCGCCCCGGAAACTGCCGTCCCAGCCCACAACGGGGTCATTGGGTTGAAAGCCTTTGGCCTCAAATATCTGCTCGCCCCAGCGGTCAAAAATGCGGAAGGACTCCACTTCAGCCACACCCAGGCCGCCATAAACCGTCAAGCGGTCGTTGAAGCCGCTGCTGCCGGGCTTGAAAATGTTGGGAATATAGACCTGCTGCGGGCGCTGCACGTTTACCTGCACCCGGGCACTGGCCTTGCAGCCTGCCGTGTCAACTACTTCCAGGCTTATGGCCCAGGAGTTGAGGGGCAAAAATTCCTGAATAAAGGTGTTGGCATTGGCCGTATCCAACAGCGGGCTCCAGCGCACCGTTTGCAGAGCGCTAATTGGATATGAACACAGGGCTTCCAACATGACTGTTTCCCCAAAGGTCACCGTTACCTGAGTGCCCAGGTCAAGGCTGAGCAGCGGCGGCTCCAGCACCGTCAGCATTCCGGTTTCCCATTCGCAGCCCTTGCTATCTTGCAGGGTGACGATATAGTTGCCCGGTTCTAAGCCGTAAAATGCCGATTGGTTGCTGAATGGGGCTCCGTTCAGGGAGAACAAAACGGGCTCGTGGCCGCTGGTGATATTCCCCAACACAATGGCGCCATTGTCCTCGCCAAAACAATGCACGTCGGTGATGGCGATATCCTGTGCCATCGGGATGTCGTTGTCCACGGTAATGGTGGCGGAGTCGGTATCGGAGCAGCCCAGAGCATTGCTGACCACTAAGGTATAAGTGCCCGCCTGTGCGCTGCTCAACTGCGCCAGGGTGTCGATGGTTTGACCCGCAAAAGTCCAGGCATACCGTATGCCGCTGCCCACGGAGCTGCCCGGCCCGCCCAACACTGCGGTATCCTGATGACAATCAAGCAGTTGGTCGGGGCCCGCATCGGCCACTGGGGTAGGGTGGATGACAACTGTGACGTTGGTCGATTGGCTGGGGCAGGGCAGGACAGCCTGCACGAAATAGCGGAAAGTATAGGTGCCTGCTGCTTGGGCGTTGGTCTTGAAAGTGCCAGCCGCTGCATTGAAAGCCCCCGGTGTGGAGCTTTGCATGGATGTTTCTGTCCAGGCGCCACCCGGGTCTTCGCCCGTGATCAAGGTGCCGAGCTGTATGGTTTGGGCGCTGCCGGCACAAAGCTCCACGGGCGCGTTGGCTGTCCCGGCGTTCACGGGCTGGTTGACATTCACGGTGACGCTGGTGTTCAGGGTCGCGGAACAAGTTGGGGCGGTACCGTCAGTAACCGTTGTCAAAGAATATGTGGTCGTCGTAGTAGGCAGCACAGAGATCGCGACGGTTTGCGGGCCGGGGATGTTGAGCGGCATTGGCGACCCGCTGCCGTCGTCGAACATGACGCTGAGCGGGAAATCGCCCAAACCGTTGATGTTCAGCACGGTGCTGCTGCCGTTGCAGATTGTGGCATCGCCGATGATAGCAGCAAAAGGCAGTGCTTTCCAGCGGACGGGCGTGCCAGGGGCCACGCTGAAACAGGGGTCGTTCTGGTTGATGTTGCCCGCCGTGCTGCTGCCGGCGATTGCTGAAATGTAATAGGTGACGCCTGTTTGCAGGCTGGGGCCAAAGGGGAATTCAGGCAACGAATTGGTGGATAGTACGTTGCCCAAAGCGGCTCCAGGCTGGTCGTGCAGCACGAATTGCACCATGTCGTCGGCATCGAGGGTGGCATCGTTGTTCCAGGTGGCGATGGCCGGCGCATCGGCGCAAAACACCAGTGGCACGGTGTCCATGGTGCCTGCGGAGGTACTGCAAGGGCAAAAATGGCTGCCCGTGACCACCGCCGATTGGCAGCCAAAGGCGTCTTTTACCAAAAAGGAGTAACTGCTGTTATTGGCCAGTTCGACCGAAGTGAAATTGTTCCCGCTGAACGTGCCGTTTATGCCGGAAGGCACATACACCCCGGAGCCGCTGCTGACGCTGAAACTAAGGGTATAGCCCGTGTTGGTGCCGTTGCAAATTGCCGTGACGGGCCCTACCACCGGGTTGCTCAAAAACATCGCCTGGACATCGTCTGCGGCAACGCAGATCCCGTTTGTCAGCGTCCAGCGGAAAACATAGGTTCCCAAAGCGGGGACGGTCACCATGCTTTTCGGATTTTGGGCATTGGCGAATACGGCGGCGCCGGACCCGGAAACCTGCGTCCAGTTGCCGCTGAACGGCGTTATGACAGCGGGCATATTGGCCGTGAGGCCGCATACCACAAAATCTGCCCCGGCATTCGGAACCGGGTTTTGCATAAATATTACGGGCTGACCTTGCGCTACGGAAAAGCATGGGTCGTTGGGGTCGGGGAAGCCGTTGAGGTTGTTGCCGACCACTGCAGAAATGTAATAGGTCGTGCCAAAGCTAAGGGTAGCCCAGTACCCGAACTTGCCTGTTTTGTTCTGGGAATAAATGGTGCCGAGCGATGGCCCAGCACCGCTGTGCAGGTAGTAGGCCAGCACATCATCGCCGTCCAGGGTGGGGGGCGTGATTATTTGAACACTTACGGAATCTGATTGGCAAACCGTGATCGGGCTTTGGCTCAATGTTCCCGCGTTGGTGCTGCAACTGCAGCTGAACGAGCCGGTTATGGGACTTGCGGTACACCCGTTGGCATCGCTTACCGCAAAATTGTACATGCCGCCACTGATGATCGGCGCTGAGCTGAACATGGCGCCGGCCACGGGCTGCCCATTCACGGTATAAGGCGCTTGTCCGCCGGAAATGTTGAAACTGACCGTGTATTGCTGGTTGTTGGCGCTGCATGTATGCGCAATTGGCCCTGGAATCGGCCCGCTGCCAAAATTCAATGTTACGGTATCTGTGCCGACACACCCGTTGCTGTTCAGGGTGTAGAGCAAGGTATAGCTGCCAAAAATGCTGGCAGCCACGCTGGTAGCGGCATTCTGCGGGTTTGCGATCGTGGCCGTTCCTCCGGGTGGTGTGCTCAGCACCGACCAAACATGGGTTGTGCCCGCCGGCGCATTTCCGTTCACCATCAAACTGAGCCCACAGGTAGAAACATCGGGCCCGGCGTTGGCGACGGGGTTGCCGTTGAATACCACTGGCTGGCCGGGCGCAACGGAGAGGCACGGGTCTGCCAGGTCGGGCAAGCCGTTCACATTGTTGCCCACCACGTAGGAAACATAATAGGTTGTCCCCAAGCTCATTCCCGGCAAGAAGCCGAACACCCCGCTGCTGTTTTCATCCAACACGACGCCCAAAACGCCGCCGGCCCCGGTGTGCAAAATGAAGGCCCCAACATCGTCGGCATCGAGGTTGACGCCGACGACGGCGCCGGCGGTGACGCTGTTGCCGGAACAGGCCGTCAGCAGCTGTTGGCTCATTTGCCCGGCGTTGCTGGAGCAATTGCAGTTGAAAGTGCCGACAATGGGCGCAGAAGTGCAGTTGTTGGCATCCGTTACGACAAAGGAGTAGGGCTGGCCGCTGGGGATCGGATCAGAACTGAAAACGCCATTGCTGACCGTCCCGCCCGGCACGGAATAGGGCGCTGCGCCGCCGTTTATCGGAAAACTGAGGGTATAGTTTTGGTTGGCGCCATCGCACAGGTGCTGCACCCCCCCCCCTGCAGGCGAGCTGTTGAAAGCAACCTGCACGGTATCTGCGTCGCCGCAAACGCCGTTCGTTTCTGTCCATTGAAACAGGTAAGGGCCATTGGCGATGACCGTGACTCCGGTGCTGCCCTGGTTGCTGTTGGCAAAAGTGGCCGTCCCCGGCCCGGACACCTGGTTCCATAGGCCAGAGCTTCCGGGTATGCTTTGGCTGGCAGACAGGTTCGCGCTTGTGCCGCAAACCGCCGCATCAGGACCTGCATTGGCCTGTGGCACATCGAAAACCTCGACGTTGAAACAGGTTTCAGGTCCCGCCCCGCAGCTGTTCAGCCCGCGCACGCACACATTGCCGCCGGGAGCAACTGTCCATTGCACCGTCAGCACCGTGCTGTCTTGCCCGCTTAGGATGCTGGCGCCCGTCGGCACCGTCCAGAAGTAACCGGTTGCGCCGGGAAGGGTATCGATGGCGTATGTCCCGATAGCCCCCACGCAAAGGGTCGAATCCCCGGTGATGGCCGCGCTGTCAGGAACGGCATTGATGGTCACGCTCAGGCAGCTCACGGCGCTGGTATCGCAGGCATTGATGGAAACAGCGCATACGGTGCCGCTCGTTTGCATGCTGTCCCATACGACCTGGACGATGTAGCCAACATTGCCGCTCACTATGGTGCCGCCTGTCACGGCCCATTGAATGGCGCCTGGAATGGTGTCTGCACTATAAGTATAGGTGCTGTCGCGGCAAACATCAAGCAGACCTGCCAATACGGGCGTAACAGCCGTATCAGCCGTCACAACGGTCAAGCAGGCGGGCAAACTGGAGCCGCAGGAATTGTCCGCCGTGACACAGATGTCGCCGACTAAGAGGCTGTCCCATTGGAGCGTAACAAGGGTATCGCCCTGGCCGGAGAGGATATTCACCCCTGCCGGAACGGCCCAGGTATAGGAGCTTGCCCCGGCAACCGGGTTGACGAAATAAACCTGGGCGGCGTTCAGGCAAACCGTGTCGTTGCCCATGAGCAGCGGCGTATTTGGTAAGGAACTGGAGGAGCTGACGTTTACCGTCGCCGAATCGCAGCAAGTGACCCCGCCGATGGTGCGGCAGACCAACAATTTATAGGTTCCGGCCGCGCCGGCTGTGGCGCTTATCAGGTTTGTTGGGCCAATCACCATCCCGCCGTTGTTAGCCGACCACAAATAGGATACGCCCGTGCCCATGGTGGAGCCTACTCCAGACAGCGGGACAGTAGTCTGGGAACAGGAAATCATGCCTGGCGGCTGGATAACGGCATCCACGGCCATGACGGTAAGGTTTAAGGTGACAATGCTGTCGCAGCCGGCGGCATTGGTCAAAGTAGCGGTGTAACTGCCTGTGGCACAAGCACCTGGAAAGGTCGGGTTGGTAGAGCAAGCGCCCGGGCAAACGGTTTCCGTGATGGTGCGAAAAGTCGGGGCGTTGACCGTCAGGTGCAGGATTGCGTTGTAATGGCAACCATTCGCGTCAACCTGATCGACCGTGTAATCGCCTGATTGGCAATAAAATTGGCCCAAAAAGTCGTAACATTCGGGCTGGCAGACGGAGGCAGTCTCCTCGGTGTCGGGCGACAAGGGGAACACCGTGACGTTTACGCAATTGCTGGTTACGTTGCCGCAGAACGGGGGCGTGTTGGAGTTCAATTGGTTGGTCAATTGAGTCATGGTGAGCACCCCGTTGGGCATCGGCACCAGGCTTTGGTGGGCCGACAGGTAGGAAAGGCCGCAAACGGTGTAGTTTCCGGGTGGGGCCGCACTCAAGTCTGCCGATCCGCCGATGGACTGGATTACCCCGCCCAACCCGGAGATAACATAGGCGTAGGCGTATTCCGATGCGGGCGGCTGCACGCTGGGTGGTGGGTAGCTGGGTGGCAGGTCGAGGCTGAGTTCCGGTGTGCCGGCGCAGGCCATCACATCGGGCTGCGGCAGGATGCCGGCATCGGCCACACAGGAGACGCAGCTGATGCCGCTGGGGTCGCAAAAAATGATCTCGTAGTCGTAGAGGTTGCCCACGTCGTTGGCCTGGCCGTCGGTCACGGTGAGCACCCAATTGCCGTTCACAGAGCCTGTGAAATTTTGGAGGCAGCCATTGAAGGGGTAATAGCTGCCGTTGTAGTTGTTGTTGGCGCCCCAGTTTTGGTTGTTGTCCCATTGTGCAGAAAAGCCGGGATCGGGCATGGCGCCGCTGCCACAGGGCACAAACGTGACGTTCCAATCGGTGCCGGCGTTGCCGTTAGAGGTACAGAACTGCCCGATCGGCCCAACCAGGGTGATGGTTTGTCCCGAGGGCGAAGTGAGCGTTATGGTAATATCGCAGATCGCTGTGTGGTCCCAATGCACCACCACGCCGCACACGCCCTGGCCGTTTTGCCCGAGGGTAGGGTTGGTAGCCCCCTGGATGTTCAGGTCGAAGCCGCCGACGAAGAGGTCGGGCATGAACTGCGGGCAGTTGGTGCACTCGCAGGTTTGGGCGTTCACGGCGCCAGAAAGGAGGAAACAAGCGGCAATACAGGCAAAAAAGTAACGGATGCGCATCGGAAAGGGATGAATAAACAATCGGTGTCAGTTTGTTTGGGGCAGGGTTCGATGAGAAAGCAAAAAATGACAGCAATGATTTTCAGGTGGGCACTTTCATTCCACAACGGTAACACTGCCCTCAAAATGCTCGGTGCTGCCGTCCAGCAATTCCACGTCTGCCAAATAGAGGTAAACCCCGGTTTGCACCTTTTGGCCATCCCAACGGCCGTTCCAGCCGATCAATGGGTCGTTGGCGGGGAAGTTGAGCCGCTCGAACACAGGCGCGCCGACACGGCTGTACACCTTCAGCGACAGCACCTGGTGCACCCCTTCGCCCGCAAAAACAGTAAAATAGGAATCTTGTGCGCTGCCGAGTTTTATGATGTTCGGGATATAGATGTTGGTCTGCTCTACGTTCACGCTCAAGCTGCTCCGGGCTGTGCAGCCATTTTGATCGATAATTTCAAGGGCGAAATTGGTGCTTTCCGAAATGCTCAATTGCTGAGAAAGGGTATCTTGTCTCGAAAAAAGGTGCGGCGGCCGCCATTGGATGTATTTCAAGCTGGCGGTTTCGGGCGAAACCAGCGCTTTCAGGGAAAGCAGCTTGCCGGCGACAATGCTGGTGTCGCTGGCCGCCAGCCTGAGCACCAGTTCGCTGGGCTCGGCCACCTTGACAGCAAAGGATGTCACACAGCCCGAGCCATCGCGCACAAAAAGCGTGTAATTGCCGGCCCAAAGGTGGTCGAACTCCGGGTTAGTGCTGAAGGATTGCCCGTCGAGGGAAAAAAAATACGGCGCTGTGCCCCCAAAAACTTTGTTGACGACGATCTTGCCGTTTCGTAGCCCAAAGCATTGTACCGGCTCGACTTTGTACTTTAAGCTGTCCACACAAGCGTTGCTGTTGGTGTAGATCAAAAGGGAAAAAACGAGTATTCGGCTGTGTCTAACCAATAGGTGCATGGGCGAGGCAATATTTGGATAAGGTTAGCAGAAGCAAATCGGCACGGATTTGCTGCCTGCAAGGTCGGAATTTTTTTGAATCAAATGAATCATTTGCCGTAATCGGGGCGGACATTATGTCAATGTATTACACAAACACTTTGCCAATACTGGAACGCCGGCTATTATGCTGGGTTGTTTTCCCCTTGCTCATGGCCTGCGCCAACAGGCAGCAAACCGCCAACGATACTGTGCCAGTTTTCCCGCACACTTTCGATTTTGGGGTCAATATGGGCTATTACCCGCCGCATTTCACCGACAAGGCGCTGGCCCGGCTGGCATCGGAACGGGTAGGGGCGAGCAGCATCCGCCCCGGCCTGTTCGAGCATTTCCTGGGAGAATGGGGCTATGAAATCCGCTTGCCATATTTCAGGTACTACGACAGCCTCGGGCTGCGCAATACGGTGGTCATTACCGGGTTTCCCGCAGAAAACAACCGCGACACCACTTTTTTCTGCCAAACGGCGCGTAGCGCGGTGTTCCGCGACATGTACCTGGATATTTGGGACAAGGGGGAGAACGGCACCCCGGTGAACGACAAAAACCCCTATGCGCTGTATGTATGGAAGGCTGCAACGACCTACAGGGGCCTCATAAAAACCTGGGAAGTATGGAACGAGCCTGACCTGGGCAACGGGAATGGGCACCTGGAACCGGGTCAGCCTGGCAATTGGTGGGAAAATGCGCCCCAACCTTGCGAGACGGCCCTGAAAGCACCGGTGTTCTCCTACATCCGCGCCCTGCGCATCACCTACGAGGTAGTGAAATCGGTTGACCCGACGGCATTTGTCGCTGTGGGCGGCTTGGGCTGGCCCAGCTACCTCGATGCCGTGTGCCGGTACACCGACAACCCTGCAGACGGCGCTGTGGAAAAACAACATTTCCCACAAAAAGGCGGGGCATATTTCGACTGCATGAGTTTCCATACATACCCGCACCTGAACAATTCGCTCCGCGCCTGGATCGACAGTATCCAGGGGTTTCGGCACTTCCGGCATTCGGACGCTGCCACGGCAGGTGTCTGGGCCCACAAAAATTCCTTCAAGCAGGTGTTGGAACGCCATGGCTACGATGGGAGCCGTTTCCCCGGAAAAATCTGGATATGCACCGAGTTCAACATCCCACGCCTGGAATCTGGCGAATTCATCGGCTCAGATGCGGCACAGATCAACTTTTTGATAAAAACTTTTGCCACAGCCCAGATGGAAGGCATGGCCCAAATGCACGTTTATTCCCTCTCCGACGAAAAGCCGGTGAGCAATGCCGACAGCGCATTCTGCTTCATGGGCTTGTTCAAGAATCTTGAAAACGAGACAGCAGCGAGACCCAATGCCCTTGCGCACGCCTTTAAGACAAGCAGTTTGCTGCTGAAAGATGCGCGCTATGACCCGGTGCGCACCATGGCCATGCTGGCCAAAGGCCCTGTGCGCGGCATTGCATTTAAACAAAAAAGTGGGGCGCACATCTACGTGCTTTGGGCGAAAACAATCCAGGATCGCAATGAAAACAGCAGCGCCAGCTACAGTTTCCCCAAGACCTTCGGGTTCAGCAATGTCCTGGTAAAAGCCTGGGATTATAGTTTGACTTTGACAGCCCAGCAGGTGGGCGCCCAACAGATTGCCCTCACAGGTACGCCTGTTTTTGTGGTGGACGCTGGACGGTAGCCGGTGGACAGGTGTGGACTTGCCCACAAATGTTTGGATCATTAGGGGCAAAATTGGAACACATTGCTTGGCTTTGATGTTACACCATAAAAACATGAAAATCCTCATCCTTGGCGCCGGCAACATGGGCATGACCTACGCGCAATGCCTGTTGCGCAGCCGCATTGTCACCTCCGAGAACTTAATGGTCTTGTGCCGGAGCTATGAAAAGGCCAACCAACTGAGCGAACTGCACGAAGGGCGCTTTTTCAGCAACCCAAGCCTTTGCATCCCGGAGGCCGACCTGCTTATATTAGCGGTCAAGCCACAGGATTCGAAGCGCTTGTTCGAGCAGATGCAGGGGCTTACAAGCCCGGGCCAGGTTTTTATCAGCATAATGGCAGGCGTGAAAATGGCTGCTGTGGCTTCGGCCATCGGCTCTGAAAAGGTCATACGCGCCATGCCCAATCTGCCCGCACAAATCGGCGCCGGCGTTACGGCGTTCACCTCCTCCGAACAAGTGACCCGCATCGAATTGGTGATGGTGCAGAACCTGCTGAGCACAACGGGCAAAACGGTGTACGTGGAAAAAGAGGACATGCTCGATGCCGCGACCGCCATATCAGGGTCGGGTCCGGCCTACGTGTATTACTTCATGAATGCCATGATCGAGGCCGCCATCAACATGGGCTTTTCGGCTTCAGAAGCAGAATTGCTTGTAAGCCAGACCTTTACCGGGGCGGTTGACCTGTACAACAAATCAGACCTGAGTTGCGAAAACTGGATCGGTCGGGTGGCTTCCAAGGGCGGCACCACCGAGGCGGCTTTGGGGGTCTTTCGGGAAACAGCCCTTCATGAAGACATTGTGGCCGGGGCCAATGCGGCGCTTAAAAGGGCGCGGGAGTTAGGCCAAACCAGTGCCTGAGGGTCTGCCGATTGTCGCGGTTTTGCAATCTTTCCGAGGTTCCCTCCTTTTTTTGTTGCGTTCATTTGAAAAATTGGCGGCGAACCCATACTTTCGGGCAAACAATTATCTCTCTCACTATAAATGAATTTAGCCTATGATGAACGAACTTGTACGATCGCACATGACCACGGAGCTGATCACGCTGGGTCCAGAAAATACCCTGGGCGAAGTCCGGGATATTTTGATCAAAAAGCACATCCACCATATTCCTATCGTCGAAGGCCGCAAGTTGGTTGGCATGGTGACATCATGGGATATTTTCAAGCTTGGGAAATCCGCGGACGAATACAAAGGCATGAAGGTCAAAGAGGTGATGACCACCAAAGTCGCCACCCTCGACCCCGACCAGCACTTGGGCGCTGTAGCGGAAGTGTTGACCAAGCACCTGTTTCACGCTGTGCCCATTGTCAACGATCACCACGAGCTTCTGGGAATCGTGACGAGCACCGATATCATCCGGTATGGGCACACCAAAGAGTATCCTGAGAATTTGGAGAAATTTGTGGTGGAGAATATGTGAGCTACTCCAATGGCGGTTCCAGGTGCATTTCCTGCCTGGGCTGCAAATGGTTGTTCTGGATCAGCCGCACACAGGTGTTCCAGCGCAAGATCGCATCGTCGTTCCCTTTGGGGCGGATGGCTTCCGCCTTTTCGTACAGCTCCATGGCCTCCACTAACCATTCGTAGGCGGTGAACTGGCTTCCTGCCGTCGCTTGGTTCAGCACGGCTATCGCCTGCCGCTCGCTGATGATGCCGGCATAATAATGGCGCTCGTACTCGCTTTGCAGCTTGGGCAGGAGCTGCCTGGCCTTGGTAGCGTTGGCGGAGGTGTTTCTGCCAAATTTGTCCGTTATGGCCAGCAACATGGTGAGGATAGCCTTGTGGTTGTCGGGCTCCAGGGCCAAGATATCATGGCAAATACTCTCGGCCAGGCGCGGCTCGTTGAGCAAGCGGTACCTTTCAGCTTTTTGCAAGGCTTCAGACACCCCTTCTTTGGAAATTGGCTTGATTTGAAACATGGTGCTACCTTTTATTTTTTCTTGAATAATCTGATAAGCCAGTGCAAGGGGTCGTAATAGCGGTCAACCACCCGTTCTTTCAGCGGGATAATGGCATTGTCGGTGATCTTGATCTCTTCGGGGCAAACTTTTGTGCAGCATTTGGTGATGTTGCACAAACCGATGCCGTCGGTGCTTTTCAGCTCAGGCAAGCGGTCTTCCACGTCTAACGGGTGCATCTCCAGGGCTGCGGCGTACACCAAAAAGCGCGGCCCGATAAACTGCTCGTGCAGCTCGTGCTCGCGCAGCACGTGGCAAACATCCTGGCACAAAAAGCACTCGATGCATTTTCGGAACTCCTGCACGCGCTCCACGTCTTCCTGGGCGATGCGCCAGCTGCCGTCTGGCGCGTCCGGTTTGCGCGGCTTAAACTTCTTGATCTTTTTCTTCACCTTGAAATTCCAGGAAACATCGGTCACCAGGTCCTTGATCAATGGGAAAGCCTTCATGGGCTGGAGCAGTACGGGCTTGTCGAGGGGCAGATCGCTCAGCCGGGTCATGCACATGAGCTTGGGCATGCCGTTGATCTCGGCGGAGCAGGAGCCGCATTTCCCCGCCTTGCAGTTCCAGCGCACCGACAGGTCGCCAGCCTGCTCGGCCTGGATTTTGTGGACGGCATCGAGTACGACCATGCCCTCGGAGGTCTCGGTGGTAAAGGACTCGAACTTCCCGCCTTCGCCGCCGCCGCCCCGGAATATTTGAAAAGTTGCTGTAGCCATTACTTCATTTCTTCTATTATTTGTTTGAGATCGGGGCGGATTTCAGCGATGGGTTGCTGCTTCACCTGCATTTGCCCGTCCGCATCTTTCCAGACAACCAGGTTGAACTTGCTGCTTGCCTCGTCTTTATTGGGATAATCTTCCCGGAAATGGGCGCCCCTGCTTTCTTTCCGTTGTATGGCGGCCAAGGTGATTGCCTCAGAAACGGTCAACAGGTTTTTGAGGTCGAGGGCAGTGTGCCAGCCGTTGTTGTATTCCCGGTTGCCGATCACCCTTACATTTGCTGCTCGGGCAATCAGTTTTTTGAGCGCTACCGTGGCCTGCAACAGCTCTTCTTCAGTACGGACGATGCCCACCAGGTCTTGCATCATTTCTTGCAGGTCGTACTGTACCTGGAAAGGGTTTTCCCCGTCTGGCCTGTCGAACCCGGCCACGGATTCCTGCACAATGGCTTGGATTTGTGCTTCGTCCACTTTGCCGTGGGCGTTTTCCTTGGCGAATTTGGCGGCGTGTTCGCCGGCCCGTTTCCCGAAGACGATCAAATCCGACAGCGAGTTGCCGCCTAAGCGGTTGGCCCCGTGCAGGCCGGCAGCGCATTCCCCGGCGGCAAAAAGGCCCGGCACGGTTGACATTTGGGTGTCGGCATCCACCTTTATGCCGCCCATCATGTAATGGGTGGTTGGCCCAACTTCCATCGGCTCTTTGGTGATGTCGATGTCGGCTAATTTTTTGAACTGGTGGTACATGCTGGGCAGTTTTTTCTTGATATGTTCCGGGGCATTGGGGATATGCTCCTTGATCCAGGCGATGTCGAGGAACACGCCTTTGTGCGGGCTTCCCCTGCCGGCTTTTATTTCCCGGACGATGCAGCGGGCAACGTGGTCGCGGGTCAGCAATTCCGGTGGCCGGCGTGCGTTCCGGTCGCCCTGGGTATAGCGCCAGCCTTCGGCTTCGTTGTCAGCTGTTTGGTTTTTGTACAGGTCGGGAATATCGTCGAACATAAAACGGCGATTTTCCTTGTTGAGCAGGATGCCGCCTTCGCCGCGCACGGCCTCCGTTACCAGGATGCCCTGAACGCTGGGCGGCCATACCATGCCCGTTGGGTGGAACTGCAAAAACTCCATGTCGATCAGCTCGGCGCCGGCGTGGTAGGCTAAGGAGTGTCCGTCGCCGGTGTATTCCCAACTGTTGCTGGATATTTTGTAGGCGCGGCCCACGCCCCCGGTCGCCAGCACCACGGCTTTCGAGCGGAACACTTTGAACCGACCCCGGTCGCGGTCGTAGCCAAAGGCGCCGATCACGCGCGTGCCGTCTTTCAGCAAGGTTATGATGGTGAACTCCATGTGCACGTCGATGCCCTGGTGGATGCCGTGGTCCTGCAAGGTTCGGATCATTTCAAGGCCGGTGCGGTCGCCCACATGCACCAAACGGGGGTATTTGTGCCCCCCGAAATTCCGCTGCAGGATTTTCCCGTCTTTGGTGCGGTCGAACAGGGCGCCCCAGGCCTCCAGTTCCCGCACCCTTTCCGGCGCTTCCTTGGCGTGTATTTCGGCCATGCGCCAGTTGTTGAGGTATTGGCCGCCGCGCATGGTATCGGTAAAATGTACCTTCCAGTTGTCCCGTTCGTCCACATTGGAAAGGGAAGCTGCGATGCCCCCCTCCGCCATCACGGTATGTGCCTTGCCCAGAAGGGATTTGCAGACAAGGCCAACAGAAATGCCTTCCGAAGCCGCTTCGATAGCAGCCCTCAAGCCCGCGCCACCGGCGCCAATCACCAGTACATCATAATCGAGCGTATCGTATTGTATCATAACAGGATTTTCAGGTCTGTCCAAATGCCCAAAGAGCACATTCGGATGTAAATGTCGGAGAAGGCTACGGAGAACAGGCTCATCCATGCCCATCGCATGTGCTTCTCATTGAAACAGGTGACGCACATGTAGGCCCTGCGCCGCACCGGCGAGCCCGACATGCGGTCGAGGATGCCGCCGACCACATGCCGCAGCGAATGGCAGCCCAGGGTGTAGCTGCTCAGCAGGACGACGTTGAGGCCCAGCACCAAAGTGCCTACCCCGATGCCAAAGCGGGTGCTCCCCGTGACGGGGTCGGTGAACCACATTGCTTTCCAGACATCGTAGGAAAGTATGAGCAGGAACCCCAGGGCGATGAATACGAAATACCGGTGGATATTTTGCAGGACAAGGGGAAAGGAAGTCTCACCCGTGTAGCGTTTTTTGGATTCGGAAACCGTGCAGGAAATGGGGTCGGCAAAAAATGCCTTGTAGTATGCGCCCCGGTAATAGTAGCAGGTGAGCCGGAACAAGCCGGGCGCCCACAACACTAAGAGCGCAGGGGAAAAGGGGAGCCAAGAAGGCCACCAGCCGGGTTTTGGCCCCAGCAGGCTGTGCGGGGAATCCCCATAGATTTCCGGTGAGTACAAAGGGGAAAGGTAAGGGCCGGCAACGTAATGCTCGCCTTGCAAAGCGGCCCAGGTGGTGTAGATCACAAAGGCAGTCAACACGGTAAAAACCGCAATCGGGCTGACCCACCAGGCATCCCTTCGGGCAGTGTGGCCGAAACCTGGCTTTGTCTTCGATATGGTTGCTTCCGACATAAAACCTGTTCTGAAAGGTTAAGTTAACTTGTCGTTGTTGTTTTGTTAGCCTTTGAACAATGGCCAGTGCAAAAGAAGCAATTGGATATTGAATAAACAAATAATGGCGCAGTAAATATTTTAATTTGCCGTTTTGGCGTGAAATTTTATTCCGAACAGCACAAGTCAAAGCTTGACGATTTTTTCTGCAAACCGCCGCCCGTCCTGCATCCCCGTCAAAATGTAAACGCCAGGGCCCAGGGCTGTCAAATCCAATAAAGCCTGGTTTTCTGTGAATGCCAAATCGGTTGACAAGGCCAAGCGGCCGTCCATGCCGAACAGCTTGATCGGCATGGCTCCCTCGTGGCCCATTTCAAATTGGACCATGCTCAGGGTTGGGTTTGGAAAAATGCGGAAAGCGTAGGTGCTGTCAGGAGTGGCGGCCTTTGAAAAATATTTTTCTGCAAAATCAAAAGCCTTGGTCCCGATCTCAATCCCGATCAAGCGCCCAGGGATGTCGTCCATCGGTGGGTGGATGCCGCCGTAAATGCGGGAAAGGCTGCATTGGTCGGAAGCGTCGCGGTAGGTGGCCCATTGCAGGGTTATGTTTTGGCTGGGGCCGTCTTCAAACACCAGGTATTCGTTTTTTGGGCAGAAAAAAGTGCCGAGGCCGCCCGGGAAAAACGGATCGCCGGTGAAAGCAGTCAGCACTTCTGCTGCAGCGCGGCTGTACGTGGAATGGCCGGAGACGTATCCGGCAAACGGCGGCGTCACAAAGCTCGGACGTTGGTAGGGCCACCATTCTTTGGCGAGAATCCAGCCGACTCCTGCAACGTCGCTGGCGGGGTTGTTGATGAATTTCGGGCCCCGCCAGGCTTTTAATTTCACTTCGCCCACTAACTGCGCTCCGCCGGTGCCAGCAAGCGGGTCGCCGGCCTTTATTACCTCAATGAAACCGGGTATCAAGGGCAGTCCGGCAGGGGAATAGTGTGGCTGGCCAGGGTCGGAGCATTGCCCCGCCTCCGCCATGGCGCGGATGGCGGAGACCGGGCGCATGCTGTCGTACCAGCCTTTGATGCTCCAGGCTGAAATGGCCGCGTCGTGCATGGCGCCGCCCAGGGCGAAGTAGGCTTTGACGTCCCATTCCAAGGGGGTGCAAGGCGGGCCCGTGCCGCGAACCCGCCGGACGAGCGCCGGCTGGTCGTTCACGTAGTTCAAAATCTCGAACCAATGACCTGGCGGCGTGACGGAACGCGGCCCATCTGCCCAATACTCCGCCAGAACCCGGTAATAGTCGCCGCGCAGCACCATTTGTGGCGAATAGGGTTGCCCAGTCTTTGGGTTGATCGCGTGGCCGGCGCCCGGGTCGCCGCCTTCGTAAAAATTGTAAAAGTTCCGCAGGCCAGGCAGGTCGCTCGGATAATTTGTGTTGTTGCCCAACGAGGCAGGCGAAATGTCCAACATTTCCAGGTCTTTCGGGTCGAGCAGGGAAGACCAGGCTGCCACCATGACGTGGTTCCATTTGTACTCGTCGTTCAGGCCACCGTTTGTGGCCGTATCAAACCTGGCCGGCGGCCCCGGGTCGTAGTAAATATGGTAGTCGTGGCCGCCGCGCTGCCGGGTGACGGCATCGCCTGGCAGCATCGCGAAGGGCGCCAGGTTGCCCCATTCAGCGCTCAAGAATTTCGGGGTGGCGTTCGGCATGGGGTTGCCGCTTTGATCGATGAATTGGGTGAACTGCAAGGGCTGCCAGCGGTTCATGTCCGTAGCTGTGGGATTTCCGGGGAATTGTATGACTAACGGCGCGTTGGCAGGCTTGTAGTACCGGTTGGCATAGTCGTCTGCCTCGTTCGATCCGTCCTGCATCCCATACGCGATGATATGGTACGCGATGTAGTTGCCCATTTCTGCCGGCCCTCTTTTGTAGTTCAGCGACTTGTTTGCTTTCTTATAGCCTAAGGAGTCCATCAAGCGGTCGATGGCCGGGAACAAGGAATCCGCGCCGGGGGAATTGGCAAAGCGGTGCTGCAGTAGGCGGTAAACCGCAAAGCTGATGGCTTCTGCTTGTGCCGCTTCTACATTGGCTGGGGCCGGCACCCGGCGGTAAGGGCAGGTGTAGCCATGCACTGTTTTGCCCAAAAAATAGGTATCTGCATCCTGGTTATAAACCGCCCAGGCATCGTACATCGCCACGGAAGTATGGAACAGGTTGCGGGCATGGACGGTGGGTCTGGCGAAGTCGCCGCTGATGGCCTCCAGTACCTTTTCGTTCCAAAGCCGGGCGATGGAGTGTTGGGCTGGGAGGATGGAATTGCCAAATATGGCCAGGGCGACAAAAAGGGTATAGCGAAGCATATCAAGTTTTTTTTGTAATGGCATAAGAAAAGCTGCACATTTTCCGGGCGCCATAAGCAGTATTTTTCACCACAGCATTTGTCACCACAGTATTTTATTTTTTTTGCGCGATCACAGCCGCTTTATCATGGTTTCTCGCCAGGACAAAAACATTGCCCTTTCTTGTACGTACCTGCTTAATCCTCCGCACCTGCCCCGTCACGCGCAGGTCGCCCAGGGGGTAAACGTACATTTTTCCCCGCTCGGAAAAATGCAGCACGTTGCCATAAGAGGCATCGTAGCGTCCCATTTCGATGTTGGCTTCGTGAAAATTGCCGCCGAGGATCACTTCGGCAAGGCCGTCGCCGTCGAGGTCTTCGAGGGTGGCGGAGCTCAGACAACTGTACTGCAGCTCATTTGGAAGGGGGTGCGCCGTGAACTGCAACCCATTGCCCGTATTTTCAAAATACATGCTTTGGAAGGTGTTGGCTTCCCGGTGGACGGCCTTTTCAAGCCTGTCGGCCCCGAATATTTCCGGCAGAGTCGCTTTGGCGAAGTCCTTGGCGAGGAGGTATTTTTTCTTGAGGGACGGCAGCTGTTTCATGATCTCCGCATGGTTGGCAAACGGCACTTCTTTTCCTTTCACGTAATAGCTCAGCACCTGTTCCACTTGCTGGTTGTCGTCAAAATCGGCCACGTAAAGGCGCACGGGCTGGGCTGGGCTGGGCTGGAACTTGTTGTTTTCGCCCAGGTTCCCGGCCAGGATGTCGAGGTCGCCATCGCCGTCGAAGTCGTAGGGGAGCATGAAATTCCACCAGCCTGTCATGTTGTTCAGCACCAGTTTTTTGAAGCTGCCATTGTTGTTGAGGAACACCGTAGGCGGCTCCCATTCGATGGCGAGCAAAAGGTCCAGGTCGCCGTCGCCGTCTAAGTCGGCCCAGGCGCCGTTTTTGACCAGCCCGGCATCGCGGAGGCCGCCGCCAAGCTTGTCGGTCACGTCTTCAAAATTGCCGTTCCCTTTGTTCAGCAGCAGAGTAGAGGGCGGGGTGATTCCGTAGTTCCAGGGCAGGGCACGCGCGCCAAAAAACAGGTCGATGAGGCCGTCTTTGTTGAAATCGCCGGGGAGTACGCAGCCCGCAGTCATGTAAACGCCCTCGAAATCGCGTCGGCTGAAGTTGCCTTTCCCGTCGTTGATATATGCCCGCTGCTTCATGGCCTCGTCCTGGTTGCGGAACTCGTTGCCGCCGGCCGCCACCACCAGGTCCAGGTCGCCGTCGTTTTCTATGTCAACAAAAACAGCGTCCACGTCTTCAAACAGGCTGTCTTGACTGATAACATCCGGGGTGCTTTCGAGGAAGCTGCCGTCCTTTTTTTGCAGGTACAGCGCGCTTTTTCGCCGCTTGCAGGAACCGAAGAAAACGTCTTCCAGTCCATCGCCGTTCGCATCGCCCACGGCGAGCGCTGGGCCTTCCGCCGAGACCATGTGTGGGATCAGGCCTTCGCGGTTGAACTCCACGAACGGGTTTTCTTCGTGTTGGTGATCCAGGCCGGTCGCAGCGCCTACTCCTACGAAGGAATAGGGCTGCTCTGGCTTTTTCCTCAATTGGCTAAAATCAAATTTTGGCAGGCCGGGTTTCCAGCTGATTTCCAACGTTTTGTTGAGCGGCGAACTTGGTACGAGCTGGAAGCTGTTGTCCGGCCAGATCAGCGCGATCGAGTCGAGGTTGGCCGCGTCGCCGATGCCGATGTGAAGCCGGGAAAAGGCGCTGGACTGGAAACCGCGGACAGGATAGTTGTCATATACGGACTTTTCCCCTTTTTTGAAAACGATCGCGCGCGCGCCCATCGCCCCAATGTTGTCGGGGGAGCCTTTGAGCTGCACAGACAGGAAGTTCTTGTTTTTTTCAGCTTTTTCAGCCTCGAGGTTTTTGTACACGAACGGTTCGTCCTGGAGGTTGTTGGCCACGATATCCAGGTCGCCGTCATTGTCGAGGTCAACGTAAACCGCGCCGTTGGAAAAAGTAGGGATAGCGCCTTTGATCGATTTTTCGAGGTCTTGGAACTTGAAATTGCCCGTATTTCGGAAAAATTTGTTGGGCAACTTGATCTGGGGCATTTTTTCCACCACGCTCAGGTCGCGTTTTTCCAGCAAGTTAGCGCCTTGCTTGAACCGGAAGTCTTCATCGCCCGTGCGGTAGTTGGCGTAGTCGATGTCGTTCATGCGCCGCTCGATGCCGTTGCTGACGAACAGGTCTTTGAGGCCGTCGTTGTCGAAATCGAGGAAGAGGGATGCCCAGGACCAATCGGTGGCATAAACGCCGGCGAACATGCCAATTTCGCTGAAAGTGGGCGAGTCAGCCGAACCTGCCGGGTCGCCATTGTTTTTCTGCAATGTGTTGCGGGCGTATTGATTGTTGTATCCGTATTGCAACTTGAAATGGTACACCCCGTAATCGTCTTCGCCCAGCGAGCTTTTGAGGATGTATGGGTCTTCCGGCAGCATGTCGAGGGAAATGATCTCGCTCCAGCCGTCGTTGTTGAGGTCGGCGATGTCCACGCCCATTGAAAACTGGCTGGTGTGCTGGATGTATTCTTCAAGGCATTCTTTGAACTTGCCGTTGCGCTGGTTGATGTAGAGGTAGTCGTTTTCGTGAAAATCGTTGCCGATGTAAATGTCGGGCCAGCCGTCGTTGTTTATATCGCCCACGGCGATGCCAAGTCCATAGCCGATCACGCTGCTTTTTATGCCTGCGCTCATGGTCACTTCGGTGAATTTCCCGCCGTCGTTGCGCAGCAGCTTGTCGCCGGAAAGCGGGTGCTGGGTCCCTTCGAATGTCTTTTTTTGACCGAAAGTGCCGTTGGCGTGTACCGAGTGGTTGAGCTGGAACATGTCGAGGTCGCCGTCGAGGTCGTAATCGAGGAAGGCGGCTTGGGTGCCGAAGCCAACGAGATCCAGGCCATACTGTATGGCCTCGTCTTCGTAAACGGGAATGCCGTTTTTGATCTCTTTGCAAATGTAGAAATGGTTGCGGCCTTTGATGGTCAGGTAGTCGCCTACCTGGCTGACATAGATATCCAACATTCCGTCGTTGTTGATATCGACCACGGACGCGCCTGTTGTCCATTTTGGCATAGGGGTGCCGCCTTCCAAGGGGGTTACGAGGCCGCCCACGCCAGCCTGGGCGGTGACATCCATGAAATGCAGTTTCCCTTCGTTCAGGTACATTTTGTTCTCGCCCATGTTGCTGGTAAAGAACAGGTCGGCCAGCCCGTCGTTGTTGAAATCGCCTGCGGCCACGCCCCCGCCGTTGAAAAAATACATGTAGGTGAGGGCGTTGAACTCGATGGAAGGGTTGAGGATGTTTTGAAAATCGAGCCCTGTCGCGGCTTTTCGCAGCACTTCGAATGTTGGCTCAACGGGTGGCTCCTGTTTGCAGGCTGTTGTTGAGATCAGGATGCAAGCAATTGGAATCGAATATTTTAGCATTTTCTTGTAATCGATGAGTTTTTGTCATTCCTTTGAGTGGCCACACTGCCAGGCAATTTTCGCGCAGATTTTTCACAGATTTTTCACAGATTTTACACAGAAAAAGATACAGATTTTACACATAATTTTTTCCGCGTAAAATCTGCGCAATAAAATCTGCGTGAAATCTGCGCGAAAAATGTCCAGTAGTGTGAAAAAAACAGCAACATAGCACGGGACTCACTTTTTCAAGTTCTCTTTGAACAGTTTCGGGGCTTGTCCGTTCCGGGTCGCCAACACATAGCGTTCGTTTTTGATGGTGATGGGGGCGATGGATTTGGTTTGGCCGCGGATATCAAAACCTGAAACCCTGTTTTCGATGCGCCTAAACTGACCATTGCCCTGGTTGAGGAGCGTATGGCCGAAAGAGGCATCCAGTTTGGAGAATTGGGGCATAAAGCCGTCGTCGTTGCCTGCGAGCAGGAGGTCTTTTTTGCCGTCAGCATTCAGGTCGAAACAGGTGATGGCACAAACGCAGCTGAACTGCACGGGGTCGGGAAGCTCGCTGAGGCTGAACTGTCCATTTCCCTTGCTCATGGCGACGGCTGACTTGAAATAGGTGGCCTGGCGCATCATGGCTTGGTCCAGCAGTTTTTTGGGGAACAAATCCTGGATGGATTTTTGGGCATAGTCGGCGTGGCGCAGGTTCCCTTTTTTCAGCATCGGCAGTTGGCTGGTAAGCTCTTTTTTCATGGGGATGGGCATGTCGCGGCCATCTATCTGTCGGGTCATTATTTTTTCCACGGTGCCGTTGCCGTCAAAGTCCCATATCCAGATTTTGGCGGGCGCTTCGGGGCTGCCGGTAAAATAGAAATTCTCCCCGCGGTTGCCCAGCACAAGGTCGTCTTTGCCGTCGCCATCCAGGTCGGAGGCAGCTACGGCATACCACCAACCGGGGTATTTGTCGAGGTTGGAGGGCACTTTTTTCAGCTTCCCTTTTTCGATTTTGAACACTTGCGGGGCCATCCATTCGCCCACTACCACCAGTTCCTTGCCGGGATCGGCGCTCACATCTGCCAAAGTTGCACTGGTGACCATGCCGAGCAGTTTGATGTCTTCGGCAGCAGATTTGGCAATGTCCTTGAAACTGCCTTTGCCGTCGTTTTCATACAAAAACTGCCTGGGCGGCACCCCGTAATTTCCCGGCACGGAGCGGCTCCCTACGAACAAGTCCAGGTCGCCATCGCCATCGAGGTCAAAAGGCACGGCCACGGCGGTGTTGTAGCCGTTGATCGAGAGCGCATTGGGCTTGGCGCTGAAATTGCCCTTGCCGTCGTTGAGGTAAATCCTGTCCTGCAAATTTCGGGAGCCCACCTCGTCTTTGTTGCCGCCAGCGCCCACGAACAGGTCGAGGTCCCGGTCGCCATCGGCGTCAAAGAGCAACACTGCTGTATCTTCGAAGGTGGAATCTGCTTCAAATGCGGGCTGTTTGCTTTGTGCAAATGCCCCTGTCGCATCCTGCAAATACAGGCATCCTGCTTGCCCGGCTGGGGCGCCAATGTACACATCGTCGAGCCCGTCGCCGTTCACATCGCCCACAGCTGCCTTGGGGCCTTCCCTGGAAACCATGCGGAAGCTGAGCCCCTCTGGATAGAAATCAATAAAGTCGTCCTCTGGGACAGCTTTGAAGGGAGAAGCCACTGCCTGAAAAAATGTTTCCTGGTTGAAGTCATAGATATTGCCGGCAACGGGGCCTGCTGCCTGATCCCAGGCAATCGTTATCGTGCCGTCGATGGGCGGCTTAAGCTGCACGGTTTTGGTCATGTCGGGCCATTCCACCACCAGGGAGTCGATGCCGGTGTTTTGCCCCAGGCCGAACACCAGTTTGTAATCAACCGACGACTGGAAGCCGCGCGTCGGGATGAGTTGGGTGTTGAGCTGTTCTGCCCCGATGTAAAGGGCCACCTTAGCGCCAACAGCGTAGGTGTTTTCCCCTTTTCCTTTCAGCTGGATATTCAGGAAATGGTTTTTCAGCATTTTTTCGGCGTTGTTTCGGAACAAAAAAGCCGGCTGGTTCACATTGTTGACCACTAAGTCGAGGTCGCCGTCGTTGTCGAGGTCGCCGTAGGCGGCGCCGTTGGAGAACGAGGGGGTTTTGAAGCCCCATTCCAGCCCTTTGTCCTCAAATTTGAGCTTGCCGGTGTTGCGGAACGCCTTGTTCAGCAAGGGGGTGGAGGGCATTTTTGATATGACGTTGTTGAGCTCTTCCTTTTGGCCGGTCAGGGCCATTTTCTGCACCACGGCATCGGCAAAAAAGTCGATGAAGTCCTGGTCGATCACGTCTTTGTAAATTCCGTTGCACACGTAAATGTCGCGGTATCCATCGTTGTCGGCATCGAACATCAGGGCGCCCCAACTCCAGTCGGTGGCCGCCACGCCGGCGAAGTAGGCGATCTCGCTGAATGTTTTGTCTTTGTTGTTCAGGTGCAGGCTGTTCTGCATGTACTGGTGGTAAAAACCGCGCTGGAGCTTGAGCTGGTAAATGTTGTAGTTCTCGAACATGATCTCGGTCTTAAGCCGCACGTCGTTGCTGGGCAGCATCTCGGTGGTGAATATCTCCGGGAAGCCGTCGTTGTTGATGTCGGCCATGTCGGCGCCCATCGAGGCAAGGCTGAGGTGTTCCATCCACTGCTCCACTTCCTCTTTGAAGGTGCCGTTGCCCTGGTTGATGTAGAGGTAATCGCGCTCGAAAAAGTCGTTGGACACGTACAGGTCGGGATAGCGGTCGCCGTTTACGTCGCCCACCGTGACGCCGAGGCCGAAGCCGATGAGGCTGCCGAAAATGCCGGCTTGTTTCGACACATCGACGAACTTCCCGCCGTCGTTGCGCAGCAGCTTGTCGCCACCGCCTTTGAGAAAATCCTTCACAGGCCAGTCTTTGGCGTACATTTCCCGGTTGTTGCTGTAATCCAGGGTGTTCACCGGCATGAAGCTGTTGTTCAGGATATAACAGTCGAGGTCGCCGTCGAGGTCGTAGTCGAAGAAGGCGGCATGGGTGGTGTAGCCGTCGTCATTCAGGCCGTATTCGGCCGCTTTTTCGGAGAAGGTCAAGTCGCCGTTGTTGATAAACAGTTGATTTTCAGGCTTTTTGTCTTTTTTGTAGCCAGCATTGCACACATAAATATCGAGAAAACCGTCAGCATTGATGTCCACCAGGGCAACGCCCGTGCTCCAGGAGCGGGAGCCGGCCAGTCCTGCCTTGTCGGTGATGTCTTCGAATTGCAACCCTCCTTTGTTGAGGTACAGCTTGTTGTCGCCCATGTTCGACGTGAAGAACACTTCGGCAAGGCCATCGTTGTTGAGGTCGCCGATGGCTACCCCGCCTCCGTTGTAAAAGTTGCGGTAGTTGAAGATGTTCAGGTCTTCCGTGTTTTCGACGGTATTGGTGAAGGAGATGCCGGATTTGTTGGCCGGGATTTCTTCAAAGAGGGCCTGTGACGTTTTTTCAGTTTGGCAATATGGGAAAATCAGGGCGCTGCAAAGCACAAGGGCGTAATGACGCATGAGTATGGGAGTCGTTTGTAGGTATGGGCGGCCAAAAATACAACCTTAAGCCTTACCGAACCTTGAAACTGGCCGTATATTTGTCAGCAACATGGGCACAAAAAGCATTTTTCCGGTTATTTGCAAGCTGATTTGCTGTGCATTGTGTTTGAGCGCGACCATGGTGTCGGGCCAAACCCCGTTTTTGCGCACTGGCCAGGTTTTTTCAATTTTGCAAAACACCCAGGAACTGCAAGAATTCCTGGTGCAGCCCAGCTACAACAGCATCAATCCCGTGCCGATTGGCGCCCTTCCCAGCGGGGGGCTTGACGCGATCGGTTTTAGGCGGACGGACAACCTGTTGTACGGCATCGGCTTGACAAACAACCATTTGTACCGAATCGGGCAAAATGCGGCAACGGAGGATTTGGGCGCTGTGGGGCTCGACAATGCGCTTTATTATTTAGGGGGCGATGTGAGCCCTGACGGCAAATTCTTGTATGCCGTTGGGGAAAGCGCTTCAGGGAATACTGTGCATTTGGCGAAAATTGACCTGGAAACGGCAGGATTCCCTACCCAATTCGTCAGCCTAACGAATTTGGGCCGCATTGCCGACATCGCCTTCGACCTCAGCAACGGGAAGCTGTACGGGTACGACAAAAGCAGCGAGCGCGTCTTTATCCTGAACCCGGATACTGGAAACAACATTCCCATGCAACCTCTCAAGCCCGGCAACAGCATCTATGGCCTCTATTTCGACGCATTTGGGGATATGTATGGGGTTGGCAGCACTTTGTATGGGGTGGTGGATGGCTACTACAAGTTTGACAAAACTACCGGGAAAGAAACCCGCCTGGCAACAGGGCCGGCAACTACGATCGCAGATATGGCTTCCTGCCCTTATGCAGTGGAACTGAAATGCGATGTGTCCCCAGCCACCAATTTGCCGTGCACAGAGATTACGTTTACCTACACCTTGGCCAATGGGAGCGAGAGTACCCATACCGGCCTGGAGTTTATCCATGCCCTGCCCGCCGGGTTCCATTTGACCCAGGTTTTGTCCAACACCTTTGGCGCTTTGCTCGACACGGTCAGCATCCCGGGCAGCCTTCGGATGGGAAACCTCAGCCTAAGCCCCGGCATACGGCAATTGAGCCTGAAAATGTCGGTCGGGGACATCCCCAAGGGGCGGTACAACAGCCAGGCCCGTATCGACAAGCTGCCGGCGGGGTATGGCGATTCCTGCCTGTCGGATTTTGCCAAAGAGCCTGGGTTCGAGGACAGCACAGCGTTTGTGGTGAACCGTTTTGACGAAGACAGCTTAGATTTCCGCTACCTGATATGCCACGGGGAGACTTTGGTGCTGGAATCGTCGGCTTATGGCAGCAATATTGTCTGGAACACCGGCGCTACGGCAGCGAGCATACCCGTGACCCAGGGCGGCCAATACAGCTTTTTGGCGGGCAGCAGTTGCGAGCAGGTATTTGTGAACAACAACGTTACCTCGGCTTCCTGCCCGTTTACCATTTCTGTGGCGCACCTGTTCATGCCAGACACCACTTTTGCTTGCAACAACGTCATATTCCGCTTTATCATCAATAACGATTCAGGCGAGCCGAGGCCCAACCTGTCTTTTGCCGATACGATGCCTGTCGGGTTTAGTTTCGTTGAAATCGTCAAAAACCCCTTTGGCGGCAGCTTGAAGCCAAACAGTCCGCCGAATATCTTCTGCATCCAGGGCATGACCATAGAAAAAGGCATCGACACGCTGGATGTACGGGTTTACCTGGGCGACGTTTCGCCGGGCATCTATAAAAACCGGGCAGTTTTGTTCGGCTTGCCGCAGGTGATGGGCCCGATCCGCTTTTCAGATTACCCAAAGACAATCAATGCCGACAGCAGCAGCCTGGTCGTCCAGGGCGCGTTGTCCGATTCCTTGTTTTTTGATCGGATAATTTGTGCTGACACGGAAATCGTACTGGATGCCAGCGCATTGGGGAAGACCCTCCTTTGGGATGATGGCTCCACCGGGCCTGCTCTGCGCATCGATGCGCCCGGCAATTACCGGCTGACTATTTTTGACGGCTGTGAACCGGCAGCGGTTTATTGGCAGGTATTGGAAGGTTTGCCCATTGAGTTGCCCGCTTTTGGCCCGTTCAACATACACCAGGGCGATGAAATCAACCTGAACCCGCAGATACTGAACCAGGGAAGCAGCCTCCATATCCAATGGCACGACCCATTGGCAAGCTCCTTGTCGTGCCTCGATTGCGCCAACCCTTTGGCCTTGCCTTTGGAAACCGTCGTGTACGGCCTAAAAGTAGCCAACGAGCAATGCTTCGACTCCATGAGTGTTTTGGTGGAGGTGGACAAGCGCCGCCGCATCTATGCGCCCAATATCTTCTCGCCAAACGACGACGGCATCAACGACCATTTTTTCCTGCAAAGCCCCGACTATGGCCTGATTCGGGATATGCGCATTTTTGACCGCTGGGGAAACCTGGTTTTTGAAGCCAAAGGACAGGACTTAACTACGGATATGCCGCAATGGGATGGCCGTTTCCGACAGAAAATTGTGCCGCCAGGTGTTTACATCTGGCAAGCTGAGATTGAATTTATCGATGGCAGCCAGGACTTGTTTTCGGGAAATGTCACAATTGTACGTTGAAAAAAATGAGCGGCTGCCCGCAATTGGGCAGCCGCTCAAATTCAATTAACCCCTGCAATTGGAATTACCTAGGATAGCCTGGGTTTTGCTCGAGGTTCGGGTTTACGGCCAATGCTGAAGCCGGGATCGGGAACAGCAGGCGCTCTGGGCCAGAGGTGCCAGGCTTCTGCTGGAACGGCGCCAGGAACTTGCCGAAGCGGATCATATCGGTACGGCGGTTGCCTTCCCAATAGAATTCACGGGCCCTTTCAGCCAGCAGGTTGTCTGCTGTCAGGGAAGCCAGCGGCGAAGCGCCACGCTTGGTGCGGACCTGGTTCACAATAGCCAAACCGCCGGCAGCGTCGCCGTTGCGGAACAGGGCTTCTGCTTTCATGAGCAAAACGTCGGCATAGCGGATGTAAACATAGTCGTTGTCGGCATTGTCGCCACCGTTATAGTCGATCGGGTACTTGATGACACGGATGCCCGTGATCTCCAGGTTGTTGCCCGTCTCGACGTTGGCAACGTCGCGGGTGAAGGCCAGCTTGTTGCCTTTGCGGTCGTTCAGCTCGACACCGTTTTGGTCTTTCTGTTGGCCGATCAAAAAGCCTGCATTGATGCCAGAAACGTCGGTCATGCCAGCGTAGTTTGCCTTTTTGCGCATGTCTGTGTCTTCGAAGGAGTCATACAAGTCGCTCAAAGTGGCAAAACCGTTCCAGCCGGATGGGTTCTGGTTGTAGTGCAGGGTGCAGAACCAGCGGGAGCGGATGTTGCCGCTGCTGGTGCCGCCTTCGTTCTCCGCCGTCCAGATGTTCTCTGAAGAAACCTGGTCGTTGTTTGGTGCAAAGTTGTCGAAGTAGTTGTCGTCCAGGCTGTACTGGTTCGTTGCGATGATCTGGTCGGCCAGGTTGATCACCTGGTTCATGTCTGCCTGTGGGAACGAAGGGTTCTGGCGGTCGGCAAACGTGCCTTTGTTCAGGTATGCGCGCATGAGGAGGCCCCTTGCTGCGTTTTTGTTGGCACGGTTTACTGGCCCGTCGGGCAGGTCGGCGATAATGGCATTCAGTTCTGCGATCACGAAATCGAGCGCTTCGGCGCCTTTGAGCACGTTCGGTGCGTTCAGCAGGTTCTCGCCAGGCTGGCGGTATGGAACCTGGTTCCAGCCATCGGCAACGGTGAACATGATAAAGGCGCGCAGGAAACGCGCTTCAGCTTTCTGCTGGGCAGTGGCATTGAAATTCAACACGTTTGTGGTAGAAAAAACCACTTGCAGCAACTCGTTGAAGGTGGAGGACAAGAAAGAGTGGTCGGCAGTCCAGGTGTGGGTGTGCAACACACGCCAGATACCATTGTCGTCCCAGTCTGGCCCACGGGTTGGCCCGAGGGTTTCATCAGTGGTGTGCTGTGAGGCAGCCCAGAACCGGGATTGGTCCTGGAACGGCAAACGCAGGCCGTCGTAGCAGCCTCTCAGGAGTGCAGCCACGTCGGTGTTGGCGTTGAGGTATTCCTCTGCCGCTGTTTTTGTGAGATCCTCTTTCAGTGTTTCTTCCAAATCTGTGCAGGCGAAGAAGCCGGCAGAGAGGAGAAACATGAGGAAAAGAGCTTTAAACTTCATGTTATTGGTAATTTTTTAGTTAAAATGAAAAGTTAGCGCCAACGATAAAGGTACGGGCCGACGGGTATGGGATGTATTCGATACCGGCAGAAGGCAGGCCGTCTCTTACGTTAACCGTATTGACCTCCGGGTCGAAACCGGAGTAGTCGGTGAACACCAGCAAGTTTGTTCCCTGGACATACAGGGTTGCATTCCTGATCGTTTTGCCGAGGTTGCCGAAGCTGTAGGCAAGGCGGGCATTGGCAAGCTTCATGTAATTGCCGCTCTCCAGGTAGCGAGAAGAGCCTTTGATGGCGTTGGAAGTTGCTTCTTGCACGGAGCCTCCGATCAGGCTGGCGTCGATGTTGCGGGTGCCGAGGTTTCCGATCGGCAGCACTGACATTTTGGTGTTGTTGTATATCTCGTAGCCATAAGCGCCGTTGAGGCTCATGTCGAATGTCAGCCTGTCGTAGTTGAGCGAGGTCGTGATGCCCAAAACGGTCTTCGGGTTCGGATCGCCTACGAACGCCAGTTCTTCGTCGTTCGCGTATTCGCTTTGGCCGTCAGCATTGATGCCAAGGTGTTGGCGCAGGTAGAAAGAGTTGAGCGGCTGGCCGCTGGCAAGCAGTTGGCTGGTCGCGCCGGAGCTGCCCTGACCGAACAACTGGCCGTAGAAAATAGCAGGGCCGTTGTAGTCGTTCAACTGGTTCTTGATGAAGGAAGCTACTACGCCGAGGTTCCAGTTGAATTTGCCCTGGTCTACCAAAAGCCCGTTCACCGCTACCTCCAAGCCGGAGTTGGTCACGTTGCCCGGCAGGTTGATCCAGTAGAAGCCTGCGGGAGCTGGCTGGATGGTCGGGAATTGGAACAACAGGTCTTCAGTCTTCTTGTTGAAGTAGTCAATGGTACCATAGATCTTGTTGTTCATGAAACCAAAGTCGAGGCCCACGTTCAAGGTGGTGCTGGTTTCCCACTTCAAATCCGGGTTGGCTACGTTTTCCAAACCGATTGACTGTTGGCCGAATCCATAGCGGTCTTGCGAGGCGCCGGCGGGGAAGTCGGAGTTGCCCGTTTGGCCCCAGCTGGCGCGGAGCTTCAGGTTATCGACCGGAGAATCTTCCATGAAGCTTTCGCGCGACACGTTCCAGGCAACACCTATTGCTGGGAAGTAGCCATACTTGTTGTTCTCACCGAATTTGCTCGAGCCGTCGGCGCGCATGGTTGCGTTCAGGAGGTACTTGTCTTTGATGTTCAACAGGCCGCGAACGAAATAGGACTGCAGTTCTGCATCAGGCGCCGCATAGGAATAGATGCTGCGGCTGCCTTGTGAGGAGTTCTGCATGATGTTGGTGTAGTCAAAATCGCCGATCAGGAAATCGTTGGCCAACATGCCGAAACCGTTGTCGCTGCGCTTTTGGTACTCATAACCGGCGGTAGCGTTCAAGCTGATGTCCGAGCCGAAAGTGGTCAGGTAATTCAGCGTGTGCGTGAGAATTTGGTTGGTGTTTTTTTGCGAAGCGATGTAGCCAAGGCCGCGGTTCTCGATGCCCGTGTAGTTCAGCCAACGGGCAATTTGTGCGCGGCGGTCACCTACGCCGTGGTAGATGCTGTACTCCAACTTATAGATCAGGTTGTCTGTAAGTTTGTACGACGGCGCAATGCTGGCCTGGATGTCGAATGTGTTCACTTTGTCTCTGTAGGCATCCAACAAAGCCACCGGGTTGATGGTTGTGTTGCCAAATGGCGGGATGATGACGGGAGTGCCGTCAGCCTTGTACATTGAGGCTGTCGGGTTCCACTGCAGCGCTGCCGCGATGATGTTGCCCTGGAAGCCGGCATCGGTGGTTACGCCTGGCGCATTCTCCTTTGTTTGGGAAGCCAGCACGCCAAAGTCGAGGCCGAGCTTTTTGCTTTCAAAGAACTTGTAGCTGCCGCGGATGTTGGCGCTTGCCCGGCGGAAGTCGTTGCCTTTCAGGATGCCGTCTTGTTTCAGGTAGCCAAGCCCTACGCGATAGTTGCCGGCATCGTTGCCGCCACCGATGGTCATGCCGTGCTGCTGGACCAGGCCTGTGCGCAGTATCTCGTCCATTGCGTCAACGTTCTGGCCGTAATCGCCTGTGGTCAGGCCATACTGCGAGAGCGCAGCGCGGTACTCGTTGCCGTCAAGCACGTCGTACTTTTTCAGGATAGAGCTGCCGCCAACATAGGTGTTGAAGTCGATGTAAGGCGCGCCCGATTTGGCCCTCTTCGTCGTGATCAAAACAACGCCATTGGCGCCGCGGGAACCGTAGATCGCCGTGGCAGAGGCATCTTTCAATACTTCGATGGACTCGATGTCGGCAGGGTTCAGGTAGTTCAGCGGGTTGGACGGAGCTGTTGTGCCCAGGGCAGAAGATGCGCCCGGCTTGGTAGAGGAGCCCGGCTGCTGCACGCCGTCCACCACGTACAAGGGCTGGTTGCCGGTACGGATGGATGAGTTGCCCCGGATGCGCACCGTGGTGGCGCCGCCTGGCTGGCCGCTGTTGTTGATCACCTGTACGCCTGCGACTTTGCCCTGGATCAGTTGGTCGGGCGCCGTGATCAGCCCCTTGTTGAAGCTTTTCTCGTTGACAGAGGCTACAGAGCCGGTCAGGTCTGATTTTTTTGCCACGCCATAGCCGATAACGACCACCTCGTCCAAAACAGAACCTGCCTTCAAGGCAACATCCAGCACGTTGGAAGCGCCCAAAGTCACGATTTGCTCTGCATATCCTGTATATGCCACCCGGATCTGAGTGGAGCCTGCCGGCACATCGAGGGAATAGTTCCCATCAACGTCGGTAGAAGCACCGCGCGTGGTGCCAACCACCGAGACAGAAGCGCCGATCAGAGCCTCACCGGATTCTGCGTCGGTGACCTTGCCCTTGATGGAGCGCTGTGCCAGAGCGAAGTTGCTGAGCAGCATCAAAAATGCCAGCAGCAACCCACACTTGGTAAAGTTGTTGAATAACTTCATACGATAATGAATTTAGTTTAGTGAAAAAAATATTGAATCCACACGGAGTGAAAGCCGCAACAATCTGATTTTGGATTAAATCTGGCTTAAAAGGTCTGTGGCCAAAAGAAAACAGGCGCTTCGGAAGTTTGGTCGGGCAAGAAGTGCTTCCGGTTAAGAATGTGTGTGGTGGACACTAAGCTGGGGCTAAGGTACTGAATCATTGGTGTTATCCACAAATTCTTTTTTCATATTTTTTTAATGTCGACAAAATCCAAATTAGATTGCAAATTGGAAATCAACACTTTGATTGACTTTTAGTCAAACTTCTTTTTCTGCCCAAATAGGCACATTGCCAGACATCAAACTTACTTTTGTGCCGATAAAAACATGAAGGACCTCCACTCGACTCCCAGCCGCCGACTTCCAGCTGAATGGGCGCCACAGAGCGCCGTGCAGCTAACCTTTCCGCACGAAAAAACCGATTGGGCCGACATGCTGGAAGAGGTGCTGCCCTGTTTCGTAGAGATTGCCCAAACTGTGGCGCGTTTTCAAAAAGTGCTCATCGTTTGCAGCAACATTTCTAAGACCAAATCGCTGTTCAGCGACAGCGGTCGCGATAAGCTCCATTTTGTGGAACTTCCCTCAAACGACACCTGGGCCCGCGACCATGGCGGCATTGTTGTGGAAGACAGCGGGAAGCTAATAGTGCTTGATTTTGTCTTCAACGGCTGGGGGCTGAAATTTCCCGCCGACAAGGACAACCTCATCACGGGCAGGCTCGCCGGTGCAGGGGTTTTCAAGGTGGAAACCCAGCATGGGGGCATTGTGCTGGAGGGCGGCGGCATCGAGAGCGATGGGCTCGGCACCTTGCTCACCACTGCCGAGTGCATGCTTTCGCCCAACCGGAACCCGCACCTTTCGGCCGATGAAATTGAAGGCCACCTCAAGCGGGTTTTTGGGCTCGAGCGGGTACTTTGGCTGCAACACGGCTTTTTGGCCGGCGACGATACCGATTCCCATATCGACACCCTGGCCCGGTTCTGCAACCCGGATACCATTGCCTACGTCAGATGCCCCGATGAATCCGACGAACATTTTGAAGCGCTGGAAGCCATGGAAGCAGCATTGCGCCAATTCAAAAAATTGGACGGCACACCATATAATTTGCTGCCACTGCCTTGGCCGGATGCTTGCTACGATGCCGAAGGGCAGCGCCTGCCCGCCACTTATGCCAATTTTTTGATCATCAATGGCGCCGTTTTGGTGCCAACATACCGCGTCCCGCAAGACCAGGCAGCGCTGGAGCTTTTCAGGGGCATTTTCCCGGATCGGGAAATCATCGGCATCGACTGCAGGATGCTGATAGAGCAACATGGGTCATTGCACTGTGTGACGATGCAGTATCCCCAGGGGGTAATTTGACAATTCGATAATTGCCACGGCTTTGGCCTTTTTGTGGCAGTTCTGTTTTCGGGCTTAAACGATAAAAAAAGGGCTTATGTCAAAATTGAAAGTTGGGTTTGTCCAGCAGTCCTGTTCGGCCGACAAATCGGCCAATATCCAAAAATCAATTGCCGGGATCGCTGATTGTGCCGCCCAGGGCGCTCAATTGGTTGTTTTGCAGGAACTGCACTGCGGCATCTATTTCTGCCAGGCGGAAGAAACGGCCATGTTCGACCTCGCTGCGCCGATACCCGGGCCCGACACCGAAGCCTTTTCCGCTGCAGCCAGACAATATGGCGTTGTGCTGGTGACTTCCTTGTTCGAAAAACGCGCGCCGGGCTTGTACCACAACACCGCGGTTGTATTTGAAAAAGACGGCTCCACCGCCGGCAAATACCGTAAAATGCACATACCGGACGACCCGGCCTACTACGAAAAGTTCTACTTCACCCCGGGCGACCTGGGTTTCGAACCCGTCCAAACCTCTGTCGGTAAATTGGGCGTGCTCGTCTGCTGGGACCAATGGTACCCCGAAGCCGCTCGCTTGATGGCGCTTGCCGGGGCTGAAATGCTGATCTACCCAACGGCCATCGGCTGGGAAAGCAGCGACACGCCCGCAGAAAAAGAGCGGCAGCACGGGGCATGGTTCACCATACAGCGGGGCCATGCCGTGGCAAACGGGCTGCCCGTCATCACCGTGAACAGGGTAGGGCATGAGCCGGACTGGACGGGGGCGACTGCCGGCATCCAGTTCTGGGGGCAAAGCTTCGTCGCCGGGCCTCAGGGCGAAGTCTTGCACCTTTCCAGCCCCGACAAAGAAGAAAACACTGTGATAGAGATCGACAAGCAGCGCACGGAGGATGTGCGCAGGATTTGGCCTTTTTTCCGCGACCGTAGGATCGAGGCCTACGGTGGGCTGCTGCGGAGGTATCTTGATTAATAAAGGGTTTCAGGTTTCAGGTTTCAGGTTCACGCAGTTTGTTGTAAAATTTGAAAAACCATTTCAAAGCCACCAACACATCCAGAATCCAGAATCCAGTATCCAGTATCCAGTATCCAGTATCCAGTATCCAGAACCCTGTATCCAGTATCCAGAACCCTGTATCCAGTATCCAGAACCCCCTTCCTTTAAGCAAGCCTCCTCACCCGCCCCGTAACCATCGCCTCAATAATTTGAAAAACGATCAGCGGTTTTTGGCTGCGCCAGAAAATGTCGTTGTATTCGTCACCAAAGTGCATATAGTGCTCCAAATGAGCGCTTTGCATTTCTTCCATGATGTGCTGTCGGGTATTGATACAGGTGACCCAGCCGCCCTCGTCGTGCACTTCTTCGGCCCATTCGGCGTAATAATCGTCTTCGGCACTGTGAAAATTCAGCACGTTCTCACAAAAAAGCGCGAATTTCACGATGCCTTCTTTCATCAGAGGCTCAACTAATTTGCGCTTGAGGAGCATAATGTCGTTGTGCAAGGCATCGTTCCATTCGCCGATCAGCTCAATTAAGGCACATTGTTCGTCGTAATCGACAAAAAGGATTTTGGCATAGAGCGTAGCAGAGCCAAACCCGTCCCATTGCGGGTGCAGGTAAAAGTTGTACAGCTTGTGCGTGTAGTGAAATTCGCTGTACTGGCGCCGATAAAAGGGCGAACGTTCGTCTTCTTCCGCCGCATAAACGTCGCGCCATAAATAATGTGGTTCAAGGTTGTGCATGACGACTCTCTTTCTATAACTGCCGCAAAATTACCAATTAATATGGTCAAGGAAAACCGAAACATGCTTTTGACCGTCGTATTGACTGGACCTGAATCCGTCGGGAAGACAACTTTGGCACGAGGGCTTGCCCAAGCCCTCGGCACAGACCTTGTCCCCGAGTTTTCAAGGCCATACCTGCAATACCTGGGGCGGAAATACGATAAATCTGACCTCCCCGCCATTTATTCAGGCCAAAAAAGCTGGCAGGAATGGTATCAGTTGCATTGCCAACGGCCGGTCTTGGTATGTGACACCGACTGGACGGTGATCCGAATCTGGGAGCAATTTCAGTTTGGGACAAAGGATGTCACCCGCAGCGAAAAACTTGCGGAAAAGACTTATTACCTGTTGTGCTCTCCCGAAATGCCCTGGGCGCCCGACCCGCTTCGCGAAAACCCTGGCGACCGGGACGCACTGTTTTCCCTTTACCACGAACTCTTGCTGGAAATGAAAGCCGATTTCAGCATCATCCAAGGCACGCCCGCGCAACGCCTCTATGCTGCACTTGAGCGGATTTCAAAAAAAATTTGATCTTTGCGGCGAATCATTGGGGTGCTTTGCTGAGTCCCAGCAAAGCTGAGATCAAACCCATCGAACTTGACCGGGTAATTCCGGCTAAGGAACGGATACGGGTAGTGGCATCACTACGTTTGCAGAAACCCCTTTTGCAAGCGGATGTTTCACTCAAATTATTGATTTTAAATGACTTGTGTCAAATTTTTTCGGGCTTTTGCCCTTCTTTCCATTTCCCCTTTTCTTGCTTACAGCCAACAAGCCGACTCAACGGAACTCCTCCGGGAGGTCGTGGTACAGGCTACCCGAACGGGCAACAAAAGCCCCATCCCGCACAACAACCTGAGCGCTGACAAGATTGCCCAGACACTGCAGGCCCAGGACGTGCCCATGCTGCTGACGGCCATACCTTCACTGGTAGAGACCTCGGATGCCGGCACGGGCATCGGCTACACGGGCCTGCGCATCCGGGGCAGCGACCCCACACGGGTGAACGTGACCATCAACGGGATGCCGCTGAACGATGCGGAGAGCCAGGGCGTTTTTTGGGTCGATCTGCCCGACCTGGCCGCCTCCGCTGCCGAAATCCAGGTACAGCGCGGGGTGGGGGCCAGCAGCAACGGAGCCGGGGCTTTTGGCGCCACGGTCAACCTCGACCTGTCCAAGGTTTCGCCCAAGCCGGGCGCCGCCTTGACCGGCACCCTGGGATCGTTCGGCACCCAAAAAGTTTCCTTTCAGGCCAACACCGGCCTATTGCCCTGCAAGTGGTCGTTCTTCGGCAGGGCATCCGGCATTGGTTCCGATGGCTACATCGACCGGGGTTCGGCCAAACTGCACTCACTGCACCTGTCGGCAGCTTACTTGGGCGAACGCCAGTCGGTGCAAGCCCACCTGTTGTCGGGCCATGAAAGAACCTATCAGGCATGGAATGGCACACCGGTGCAATTCATCGATGACAAAGCACTTAGAACATACAATTCTGCCGGAACAGAACGCCCGGGCGAACCCTATGAAGACGAAGTGGACGACTACAGGCAGCAGCACCTGTTGTTTCATTACAAGCGGGTTTTAAGCCAGCAATTGGTCCTGCAGCTCAACGGGCACTACACTAAAGGGGCGGGATACTATGAGCAATACAAGGCTGCTCAAGCCTATGCCGACTACGGCCTGCCGGGCTGGGTGCTGGGCGATACCGTGATTGAGACGACAGACCTGGTACGCCGACGCTGGTTGGACAACGATTTTTTTGGGGGCGCCTTTGCGCTGCGCTGGACGCCGGCAAGCGAAAAAAACACGAGCTTTCTTTTGGGCGGGGCATTGAGCCAATACCAGGGCCGCCATTTTGGTGAAATAATTTGGGCCGAACAATTTATCGGCAAGCCCAAGGGCTATCGGTACTACGACAACGAAGCCGAAAAAAGCGACGGGAACGTGTTTTTGAAGGCCGAGAAAGGTTTTTCAAAAAGCTTCAGGGCATTTGTCGATTTGCAAGCCAGGCGTGTCGGATACGCCTTTTTAGGCTTCAGCAACGAGCTGCTGCCGACCGGCCAAACCGTAACCCACCTGTTCTTCAACCCAAAGGCAGGAGCAACCTATTCATTTTCAGGCAACTGGACAGGGTACGGATTTTTTGGCATCGCGCACCGCGAGCCAAACCGGGACGATTATACCCAATCGACTCCGGCTTCGCGGCCGAAGGCAGAGCGTTTGGCCGACACGGAGCTTGGGCTTCGCTTTGAAGACAAAAAACGCAGCTTCTCTGCCAATGCCTATTTTATGCAATACCACAACCAACTGGTACTGGACGGCCGCATCAACGACGTTGGCGCGTACATCCGCACCAACGTGCCGGACAGCTACCGCGCCGGGCTGGAACTGGAGGCAAATTCGACCTTGCATTCCAGGCTGTCGGTTGCCTGGAACCTGTCGCTCAGCCGGAACAAAGTGAAAGCTTTTACCGAATACCGAGATAACTGGGACACTGGCTTGCAAGATGTGGTCGTATATAAGAACGCCGACCTGGCATTCTCGCCGAACCTGCTCGCATGGACTGCCCTGACGGGCGTGCTATGGCGAAAAAATGGCCAAGACAACAGGGGCAATGGCAGTGTTTCCGCCACCATTTCCGGAAAATACGTGGGTAAACAATATTTGGACAATACGGGCAATAACCTGGCTGCCCTGCCTGGCTATTTTTTCAGCGACCTCCGGTTAAACGCAGATTTCGGGTTTAAAGCTGGCCAACAATTGAGCCTGATCCTGTCGCTGAACAATTGGCTGGACGCCCGCTATGCTTCCAATGGCTGGGTTTACCGATACATTTCAGCAGGCTATGATGCCCGCCCCGACGACCCTTATGCGCAGTTGGAGGGCGGCGCGGTGTACAACCTGATGGGATTGTTCCCGCAGGCAGGCAGGAATTGGGTGGCGACGCTGCGCATCGGCTTTTAAGGAAGGAAAGTGCCCGGAACAGGACTTGAACCTGCACGACCTTTAAGGGTCAAGGGATTTTAAGTCCCTCGTGTCTACCATTCCACCATCCGGGCATCAGCGGGCAAAGGTATTGGCCATTTTCGGCTTGTCAAACAAGTTTTTGTTTTTCGGGAAATAATTGGGGCTTTTTCTTTAGGCTGCTGTTGCTGCACTCCCGGGCGACTGTGCAATGGCATCCTCATTCATTTTATACTATGATTCGCCTGATTTTTGTGATTGAGTATGATTGATTCAACTGATCTTCAATTGATTACAAAGATCGGCATACGCAAAACCAGGCGGCGTGAGGTGTATATCGGGATTCCAGTGATTTGCGAAATTTTCAGGATGGGCCATATTGATTATCAGGGACTTAGCCCATGATATTTTCGCAAACCACATTTCGTAGGGGATAGTTGAACATGTTTTTTATATTTTTGTGAAATTCAGTTTTTTAGAAATAATATTTCTAAAAATACATTGTTTGTCGCGGCTTTTTCATTAGTCTTTGAAAAAATTCCTATCTTTGTTCTGTTTGAACAGCTGCTGTTCATCGTTCCCAATTCCCAGATTCGGCGATATGGAAAAATGTGCGGCACAAGGGAAAGAACGGTATTGGGATGCCTTTTTGAAAATTATTATCCTTTTGGGTTCACGCAAGGCGGGCAAAGATACATTCTCAACCGAAGTTGCCTTTTCGTCTTGCTGAGGTGCGGCGACCATTAATATTTTTTGAAACATGAAACCCATTGCTATCGTATTGCTTTCTCTCTTCTCGTTGGCAGCCACACCCGGTTTCGCCATTGTAAAATATGAAGAAGGCGCCATAACGATTGATGGGATTCAATTGCTGCAGGACAGGGAAAATCCCGCGCTCTACTATTATATCCCCCCATACCCGCGCCTGTCAAAGACGTTGGAGGATAATTTCGAGTTTCTGTGCATAAAATATGTCGGCTTGGGTGGCCCTGCGACCAACGGCGGGCTTTTTCATGCATTGATAACCTTTTCGCTCACCCCGGAGGAAACCGCTGCTTTGGAAAAAAAGCTGAAGGAAAAATTTCCCAAGGCGAGGCTGATGGGCGTGGTGCCCATGATGGAATCAAAAAAAGATGGCGAAAAATCAAACTCCAGCTTCAGGCTGGTGTCTTCTGTATTGAACAATACCTCCGGAGCCAACCCCTTCACTGTCAATGTGATAAGTTCCGGGAGCGCTCCATTTTTACCAGGCTCGAAAGCGGCAGTCGCGGCCCGGCTCAGCCAAGACGGGGCCACCCTGCTCTGGGAGTCTTTTCATGCCGGCACCTCGGATGTTTCCGTCGTGGTGGACGGGTATTTTGAAGCTGCGATCAAGGGATACAACGCCATTGTGGAGGCCAACTTAGAACTGGTCTATGAGCATATCAGCACATTTTCCAATAAACAACAAGGCTTCAAAAGGAATCAACTTCGCGCTACTTTGGACAGCCTTTGCCAAAAAGGGGTCATCAAAATCGACGTTTTTGACCGCTCCGCATCACTGGGGATCAAGAACGAGGATATGCAGTCCATCTTAGACATTATTACCGGAAAGGTGATCGAGATCATGTTTGATACAAAAACAGGATGGGCCAAGGCGCCGGCCATTGAGGCTTCTGTTGAACCAAGCGACCTTAAAGAACGCTATAAGAACGGAGATTTCATCTCCTTCTTTTTTGGCGACGGCGAGCAGCCATATATTCCCGACGACCAATACCTGTTGAAAACCAAGAAGGAAATCCGAAATTTCAATTTTTACCTCAACCTCAGCAAATCTACCACCATAAAAGTCCCGGTACACACCGCCGGGAACATCCGCGGGTTTTTCGACATGTACAAGGACGACGGGCGCTACTTCAAGGTAGTAAACCTCGACGACCCCGATTTCCAACAAAGGGAAGTGTTTTTTCAATTAGATGGCGATATCGTGGAATCTTTCGGCGACATAATCAACCAGGTTTCCGTGGTTTTCCGGAAAGACCACAAGAACGGCGAAAGCGTTACCACCAGGGAGTTGCAGTTCCTGCCCATCGACATTGAAAAGGGGCTAAACCTTAAAACGATAACCTACCCGAGGGCGGGCGCCCGCAGTGCCGATTGGCTCCACTACGACTACCGCATCAGCTGGAGCATCAAGGGGGTCGATTCGGTTGTCACCATCCCTGCGAAGCAGGGGGAGTGGCGCAGCTCCGACGCTTCGGTACAGGTGTTGACGCCGCCGTTCGACCGCAAAACCATTGAAATCGACGCAGACAGGAACATGTTCAAAGAGGCTGGGGTGCGCTCCTGCGCCATCCGCTTTTTGTCGATGCTGCTGGGAGAGCCACGTTTGCCCAAAAATGTGGTGCTGCGCGACACGGATGCGGCATTTACCTCAAAAGTAGCGGTGTACCAGGACAGGGATGCGCCCACAGCATACCAGATCACCTGGTACACAAAAAAAGGCGAACGGAAAGAACAAACAAAACTCTTAGAGGGCGATTTTCTATTCCTCGTGCCTCCCTTGGAATAGCCGGCGGCATGCCGAGTTTTTTTAATCCCTTGCTTTTAATCCCTGGTTTTTGGTAGTTAACCTTTAACATTCCAAAAATGTACAACCGATTATTCCCATTGTTGATTTTTCTGTTTTGGCTCCAACAGGGGCGGTCACAGCCCGTGCTGATAGACGAGGCCGTAGAGGCGGCCGGCCTGATATGCTTCCCGGTCTTTGGAGATTCCATGACCTATAAGTACTTGCCATCCCAAGGCAGGGTAGCCCTCAACAGCGAGAACCTGCCAGAGTTCTCCTTCCTCCAATACGCCGCAGAGAAAAAGGCAACAGGGGCATCCGCACAAACCATAGGCGAGGCGGCCGGCGGCGCTATCCTGCATTTCCTGGTGCTGTACGACACACCCGAAGAACAGGTTCGGCGGGCAGAATCCAGGTTGCGCAACAAGCTCAAGCGAAAGGTGCAGCTCAACGGCCCCGTCATGTTTTCCAAGGGCAGCTACATGGTGATATCCAGCATATTGCAGATGGACGGGTCGGAGAAAAAAGTAGTGCTGCACACTGGGGAAGCGCCGGTTTTCCAAAACAGCAAAGTGGCATTTTCCTTTTCGCTCGACCCAACCCAGGCCCAGCTGATGGCTGAAAGCTTCAAAATGGCCACGCCCGACATCTCCGTCATGTTCGACCTCAGCTTTTCCGGGCTAACACTGGCATACAACGCGGTCTTGGAAGTGGACTGGAGCGAGGTGCAAAAAAGCACCTACTCGAACGAGAGCATGGACTTTATTTTTTACAGCAAGGATGTCGAAAAAACCTTCGGCGAGCTTCGCAGGAGCGGCGGGGTGAAACTCAGCACCATCGGCAACGACAGCACTTCCGAAGCCTTGCTCGACCTGGTGTACGAAAAGCTGCTCAACATGATGTTCAACCCCGTGCGGCCCGACCTCATCCCCGGGCAGAAAGCCGACGGTATCCTGGAAGATGTATTCGGCACCCGCGGCCCATCGGTATTGCTGGGCATCGGGGGCAGCAATGTGTACAAAAAGAAAGAAGTCCGGACCTCCGGGAAAACCGTGGTCAATATAAACAGCCGCAGCACCGTGACCCGCCACCATTTTGTCACCTTCAACATCGGGGACATGTGGAAAAAATACGGCGACAACAACCGGATATTCCGAAAAGTCGCCCTCGACGACCCTACCTACAAGCAACGAGATGTGTACGTCAGCATAGACGGCAGCTTAGCCGACGAATTTGACAAAATGGTGAACAACGTGAGCGTCACCCTGCGGAAAAACCACAGCGGCGGCGACCAAACCGTGCGCGAAATGCTGCTCAGCAAAAAAATGCTGGAAACCAACACAGGCCCCTTGGCCATGTCGTACCTGAACAAGCAGGACACCGACCGCGAAAAATGGCTCGATTACCAATACCAGGTCTCCTGGCAGTTCAAAACCGATGGGCAATACACCGTCCCCTGGGTTTCTTCCTCAACACCGATGATAAATTTGTTCACGCCTTACCGGTATCATGAGATAATACTCGACGGCGACTGGGCAAAGCTGGAGAAAGAAGGGGTGAAAGCAGTCTCGATCCAAATCAAGTATGACTTTTTTGGGAAAGAAAAGTCGGCCCGGCAAACCATCCGGCCCGCCGACGCCGGGCAAGAGAAAAGGTTCAGCCTGATCCTGCCCGCAGGCATGGACGGCGTCGATTACACCATGACCTGGCTGATAAAGGATGGCTCAAAAAAGGAGCTGACAGGCCACGACAAGTACGGGGTGATATTTTATGATGAAACGCCCCGTTGATGGCAAAAAGCTGAAAAAAATGATCAAACAAACAATAAAAATACTTTGGCTGTCAAGCCTTTGCACTGTTGGCGCTGCACAAGTACCCAACATTGAAGGGGCGCAGGCGCTCGTGTTGAAAGACCAGACCGAGGTTGTGCTGCTTCCCGCAAAGGGATGCGAGCATTGCTACTATTACGTGCCGGCCAACTTTCGGGTATCGCGGAACGAGGCGAAAGAAGCCGAACTCTCCCTGCTGAAAATTTCAGAATCGGAAAACAGCCCAGTGATCGGCGGCATACTGCACGTGCTGTTTGTTTGGGGCTACGATGCCAGCCAACACGCCGAGCTGGAGCAGCTGATCGGCACCCATACCGACTCCCTGGGCGTTTTGCTGGGCGCCACCTCGGTGGAAGAAAGCCCGGACGCCCCGGGCATAAAGATCACTGGAGACGATGCCCTGGCCAAGGTGCTCAGGAGCGGCCTCAAAAGCAGCTCCGGCGTGGCCACCACCCCGGGCTCAAAAATGGCGATGTCGTTCCGGTTCAACGAAGCGGAAATGAAGGAACTGCAAAAAGCCCTCGACGACCCGAAGCTCGACAGCAAATCGGCATTTGAGATCAACCTGTCGGTGCTGGTAGATACCGAACATTTTATGAAGCGATACCCATTGGCCTTGAAAGTGAAATTGGCCGACCTGTTGAAACTAATCCGTTAACGACCTGATTGACATGAAACATTCAGCGCACATATCCATATTGTTCTGCCTGTGCCTCCTGATGGCCGGCAAGCTCAGGGCTGGCTGCGACGACATTTACATCGTCGTTTATATCACCCAGGATGGTGTAACTGGACATGTCGGCATCGCCGTTGAGAACTACGATATCCTTGTGCGCGACGTTCGGAAGGGCGACAAAACCGTCAGCTTAGAGGACACCGTCTCCAACGGGACCCTTACTTTTTTTGACCTCTGGCCGCAGAAGGACCTGCATATTGGGCATTTCAACAAAAACACGGCGCCCCAATACTTCCGCCTGCCCCGTTCCTCTTCCGAAGAAAAAATAACGGTAGAATCCATTTTGAACAAGGGCTTGCCCCACCGCTACCGCCTGCCCTGCGATGGGATGCTGCGCATTGCCTCCACGCCCGCGCAGGATTTTCAGCTGAAAACCTTTATCGAGGCCCTGCCGCAGAAAAAGCCCAATTACAACTCCAGGCGCTACAATTGTGCCGACTTCGTGCTGCTCTGCTTGCGGCGCCATTTCGGGGTTTCGATACGCGCCAAAGAATTTATCCCGCTTTCCTGGGTTTCGACACCGAACCGCCTCTACCGGCAGTGCAGCCGGGCCCTCCCGGTAACGGTGATAAGAGACCCTGGCCCGAAAGTGAAACGCTCCTTTTTCAGGGAACGGGTACTAAAGAAATATTTTTCCAATAAAAATTCCGACAATGAAAATCGCTGAACATTTTAGAATTTGCCTTCTGTGCGCTGCCGTTTTTATGAGCTCAGCCCCTTCCAGGGCATTTTGCCAGGTATTGGACTCTGAGAACAAAGTGAGCATCGCACTGTCTGACGGCACGCAGGTAGTGCTTTACGGGCGTGCCAACACCGTAGGCTCCGACAAAGCCTATGGCACCTTTTCCAACGAATTTTACTACCTGCCCACCAACTTGCGGCTTTCCAAAAAACAGGACGGAAAAACACCCGAATTCCTGTTCCTCAAATACACCACCGAAGAACGCGCGGATGCCGGCGGCACCCAAGGCGCCCTGATGCACTTCCTGATGGAATGGGGGCTTACGCCACAGCAAACCTCTGAGGCGGAAAGCAAGCTGAAATCCAAGCTGCAGGAGCTGGCCAACAACCCCGGCCCCAACAACCGCTACAAAAACATAAAAAACCCCAAGGTGGTCGGCCCCGTCGATCTGAAATCGGATGTCCCGGAGTCCTTCCGCATCATTTCAGGCACCCTGACGAACAAACAATTCACCCCAAACCTGATCACCACCGGCCGCGCCCCGCTCTTGCCTGGCTCCAAAATGGCCGTAGCCGCCATCTTGGACAAGAACGGCGCCCAGTTGCTGGCGGCCACCTTTGAAAAGACCCGCTCCATCACGGATGTCTCGCTCGACCTGCGCTTCCAATATTACGTGCTGACCCCAGCCGTGGAAGGAAAGATCACCGTAAACTGGGAGTCGATAGACTCCTTGTACCAGAAATTTCAAAGGGACTATCAACACAAGGATAAGGACGACGACGACCTTCCCAAGCACAACTCGCTGCGCGACGACATCATCACAGATTCAACCAAGGAAGCGCTGTACCACGTGTTGCGGGAAAGCAAGGCTGTGGACATAAAACTGGACGTGCTTCAGGCCAACGACCCCATCGCCCAAGAAGTGGTGAAGTCGTTCATGGACTATTTTTTGAACTCCGTCACCTCCCAGGAATTCAACAAGGAAGGGGAAGGCCAGAAGTTCAAGGCAAAGGACTACAAAACGGACGACGAATACCAGCCTCCCATCGATCTGTACGAATACCACGTCAATCGCGAAAAACTCCAATACAAGAAAAAATCAGGGACTGAAACCTTCGACCTCAGGCTGCGCATCCCTGTATTGAAAGAATCGACCCTTACCGAAAACCTGGCCTCCTGGTACGACGGGGTAAAGCACAACAAAGCCTGTGTGGGCTCGGTAAACCTCAACGACCCGTTTTTCCAGCACCGCGACATAAACATCATCCTCGACCTGGAGGCAGAAGAGATCATGGGGAAAGAGGTGAACTACGCCACCGTGAACGTGCGGAAAAGGCGCAAGGGCCCTGACACCCACGACTTCAACGAGAGCGTCACTTTCGACCGGAAATTGCTCGAAAAGAATGGCAACCGCGTGACGTTGAGCTATTCAAAAGACAAAGACGAAGACCCCGAAGTGTACGAATACAAGGTGCAATGGAGCCTGCGGGGCGGCGCCTTGTTCCCAAAAGGCGACACCACCTGGACAAAAGGCTCCTGGCAGGGCATCACCCTCGCACCGCCGGTAAAGCCCCGCACGATCCGATTTGAGTCCGATATAGATGAAATGAAAGAAATGGGCATCAAGAATGTGACCCTGCAGTTGCGCTGCAAAAAGTTCAACAACGAGGTGGAAACCAATATCGGCATCAACGCCTCCAGCCCGGAGTCGTTTACCGAAAAAATGATCTTTATGGACCGCAACACCAAAGGATATGCCTATCGCATGGTATTCCACCATAAAGAGCTCGGGCCGCTCGCCACGGAGTGGGACGCCAAGATCAATACCGACTACGTGTATGCCACTATTCCCAAAGAAATACGGGACAAAAACCCCGAGTGGATCAAAAAAGCGACAGAAGCAGCCAAAATCATCCTTGCCACCAACGAGGACGGCTCCATCAGCGCCGAGCAGAGTATTTTGGACAAATTCTCCAAAGTCTTGGATGTTGTCACCGAAAAAAAATGATACCGGCCCTCAATGTTTGAACCAAACCTTTTTCCACATCACCCTAACCCAACAACATCCATGAACATGAGGAAAATTTCAAAATCTGCCACTATTCTTTTTGCTGCGTTGGCAATGCTCAATATCTGCCAGGCCCAGTATATCAACTACGAAAACAAGGTTGACCTGGTGCTCAGCGACGGCACAAACCTGGTGCTTTATGGCGCCGAAGGCAAAGACTACGAATACTACTACCTGCCCGTCAACCTCCGCCTGGCAAAAAGGCCCGACGGCGTGCCCGAGTTTTTGTTCCTCAAATACACCACCGAGCAAAAAGCAGATGCCGGCGGCGTGCAGGGCGCCATCATGCATTTCCTGATGGAGTGGGGGCTTACCGCCAAACAATTAGAGGATGCCCAAAATAAGATCGAGGAGCTGTTCAAAAAAGATACGAGAAGGGTGTATTTCGGCAAGTCGCCGAGCGGGGTGGCCATTTATAAAAACGTGCCGAACCACCGGCAAACCCCCGTGATAAAAGGGCCCGTCGAGCTGGAAATCGAGAAGGACAACTCCTTCAAGATCGTTTCGGCCATCATCGAGGACAAAACCCTGACCAGAAATATCGTCACCAGCGGCAAAGCCCCCCTGATCCCAGGCGGCAAAGTTGCGGCTGCTGCCAGCTTTGACAAGCACGGCGCACAGCTCATGGCGGCTACCTTTGAAAAAGCGCGTTCCATCACCGATTTGTCCATCGCACTGAATTACAAGTACAAGCTCATGGCGCCCGCCATTGAAGGGAGCATCATGATCTACTGGGATAAGTTTTACTCCTTCATGCAGGAAAAGGGGCACAATTACAGCTATTACTACTACCACTGCGGCGATTGTACGGTGGATGGGAAAAAATATTCCTCCTATACCACCCAGAACTCCAATTACAACAGTTGGGATATTATGATGGAGGAGTTGCGTAAAAGGAAAATCGTGGTGGTAACCATTGATCAAAAAGACGCCGACAACCCTATCTGCAAGGACATTGTCGATTATTTCATGCGGAGTTTTGTGGAATCGGTCAGCGACGACCAGCAGGAGGAAGCCCTGAGCGAGCCCGTTTCCTCAAGCGGCGATTCCCTCCCCGCCGCATTTGCATCCGCCTACAATGTCAACCAAACCAAGCTCAAGCAGCGCGTGGAATCCGGCTTCACTTCCATCAGCCTGAAATTCAGGGCGCCTATTACCCGGGAAGTGCAGTTGGTGGGGAATATGGCTTCCTGGTACAAGGCCGCAAAAAACAACCCGCAGTGCGTTGCCGCAGTGAACCTCAACGACCCGTTTTTCCAGCACCGCGACATACACTGCATCCTCGACCTCGACAGCGAGGACATTTTCAAAAAAGAGATAAACTACGCCACCGTCAATGTGCGAAAAAAACGGAGCCGTGGCGAGGAATTTCAGGACCAGGTTACCATCGACCGCGATTACCTGAAGAACAATGGCATAAAAGCCACCGTAACGTATGCCCGCGGCGAAGACAGGAATTCCGACATGTACGATTACAAAGTTCAATGGAGCACAAGGGGCGGGAATATCTACCCGGAAAACCCAACATGGGTAAAAGGAAGCTGGCAGGGCGTCACCCTGGCAGCTCCGATCGCGGCCCGAAACATCCAGTTCGAGGCAAACCTCGACGAGCTCAAGGAAATGGGCTTTACCCGCGCCACCCTGCAGCTGCGGTACTTTAAGTTTGGGAAGGAAGTGGAAACCAATATCCCGCTCACAGTTTCCAAAGGGCAATCCCTGATCGAGCAGAATATCTATACCGACAAGGATACCCGGGGCTATGCCTACCGGGTGATCATGCACCACAAAGAAAAGGGGAAAATCGCCCTCGACTGGCAGAGCAAATCGGACGACGACTATGTGTACGTGACCATCCCCAAGGGCTTGAAGGACAATGACGCCGTTTTTTGGGAAAAAGTGCGAAAGGCGGCCGAGGCCATCGTGGAGCCTGCCGCCGACGGCACGGTGAAGCCCGAGCAGGAGATACTTTCCAAGTTCCTGAGCGTGATCAAGATATTTACCGAGGACAGGAATTGACAGCCATTCAGTTCGCAGGAAACCTTTTTACCTGACAACAAATCAGCCATGAAATGTAGATTCGCTTCGATACGATTTTTTTGCCTCCTTGGCCTTTTTGCCAGCGCGGGCATGACAGCCGCTCAACAGGTGGTGCTCGACAGCCCGGTGAAAGCAGGGCCGCTCACCCTGTTCCCCGATATGGAAGACGGGAACACCTATTATTACCTTTCCGACAAGCCGCGGCTCGCCAGGTCCGAGAACGGGACGCCCAAATTCTCCTTTCTCCGCTTCGTGGAAAACACCAAGAGCAGCGCCAGTACGGCCGGTGCCAGGTCGGAAGGCGAGGGCGGCGGCATCGTCCACGCAGTGGTGGAACTGGCCGTCACGCCGGAACACATTGCCGAAGCCGAGCGTGAGCTTAAGCGCCTGAACAGCAATGGCAAGATACAAGGGCCGATCATCTACACCGGAGGGACAATCGCCCTGATTTCCAGCATAGCCCAAGCCAACGGCACCTATGCCAAAACGGTGATCGGGCTGGGCAAAGCACCCATCCTCGATGGCCAACAGGCTGCCATTTCTGTGCTGCTCACCAAGCAGGGCGCGAAGATCCTTCGCGAGTCGTTCAACACCCCCACGCCCGACATGAGCGTTTCCTTTGAAATGACCATATCAGGCTTCAGAAAGCCCAAAAAGGCCATTATCGAGGCAAATTTCGAATCTATCTACAAGCACAAAGCCTTTCAGGCAGCCGTAGCGGCGCCCATCCTTCAGGCTGAGATAAACATGGCTTTCGACGAAATGGTAAAATCGGGCGCGATCAAAGTCATCAACAAGGGCGCCGACGAGCAGATGGAAGCCTTGATCACAGATGCCTACAACAAGCTCACCCGCATGATGTTCGAGCCTACCGGCGGCACAGGTACGCCAAGCCTTAGCCAGCTCACCAGCAGCACCGGAGGTCGGCCAAGCATGTTGGATCGGGCCAGCGCCCTGGTGAACGGCACTCAAGCCGGCGCCAATACTGCCCGCACCAATACGCAGGCCGGGAACAACCCAAGGCCGGATTCGACCGCAAGCCCGCGCGATACCAGCAGGCAGCACAGGCCGCCCGTTGCCAACCGGCCAAACGCGCCCGGGCGCGGCCCTTTGTCGAACATTGCAATAGCCGCTTCTTTTGAAATGCGGGAGGAAAAACTGAAAGGAACGTACCGCATTGACCTTGAAAAATGGTCGAAAGACAACCTCTCCATGCGTTTCGACGAAAATTTCGGCGCGATAAAATGTGAAGCCTGCTTCCGCGACATCAACCTCGACGACCCCCTGTACCGCCAACGCGAAGTGACGGCATTCTTAGATGGCTTCGATTCCCAGGACTTTGGCAAGTATGTCAATTTCGTCAGCGTACAGGTAAAGAAGAAGCACGAAGGGGGCGATATCACCGAAGACGAGCTCCGCATCGACAAAAAGAACTTCAACGAAGAGGGCAACAACTTCGCCCTGGTTTACGGCTGGAAAAACGACAACAATTCCAAAAAATGGTCGGAATACGAGTACCGGTCGGTTTGGAATTTCTTTGGCGGCGGCCTGGTGGAGCAGCCCTGGCAAAAATCGAACATCAACACCATTCCCTTAGCAGCCCCCTTCGTGCGCAGTGAAATCCTGGTGGAAAGCGAGCCCGAGTTTATGAAGGAAAAGGGTGTCCGCGGCGCCGAGCTGAAGTTCTACTTCGACATCGCCGGAAAGGAACAAACCAAATTGCTGCGCATGAACATGAAAAAGGAGGAGTTTACCGGCTCCGCCGAAATTTATGTGCCGCGGAACAGCGCCTTTTTCGAGTACGAAGTCACCTGGTTCTTCAGCGACGGGAGCTCAAAAAACTCTGGCCGGCGCAAGAGCACCAACACGGTCATTTACATCGACAAATTCCCGGACTGACAACAAACTGACACTGCGCCTCAGACAGCCAAAATATTGCACCGCACTTTTCACCATTTGCCTAAAAAATTTCAAAAATGAGCATCAAGACCTTTGCCATTGCGCTTTGTTTGATTTTTTCGGGAAGCGCGCTCGCCCAACAGATATTCATCGACCAGCCTGTTCAGGTAGGCGGCCTGATTGTCTTCCCCCATGTATCTGACAGCAGCAAGTACTATTATCTGCCCAACAAGATTTCCCTGGGAACGGCCAAAGACGGATCGCCGCAGTTCTCCTTCCTGCGCTGGGTGGAAAATGTGAAGTCCGACGAGGACAACCCCAACAGGCGGGAAGGCGAAGGCGGCGGCTTGATCCATGCCCTGGCGGAGCTGCACGTTACCGAAGCCGAGATAAAGCGGGCAGAAGCCGCCTTGAAATCGAAGACCAAGCGCAGCGATGCCAAGATTGTGGGCCCGGTAATCTACAAAAGCGGGAAGTTCACCTTAGTTTCCTCCGTTATGGACGAACAGGGCGGCATGAGCAAAAAAGTCATCGGCCTGGGCGATGCCCCCATTTTTGTGGGCAACAAAGCCGCCGTTTCCATTACCCTGACCAAATTGGGCGCAAAGATCCTTTGGGAAAGCTGCAAAACCCCGACGCCCGACATCAGCTTCTCCTTTATCATGCAAATGCAGGGCTTCCGCTCGCCCATCTCCGCCAAAATCGAGGTGGATTGGGACAAAATGTATTCCCATGAAGGCTGGAAATTAGGCGCACAGGTGAGCGCCGTCGGCATCGCCACCGCAGGGGCCGACATCAAGTCGTCCTTCGATCAGTTGCGCGAGGAAGGGGCCATTAAAGTGACCAGCCTCGGGGCCGACGACAAAATGGAAGCGGCCATTGACGCTGCCTACAAAAAGATTTTGGACATGATGTTCGCGCCCTTTTTCATGCCGGGCAACGGCGAGAACAACATCATCAGCCAACTGGTCGAAGGCGGCAAGGAAATCCACAAGGCGGCCACGGGAAGCGTGACGCCCTTCAGCGTAAACTTTTCTTATGAGATGAAAAAACAGCGCAAGTCTGGCCATTATGTAATCGACCTGAGCAAATCGACCGTGGAGACGCTCACCTTCCGCTTCGACGAAAATGTGGGCAGCGACGTGACAAAATGCAAGCCATGTTTCCGGCAGATCAACCTCGACGACCCGCTTTACCGGCAAAGGGAGGTGCTGGTCTCTGTGGACGGGCTCAATTCGGACCAGTTCGCCAAATACGTGAATTTCGCCACCGTCCAGATGAAAAAAGTGCACGGCGGCGGACAGCTCAGCACCGATGAGGTGCGGATCGGCGCAAAAGAGTTTGTTGACAATGCCAACGTGTTCAAGCTAATCTATGGCTGGAAAGACGATTCGGACGCCCAGCGCGATGCCTTCCTCAAATACCAGTACAAGGTGCAATGGAGCTTTTTCGGCGACCATGAGGTGATGCAGGATTGGAAGGATTCAGACAAACTTGGCATAAACGTGGCGCCGCCCTTCCACCCCATGCAGGTCAGCGTGGAGGCTGACCCGAAACTGCTCGAAGAGCAGGGCATACGGGTAGCTTCCGTAAAGTTCTACTACGATTTCGGGGCAGGGGAAAAGGTGGAAGCCGTCACCATTAAATCATCTGACGACATGACTGCCCAGATTGCCGAGTTCATGCTCAAGAACGGCAGCTATGATTACCAGTATGAAATAATCTGGCGCGTGAAAGGCAACAAAACCTTTTCTACAGGGCGCAAGAACGCCTCTGAAACGCTGCTGTATGTCGACGAAATACCCGCAGACGCCATCCAACTGTAAGCAAAAACCAGGGCTAAACTGTCGCCCTGGCAACATCCACATTTCAGCTAAAACCGACCAAGTATGAAAATAGTATGCATTGCCCTGTTCCAAACCCTGTTCTGCCTGAGCCTGGCTGCACAGGATATCCTGCTCGACAAAATAGTGCGCGCCGGAGAACTTACCCTGTTTCAAACGGTCAACAACCCCAATGAATACCGGTACCTGTCCGACAAGCCCAAACTCGCCATCGATCCCGCCACCGGGAAGCCCCAGTTTTCGTTCCTGCGTTGGGTGGACAACCAAAAAGGCACCAGCGACAACCCCCGCGACGAGGGCGAAGGCGGCGGCATTGTGCACTGTGTCATTGAAATGGGCGTTACCAACGAACAGATTTCGGCGGCCCGGCAAGGGCTCGCGCGGGTCAACCCCAGCGGCGTGATCGTTGGCCCGGCTGTGTACGCCGGCGGCACCATGGCCTTGATCTCTTCTGTCAACGACCCACAATCGGGTTTTTCCAAAAAAGTGCTGGGCCTGGGGAAAGCGCCGATCCTCGACGGCCACAAAGCGGCCATCTCCATCAACCTGACCAAATTGGGGGCGAAAATCTTGTGGGAAAGCTTCCAGTCGCCCACACCGGACATGAGTTTTTCCTTTGAAATGGACCTGAAGGGATACCGGTCGCCCAAGCGGGCCATAATCGAGGCCAATTTCGAGCAAATCTACCAAAACCAAACCTTTGCCGCTGCCGCTGTTTCCCGCCAGGGGGCAGCCATCCTGGCGGGAGAGATAAACATGGCCTTTGAAGACCTGCGCCGCAGCGGCGCGATAAAGGTGACGACCTACAACCCCGACGAAAGCCTGGAAAAAGCCGTGGAAGACGCTTACAGCAAACTGACCCGCATGATGTTCGACCCGGCCGGCGCCGGCGCTGGCGCGCCTGGGGCGCCGGCGCTCCCCGGCGCCAACCAGCCCAGTTTGTTGGACAGGGCGCAAAACCTGCTGAACCAGGGAAGGCGTGACGCTTTGGAGGATTTTATGCTTTTTGAAGGCCAGGAACGGGAAGTGCTGGCACAGGAACGCAATTCCAGGCCAACCACCGAAGGGGGCGACACCCCGAGACCTACCACCGATGGCGGGCACACAAGTTCGCACGGCTCCACTTCGCCACCTGTAATTGAAGGCTATACCGCTCCAAGGGAACGCTTTTCCTACAACAGGCCAAGACCCACAATGCCCACAACGGCAGCGGTGGTTTCCTATACCATGCGGACGGTGCGCCAAAGCGGCATATTCCGCATCGATTTGAACAAATTCACGGTGGACAACATGTCGCTCCGCTTCGACCAAAACGTCGGCGCCATACGCTGTGACGATTGCTTTCGGCAAATCAATTTGGACGACCCGCTGTACAAACAACGGGAGATTTCCGCCATCGTTGACGGCTACAACGCGGAGGACTTCCAGAAGTACATCAATTTTGTTTCCGTCTCCTTCCGCAAAAAGCACGAAAACGGTGATTTTACCAATGAGGATATCACCATTGACAGGGCAAAATTCAACAAGGAAGGCAATTATTTCACCTTTTTGTACGGCTGGAAAGGCGATAACAACCGCCTTAAATGGCGTGATTACGAATACAAAACGGTGTGGAACTTTTTCGGGGGCGCCAGCCGCGAGTCCACTTGGGTCAAAACAGACGCAGGTTCCATCCCGCTCTCGCCACCCTACATCAGAAAGGTGATCGACGTGGAAATGGACGCAGATGCTGTTGCCAGGGAAGGCATCCGCTCTGCCGAAGTGAAAGTGACCTACAAAGTGGAGGGAAAGGATATGATGAAGCAAGTAAGGCTGAATCCCAAAACCGGGTTCCTGACTACCCAGGTGGAGGTGCTGCTGCCAGCTGCCTTCCTCAACCTTGAGCCAAAGTTCGACTATGAAATTACCTGGATGCTCAACAACGGCACCTCAAAGGTTTCGCCCGTAAAAAGCAGCACCAACCTCGTGATCTATGCCGACCAGATGTGATTTATACCTCACGCCGCTTGGTTTTGTGCATGCCGATCTTTGTAATCAATTGAACACCAGTTGAATCAATCATACTCAATCACAAAAATCAGGCGAATCATAATATAACGCCAACCCTCAATCGAGAAAGATTATGAAAAAGATACAGATTCTATTCGCCGCACTCTTTGTCGCCTCCCTGCTTTCAGCGCAGGGCATCGACGAGCGCAACCGCCAGTATTTGTTGGAAAAACTGGTCTTCTACTATGTTGACAACCCTGCCTCGGCCAAACCGGCAGACTTATCGACCCTCGAAGTGGACAAAATCGCCATTTCCAACAACCAGAGCATCAGCTCGCCCTTGTGGACGAATGCCAACAACGAGGGACTGAAGACATTGCTGAAAAAAATCTTGTGCACGGCTGCGCAGGGAGGCGACCTCAGGTTGCAGCGCAGCATCCGCAACGTGTTGCTCATCAGCGACAAGAAAGTGTACGTGTTTTTGTACAACGACGTCCCGAATGCCGCAGCGCACAGCTCCTGGATATATTGCACCAACAGCGCCAGCTATGGCGCAGCGCACAGCAACGCCTCCTGGCCTTGTGCTTCCCGTTTTTCGAACAGGACATTGGAAGCGTCCGGGCATATTGGCATCGGCGCCTATTTTTTCAGCGCGAGCCGCCCCGCCGCATCCGGCGGATGGGCCAGCGAGGCCGAAAAAGGGCATGTCTTCATCCACGAACTGGTGCATACCCAATTGCCGCTCGTATTGGAACCGAGCTTGGGTTCTGTGTCCATGTATGGGCTTGGCGGGCACAGTTTTACAGAAATGATACCCAGCAAAAACAGCGCCTTCAACGAGGGGATTGCCACCGCTTTTGCCTTTCGCTATCACCTGCCCGATTGGGCCGGGATGTCGGCCTGGTTCAACAACAATGACGAATTGTTCGTGGACAATATCAGCGGCTGCGCGGCTCCGCCACCCCTGCACTGCCTGCAGCTGCGCTTAGCCGCAGTGCCGGTGGCCGCAGAGGCGAGCTGTTCGCAAAGCAATGCGGCGTGCTACAAGATCAGGAACCTCACCGCGCCCATTATCATGTACAACGAGAACGTGTCGGCCAATATCCTGTACCAATATATGCGGGAGTTCGACAGCGAGCTCATGCTGATCCGCGACGTTAAAAACGCCATGACGGACATGGCCAACGCAGCGAATTACACCTTCACCCCCTTGTTCAAGCAAATGGTGAAATCTGGCATGAACTACCACAACCCCCGCGCCCCAACGGGCACCGTGACGCATGGCCAGCACCTGCCCTTGGGCATTTTAGATTACTACACCGGCTACAAAGTCAACAGCAAGGCAACATTGGAATCGGTGCTTGAAACAACCTGGGCCCCCACAGACACGAACATCGAGGACTATTTCCGCTCGAAGAGGGCCGTGCTGATCGGCTTCAGGGCGAACGCCACTACCTGGAGCGTCGGCCAGCAACTGGACCGCTTCACCGAGCACCTCCAAGTGAAAATATCGCCGGCGACTGCCAGGCCGGCAACCACCTCCACCGCGCCAACGGGTGGAGGGAACTGATCAACTGAAAAATACGCCACTATGAAACATTTGCTTTTTTTCTTTTCAGTTTTTTTCCTCCTTTTAGGAAAGGCTTACGGTCAGGATTACCAGGAAACGATCCGGCAATACGTGCTCGAAAAGCTGGTCTTCTATTATGTTGACAACCCTGGCGCAGCCAAGCCGTCCAACCTGTCAACCATTGAGGTGGACAAAATCACCATTTCGAACGGGCAAAGCCTGAGCACGCCGTTGTGGACGAACCCCAACAACGTGGGCTTGAAGACCATGTTGGTAAAATTGCTCTGCAGCGTCAGCAATGGCGGCGATTTCCGCTTGCAGCAGCGGGTTGCCAATGTGCTGCTGATCAACGACAAAAAGGTGTACGTTTACCTGTACAACGACTTTGCCAATGCTGCCAAGCACAGCTCCTGGGATGTATATTGCACCAGTACGAGCTACGCAGCAGCCCACAACAATGCCTCCTGGCCCTGTGCGTCCATGTTTACCAACCGCACCCTGGAGGCATCGGGCCATATCGGCATCGGGAGCTATTTTTACAACCCAGCCCGCCCGGCAAGTTCGGGCGGCTGGTCGGCAGAAGCCGAGAAGCTGCACGTGTTTATCCATGAACTGGTGCATACCCAGCTGCCGTTGATACTCGAATCCACTTTGGGCGGCGTGTCGATGTACGGCAACGGGGGTCATGCGTTTACCGAATTGATCCCGAGCAAGAACAGCGCTTTCAACGAAGGCATTGCAACGGCTTTTGCCCTGCGCTACCATTTTCCCTCCTGGATGGATCTGACCCCCTGGCTCAACAGCAACACGAGCTTGTTCGTGGACAACATCGGCGGCTGCGGCGCCAGCGCCAACCCGCCGCCACATTGCCTGCGAACACGGCTTAGCAATGCCTCCGTGGCGCCACAGGCTTCCTGCGGCCCGGGCACAACTTGTTATGCGATCCGCGATATCCCGGACGACATTATTATGTACTGCGAGAATGTGCCGGCCAACATCCTGTACCAATACATGGACCAGTTTTCAAGCGAAACCATGCTTGTGCGGGACATAAAAAGCTCCTATCAGGACATGCACTCCGAAAAGTTCACCTTTACCGCGTTGTTCAGGAAAATGCTCCTCTCCTCCAAAAACCTCCGCCCTGTGGGCGCGGCTGCCGGATCGACCGGGAAAGGGCAATTGCTGACGATGGCCATTGTTGATTATTTCTCTGGCTACAAGATGGACAATTTGGGGGCATTGGGCCGTATCATGGACACGAATTTTGAAACCCTGAACCACCAGTACGTCCGCGACTATTTCAGCATGGCAGGCAGGCAAACTTTGTTGGGCTATAGAACGAACCCGACGACTTGGAACATAGCACAGCAACTCGACAGGTTCGCCATTACTTTGAACGTCCGCGCAGCACCCACAGCGCCAGCCCCTACTGCCCCGGGCGGGAGAAACTGAGAACCGCTCGCTGCCTTTTTTCACCGCAACAAAAGCAAAATCATGAAATCCAATATCTTGTTTATTGTCGCCCTTGGCACCATGACGGCCAATACCATGGCACAGCCCACCCAGCTCAAAATGGAAGACGATTTGACCACCATCCTGGGAGACAACGCCAACAAAGTGACAAAAGCGACCGTGCAAACCGAATCCGAGAAAACTGCCAGCATCCAAATAGAGTTTGTGGGGTTCAAGGACAAAGAATATTACATCGTGGGCAATTTGCTGAACCAAATAAAAAAGCCGATCAAAGAGATCGAGACAGTTAGGGTTGACCTCGACAGCCGTGCCGGTCTGGCAGACTTCTTTTTCAACTTCAAGCAGGTGCCTGGCAGGAACTACCCGGCTGACTTTCTGGAAACCTGGTATGTGGAGTTTTCGATTATCGACAAGAAGGGCATAGGCTCTATCCAGGGGCTGGAGAATTTTGGCATCGGAGCCAAAAAATACACCTTCAAGTACAAGAAACAGTGGAAATTGAAAGGCGCGACCGGCCAGGAAGTTTCGGTGCGCTTGGTGCCCTACAAATCTGCGGCTACCATAAAGCCATAAAATTCATTCATTATGATCAGAATCATCTCATTCATCGCAATTGGGCTTTTTGGCGCGAGCTGTGCCTCGGCACAGGTCCTTATCCCCGCCAAAAAAGAAGCCACCCCGAATATCAGGAGGATGGAACCTGCTTTTAAAAAGACCGAAGCCGAGCCGGGGCCAAAAGAACCGGTGAATACCGAGCGTCAGGGCCCAGCCAACAAACCTGTGTCTCTGCTGGAGCAGATCGTCAGCGATTACGATTTCAAGAACGATTATTTCGACATCGTGAACATCGACGGGCAGGTGTTCGAGGACGCCAACCCCAAATCGGGCTATTATTACTTTTTCCCCAAAGAATACCAATTGTCTTGGTCGCCCATCTCAGGCTACGATTTTGCCCTCAACTACCTGAGCGCTGACGCCTCCGGCAAGGGCAAAGTGGTGATTACCTTGAAATTAGAGCCCAACATTTCGAAAACCGACGTAGAGCTTACCGAGCAACTCCTGAAAAATGCCATCAAGAACAAGCCCGGCCAAACCTTTAGCACCCTGCAGTCGATCCCGCTGAGCGAGTCATCCAAAATTTCCTTCAAGCGCCTGGAAGGGATACTCGATTCCCGCGACATCGACATTACTATCCCCTCAAACTTCCTCGACCCGGTCGTCTTGATGTTGAAAACGGACAAGCCCGACGACTTGCTGACACTCTTGTTCACGGACATCGGGCTGCGCGGCGACCTTACCATTTTCCCCGATGGCAACGTGCCAAGCCATGTCTTGCCCGTCACCATCAAGTTAGACTATCACAAGACATTTGGCACGGCTGAACTTTCGCCTTCAAAATGGCGAACAGAAGGTTGGACAAACGCCACCCCCTATCCCCTTGTCTTGAAAAATTTTCACGTGCTGCGCCTCGAGCCTTCAGGTTCTATCCTCAAACCCACCGTATATACCTGGGAAATGGGCAACACACTGCTGACGGAAGGCAGCAAGCTGAAATTCGATGCCAGCATGGTGCCCACTTTTCTCGACACCGATAGCAAGGTCAGGAAAATGTGGTTAGAGTACCAGGTGAAACCCTGCATCGACTGCAACACGGACGTTAGAAACAGCTTGTTGAACGCCACCGCACGGAGCGAGATGTCATTGGTCACCTTTGATGTGCTCGACGTGTTGGGCTATTCCGGCGCGGCCAAAATGCGCCTGAAAGTGCGCTCTGTGCAACTCGACCCGAATGGCCAACAAAAAGTAGAGCGGAACCCGCCATTTACAGTGACACAGGATGGCACTACTCTGGAAAGCCTCCAACTGTTTGTGCCACAAGGGCAATCGCCCCAGTTTGAATATGCCGTGAGCTTAGTGATGCCAGACGGCGACATCAAGCAATCTGCCTGGGTTTCCAATAAATCCAAAACCGAAGTCGGCATCGGGAGGAACTTTATCAATGAGTACTTCCCGGAACTTAAAAAGTAAAAACATCCGATACGTGGAACAAAAGCTGCAAAGTTGCAAAAGCATAGCCGCCTGCGCCCTCATGGTGCTGGCGGGGGCATGCCAGCCGGCTGCGCAGCCGCTTTGGTCAACAAAGCAAAACGTGGGCGACAGGATCGTCTTGAAGGACGGGAAAATCCGGAACAAATATTATTACGGCCCAGGGGCGCTGCGTTTGAGCACCAATCAGGACGGGAAGCCAGTTTTTGAGCTGATTGCCATGCGCTACACCGGCACCGCATTGGCCGGGACAAAAGAAGAGAAGCGCTTCACCAATTTGTTGCAGTTCGGGGTAAGCATGCAGCCGATCACTGCCGCCGAGCTCGAGTCGTTGCGAAAAACCTTGCGACTTCCCCCAGCCGCCACCCTCTCCCCATTGCCGATACAGCACCTTGAATCCGTGATAGTTTCCGGGATTGGCGCCCCAGCAGGTGCGGACGAAAGTGGCCGTTTTCGGAAACAAGCTGCTTCGCAAGAACAAGGGGAAGCGGCAGCAGGGGTGTACTGGACGGAGCGGACATTCACCGTCCCTTTGAACAAACACGAGGCTCAGATCCTATGGGACCAACAGGCAAATGGCCGCCTGATCATGAGCCTCAACTACGCCTTTTATGCCAACGTGCTGGCGCACCAAGCTCAGGAGCTGAAGATAACAGGCGATTCCGCCATGGTTGCAGACTTGAAAAGCAGCCTGGAAGGCTTGCAAAACGACACTGCGCTTGTGTCGGAAATCGTGCGGGCGGGCGTGGTGAATATCCTCATTGACCTTAAAAAATACCCAGATGCCCTGAAAAAGATAGATTTGAACGAAAATTCCATACCACCGGCTTACGCAGCCCTGGAAGTAAAATGCTTTGATTTCTCCATGGACGTCCGCCCCGACTTAGCTTTCAAGAGCGTTGAGATCGAAGGCAGTGCGCTCACCGGCCAACCTGTGCTGGTCAAGGCAAAATTCTCCCAAAAACAGCCTGACATTACGAGCAGGTTTGTATCCTTCCCGTATGCCTTGCGCATGGACAAACCGCTGAGGTTCAAGGTGATTGAGATTCCTTATGATGGAAACCGCTATGAAACGCCCTGGGCCTGGTTGGAGATGGGAAGCAACCTGGTTGATGTGACAACCCCGCAAAAAGCCAACCCGGTGGAAAGAGTGTGCCTGGATGTGGAAATATTGCCTGAATTCATGGAAGAGAAAAGTGTTGAAGCTGCCTCTGTGCACCTCGTTTACCGTTATCAAGGAAAAGAGCGGGTGCAGACAGTAACCTTGGCAAGCGCTGACGGGCAGTATTTCAAGAACATCTGCATCACTTATGAAAAGCAAAAGCCGGTCCAATATTTTATCTCAAAAAAATACGCAGATGGCCATATCGGGAAAGGTTTTTTGAAGCCGATCCCCAGTGACGGGTATTTGTTGATTTCTAATTGAACACCAATCCTATGAAGCAAACCAAACACACCACTGACTTATGAAAATGCAGACGCTGTCCACCATAATTATTTGCTCCCTGTTTGTTGGGTTCTCCTGTGACCTGGAAAAAATAGAGCCCGGCGCCGGCAGCAATACAGAAAACTTTGAAACCCATTTTGGCATCGGCGCCAACAAGATGATTTTTGTCGCATCGGTGCTGGAGGCCGTTGACGGCGGGTACATCATCAGCGGCTACACCTCCCGCACCGACGTGAATATCCAGCAGCTTTTTATTGTCAAAACTTCCTCAAAGGGTTCCACAGAATTGGTCAAGACCGACTTTGGGATTATCAGCAACACCACAGGCGGAAAGCTGATTCGCACTTCGGACAACAAATATGCGATGGTAGGGACAAATTCAGATTTCAATATTGTGGTTGTCAAGCTGGATACAGACCTGTCCGTTATCTGGAGTAAAATATTGGGCGATCCCGCTATTGAGGAGCGGGGCTACGATTTGGTGGAAATGACCGACGGCCACCTGCTGCTGGCAGCGGCCAAAGGCAACAATTCAGCAGCAAATCCCTATTTCCTCAAAGTTCGGCTGGACAACGGCGCCGAAGTAGCGAATTCCCTGGTTGACGTTCCAGGGAACGGCAACTTCCATCCAGAATCAATTACGCGAAATGGCGAGGTCTATGGCGTTTTTGGCTACAACCTTGGGATAAGCATCCCAGCCTTGTTTTTTGTAAAACTGGACAAGAACCTGAACCCCTTGATCAACAAATCGCTGAGCGAACTGGGAAACTATGCCGGCGCCATTGTGCCGAACAGCACCGATGGCTTTGCCATCGGCTGCGGGGTGGTAGCCCAATTGTTGGTGCAAGCTTATGCCTTAAATTTGAGCGGCAACGGCGATGAATCGCGCATTGACCTGTTCCCAACTGCCGAAAAAAGCAGTTGCAACGGCTTTTCTAAAACAAGCTCCGGGCAATACGTCCCAGCTGGCTGGGTTTCGGTGCCCAATGGGGGCGGAACCGCCAACACGGCCGCGGCCGCCTTGCTGAACGCGTCCTATGCCACCCAATTCACCTATCAATATGGCTCTAACAACATAACATCGGGGTTTGACAGCTCCTCCCCAACTGCGTCTGGAGGCTTTGTGTTTGCAGGGACGTTTGGCAACAACAAAGAAGAAATACTCCTTGTAAAGGTCAACAACCAACTTAAACTAAACTAAATATGACAGTCAATCGGTTAGTACCTTGCCTATTCATGCTCCTGGCGATCGCCTGCAACCTGGAACGGATCGAGCCAGGCGCCAATGCCACAAAGTTCAGCACCACCGTGGGCGGCAATGCCAACGATTTCCCCAACGACATCATCGCCGCTCCCGACGGCGGATATGTAGTGGTGGGATTCAGCCAGAGCTTTGGCAATGGCAACCAAGCTTATATTGTCAAGCTGAATAAAGACGGGGGGCAGGAGTGGGACAATAATTTTGGCGGTACGCTCGACGATTATGCCGTCGCTGTAACAGCAGCTTCTGACGGAGGCTTTGTGTTCTGCGGCCGGTCAACCAACATGATCTTTCAATCAGACGTGTTTATTGTCAAGGTAAATGCTCAGGGAAACAAGGTTTGGGAGAAAAATTATGGGGCAGCTGACTCCAGCGAGGTTGCCTTTGGGATAGTTCCTGCAAGCGGCGGTGATTTCCTGATCGGGTATGTCAATAGCGCCAGCGGCGGTGATATTGTCAGGCTGTTGCGCATCAACACCAACGGCTCAAAGGTGTCAGAAACCACCGTGCGCACGGGCAGCTATGGCATGTCGGACATGATTAAAACCTCGGATGGGAAAATTGTGATGGTCGGCAGCGAGTTTGGGAATTCAACAGCCTCCTACCTGCTAAAATTGAACGAAAACGGGTCATTTGTGTGGGAAAACCGCTTTCCAATGAACCCTTCGAACAACTATACTCCCGGCTTTGGCGTGGTGGAACTCCCCGACAAAAGCCTCGTGCTGGCAGGCAGCGACCTGGGAACCAATACCAGCGACCACGATTTCAACTTAGTGGCATACAACGACATAGGTGGCCACCGCTGGACGAATACCTTTGGCGGCGCCAGTGCCGACGAGCTATACGATGTGGCGCTGAGCGCCGACAACGAAATCGTGGTGATGGGCTACAGCTCCAGCTTCTCCGGCACTACGGAGATTTACCTTTCAAAGCGCAAGGCCAGCGACGGCAGCAAAATTTGGGAACAGAATTTTGTCCCGATAGGCAATAGCTGGGGCGCCCTTGCAGCATGCGCAGACGGGGGCTTTATTGTCTGCTCGGCCCAAAACCAAGCCAATGCCGACATTATCATCGTGAAGACAGACAAGGACGGCAACTACCAATAAGCCATTGGCAACTTAATCTTGAACCTACAAATCAAATATTCCATGACCAGTACATATTCCAAATTGATGCTATGCTTCACGGCCATTATCGTGTTCAGCACCTGCAACCTCGAAAAGATTGAGGAGGGTGGGCCTACAGGCCTGCAACGGTTCTACCTCGAGGTCAGCGAGTCGGGCAAACGGTTTTATGCCAGCAGCGCAGTTGAAACTTCTGATGGGGGCTATCTTATTGCCGGCAGCCTCGGCAATGAAGGCGTGTTGGGCGGCGACCAGATTCACCTGGTCAAGTTGAGCAAATCGGGCGCCATCGAATTTCAAAAAACACTGGGCAATGGCTATGCCAACAAGATCATATCTTCCATTGATGGCGGGTTCATCGTTGTCGGCTCATCTGGGGTGCTTGCCGGCAGCACAAACGCCGTGATCATGAAAACAGATGCAGATGGCGACCTGATCGACTCCAAGAACATAAACAACAACGGACAGGGTTTTTGCAGGCTATCAGACGTGCTGCGCACTTCCGACGGGAACTATATCGCGGTCGGGGGCTTGGAATCATTGCCCTGGGCCATAAAATTCAATTCCTTCCTGGGCACGATCTGGTCCAAAACGGCGCCAGGGTACTATGCCGGCTTCCTGCAAGGTTTTGTGCTCGGTCAGGATGCCAACTTCACGGCGACCGGCTACGCCCAAGTCGCTTCCGGCGAAAAATACCGGGTACTCCACTACAAATTCAACCTGAGCGGCACGGAGTTGCACAATTCGACCTTTGGGGCCGGCACCGCCTACGATGCCGCTTCCGACATCCTGAGCCTTTCTGATGGCTTCGCCCTGACAGGGTACTCCGAAAGTAACGCGGCCATGGGCAACGCTGTCATGCTGGCAAAATTCGGCACCGGGTTCAATTACGTCTGGGGGAAATTCGAAAACCTGACGACCAACAACTTCTCAGGCGGAAGGCAGTTGATCGCCGATGCCTCTGGCGACCTTTTTATCACCGGCCAAAGGAACGGCGCCCTTTTCATCTGGCGCAGCGACGCTGCCGGGAACACCAAATGGATAAAAGATTACAGCCAAGGCAGCGTCGGCAACGACATCCTATTGACAAGCGACGGCGGGATATTGACCGTTGGCAGCAAATACTCAGGGTCAACCGGGGGGAAAATGACGATTTTGAAGACGGATAAGGATGGCAATCTCTGACACTTCCAGCGTTCCATTTGATAACACTATAAAAATGCAATTTTATGATTAGGTCACATTATGCAATACAGGCTTTCATTTTTCTTTTTTTTATTTTTGGCTGCGATTTAAAACGGATAGACGATGAAGAACCTTCCGTAAAATTCCAATTAACGCTGTTGCAGAATGGGGTAGCTTATTCCATAGTTCAAAATGCTGACGACAGCTACATATTAGGGGGAGGGACCGCTTTTACACCAGGAGCCAGCTCCGATTTGCTTGTTGTAAAAATTAACGCATTCGGCAACCCATTGCTTGACTGGGAAAACACTTGGTCTGTTGGAGATATCGATGTCGGAAAATCCTTGGTGCTTACGCCCAATGAAGGTTTTGTTATATCAGGTTATACGTATAACGATGTTGCACCACTAAGCGAATATTACATCGCCAAATGCAACGCCAATAATGGGGATAAAATAACAGATTCTAAATTTGGCGGGGCCAAAAACGATGTTGCCAATTGCATTAAAGCAACCCAATCAGGCGACTTTGTTTTTTGTGGTTATACTTACAGTACCGTTGATGGATCTTCTGACATGAGCCTAGTCTATACCAATGCAGCTGGAACTCAACAATGGGCAAAAACATTTGGCGGTGCAGGATTAGAAACTGGCAATTTCGTAGAACTCATAGATAACAACAGTTATGTGGTTTGCGGCTCGACCACGACCAATACACAAGGATCGTACGATGTCTATGTCATTAAAACCGACAAATTGGGGGGAATGGTCTGGGAAAAAAAATTCGGAGGGCAAAACAAAGACGAAGGCAATTGTATCCGAAAAACCAAGGACGGAGGATTTATTATTTGTGGCTCCACAAAAACAGACGCAAGTGCAACCCAGGTATATCTGCTCAAAATTGATGGGAATGGGCAAGAACAATGGTCAAAAGATTTTGGCGGGGCTGATGACGACATCGGATATTCTGTCATAGAAGATGTCAATGGGGGATATGTCATTGTCGGTGAAACGAGCAGCAAAGGCGCAGGCAATACGGACGTTTATTTGATTAAAACAGACCCAACGGGAAATATGCTTTGGGAAAAAACTTATGGTACTGCAAAGTATGAACATGCGTATTCAATAATTCAGACCTCAGACAAAGGATATGCATTTTGCGGAACCTCCGGGCAAGCCGGTGGATACAAAGTTTACTTTGTAAAAACAGATAAAAACGGCAATTGATGAAAAACGCACTTAAATCATATCTTCCATTACTCGCACTGGCCGTCGTTTTCGCATGTGCCCCAAGGCGAACATCCAGCGATTCTGGCGTTACGGTGAACACCCATGCTCCCGACAGGGGGGTAGTGCTCAGCACCTCCAATGCCAAGAACCGTCCAGCCTTAAAACTGGAATGGGTGTCACCGGCCTATGTCCCCGGCGAAATCGTCAATGTGTACAAAAGGGTGAACCTCGAAGTGATGGCGCTGACGGCAGCCAACCTGAAAAACGGGGACTTTAAGGTGTATTTGGATGAAAAACTCATAGCCGACAAGTCCGGCGAAGCCCCTTTGGAAATGCTGAACAAAGAGCAGTACGTTTTCCGAAAAACCATCGAGTTTGGCGATATCGACGCAGGTCGCCACGCCATCCGGGTGGAGGTGAACAACGGGGGGCTGCCCGAGCGCTCTCGCACGATTTTGGTGCAATGTGTGCTGGCTCCTCCCAAAATCAGCATCGTATGGACCAAGCCCAACGCCATTGAGCTGAATGGCCGGCCCGTATTGCAAACCGAGCCGGAAATGGAAATATCGGCTACCATAGAATCGGGCGGCACCGCCCTTTCCATGTCGCAAATACGACTGCGGTACAACGGGAATATTTTGAGCCCCTCAGCCGACGCCTCCCTTACTGCCGCCGGATCCAGGTACGGCTTTCGCGACAAGCTTAAACTGCTGCATTCCAGCGAACCGGAGCAAACGCTTTCCCTGGTGGTGGAAAACATGGAATCCGAAATTGTCCAAATCCGGTACAACCTGCACAAAAAACCGAACCTGTATGTTTTGTCGGTCGGCACCCAAACCAACCTCCAATACACCGCCAAGGATGCCAAGGATTTTAGCGAGCTGTTCCGCGACCAGGCACTGGGAAATTCCATCTACAACAAAGTCTCCATCGAGGAGTTGACCGGCATGCGGGCCAACACCCAGAGCATCCGGGAAGCGATAGAGTTGCTCCATACCAAAATGCGGACAGGCGAGATTGGCGGCAACGATTTGATCATTTTGTTCTTGTCAACACACGGGTTTTTGCTGAACAACGACTTCAGGCTCCAAGGGGAGGATTACAGCAGCAGCAAAGAGCGCACAACGTCCATTTCATTCAATGCGGACATACTGCAGATACTCGCTTCCTTGGATTGCTACAAGCTTGTGTTCATGGATGCCTGCCACAGCGGGGGCGCCTTCGATCCGGCATCCAGTGGCGGCAAGGCAACAGCCTCGGAAGTGGAACGGGCGCTGGAAACCTGGGCGAAAACCCAAAAAGGGCTTGCCATTGTGGCTTCCAGTTCCGGCGACGAACTGTCTTACGAGGACAAGGCATGGGGCAACGGCGCCTTCACCAAGGCGATCGTGCGCGGACTAAAAGAGGGGAAAGCAGATACGGGCAACGGCATCGTCACCGTCAACGAGCTTTTCAATTACCTCAAGGTAGAAGTGCCAAAAATGGTGCGCGCCGTGAAAAAGGACAAAACCCAAACGCCAAAAATGCAAGACCGTGACAAGATCGGCGAACTGCCCATCTATGTCGTAAAAAAATGATTTTCAAACCAGTCTCTCATCTAAACAACCAATTTCACCATGAAAAAACAAGCGTTTCTCTTTTCCCTGCTGCTGCTGTGCGCCAACTTGGCCTCAGCCCAAATCGTGCGGAACGTGAAAGCTGAGGTTGACGACGAAAAAGTCACCTTTACCTTCGACCTGACGCCGCAAGGCCAATACCGCACCTTCGATGTCTGCCTGAAATCCTTCAATGCGAGCATCAAGCCCAAAAACACGACCGGCGATATCGGGAAAAACCAGACTGCCGGCATCAACAAAAAGATATTTTGGTACTATGCCAACGACGGCTACACCGAGGACCAAATCTCGAACTTGAAAATGGACGTCATCGGCATCAACCCGCTGGCGCCCCGCAGCGTTTCGAGCGGCCCAGCGCCCAAGCCGATACCGATTTATGCGGGGCTTGGCGGCGTTTCTACCATTGGCCTCGGCCTTGCGGTGACCGGGATGGTCAAGCGCGGCAACGCCCTCGACACCTACAACATTTACAAGGAAAACGTCAGCCCCAATGCACCCATCTATACCGAGCTCGGGCAATCACGCGATGAGGTGTACGACGATGCCAACAAGCAGAACAAAAACGCCCAATACCTGATATTCGGTGGCGGCGCCGTGTTTGTCGCCGCAGGCGTCATCCTCCTCAACAGGATCAAATGGATGAACCGCATCAATAAAATGAACCGGAACAAGCCGGCCCCGAGCGCAGACCAATGCTCGAACAGCGCGCCAAGGCTTCAGTTCGCCCCCATTTCCAACACTCAAACAAGTTTTGGCCTGGGGCTGACCTACTCGTTCTAAACCGTGTCAATTTTTGTTATGAAAAATCCGATAATTGTTTGCTTTTTTATCCTTTCCAGCCAGTTTGTTCAAGCCCAAGACGCCTATGTGGGGCTCCGGCAATTTTTGAACACCCAGTTTATGACCGAATTTATCCAATTGCGGGAGAGTTCTGAGCGCACCCTTCGGGATTTCAAGCGGAAACAGTCCCGCTACTCCAGCGAAGACGTGCGGAAAGTGGCCGATGCCTACAACGCTTCCGCAGAGTATTTCAACCAGGTGCTCTACAACATCAAAGCCGACCTGCTCAACAAGGGAAAACGGAAGTTCATCGTCCTTTTTCCCGATGATTATTCCAAACAGGTGGAATGTGACCTGTACCGCGCCAAAGATTTCTATACGGCAAACTTCCAAAAGGAGCTGATGGAAGTGACGGGCGACGACGGGGGCACGAGCAGTTTCCTGACCCTCCTGCCGGCGCTTTTTCAATACGGGCAGGCAGCCTTCGATATTTTTCAAAGGATAAAGGACGAGATAAAAAAGTACAACGAAGCGATACTCGACAAATACCTCATCAACGAATACCGCTTCCGTTTGTGGGACGAAGTGAACTAAACCCAGCCGACATGAGCTTCAAAAGATTCACCGGTTGCCTGTGCCTGCTCTTGTTGGCCCTGGGCCTAAGCAACGCTCAGGGGCTTATCCTTGACGACGAGCGATACGACAGGTTGCCCAGGCAGCCCTCTTATGGCGACGGCGGAAAATCAGAAGCTTCTGCCCTGGAAGGTATTGTCAAGGTCGATTTGAGGCCATTTTGCCCAAGGCCCAAGCACCAGGGCGAAATATCTTCCTGTACCGGCTGGGCTACCGGTTATGGCGCTTTTTCGATTGCCTATGCCGTGCAAAACAATTGGGCCGGGCAACAAAAGAGCATCACAGACAGCGCTTTCTCTGCCCTTTTCTTGTACAACCAGATCCGGGAGGAGTTCGAAAACTGCAACCTTGGCTCCCATATCGACAAGGCATTGAAAACCCTGCAGGAAAAAGGGAATGTAGCCTCCAAGGATTTCGATGCCCGCCCCAACAACTGCAAAAGGATACCCACACCGGAAGAGCTGGCACAAGCTCAGGAATACCGGATAAAAGACTGGATGACCTTGTTCGGTTCGGACGCAGCAGCCAGGGTGAAGATAGACAAGACCAAGCTTGCGCTGGCGAGCAAGAAGCCTGTTATCATTGCGATGCGGCTGCGCAACAATTTCAACTTGCTCAACAGCGACAGCAAATATTGGCTCCCCATGTTGGGCGATACCACCTTCTCCAGCGCTCACGCGATGGTGGTAGTGGGGTTTGATGATGGTAAACAGGCATTTGAGGTGATGAACAGTTGGGGCAGTTCCTGGGGCGACAATGGGTTTTGCTGGATACGGTATGCCGACTATGCCGAGCATGCACGGTATGCGTACCTGATGACCTTGGCTGCAAAGCCCAAGCCCGCAAAAACGGTCGTGAAACCAGATGACCGTGCTGCTCCCGAAACACCCAGCTTGTTTGCAGATGTCAACATTCGATACCCGACAAATTTTGTGGACGGCTTCCCTGTTTTTGAAAATGCCCAATTCTTGTACAAAGACGGGGTTTATAAATTGGGCGGAGGGACTGCCGAGTGGCCGGTAGGAAAGCTCTACCAGCTTGAATTGAACAATGTGAAAGCTGAAAGCTATGTCTATGCTTTCAGTTTGGACGCCACAGGGAAAATAGGCGTGCACTGGCCGCGCGACAGCAAATTTGACGAAAAGTTTGATGGTTTGAACGAGACAGCTTTTGTCAGCAATTCAAAGGTCAGGGTGCTGGTACCAGGCGAGCGCAGCGCGCTGGTATTGGAGCAGCCGGGCATCGAACACATCTGTCTCTTCTTTTGCCGCGAGCCTTTGAAGGATTTCAACCAGATTCTTGGCCAAATCAAAGCTTTGTATCCCGTCAAGCCGGTATTCCAGTGCATTCGGATGGCGCTTGGCAAGCGCATGGCAGCCAGCTCGGAGCTGACGTTCGCCCCGGACAAGGTGCGGTTTGAAACCAGCGGCACCAAAGGTGGCATTGTACCGGTGTTGCTTGAAATCAGGGTTAAGTAGAACTCCCCGCCCGCAAGGTCCGAAACGCCAACGCCGCGCTCAAAAACGTCAGCACCGCCCCTGTCAGCATGGCGGCGCCAGGAAAGTAGATCGGGGCGCCCGCAGCCGTGAAATAAGAGAAGATGCTTGTCATGATCACTGGCGAGACAATGGTAGTGGCGCTCATCATGCCGGTGAGCCCGCCTTGCAGTTCCCCTTGCGCATTGGGCGGCACATGGGTAGAGATAATGCCTTGTAAAGAAGGCCCTGCGATGCCCCCCAGGCAATAGGGGATCAGGGCGGCGTACATCATCCAGCCTTGGGTGGCGAAGGCGAAGGACAGAAAGCCAAGGCAATACAGGCTGAGGCCGACATAAACACCCCGTTCCTGCCCCAGTTTTGGGATAATCACGCGGATCAGGCCTGCCTGAACGATGGCCGTGATCAAGCCCACCACGCTCAAGGAAATCCCCACCGCCCTTTCGTCCCATTGAAATTTCTCCATCGTATAATACGACCATCCGCCCTGCACCGCCCAGGCAGAGATATACAGCAGCACCAGCGATACCAATAGGCCACTGATGACGGGGTATTTCCGCAGTTGGGCCAAGGTGCCGACAGGGTTGGCGCGCCGCCAGTCAAATTTGCGGCGATGCTCCAAGGACAGGGATTCGGGCAGGATAAAGAGGCCGTACAGCCAATTGAGCAGTGCCAGCACCGCCGCCGCGATAAATGGCGTACGCGGACCAAAAGTGCCCAAAAAACCGCCCAGGGCCGGCCCTATGATGAACCCTAAGCCAAAAGCCGCACCGATCAAGCCAAAATTCTGCGCCCTTTTTTCCGGTGTGCTCACGTCGGCGATATAAGCCGATGCCGTGGTGAAGCTGCTGCCCAGCACCCCCGCCAGCATCCTACCGACAAACAGCCAGCCGATGGTGGGCGCAAAAGCTGAAAAAAGGTAATCAACCCCAAAGCCGAACAAGGAGCCCAACAATATGGGCCTGCGGCCATACTGATCGCTCAAGGCGCCGAGGATAGGCGCACATACAAACTGCATGATGGCATAAGAAAACATCAACCAGCCGCCTACCTGTGCAGCATGGCTGAGGTCTTTCCCCGTTAGCCCCATAATGAGCTTGGGGATCACCGGGATGATGATCCCAAATCCGATGACGTCGATGAGCAAGGTGACAAATATGAACCCGACGGCTGCGGGGTAGCGCGATGACATGGCGTGAAATGTTAAATTTGGTACTGCTTGAAAAAAAAATTTGGGCTGAATACACGCACCAAAAAAGCAAAAAATATGAGGACGGGTTTTTATTGTTTTTGTTTCAAAACATCCTCTAAGTATTTGACCGTTAACTTGTTAAAATAAATTGATTTTTCACAATCAAACTCCTTTCCCTCTAAAAACCGCACCCATCGGATCCCCTGTATGGCATTGGTCAGAAACACCTCGTCGGCCTTTAAGAGGTCGGCGAAAGTACAGGCTTTTTCCGCTATGGCGATGCCTTCTTGCGCCAATACCCCAGACAATATTTTTTGAAATGTGCCGCTTACTTGTCCAGCACTTTGCGGCGGCGCAAAAACAGCGTCACCTTTCACCCAAAAAAGGTTGCTGCTCCCTGCTTCGCAAACATGTCCGCGCGGATTGGAAAGAATCACCTCGTCGGCGCCCAAATTGCGGGCCTCTACGGCAGCCGCAACGTAGCGGGTGCCGCCCAAGGTTTTCAGCCCAGAAAGCGCATCGATGGGCAACTGCAACCCTGCACAAAACCGGACATTCAGGCCGGTTTCCTGCCAAGCGAAAACATCCGATTCCAGCGCAGCCGCTGTGATCAAAAAATTGGGGCGGTTGTCCGTCGGCCCCCAAAGCCCCCCGGGCGAACGCCAGACGATGAGCCGGACACGGGCATTGCCCACAACCGTCCGCAGTATCTCCGCCTCAAAAAAACCTGCCGACCAAAACACCGGCACCTCAAAGCCAAGCACTTTTAATCCATTTTCCAGCCGCGCCCAGTGCAACTGCATGAACGGGACACGGCCCCGAAAAACCCGTATGGTTTCAAAGAGGCCATCGCCATAATACAAGCCGCGCGAGGCCAATTCCAACGGTTCAGGCAAGGCTTCGAGCAAGGTTGAGTTTAAGTTCATTGACATAATAAAATGGTTTCAAGGTTACAGGGTTAAATGGTTACAACCTTGAAACCCTTAAACCATTTAACCCTGTAACCTTTAATCGATTTCTTCACTTCTCAATTTCTAATTTAAATGCACCAACGTTTTTTAATCACTTCCCGATCCTTCACATCCCTTTTGCTGGTTTTGAGCTTTTTGCTCCCCGCATCCCTTTTTTCCCAAACCCAACACCCGGTAGCGCAATGGCTGAACGCCTATCGGAATGCCGCCGATTTCCGCCCGGTTCAGCTGCTCACCCCAATTGCCGACCGCCCCGACCTTGAAAGGGCGGTGACCAATGCCACCCTTTTGGGCGCAGACGAGGATGCCCTCGACGAATTCTTGCACCAGGCGCCCGCCACCATCACCTTTTCCATCCCGCAGCGCGACGGCGCGGTGTTGGCGCTGGAATTGGCAAAGGTCGAAATTCTTGCGCCAGAATTTTCACTTGGCACCAAAGGCGAGAATGCCCAGGAAAACTTTCCGTATCACCAATCGGTACATTACCGGGGCATCATCCGTGGAAATGACGCATCCATCGCGGCCCTGAGCATAACCAGCACCGGCTTGTCGGGCATGGTGGCCGATGCCGAGGGAACCCGGCAGCTTGGGTTGCTGGAAGATGGCTCCGGCAATTATATTTTTTACAACACTATGGACTTAAAGGCTTCATCGCCAAATAGTTGCTTCGCTGACGAGCAGTCGCTGCCGGGCAACCTTGAGAACGATATCAACGCGGGCGACCGGGGCGTGGGATGTAAAACCGTCAACATTTACTTGGAATGTGACTACAAATTGTACGTTGACAAAGGCTACTCGGTGGCTGGTGTGACAAACTATGTGACCAGCCTTTTCAACCAGGTAGCCACCCTTTACGCCAATGAAAATGTGGGAGTTGCCATTTCCCAAATTTATGTCTGGACTTCCCCGGACAACTATACCGGGCAAACCAATATCGGCAACCTGCTCAACGCATTCCGCCAAACCGTCGGTACCAACTTCAACGGGCAGCTTGCACATTTCCTGAGCACCAGGAACTTAGGCGGCGGTATCGCCTACGTGGACGTCATCTGCTTCAAACAATACGCTTTCGGGGTAAGCGCCATCAGTGGCACCTTTCAGAATGTGCCGACATACTCTTGGTCGGTAGAGGTGCTTGCGCATGAACTGGGCCACAACCTTGGCTCCTACCACACCCATTCCTGCAGCTGGCCAAACGGCGCGCTCGACAATTGTGTCAGCCCGGAAGGCAGCTGTGCCCCGGGCCCCGCGCCGGTTAACGGCGGCACGATTATGAGCTATTGCCACCTGAGCAGCACGGGCATCAACTTCAACAACGGGTTTGGCCCGGTTCCAGGCGCAAAAATTAGGGACAAAGTATTGAACGCCGCTTGCCTGACACCATCAGGCACTGCGCCAACCGGCTTGTCAACCAGCAATATAACGGCAAATGCGGCTACCCTTAGCTGGGCTCCTGTGGCCGGCGGCACTACCTACACCGTACAATACAAGATCACCAGCTCCAGCACCTGGCTCACTAGCGGCACCACGACGGCCACGGTGTACAACCTTGGAAATTTGAGCCCAAGCACTGCCTATAACTGGCAGGTAAAAACCGATTGCTCCAACTTTTCAACCCAGGGGGCTTTCTCTACAACAAGCGGCGGCGGCGGCAATGGTGCCTGCAGCCCGCCGGGCAACGGGCAAACGTCGAATATCAGCACCTCCTCGGCCTACCTGTCCTGGGCGGGCGTATCCGGTGCCAGCAGCTATACCGTTCAATACAAGACCTCTGGTTCCAGCACCTGGCTCACGGCCGGCACGACGGGCAATACGGCCTACAATTTGAGCGGCCTGAGCAGCGGCGCCACGTACAACTGGCAAGTAAAAGCGAATTGTTCCAATTATGGCTCGATTATGAGTTTTGTGACAGCGAACAGCGGCGGTGGCGCGTGCACGGCTCCCGTAAATATGTACAACAACCAGGTAGGCAGCACAACGGCCTCAATCTCCTGGGGGGCAGTGCCAGGGGCCACCAGCTATACCCTCCAGCTGAAGTACGCCAATTCTACTTATTACTACAACTTGGGAACCGTGCCAAGCACCTCGGTGTCTATCAGTGGCTTGCAGCCTTCAACGGCCTACCATTGGCGGGTACGGGCAAATTGCTCGTTCTACTCGATCTCAAAATTGCTGACAACTGCATCGAATATCCTTGATGACAATGAAGGAAATGCCGCGCAAAGCCTGCCAGCGGTAACGTACCAGCAAGAACAAATCATTGAAATATACCCGAATCCGGCAAATGATTTTGTGTACTTGAAACATTCTGCCCCTTTGGCCGTAAAATCTACTTTGACCGTAACGAGCGCTTCCGGCAAGGTTGTGCTGGATGCTGCGGTGGATGACGAGCTTTTCAGGATGGACATTTCGAGCTTGCCACCGGGCGTTTATTTCCTCAGCTTTTTTCAGAACGGCCAAAAAACAAATACCGAAAAGCTGGTTGTGATCCGATAATCTACCTTCCAGTTAAATATGAGTGTCGGCACCTGAAGGGTGTCGGCACTTTTTTTGGGGCTATTTCCCGCGGCCTTGCAGCAGCACCAGGGCTGTGTAGAACATGATCTTAAAATCCAGGGCAAGCGACATGTTCTCGATATAGAGCAGGTCGAAGCGCAGACGTTGCAACATTTCCTGCACATTGGAAGCGTAGCCGTATTTTACCTGTCCCCAGGAGGTGATGCCTGGCCGCACTTTCAGCAAGTGCTTGTAATGCGGGTTTTGCGCCAGTATCTGATCGATAAAATGCCTCCTTTCGGGCCTTGGGCCAACCAGCGACATGTCGCCGCGCAGCACGTTCCAAAAATTGGGTATCTCGTCAAGCCGCCATTTGCGCATTACCGCGCCGAAAGGGGTACAGCGCGGATCCCCTTCTTTCGACAATTGCGGCCCGGCATCTTCAGCGTTGACGTACATTGACCGGAACTTGAAAATCGTGAAGGGCTTGCCGTTGAGGCCCAACCTGTCCTGCTTGAAAAAAATCTCGCCGGGCGAAGACATGCGGACGCGGATGGCGATGTAAAGGATCAAGGGCGAGAGGAGCACCAAGGCCGTGAAGCTGACAAAGATATCAAGGCCGCGTTTGATCGTCCTTTGCCAACGGGGCATCAATTCTTGCCGGATCTCGATCAGCACCGCGCCGTAAACATGGTTCATTTTCACCGAGCCCAGCAAAATGTCGTACATGTCTGGGATGATCTTTACCAGGACCTGTTCTCCAAAATCGAAAAGCACGTTCAGTATGTCGCGCAGTTGGTTGTGCTCGGAAGTCTCGATGGCGATTATGACTTCCTCTACGTTTTTTTCCTGGATTATGGCCGACAGGTCGGACAAGGCGCCGAGCCTGGGCAAATGGCCGGCCATTACCTGGTCGGAATCGCCGTTCGTGTCGATGAAACCGATAAAATTGTTGCCCAAACTTTTTACGCGGCCCTTGATGTCCAAGTAAAGGTCGAGCGCATTTTGGTTGCCGCCGATCAGCAGGGTGTTGAAGGTGATCAGGCCCGCTTTAAGCCGCCTGCTTGCCCGTGTGAGCAAGATCATGCGCGCGGTAGCGGTCAGCAGGAAATGCAGGGCAAAAAGCGTGAAGAACGATTGGTAATAGGTGCGGTAGCCGTGCACCACATCATCGAGGATAAGGGTAAAGAAGAGGAAGGTTACCCCAAGAAAGGAAAGGAAAAAAGTATGGGCGAGCGTGTTCAGCCTCGACAGCCTGTAAATATCGACATAATGGTCGAAGATGCTGTACAACAAGACCCAGCCGGTCGGGATGATAAAGATGCCGAGGCTGAAATTGGTGTCTTTCAGGATTCCCAGGTCGATCGGGGCGCCTTCAAGGTATTTGCGGTGCAGGAAAAACAGCGCCCAAGCAAGCATGGCCATCACAAAGTCGGCAATCCCGTAATAAAAGGTGTGGCGCTTGCGCTGCAGGTTTAACATGTTTTGTTTCGTCGTTTATTGCAGGTGCCCAAGCCGGATATTGTCTAACTTGACCGTGCCATTCAATTGGGTGTACCTGCCGTTGCTGTCTTTTGGCAAGCCCACCCTGAAAAAAAGTTTGTAATTGGTGCCGTTGGTTTTCACCAGCGGGTCGGTGAGGTTGAGATAAATCTTGTTCAGGTTCTCCGAGTTGTTGAATTGGAATACGGGATAAGAATCTTCCAGGCCGAAATCATTGATATACAGCAGGTACAGAAAGAAGGGCATATCGCACTGGTAGTGCATTTCCAGCCAGGTTTCAGGCTGTCCTGTCACGGGCAAGGTCGCGACCGGTTCCGTGGCGATCTCTATGACGGGGTGGGCGGTGTCCACCTTCATCTGGAGGCAATTCCCCGCAAATGCCCCTTCGGTAGTGAAGGAAAAGGTGGTCGCCTGGTCGGTATCGCGGTTTTCGAAGACGATGCTGGAACCGCCGTCGAAATCGCCGCGCCCGGCGCCAAAGGGAAATTTTACAGCGGCGAAGTACGCGGTGTTGGGCTGTATTTCTGTAGTTTGCCCTGCTACCAAGTCCACTGTCGTCGATTCCCATGTGCTCAGCAAGGGGTAAATGTCGGGGCTGGCATAGATGCCGTTGGCTTTTACGCCCGGGAACAACAGCACCTTGGTTTGCCCTTCTGCCAGTACGGGCACGGTTGCAGGCAGGGTATAAGCCCCTAAATATTCGCCGTTCACGTACAGCCATCCCTCTGTCAGCTTGTGCCAGGAAGCATCGCCCTGGGCATTGACGGTGAAGGGCTTGATCCTGATGTAGGCCGGGATTTGTTCTGGCTGGTCTTTGCAGCCGAGCACGGCGATCAGGCAAACAAATAGTAGTCTGTGTTTCATAGATAGCTCAATCTTTTGACCGGATGAATATTTCCATCGGGGCGCCTTTGAAATTGTAATGCTTCCGGATCTGGTTTTCCAAGAACTGCACATAGGCTTCCCGGACATAGTTCGGGTTGTTGACAAAGAACGCGAAGGAGGGGAACTTCGTTGGCAACTGGGTCACATATTTGAATTTTGGGAAACGGCCAGAAATGGACGGGGGCGGCGTGGATTCTATAATTTCCATCATCAGGTCGTTCAGCTCGGAGGTCTTTACCCTGCGGCTTTTGTTGTTGTAGGCCTCCATGGCCGCTTCCACAGCCTGGAAAATCCGTTGTTTCTCGATGGCGGAGATGAACACGACCGGCACGTCGTCGTTGGGCGCCAGCCTTTTTTTGATGGCCGCCTCGTAATCCCGGATGGTGTTGGTCTCCTTTTCCTGCACCAGGTCCCATTTGTTCACCAGTATGACCAATCCCTTATGCCTTTTTTGCGCCAGCCGGATAATGTTAAGGTCTTGTGCTTCAATGCCTTGCGTAGCATCCAGCACCATCAGGCAGACGTCGGCCTCCTCAATGGCGCGGATGGCGCGCATGATCGAATAAAACTCCAGGTCTTCCTCAACCTTGGCTTTTTTCCGGATGCCGGCAGTGTCGATGAGCATGAACTCCATGCCGAATTTGTTATAGACGGTATGGATCGGGTCGCGGGTGGTGCCGGCAATGGGCGTCACGATGTTGCGCTCTTCGCCGAGCAGGGCATTGGTCAGCGAGGATTTGCCCACGTTGGGCCTGCCGATGATGGCGAACTTGGGCAGCTCGGTTTCCAGTTCCGGCACGTTCTCGATCTGTTCCACCACGGCATCCAGCAGGTCGCCCGTGCCGCTCCCGCTGATGGAGGCGATAAAATAGGTGTTTTCGAACCCCATGCCCCAAAACTCGTTGGCATCGAGCTGGTTTTTGTGGCTGTCCACCTTGTTCACCACGAGGTACACCGGCTTGTTCACCCGTCGCAGCCATTTGGCGATGTTGTCGTCGAGGTCGGTGATGCCGGTTTGCGCATCCACGACAAACAGCAAGACGGAGGCTTCCCCAGCAGCGGCAACCACCTGGTCGCGGATAGCCGCTTCGAACACGTCGTCGGAGTTTTGCACGAAGCCCCCGGTGTCAACGACGCCGAAGCGCTTGCCGTTCCATTCGCAGAACCCGTATTTCCGGTCGCGTGTGACCCCGGAAAAGTCGTCGGTAATGGCGTCTCTGGAGCCCACGAGCCGGTTGTAAAGTGTTGATTTGCCGACGTTTGGCCGGCCGATAATTGCAACGATATTACTCATTAGAAAAGTTGAGGAATTTTGGGGAAATAATAAGCCCCGCTGGTTTCCTGCAGATTTGTATATTTGCCATCTGGCATTTTCAGCGCAAAGGTAGCAAATGCCCAGCTTTGAATTTCCAAACAAGAGACCACCGATGCATAAAATCATCTATCGAGACCAAAACGTCACCATTTTTCAAAGCGCCCTGTTCCAAACCAACTCCACCGTGGTTTGCACCGACGACGTGGTGCTTGTCGTCGATCCGGCATGGCTGCCCGAGGAAGTAATGGCCATCAAGCACTATGTGGACGACATACGCGGCAAGCGCGACCTTTATTTGATCTTCACCCATTCCGATTACGACCATATCATAGGGTACAAGGCTTTCAACGCCGATAAAGTGTTCACTTCCAAAGCAATGGAAGACAACCCCAACAAGGAGCATTGCTTAGAGCAAGTGTTGGATTTTGACGAAAAGTATTACATCCATCGCCCGTACCCGATTGAATACCCGGTAGCAGACTACACCGTTTTCAAAGATGGGGTGCAATACAAGCACGGGCAAACAAAGATGACTTTTTACCTCACGCCCGGGCACACTGCCGACAGCATGATGGTCGTGATCTGGCAAATCGGCCTTTGCATTGCCGGTGATTACCTCTGCAACGTGGAGTTCCCGTTTATTTACCATAGCAGCGTGGCATATGAGGAAACCCTCGAAAAGCTGCTGCTCATCCACGACCGCAACTGGTTCACGCGGCTGGTGCCAGGGCACGGCGACCCTGCCCTCAGCATCGATGCCTGGCTTCAGCGCCGCACGGAGGCCCTTGCCTATATCTATGCCTTGCGGGAGAGCATTGCCACGGGCGTGCCCTTCGACGAGGCATCGCTCTGGGAACGGTACCAGTTCCCACGCCTGCAACATAAATACCATTTGGACAATGTTGCCCTGATAACCCGGGAATACGAGCAAGGGCTTTGGCAATGGGACCCAAGCTTCTCCTTTGCCCAAATATCGGAGCCACCATCCGGTGAAAAGGAAAACCTTGATAGTATAGACAATCTTATTTCGTAGGTTTGCCTCATGGATTCCCGCAAAGTAGATCTGCTGAACATCGCCTTGATCCTGCTGTCGCTGATGGCGGCCTTTTGGATGCCATTTGGCCTCTTCCTTTTTTCCTATGCCATATTGGGCCCGCTGCATTATTTGACAGAGATCAATTGGCTGGACGAACGGGCCTATTTCAGCAAATCGAAGTCCACGCCTTGGCTGTTGGGCGGTTTTGTCGTGTTGATTTGTTTTGCGTCTTTTTTTGCGGAGGGCGCCCACAACCCCAGCCTGGCGGGCTTCAGGGCTTTTGTGGATGCTTCTTTTGCCAAAAGCTTTTTCGACTTGATGGTTTCCTGGGTGGTGCACCTGGCCTTTTTGTCGTTTGTGGTCGCGGTGGCGCTGGCAGCGTTCAATGATTGGAAATTCAGGATATTGATCGTGCTATTGGGCATAGCCATTGCCTATGTGTTCAGGAGCAACAATACTTATACGCTGTTGGTGGGCAGCATGTTGCCCACTTTCATCCACGTCTGTTTATTCACCGGGCTATTCATGCTGTACGGCGCGATGAAATCGGGGAGCAGGCCCGGATATGCGGCGGTGGTGATGTTTGTACTGGCACACCTGGTCATCGCGTTTTGGCCGATAGATGCCAGCCAACATTTTTTGGCAAGTGCCAGCCCGGTGAAGGAACGGTTTTTTGAGAGCGGATTTCAGAATGTGATCTACCAGCTCGGGTTGGTCTTGGGCAATGTGGTGCCGGGCACCAATTTCACGTTGAACAGCGAACTGGGCATTCGTATGGGCATTTTTTTGGCCTTTGCCTATACCTATCACTATTTGAACTGGTTTTCGAAGACGTCCATAATCCGCTGGCATGAAGTGTCGAAGCGGAAGCTGGTGTTGGCGCTGCTGATCTGGGTTGTTTCCATTGCCTTGTATGCTTATGATTACCGCGTGGGCCTTTTGGCGCTGCTGTTCTTAAGCCTGCTCCATGTAGTTTTTGAGTTCCCGCTCAATTATATTTCAATCGCTGGGATTTTCAAGGGTCTGGGACAGCGTATGGGCATTGTGGCCAGGCGGTAGCCGGGTGAAATTTTGTACCCCTGAAGTTCGGAAAGTTCGTTGTTAAATTCCTGGCATTGGCAGATTTTCAGGAAAAAATATAGCGGATGCATGTACAAAGTTTTACCTTCACGCCTTCAAATCGCAAGCCCGCAACATTCATTTCTTTGGTTCATCCTTTATTTTTCCAAATCTTTAACGCTTTGAGAAGCGTTTTTTTGGGTGGCTGTATCTAACGGTTCGGCCCCTTATTGCTATATCGAATCAAACATTGGAGTCAACATACAAATCGAAAGTTTCATGAAAAAAAACTTACTCTTACTATTTCTAGTTGCTGTATTCGTGCAGTTTGATGCAAGGGCTCAGGAGGGCACAGCTTGTCCCGACCCGCCTCCGCCCGGTGGCGCCCCATCTTGTCCCCAATCCTGTGTTTACTGTGATTTTGACGGCTTCACCGGCATCAATAACGGCGGGCCTTCAGGCGGCAACACGGTGTGCGGCGCCATTACGCTGCACAACGACTTCTGGTTTGGCTTTGTTGCCGGCACATCATCCATCACCATCGACCTGATCACGTCCAACTGCCAAAACGGCGACGGGCTTCAAGCGGCTATTTTTGACAACTGCACCGATGCGGACGCCATTGTATGCAACCCCGGCTGTGCAGGTTGTGGCGGTCAAACTTTCACGCTTTCCTATTCTGGTTTCACCCCTGGGGAAACCTATTGGTATATGATTGATGGCTACATTGCCGATGTCTGCAACTGGGAAATCAGCGTGACCGACGGCAGCATCACGCCGCCGCCGGCAGACCCAGCCACCCAGCCCCAAGGCCCAACCCAGGTTTGCCCTGGCGCAACAGCTATCTATACCATCCCAGATGCCTACGGCGCTGGGTATTACCACTGGACATCGCCTCCAGGGTCTTCCATAAACGGCTTGAACAACAACCAGAACATCAACGCCCCAGCGGGCACAGAGGTGACCATAACCTTTGGCAGCCAGGGCGGCAACGTGTGCGTGCAGACAGGAAACTCTTGTAACCCGCTGACACCCAACCAGTGCCTCCCGGTCGTGAATATGCCCATCCCCGTGACCGTAAAGCCTACCATCGTCATTTGCAACGAAGATGCGCCGTTTACCTGGGACGAACAGCCATACAATGTCCTGAATGCTCCGGGCACCTATACTTTGAACTCTACTCCTTACGATTCGTACCTTGGGTGCGACAGCGTAGTGCGGCAGACGGTGATCGTGAAGCAACCACTGGTGTCAACCATGCCGACCCAGTATATCTGCGCAGGTACCTGCTTTAATTTTGCGGGCCAACCCTATTGTGACCCTGGGCTCCACCAAGTCACGCTGCCGTCTTTTCAAGGATGCGACAGCTTGGTCAACTTCACCATAGCGATACTTTCCCCCAACGCCGAGATTACCGGGAACACCCCGATAACCTGCGGTACCCAAGGGGGCTTAAACTTGATGGCCACCAATTACACCCCTGGCTCGTCTTTTCAATGGACAAATTCAGGCTGGAACATTATTGGCGGCGCGCCGACACAAAATGTATCCATGACGGGCGTCTATCACTTAGTCGTGTCAAACACCGGTGGCGGCACCGTTTGCCGCGACACTGCATTCGTGACCGTTACCGGAAACACGACCCCACCGGGCGCCACCGCTACCAACACCAATATCAACTGTGTCAGCACTACCGCCACCCTGTCGGGGTCCTCGCCAACCAATGGCGTGAACTACCTGTGGTCTGGCCCCGGCATCACCCCTGCCAACCAGAACCAACAGAACCCCGTTGTGAACCAACAAGGTGTTTATACCCTCACTGTCACCAACCCTGTCAATAGTTGTACGTCCACAGCCCAGGTAACGGTAATTGCCGACAATACCCCGCCCAGTATTACCACGGTAGGGGGCAGCATCACCTGTACTCAATCCAGTGTGACCATCAACGGCAGCACCAATGCGGGATCGCCCAACTGGCTTTGGTCTGGACCCGGCATCACCCCCGCCAACCAGAATATGGAAGACCCTGTGGTGACGCAGGCCGGTTGGTATTATGCCACTGTTACCAATTCGGTGAATGGCTGTACCAATATCGACTCGGCTGAGGTAATATTGAACACCGCCATCCCGACTGCCTCGGCGGGCGCCGACCAAACCCTTACTTGCGCGTTTCCCACCAGGACCCTGCAAGGCACCGGTAACACCGGGATGGCGCCAATGGGCATTTTGTGGACAGGTCCGCTCATGTTCACCGACAGTGTGCTGACCACAACCGTCAACCAGCCAGGGCTCTATATTTTGACCGTCACCAACCTGCAAAACGGTTGCGTCAAAAAAGACTCCGTCAATATTGCAATAAACCAAACGCCGCCTATTGCGAATGCGGGCGCCGACTCCACGATAACCTGCGACCATCCGAGCGTCACGCTTTTGAGCGCCGGTTCCAGCAGCGGCCCCAATTTCACCCGGCTCTGGAGCGGCCCTGGTATCACAGGTGGCAACCAAAACCAAGGAAGCCCTATGGTGAGCCTTCCTGGCACCTATACACTGCTGATCACCAACAACACCAATGGATGTACCGATACCGATACCGTCTTAGTTTCCATTGACGTGGCTCTGCCCACAGCAAATGCCGGCACCGATCAGACATTGACCTGCGCCAACCCTAATGGTGTAACCTTGAGCGGCAGCGGGACGCCGGCGAATATCAGTTATCTGTGGACTGGCCCCGGCATCGGTGCCCAAAACCAAAACTTGCAATCTCCCACGATTACCCAAGAAGGCATTTATACGGTACAAGTCACCAATACTACTAACGGCTGCACAGCTACCGATCAAGTGGAAGTCTTCCAAGATGCCAATGTGCCGGATGCAGAAGGCGGCCCAGACAGGGTGCTGAACTGTACCGTGACCACGGTAGATTTTGATGGCTCCGGCTCCTCTACAGGGTCTGACATCACGTATATGTGGTCCGGCCCAGGCATTTCAGGTGCCAACGCTACGGCCCAAAGCCCAACAGGGCTTACTGTGCCAGGAACCTATAACCTCACCGTTACAAATACCACCAACAATTGTGTGAACACAGACGTGGTCGTCATCACCCAGAACATCACACCGCCAATTGCCAATGCGGGCTCAGATTTGGTGCTGAACTGCTTCAACAACGCCATGGACACCCTAGACGCCTCCGCTTCCAGCAGCGGCTCCATTTACACCTACCTATGGGCAGGCCCCGGCATAACCCCTTCCAACCAGAACCTGAAAAGGGCGCCCATAAACCAGCCCGGATTGTACTCCATTACCGTAACCAACACAAACAATACCTGTACTGCGGTAGATCAGGTAATGGTGACAAGTGACCTGGCCCCTCCAACGGCAGATGCCGGCACTGACGAGGTGATCGATTGCGTCAACCTTTCGACTACCATCGGCGGAACATCTTCTTCTGGCCCGGATTTCAGCTACCAGTGGATCGGCCCTGGCATTACGCCCGCCAATGAAACCCTGGCAACGCCAACGGTTTCCCAACCCGGCACCTATACCATCGTGGTTACCGACAACAGCAACGGCTGTACCCAATCAGATGATATGGTGATCTCCACCAACGCGGTCTATCCAACAGCCTCCGCTGGAGCTGATGGCCTACTGACCTGTACACAGGTAGATGAAGTGCTAGATGGAAGCGGGTCTTCCATGGGCGCTAATTTCACCTTGTTGTGGACAGGCCCTGGCATCACGCCCGCCAATGAAATGCAGCCTTCACCAACTGTGACAGTGCCAGGCACTTATATCCTATCCATCACCAACACTTCCAACAGCTGTATCAGCAAAGACACCGTTGTCGTCAACCAAAACATTACCGTGCCCGCTGCGTCGGCAGGTGCTGATAAGAAGCTTGATTGCATGACCACTTCGGTGGTATTAAATGGCAGCATGTCTGCCTCTGGGGCGAACATCACGTATCTTTGGACAGGGCCCGGAATCACACCGGCGACTTCCACGCAAAAGAGCCCAAGCGTAACGCAACCGGGCAACTATACCATTATGGTAACAAACACGGCAAATGGCTGCACGGCTACCGACGATGTTGTGGTTACCCAGGATATAGCGGTGCCTACAGCAAATGCCGGTGCAGACCTCGTGATCACTTGTGCCACGCCCTCTATCACCATAAATGGGTCTGGCAGCAGTACAGGCGCCAACATTGAGTACGTTTGGCAAGGCAAAGGCATCAATACCGGAAACTTTAACCTGCAAAGCCCCATGGTTTCAGACTCCGGCACCTATATCTTGACCGTCACCAACAGCTCAAATTTCTGCACCGCCACCGATATCGTCTATGTGGGCATGAACAAGCAGCTTCCAACTGTAGAAGCAGGTCCCGACCGGACGCTTACCTGCACGGCTACCACGGTCCAATTAGACGGCAGCATGTCGCAAAGTGGGGCTTCCATTTCATACCTTTGGACTGGCCCCGGCATCTTGCCTGGCCAGCAAACCAGCGCTATGCCTATGGTAAATGCAATCGGGACTTATAACCTGGTTGTTACCAACGCGTTGAATGGATGTACCAATACCGATTTCGCAACGGTTGATCAGAATGTTGCGCAACCCAGCGCCAATGCTGGCAGCAACTTAGTCATTACCTGCGCGAACAGCGGCACCGGCGTCACTATCAACTCGGCAGGTTCAAGCGTTGGCCCCGAATTCACTTACCTTTGGACGGGCCCTGGCATTACAACGGCCAATGAGACACAGGCGAACCCAAATGTGCTGACTGCGGGCACCTACACTTTGGTCGTAACAAATACCACCAATGGCTGTACAAAGAGTGACAACATGATGGTGACCCTGGATCAGAACCTGCCCACGCCAAGCGCAGGACAGGATCAAACACTGACTTGTGCCATTACAAGCGTCACCTTGGATGCTTCCGGCTCAACTTCCCCCAGCGGTAACCTGAGCTACACTTGGGTCGGCCCAGGCATCAATCCAAACAATGAGACAAATGTGAAACCTGTCGTCTCGGTTTCGGGTATCTACACTGTGACGGTTGTCAACCCAGTATCCGGGTGTTCTGCATCCGATCAAGTGGAAGTCTTCTTGAACAACACTCCGCCCACGGTTACAACCACGACCGATATTATCACCTGTGCCGATCCTAATGGCAACCTGAGCGTTACCAGCTCTGCAAACGGTTCTACCTTCAAATGGGAAGGCCCGGGTATCAATGCGACAAATGCGACACTCGCTGCCTTTACCGTGAACGAAGCTGGCGTTTACAGCGTAACAGTTACCGGGCCGAATGGATGTACTGCAACCAGTTCCACGACAATGGGCATCGACGACGACGTGCCGAACGGCACGGCAGAAGGAGGCACCTTGAACTGTTTCAACAACGGCACAATCACCGTCACAGGCAATGTGATCAACCCTCCCGGAACCACCGTAAAATGGACTGGCCCAGGTATCGGAACAGTTAACGCCAATACCGCTACCGTGACACAGCCTGGCACCTATACTTTTACCATGACCACGACCGCAGGTTGTACACAAGCGATCCCGGTACAAGTGCTTGCCAATTTCACCCCACCGGTGGTGATGGCAACGGCTACCGACCAGTTGGACTGCAGCACCACTTCGGTCAGCTTGAACGGGAGCGGCACATCGGTAGGGCCTAATTTCAACTACTTGTGGACAACCGCCAACGGCAATATAGTGTCTGGGGCTACCACTCTCAGCCCGGTGGTGGATGCCGCAGGCACCTACAAATTGCGCGTGCGAAACACCCTTAATGGCTGTGCCGACAGTATTTTGGTGCCGGTCACGATAGACCCGGCAGTGCCGACAGGATTCGACCTGACGGTGCGCGACATCGTATGTTTTGGCGATACCGATGGCTCTATTAAAGTAAATGGCGTTGTTGGCGGCACCACGCCGTTCAATTTCACCCTCACCAGCAATTCTGGCACCAGCATCAACCAATACACAGGTTTGAGCGCTGGCGACTATACCCTGTCGCTCCTGGATGGGAATGGCTGCGAACTGGATACGGTAATATCCATTGGAGAACCCGGCCAACTGGTGGTCAGCCTCGGCCCCGATGTGGAAATCGAGTTGGGCGACGATGCCACCGTGAGCGTGGAAATCGTCCACTCAACGCCGCTCCAGTCCGTTACATGGAACTATTCCCCTAACTGTGATTCTTTGCTGACACCTGGCGCTTATTGCGACGAGTTTACCTATACGCCGCTCAATTCCTACCGCCATACCATTACGGTTGTGGACAGCAACGGCTGTAAGGCGAGCGATGCGGTGATGGTCGTTGTGAACAAGCCGCGGAACATCTTCATCCCGAACATCTTCAACCCGAACAGCATTGATATCGACAACGCCGGGGTGCGGATTTATATGGGAAGGGACGTGGCCAAGGTGCACAAATGGCTCATATTCGACCGCTGGGGCGAACTGGTGCATCAAGTTCAGGATGTATTGCCGGGCGATACCAACCATGGCTGGAACGGCCAGGTTAAGGGCGATAAAGGCATGGTCGGCGTTTACGTTTACTATGCAAAAGTCGAATTTATCGACGGCGAGATCATCGAGTACAAAGGCGACATCACGTTGATCCGCTAATAGCCGCCTTTTCAACACAAGCATTCATGGGCCATCTCGAATTATTCGGGATGGCCCAGTTTTTTCAACGGAACAGTGTCACATCACCCTTGAGCTGCAACTGCAGGCCATCAACAAAAGTGGTATTGATCACCCAAATAAACACCCCAGGGTTGAGCGGTCGGCCACGGTAAGTGCCGTCCCAGCCTTCTTGTTCAACATTGGGGGCTATGTTTCTCCTCTCAAATACCAACTCCCCCCACCTGTCATATACTTGGAGCAGCTCCACAATTTTAAGTGACTCGTCGGAAAAAACGCAAAAAAAGTCATTTTGGCCATCGTTGTCTGGCGAGAAGATATTGGGCACATATACATGCCGTTTCAGCACGACCAAATCTATGATGTGCAAACTGTCGCAGCCCTCAACTGTCTGGTACATAAATGGATATTGGCCAGCCCTCGACACCTTTTTCCCGTCTGGCAGTTCGTACCAGGAGCCTTCGTAAATGCTGACCTCCTGGAATGTCGTGACCGAATCTACTTGGTTCGGAATTTCAAGCCCTGACAAAACAGCGGAACAGCCTGCGGAGTCTGTTACCAGAATTTCGTAAATGCCATATTCCAAGCCCTTGAAATATCCAAATGACTGGATTTGGCCATTTTGGCTCAACTCGAACAGATACTCGCCTTTGCCGCCCGTCGCCGAGGCGCTCAAGTACCCCAACGCGTGTCGGCAATCAACCGCGCCTAAGCTGTCCAATATCAGCTGCAAGGGCAGGTATGGCGCTATGCTGTGGACACTGCTGCAGGTACAACCCGCAGCATCACGCATTGTCACCGCATAAGGGCCGCTTGCTAAGTTTTGGAACATCCCGTTCGTTTGCCAGGCACCGTTGTTCAATTGGAATTGAAAGGGCGCTGTGCCTGAAACAGCTTGAAACCATAGGCTGCCCAAGGCATCGCAGCCTACCTCCGTCAGTACCAGCAGGGAATCGCGGGCAGGTGGCGGCGGAAGTATGGAAAAGTTGCGGGCTTGGGTACAACCCGCCGCGTCGGCGATGGAAATCTGATACTGTCCGGCAGGCAGGTTTGTAAATGCCCCGCTTGCTTGGGCCATCCCGCCATTTAAGCTGAAGGAATAGGGTGGGGTGCCGGAAGTAGCTTGCAAGGAAAGGCTTCCTCCGGCCACGCACGTCGCGTTTGTCTTTTCGAGCAAGGTATCGGCCAGAACCGGCGGCAGTTTTATGCTGTACACATGGCTCAAGCTGCAACCAGCCCCGTCAGTTATCGCCACGGTGTGGCTCCCTGCGGGCAGGTTCGCAAAGCTGCCG